>CAZYUA010000008.1:0-130348 GCA_964650525.1 uncultured Prolixibacteraceae bacterium
GTGTCAGGGCCCTGGTTGAAGTCATGAAGGAATTTGAAAAGGAGAACAGATGAAAAGAATCCTGATTGCCACCGAAAAACCTTTTGCAGCCGGAGCTGTTGAAAAAATCAATAAAATTTTTATTAAAGCAGGATACGAAGCTACCTTCCTTGAGGGATATACCTCTAAAGGGGACTTTATGGCTGCTGTAAATGAAGTCGACGGGTTAATTGTCAGGAGTGATCTTGTCGACCGGGATATTATCGATGCCGGAGGCAGCCTCAAGGTTATCATCAGGGCAGGTGCAGGGTACGACAACATCGATGGCCGGTATGCTGCAGAAAAGGGTATTGTGGTTATGAACACACCCGGGCAGAATGCCAATGCGGTTGCTGAACTGGCCATAGGTCTGGCCTTGTATGGCATCAGGGAGCAGTTTTCGGGCAAGACAGGCCGGGAATTGAGGGGCCGCACCCTAGGGCTCCACGGCTTTGGGTTTGTTGCCCGCAATGTGTTCCGGATTGCCCGTGCCATGGGCATGAAAGTAATCGTTTTCACCCGCTACAGCAAGGAAGCTGCCGCTGCCACCGGATTGAAGAATACCCATTCGCTTGAAGAACTCTACCGCAAAAGCGATATCGTTTCCATTCATGTTCCGGCCAGGGGGGAACACATCCGCTCTGTCAGCAAATTAGTCCTCAAAGAACTAAAACCCGGAGCGATGGTGATCAACACCGCCCGCAAAGAGGTGGTAGACGAAGAGGGGCTGATGCAGATTATGGAGGAACGGAGCGATATCCAATATCTTACCGACGTCAAGCCGGACCAGCATGAAGCGTTTAAGGAAAAATTTCCGGGCAGGTACTTTTCAACACCCAAAAAAGCAGGTGCTCAAACCCTTGAAGCCAACAACAATGCCGGCATAGCTGCTGCTGAACAGGCAATTTCCTTTTTTGAAACGGGAGATGTCAGTTGCCGGGTAAACTGAAAACACAATGGCTATTGTCAAACCATTCCGGGGGTTAAGACCACCCCGGGAAATCGTGGAAGAGCTTTCCTGCCTTCCCTACGACGTCATGAACAGTGAAGAGGCTGCCCGTATGGCTGCCGGCAAGGAAAAATCGCTGCTCCATGTAACCCGGGCAGAAATCGATTGTCGCCCTGGTACCGATAACCACTCAGAAGCAGTCTACCAAAAAGCAGTGGAAAATTTCAGTGTTTTCCGTCAGCGGGGATGGCTTATCCCGGATCAGGATCCCAGGTATTACATTTATGCCCAGACCATGGACGGGCATACTCAATACGGTATTGTCGGATGCGCCGCCTGTGAGGATTATGAAAAAGGAAAAATCAGAAAACACGAGCTGACCCGGCCCGATAAGGAAGAAGACCGGATGGTTCTTACGCGCCACCTGAATGCCAATATAGAGCCGGTATTTTTTGCCTACCAGGCGGTACCGGCCCTTGATGCTCTTGTCGCTTCCATCACACAAAGCCAGCCTCCCGAGTATGATTTTGTTGCGGAAGATGGATTCGGCCATGCCCTGTGGCCTGTCTGCAATCCTTCCGACAATGTCAGGATAGAACAACTCTTTGCAGAAGAAGTTCCCTGCACGTATGTGGCCGACGGCCACCACCGGACGGCCGCGGCTGCCCGCATCGGCACCGAAAGGAAAAATGGCAATCCCCATCATTCCGGAACTGAAGAATATAACTTTTTTATGGCTGTCCATTTCCCCGGCAACCAACTCCGGATCATGGATTATAACCGGGTTGTCCGGGATTTGAACGGGCTTTCCGAGCCTGATTTCCTGACAATGCTTTCGGCAGGGTTTTTTATCGAAAAAATGGGAAATACACCATACCGTCCTGAAGCTTTGCACCTATTCAGCATGTACCTGGCAAACTCCTGGTATAAGCTGAAAGCACGGCCAGGCACGTATCGTGATGACGATCCCATCGGCATCCTCGACGTTACCGTATTGTCGGAACAGATCCTGAAACCCGTCCTTGGTATTACCGATCTGAGAACTTCACAGCGTATCGATTTCATCGGAGGAATCCGGGGACTCGAAGAGTTACAAAGAAGGGTCGATTCCGGAGAGATGAAGGTTGCCTTTGCTCTTTTTCCTGTTTCCATGCAGCAGCTGACCGATATCGCCGACACGGGCCTTATCATGCCGCCAAAGACCACCTGGTTTGAGCCTAAATTGCGTTCAGGCCTGGTAATCCACCTGCTGGACCAGGTTCCCTGACCCTTCAGCCTGTAAAAAAGGAGAGCTGATGTTTAGCTTGTAAAGGGATATTTTCAACCGATTCATGAATAGAAGTTCCGTGTTTACCCATGGCCAGGCCACCTGGCTGGTTCTGCTGAGGGTTGCCATCGGCTGGCATTTTCTGTATGAAGGACTGGTCAAGCTTTTCAACCCCTCCTGGTCGCCCTTTGGATACCTGATGGACTCCAGGGGGTTTTTTGCCCCCCTGTTTCATGGCATCGCCACAAATCCGGGGATACTGGCTGTTGTTGACGTGATGAACCAGTGGGGACTCGTCCTTATTGGTACCGGGCTGATACTGGGTTTGTTTGCCAGACCTGCAGCCTGGGCCGGAATGCTGTTACTGAGTTTTTATTACCTGTCCCACCCTCCCATGATCGGGTTAAATTATGCCCTCCCCAGCGAAGGCAGTTACTTCATCGTAGATAAGGTACTCATTGAATTCCTGGCTTTGGGGTTTCTTTCCCTTTTCCCTGCCGGGAGGCTGGCCGGATTAGACCGGATACTCTTCAACAAGCCGAAATCATGATGCGACGGAAAATGGAAGAAAATCCAAAAAAAAGGAAAGCAGGAATATCCCGGAGAGAAGTTCTGAAGAGTATGGCCACCATTCCGGTTCTGGGAGCTGTGGCTTACGGGGTATACAAAAAGGAGAGTCTGGACCGGTTCCTGAAGCGGACCATTACAGAGGAACTGGACATGTCGCACACTACCCCGGCAGTGGCGGTGAAATCGGAAGGAAAAGAGATCCGGATTGGATTGATCGGCTTTGGCATCCGGGGGAAACAGCTGGCCAAGGCCCTGGGATTTGTCCATCCCACGCTGATGGATGAGTGGTTGGAAGGTGCCGGTAACCATAAGGACGACACCCGGTTTGAGGATTTCCGGCTGCAGGAGGACCTGAATATCAGAATTACAGGGGTATGCGATATTTTCGACACCTACGGGCAGATGGCCTCTGAGGCCGCAGCAAACCGGAACCGTGAGGGTAGCCGTGGCAGCCAGGGTGAACCAGTGAAGCGCTATGCCCATTACCGGGATCTGATAACCTCTCCCGAGGTGGATGCCGTAGTAATTGCCACCCCCGATCACTGGCACGGGCCGATGACCATTGAGGCAGCCCGTGCCGGCAAACATGTATACTGTGAAAAACCGCTGACCTGGTCGGTGGAGGAGACCTACGAAGTCAGAAAGGCCATCCGGGAATCTGGTGTTATTTTCCAGCTCGGCCACCAGGGACGCCAGACCGATGCATACCAGAAAGCCCGGGAAGCCATAGAGAAGAACGTCCTGGGCCCCATCAACCTGATTGAAGTGACCACCAACCGTAACGACCCCAATGGAGCATGGGTTTATGATATTCACCCGGATGCCAACCCTCAAACTATTGACTGGGAGCAGTTTATTGGACAGGCACCCTGGCATGAGTTTTCATTGGAACGGTTTTTCCGGTGGCGCTGCTGGTGGGATTACAGCACAGGACTCTCCGGCGATTTATTGACGCACGAGTACGATGCCATCAACCAGGTTCTCGGTGTGGGCATCCCTCATTCGGCCATCTCTACCGGCGGAATTTACTTTTTTAAAGATGGCAGAACTGTGCCGGATGTGTTAACCACTGTTTTTGAGTTCCCGGACCGGAATCTGTCGCTTTTATACTCGGCGACCCTCTCCAGTCAGATGGACCGGGGAAAACGAATCATGGGCCATGATGCGTATATGGAAATGGGGAGTGCCCTGACTATCTACGCCGACCCCCGTTCCACGCGGTATGCCGGACAGATCACACAGGGCATCATCAAACCCGATATGCCTATTTATACCTATTTCCCGGGGCGCGGAGCCGACGTAATCACCTCGGCGACCGAACAGTATTTTGCAGGGCGAGGCCTTCTTTACACCTACCGGGGGGGGCAGCGGGTCGACACCACCCACCTCCATATGAAGGAATGGATCGATGGCATCCGGCAGGAAAAGCAGCCGGGGTGCAACATCGACAGGGGTTTTGAAGAGGCCATGACTGCCCATATGGGAACCCTCTCCTACCATCACCGGAAACAGGTTTTCTGGGATCCGGCAACCGAAAAAATTGTGATCCCCTGAGTCATGAACATCGAAGCGATGCTGCAGGAAAAAATCGGCCAGGCTGTGGAAACCCTTTTTGGATTCCGGCCGGATGCTTCTCTGCTCCAACTTCAGCAAACCCGGAAGGACTATGAGGGGGATCTGACCCTGGTAATGTTCCCCCTGGTGCGTCAAACCCACCTTCCTCCTGCCGAAACGGCCGCCCGTCTGGGAAACTACCTGACCACAAACCATCCCGAAGTGGAAAGTTTCAATGTCATCGGCGGCTTCCTGAACCTGACCCTGCGGAACAGGATCTGGACCAGCATCCTCGGCCACGCGTTCCCCGGCACCTGTTTTGGAATCGTTCCGGAGGCTCAGAACGCCGAACTGGTCATGGTTGAATATTCCTCCCCCAACACCAATAAGCCTCTCCACCTGGGACACATCAGGAACAACCTGTTGGGAAACTCGCTTTGCCGCATCCTGGAGGCCAACGGGAAAAAGGTGGTCAGAACAAACATCGTGAATGACCGTGGCATTCATATCTGCAAATCGATGTATGCCTGGAAAAAATGGGGAGAAGGAAAGACTCCTTACAACTCAGGGATCAAAGGAGACCATCTCGTCGGTGAATTTTATGTTCTGTTCAATCAGCACTACAATAAAGAAATCGGCGAACTTGTTGCCAGGGGCATGTCGCAGGAAGAAGCCGAAGAAAAGGCCCCATCCATTCTTGAAGTCCGGGAAATGCTCCGGATGTGGGAGGCCCACGACCCGGAAACCATAGAATTATGGAAAAGAATGAACAACTGGGTGTACGAAGGATTTGAAGAAACTTACCGGGCCCTGGGAATCCATTTTGATAAAATCTATTACGAATCCGAAACCTACCTGATGGGCAGAGAGGAGGTACTCCGAGGAGTCAGGGAGGGCTTTTTCACGCGGAGGGAGGATGGATCGGTCTGGGCCGACCTCACATCGGAAGGATTGGATCAGAAAGTGCTCCTCCGGAGCGACGGAACCTCAGTGTACATCACCCAGGATATCGGTACGGCAAAAATGAGGTTCGACGATTATCCCATCGGGAAAATGATCTATGTGGTTGGAAATGAGCAAAACTACCACTTCCAGGTTCTCTCCCTGCTCCTGGATAAACTGGGCTACTCATGGGGAAAAGATCTGTTTCACTTTTCTTACGGCATGGTGGAACTCCCCTCCGGGAAAATGAAAAGCAGGGAAGGAACCGTGGTGGATGCCGATGATCTGATGGAAGAAATGTTGCAGGTCGCCCATAAAATGGGGCAGGAACTCGGCAAACTGGAAGGATTAGGCCCTGATGAGGCCGGCGAAGTGTATAGAATCATTGCCCTCGGGGCATTGAAATATTACATCCTGAAGGTAGACCCCAAAAAAAACATGCTCTTTAACCCGGTTGAGTCTATCGATTTCAACGGCAACACAGGCCCCTTTATCCAGTATACCCATGCCCGCATCCGTTCAGTCATGCGAAAAGCGAACGCTTTAGGGCTGACGGTAGCTGCTCCGGAAACCGGAGATCTTTCCCTCGAATCAAGGGAAAAAGAGTTGCTTAAAACCCTCTCCCTTTTTCCTGCTGTGGTCGAAGAAGCAGGTACCGCCTACTCACCCGCAGTGGTGGCCAATTACTGTTTTGAACTGGTCAAAGTGTATAACCAGTTTTACCACGACCTCTCTATCCTGAATGAAACAGACCTGCTGAAAAGAGACTTTCGACTTGCACTTTCCCTGACTGTGGGAAACATTCTGAAAAACGGTATGGGTTTACTGGGGATTGAATTGCCGGAAAGAATGTAGGGATAAAATGAAAGGAGACCTCTGTCTCCTTTCGTTGGGATTTAAAATGCAATTCAAGCTAAAGGGACTTATTATAACTTGAAGTGATGCAAATATATAGCAAAAAAAGGAAACTTTCAAAGAAAATGTAAAAATTAATTCTAAATCAATGTAAAGCATCTTTTGAATGTTCCGGAAAAATTCCTCCGGGGCACTCCTCTTCGAAAATTGCTTTCTCCTTTTTGCGCAGTACAATCCCAAAATTGCAGATACGATTTCGACGATCAGCAATACTATTCGTGCGATAAACTCCGGGGTCTGCATATTAAAAAGCAGATCAGAACGGGTATCCGCAACGGCAGGTATTTACAAGGGAAGCAGGTTCACTCCATGTATTCAGGTTCAATCCCGGATTTGTACGACTTCAGTAAAGGAAGATTATTCCGAAATGAACCTGTACTTCCCGCTTTTCACTGAAAATTCCCGGTACCCTGTTTCATCTTGAATGAATTTTATATCACCACCCGGCAAAACCGGCCGTTCGCTTTCCATGATTCTTCTGCCTGACCTTACCGGAACATAAACGGTTGCCCGGCACCCAACGGGAACGGTAATCTCCATGGTGAACCTTTCCGGGTCGTTTGTCCAGTGAATGCCGGCTTGTCCGTAAGTGGTTTGGTTATAATATTTTACAAATGAGAGGTCTGCCACCGGCTGTGGTCTGAAGATGATATGCCGGTAACCAGGTTCCTCCGGATCGGCCTGCATCCCGGCCAGTTTCCGGTACAACCAGACCAGTCCTCCGCCGAACATCGGATGGTTGTGCGAACCGTCGTCGTTCCACTGTTCCCGGGTGGTAGTGGCGCCCTGGTCGATCCACCAGCCATAGGAGGGTTGTGTGCGTTTGTTCATGGCTGTGTAAGCCAGATCGTGCATCCCGATTTCCGTCAGTGTTTCAAAGAAGAACTGTGTTCCGAAAATGCCTGTATCCAGGTGTCCGTCATTAGCCAGAATGTCGTTCCGGAGCGCTTGGGTCACCCGTTTATACTGACTTTCAGGCACTCCCATTTTTAGGGCGAAGATATTCCCACCGGCATTACCGTAGGTACCGTTCATCTGGTCGTAAAACCTTTTGGAAAATGCCAGCCGGGTTTTTTCTGCCAGGATGGCAAATATCTGTGATTCTTCCGGTTTGCCTAAAACTTTTGCAGTCCGGGAGGCAATATCGGCACAACGCCAGAGGTAGAAGGTATGGATCATCGCATCGGGCGGCAGGTTGGAGGGTGCAACCCAATCGCCCAGGTTGAACCACCGGAGCACTTTGCCGTCCTTGCCGGTACGTTGGGAGTGCATGATGCCCTCCTCGTCCGTCCAGGTCAGCATATAGCGGATGTATTCCTTCATGCCCTCATAGTTGTCAGCCAGCATATCTTTTGAACCGTAATGGAGATAAAACTCCCAGGGGATGATACAGATAGCAGCGCCCCAGGCCACACCTCCCCCGCAACCCGGTTCCCAGGGGGCCCCATTGGGGACATATCCCGTGGTCAGATCCTGTGCCCCAAGGATATCCTGCATCCACTTATGGTAAAAACTGCGGGCGTCGTAATTGTGCATGACAGTCACGCAGGCTACCTGCCCGTCGCCGGTATAAGGTCCGCGTTCCCTGTGCGGACAATCGCTGGGCACTCCCCCGTGCATATTATCGGTCTGGCTTCTCCGCCAGATTTTATGGATCTGGTTGAACAGCGGGTTGGAAGTCTCAAAAATGGCAGATCCTTCCACATTGCTATAGACCACTTCGGCGGTGATCTGTTCCGGCCGGAGTTCACCGGGCCAGTTGCTGATTTCCACACCACTGAATACGAACCAGTTGAAACGGGCTGCGTAATTCTCAACTCCGTCCCCCCTAAAAATATAGGAATTATCCCCGGAATAGGTGTTACTGAGGTATTTGATTTCCGTTTTATGGCCTGCCGGACCGGTAACATGGTTCAACCTGACCCAGCCGGTCACTTCCTCCCCGAAATCTGCATGCCAGTTGCCGTTAGCCAGTTTTTTTATTTTCATCGGGCTTTTGCGCTCCATCACCTTATCCGTCGGCGAGGTGTGGGCTGCAAGTCTGCCTTCAGGCTTGTTTTTCAGTGCCGCGGATTGCCAGGCCGAATCGTCAAACCCGGGCTCATTCCACCCGGGCTGCTCCTTCCGGGCATCGTAATGCTCCCCGTAAAAAACCATGTCGAACAGGATGGGGCTCCGCGAAACTTTCCAGGTTTCATCGCTGACGATCACCTGTTCCGTTCCGTTTTTAAAGGTAAGGTGAAGCTGAAGCAGAAAGCGGGGGGTTCCGTAGCCCAGGGTCCAGTATTTGGCCGGATTGTAAAAGCCGTTTCCGAGGATGGCACCCAGGGCATTTGCTCCTTTCCGGAGCAGGTTCGTCACATCGTAGGCCAGGTACATGACTTTATAGTCCCTGAAATTGTCCTCGAGGGGAATATTTTCGCTGACGAGTCCGGGTCGTTTCCCGTAGTTGGTCTGGTTGGGAACCAGCACGTCATCGCCGGCTTTCTGCCCGTTCAGGGTAAGTTCGAAATACCCAAGACCGGTTACAAAAGCCACCGCTTTCACCAGTTCATTTTCAAGGGTGAATTCTTTCCGGAACATGGGGGCCGGCGGGGGCGATTCTGCAGGCAGAGCTGCGTTGGGATTCAAGGGTTTGGGCAAGGTCTCCTCCCCCTGCCAGGGCGCACCGATCCACCGGGCTTTCCATTCTGCCGGGTCCAGGATGCCCATCCGCCAGAAAGCAGGTTCACTCCACCGCGAACCCTTCCCGCTTTTGTCCCACACCCGCACCTGCCACCAGCATTCCATACGCGACTGCAAGGGCTTCCCTGCATAGACAATCCGGTTTGATTCACTGCTTAGTACCTTCCGGCTGTCCCATAGATCGGGCCTTTTCAGCTTCCTCTCAGAAGTGGCCACCCTGATCTGCCAGGCTGTCTGTGTCTGGCCCCGTTCATCCTCATCAGCCTCGTTGATCCAGGATAAGCGAGGCTTTGCTATATCCACGACCGCCGGGTTGGTAAGATATTCACAGGTGAGTTTTTGCGGGGTGATTTTGCCGATTACAACTTTGGCAGGGATTAGAAAAAGAAAAACCACCAAAATCCGGGCTGAGCTCATATTTCTCATCGTTTGGTTTAAAAATCAATCACTTTCAACCTGTCAACAATTATACCGGCGTCGTAACATCTTCTCTGATTGCTGAAGTTCTTCAACGTAACGGGTTCAGACCTTTTGCTGTTCAAGAACTATCCTCATTATTCCTTTCTGCAGTGTAAGTCTGGTTTCCAATTGCATCTGCAGCCAGTTTCATTATTGAATAATCTGTACACATAATAATCAATGCGTTAAAAACTCTCCGATCACTTTTCCCCAGATATCGTATCCTTTTTTATTCATGTGGAGATGGTCCTCTAAGAAAATATCCGTTAATACTTCCCCATTCTCATCCAGCATAGCTTTCCAGACATCGGCGAATTCAACGGACTTTTTTCTCTTGCTCAGCTTTTTAAGTCCCTTGTTCAGGGTTTCATATTCTGTCTTCAAGGCCCAGCGGGCAACACTGGGTTTTGCAGAAATGAGGATGATCCGGGTCTGAGGCAAATCTTTCCGGATCCTTTTAATCAGTGTTTTAGCTTCCGTGACGATGGTTGCGGGTTCTTTGCCCGATGCAATGTCATTATCCCCTTCATAAATAAACAGAATATCGGGCGTGAAACGGAGGATCAACTCATTGTAATAATGGATCAGGTCGCTGAAATGTGACCCCCCGAAACCGTTGTTGATCACATTGTAGTCCGGATAATAGACCTGCACATCTTTCCACATTCTAACACTTGAACTCCCGGTGAATACCGCCAGCTTTTTGGAGAGGTCCGGCTGATGGTCCGCATTGATCAATTGTTCCACGTCTGATTTGAAGCGGGCGGGATCCTGGGCTTGCAGGGGCGGGGATGCCTGAAAAAGGAACATTCCTGCCCCGGCAACCAGGATGAAAAATTCTTTCCGTGTCATCTGATAATTGAATTTACCTGATAATACCTGTAATTTTCGATCCAATACCTGTGCTATTTCAGCCAGGATATTTTTCCTGTAGCCACTTCCGTGGAGTTGCCTCCAACCATAATCTCAAACTCACCCGGTTCCCAGTCGAATACCAAATCATAATTATAAAATTTCAAGTCTTCAGGGGTGATGTCGAAGGTGATGGTCCGGGTTTCGCCAGCCTTCAGAAACACCTTTTGAAATCCTTTCAGCTCTTTTACAGGACGGGTGACGCTTCCTACGAGGTCACGGATGTAAAGCTGGACCACTTCGGCACCATCGTAGTTACCTGAATTGGTCAGATCTACCGAAGCGGTAAGTGTTTGATCCCCCTTCAACTGGTCGCTGCTGATTTTCAGGTCACTGTAGGTAAATTTGGTGTAGCTGAGTCCGAAGCCGAAGGCAAAGAGAGGCTCATTGGATACGTCGAGGTAGTTGGAACGGAATTTCTGGAACCAACGGCCTTCGCCCAGCGGCCTTCCGGTGTTTTTATGGTTATAGCAGAGGGGAATCTGACCGACGTTTTGGGGCCAGGTGGACGACAGTTTTCCCGATGGATTGACTGTTCCGAAGAGGACGTCGGCAATAGCATGGCCGGCTTCCGTTCCCGGGAACCAGACGTTAAGTATGGAGGGGATGTTTTCCTTTTCCCAGGGGATAGCCAGGGGCCTCCCGGTGAAGAGAACCATGACCACCGGCTTGCCGGTAGCCAGGAGGGCTTTCAGCAGATCGCGCTGGCACTCAGGAATGGTGATGTCGGAGCGGCTGGCGGCTTCGCCGGTCATTTCCGCCGATTCCCCCATGGCCGCCACAACCACGTCGGCTTTCTGTGCTGCAGCAACGGCTTCCCTGATCATCACGGCCGGATCACGACGGTCAAAATAGGTGGGTTTTCCGAAAATACTGATACGGGCATCGAGGAGGGTGTCCTGAACAACATTGGACCCCTTGGTATGGATGATCTTAACATCATTGCCTGCGGCTTCCTGCAATCCCTTCAGCAAGGAAACCGATTGGTTGAAGTCGGCGGCTACGCTCCAGGTACCCGGCATGTTTTCGGTAAGATCGGCCAGCGGTCCTGTCAGGGCGATGGTGCCTCCCTTTTTCAGGGGAAGGATCTGGCCTTCATTTTTCATCAGTACAAAAGAGGCTGCTGCTAGTTCGCGCGCAAAGGCGCGTGTTTCTTCATTGAAGATTTCAGTCTTTGACCTTTCCTCATCACAATAACGGTAAGGATCATCAAAAAGACCCAGGCGGTATTTGGCTTCCAGGATTCTTCGGCATGCCTGGTCAATCTGCACCTGTGTCACCTTGCCTTCATCCAGTGACTTTTGCAGAGTGGACAGGAATCCCTCACCCACCATGTCCATATCGATACCGGCATGGAGGGCCAGTGCCGAAACCTGCTGAAGATCACCCATACCGTGGTCGATCATTTCGTTAATCGCCGTATAGTCGGTGACCACAAAACCATTGAAATCCCATTGGTCACGGAGAAGGTTTGTCATCAGCCACTTATGGGCAGTAGCCGGAATGCCGTCGATTTCATTGAAGGAACTCATCACTGAGCCGACGCCGGCATCGATGGCTGCTTTGTAGGGAGGGAGGTATTCGTTGTACATGCGGATGCGGCTCATGTCAGTAGGGTTGTAATCACGGCCGGCTTCCGAAGCGCCATAGAGGGCGAAGTGCTTCACACAGGCGAGCATGGTATTGCTGGCAGCCAGGTCATCCCCCTGGTATCCTTCGACCATGGCAGCCGCAACGCACGATCCCAGGTAAGGATCTTCCCCGGAACCTTCGGAAACCCTTCCCCAGCGAGGATCACGTGAAATGTCAACCATCGGGGAAAAGGTCCAGAAGATGCCGTCGGCTGTGGCTTCCTGAGCTGCAACCCGGGCACTTTTTTCCACCAACTCCATATCCCAGGTTGCCGAAATCCCCAGCGGAATTGGAAAGGCCGTACGGTACCCGTGGATCACATCCATCCCAATGAGCAGCGGAATTTTCATACGGCTCTCCTCCACGGCAATGCGCTGCACTTCCCTGATTTTTTCCAGGGACCTGATGTTGAAAAGCCCGCCGACTTTCCCTTCCCTGATTTTTTGCGCTATGCCTGAACTACGGGTCTCTCCCGTGGTTACATCTCCCGAAGCAGGAAGGTTCAGCTGCCCCAGTTTCTCCTCCAGTGTCATCTGTTTCATCAGCTTACTGATAAACTGATCCATCTCAGGATCAAAGGATTGATCCATCCGGTTCCGGCAACCCGCTGCCAGCAACAACACGAAATACAATAAAAAGAATTTTCTCATGACATAAAACTATTAATGTTTCAGAATTACATGCTTGATGGTAAATTGATGGGCTTCATCCTCCAGAAAGCGATCCAGCCAGGGGGAGTATGTGGCAACTGCCAGCGTCTTCCGCTTGGGATTGAAAGTAAGGATCCTCAGGTTTCCGTTTCCTTCGTTGACGGAACCTTTGACTCCTCCCTGGAAGTTAGCCAGAAACTGGTAAACCGGGTAACCGGCGTCGTTAATACTGATGAGGGTTCCCACCCCTGAATTCAGCACATGACCGGAAAAGACAAAACGGATACCAGGATGTTTCTTTACCAGGTTTGTCCATAGCTGTTCCCCGTCGTTCACCCGGTTGCCGAGGCTGTCTTTTCCTATTCCGTAAACCTGAGGCCGCCATTTGTCGGCACCGCCCTGACGGGTACTGTCGGAATACATATAACTGTGGGTGTTCAGGATAATGATTTTATCGGGATTTTGGGCGATGAGATCACTGGCCATGTGAAGTACCGAATCCCTCGGACCAAATTCCAGGGTCAATATCATCCAGGCATGTTTACTCTTTTGAAGAAAATACCAGGAGTTTTCCATTTTCCCTTCCTCCAGGACCCCTCCGTAGCCAGGCAGCCTGGACATTCTTTCACAGGGAAAGGTCCGGTTAAACTGATCTGTATTCCGGGTATCAGCAACGAGCCCCGGTTTGCTTCCCATGTCATGATTCCCTGGTGCAAGGGTGTAGGGGACTTTGCCATCCAGTTTACTGAATGCCGATTGAACCACTGCCCATTGCTCATCGTTGTTGTCGTCGGTCAGGTCGCCCTGCTGCAGCACAAAGTCAATCTCCCCGGCATGAGCAACAATCCAGTCAACCTGACTGTGAAGGATCTCAGGGAATTTTTCAGCATATCCCTGGGTGTCGGGGAGAAGGACAAAAGTAACCGGCTGCAGGCTAATGGTACATGCAGACATGAGGAGGAACAGTCCTGATCCTGATAAAATGCCAATTTTATTCATCAGCTTTCTCATAACAGTTACCAAAAACAAGCGGCGATTAAGCGGTTCATAAAGTCAGAATTTAGTCAGCCCTGATCTCAGGCGATCGTTCCCCAACTCCGTTTTCATTAATGGCTTCAATAGCGAAAAAATAGATTTTATCTTTATCCATAGTCTTGAGCCAAAATTCATTGGCATCGTAAACCATAATGGAATTGTAGAGTTTACCCTTTTCAACACCCATATAAATATTATACGCATAAGCGTTGCTTACCTGCTGCCATTTCAGCCAGGCACTTCGTTTGTCCCTGGCTGTACGCAGCACAGTAAATCCTTTTACTGCTCCCGGTATTTCTCCGGGTCCTCTGCCGAAAACGCGCAGCCCGCAAATGGCGAATTTCCCTGTAGGCATTTTACCATTCACCAATTTAATAAACCGGGTCTGAACCGGGGATGCCAGTTCGATGTAATCGTGGGGCAAATCGCTAGTATTTTGGCTTTTATCAACCATAAGGTTCCATTTTTTGCCGTTAGCAGATTCCAGAATCCTGTATTGGTGGCTGACACCGGTTGACTTACCCAGGAACTCAGCGTCCTGATCAGCAAAGTTTATCTGAATTGCCTTAACTGTGCACACTGCGCCGAGGTCTGATTCTAACCACTCGTTCTCTTCTGCAGTTCTGGCACTCCAATAGGTTTTGATGTTTTCATCGACAGAATGGTTAGCCGGGAACCCTTCCAATGAGGAGGAAACTCTGACCGGTTTTTTGTAGTTCAGCAGCATCCAGCCGGTAAACCGGCTTTCGATGTGGTTTACTTTCCCGTCGGGCAGCCAGGTTGGGTAATCGCCGAAGACCTGGTTGCAGTATAGGAACCCATCGTCGTCGAATCCGGCAGGCCAGATTCCGATGCGCCGCTCGAAATTATTTTTTACAGAGATCGCAATGGTGGCAACATGCCAGTAATTGCCCCAATGATCTCTGAAAGTGGAACCATGGCCGGCTCCGTTGGCAAATCCCCCGGGTTTATAACTGAAGGGCATCGATTGCGGGGTAAAAGGCCCGAGGGGATGGTCACCCACCACCACCCCGTCGGCATAGCCGCTGAATTCGGTTCCCGGAGCACCATATTGAAGGTAATACCTTCCGTTGTGCTTCGTCATCCAGGCTCCTTCCAAAAAAGGATCAAGAAAGGTGTCGTCGTAGTGTTCCCCGAACCGCTGCCAACCATAACGCCAGGGTTCCAGCAGGTACATCTCCCTGCGGGTGCCGAAAGGCTCCAGGGTCTTGCGGTTCAGTTCAACCCCATAAAGGGGATAGCGGTTGCTGCTCCCGTTGTACATATAGAGTTTCCCGTCGTCATCGGTAAAAAAGGCCGGATCCCAGCCCCCGATGCCAAAACGCTCCACCAGGGGTTTCCACTCATTGGCCTTGGGGTTGGTACTCATCCATACCGTGAAATCGCCGGTGTAGGTAGAGCCGAAAACCAGCATGGTATCTCCGATGATGCCCACCGCCGGGGCACATAGTTCGTCGAAGCTGTCATTCCAGGGGCGCAGGAACCTCCGGGGGATGTAATGCCAGTCTGCCATGTCCCGGCTGTGCCAATACCCCCACTGGTTGGTCGAAAAGAGATAATAATCACCCCCGAAAGTCACGATCACCGGATCGGCAGTAGCACGGTGCTTTCCCCCGGTGGAAAAATCTGGAATGGGTGTATAGCCGTAATCAAGGTTGATGGGATTACAATAGGTTTTCTGCTGCTGCCCTTCCGCCTTAAAAGGTCCAAGGGCCACCATCATGAGAAGCATAAGGGTAAGAAAAGAAATCCGGAAATGCATAAGCGAATCGATTTGTACGAATATTTCTCTTATGAAACGAGGATGTCGAGCCAGCCCCACTTGTGTGCCGAAGCACTTCGGTGCGCAGGCACAAAAGTTAATGGAACTATTTCCCATGCGAGTTACACAGAAATGAAAAGCTACAGCAATCCTTCAACAACTTGTCAGGTTGGTTCATTCCTTTACTGCTGCGGGGTCTGAAGTGAATCCCAGAACCTGTAAACCCCGCTGCACATCCTCATTTTTCATGAAAAGATTCCACAGGAGTCCGGTACGGTAATTTTCAATCATCACGGGGATGGGGCCCTGGTCGATGGCCAGGTAGCGGGGAATAACCCATTTGGCAGTTTGGCTGTAGGCGTCAAAAGGTCCGTATTTTCCCACCAGGCTGTCGGCTTCCTCGTACAAGTAGCGCAGGAATTTCATCGACTCTTCAGGTGTGTAGGGGAATGAGGAAAGGGCGGCTGTTGGAGAGATCACTCCAAGGTCTTCGCTACCAGGGTGATGTCCGGCATAGCCATTCAGAGAATAGCTGGAGGTAAGTCCCCATTGTTTCTCCCCATACCCTTCAAAATTCTTCGGGTTGTCGAGGGCGTACCGGTAATGGATCAGGGCATGGTTACGGTTCAGCTCCCAGTAATCGGCATAGGTGTCTTTCAGCCCCCTGGGATTCAGCCCGAGGTAGGAATAATGGGCCCAGAAGAGGGGACCAATGGGGTCGCCGCCGTGTTCGTAAAAGTCGAGAACGGTAGGAAGGTCGTAATAGACAGTGTCATTGGTGATAGCTCCGTTGCGTGCCCACCCTTTGTGATACACTTCAGGACGGATGGGGTGCGTGGGAGAGGCGGCGGCCAGGACATACATGATCAGGCACTCATTGTACCCACCCACCGGAAAGTTCATTTCCCAGGCATAATTGGGCGACCAGTGCCAGTAGAGGACCTCTTTTCCCTGGGTGTACCAGTCCCATTCCACCTCATGCCAAATCCGGATGATATCGGCAACCAACTGCTTCTCAGCCTCATTTCCGCTTTTGAAATATTCGGCTACCGTGAGAAGGCCCTGAATCATAAAAGCCGACTCCACCAGGTCTCCGCCGTCATCCTTTTTGCTGAAAGGCTTCACCTTACCAGTGGGACCATCGAGCCAATGAGGCCACACACCATGGAACCGGTCGGCTTTATCCAGATAATCAACGATCTGCCGGTAGCGCGCAAATCCTTCGTCACGCGAGATAAATCCCCGGTCAATGCCCACCAGGATCGCCATGACCCCAAAGCCGGAACCTCCAAGCGTAACCACCTCCTGGTCATTCTGCGGATAGTCATTGTCCATATGGATCCGTTCCCGCGCCATCCCCGATACGGGTTCCGCCCCGTCCCAGAAATACCGAAAGGTCTGGTACTGAACAAGCGTCAGCAACGAATCGTCGCTGAGCAACAGCGAACTATCCGTGCTGCTGCCGGTTTTTCCGCGGTTACACGAAAAGTGAAAACAGGCTGCTGACAAAAACAGCAGGATCAAAAGGGTAGTTTTCTTCTTCATAAGATACAATTAATTTCATTATCAAATCAACAGCCTTTCGGGCAAAAAGCATGGAATGTCATTCCCCTGGAACAGAGCCGGCTACCCTGACAAGGCATTCTGCCAGGCCACATTTTAGCCATTACCTGTTTCCCGGACCTGAATGAACTACCCCGCTGCAACCAGCAGGGGATCCTGATAGATTACCTGATATATATTTCGCCACAAAGTGGCGGGGAATTGGTCCCATTGAGATGAAGAGTTTTAGCGTTCTATAATCAGCTTGTTCTGAAACACATGGTTCCCGGTTTTCACTCTGACGAAAAACAGACCCAAGGATAATTTTGAACAATCGATCGTTTCATGGGTCACATCTGGCGGAATTGTCTTCTTAAGAACGATCTGTCCATTTGTGGAAAACAGCTCCAGTTCACAACGGTCTGAAAATCCCGGCAGGATGAGGGTTGCCTTGTCGGCCGCGGGATTGGGGTAAATAGACAGGATGCTGTCATGCCCCCCGGAGGCTTCAGCGGTTGCCACAATGAAAGTAAAACCCAGTTTGGTGAGGCCTGCCTGGACATCGGTATCTTTCATTACCGTATTCCACAAGAGCCCGGAGCGGTAATTTTCTATCATGACCATGATGGGTCCCTGATCTATGCCGAGCCAAGCTTTTTTGACCCATCCGAGGTCGTCGTTAAACGCGTCGTAAGGTCCATAGAGACCAAAAATATCCTTACCCCTTACCCGATAGAAATACTTCAGGGCATTCATAGCTTCCATCGGCGCATAGGGCATACTGGCGAGAGCAGCCGTGGGACTGATGGTTCCATTGTCGTTCAGAACAGGCTGATGGGCGGTATATCCGGAAGGGTCGTCACTGGCTGTCAATCCCCAGCAGTTGGTTCCGAAGTTTTTCCATCCCCGCGGATTATCCACCGCATAGTCATAATGGATTAATGCGGTGTTGACATGTTCCGTCCAGTAGTCAGCATACTGGTCTTTTAATCCGTGCGGGTTAATGCCAAGGTGGGAATAGTGGATCCAAAAGAGAGGCCCACCCCAGTCGGGCGACAGGCTGATCTCCCGGTTGTAATAGGTTCGTTTTTTCACCAATGCGCCGTTCCGTGCCCATCCTGCCGTATAAACGGCAGGAGGAACAGGGTGGGTAGGCGAGGACGCTGCCATCACGTAGGTAACCAGGCATTCATTCCATCCGGTTATCTTCATGTTCATCCGGAAACCGTGGTTGGGGGACCAATGCCAGAAGAGGACATTCTGGCCTCCCTGCCGGTACCAGTCCCAGTCGATTCCTTTCCATAGCAGGTCAGCCTTTTCCCTGATCTGCACGGACAGGGGATCATCGCCGGTGAAATAGTTTTTCAGGGCGACAAGAGCCTGGGCGACAAAGGAAGTCTCCACCAGATCTCCGCCATCGTCGTAGGTTGAAAAAGGCTGCGTACTTCCCGTATCACCGTTGTACCAGTGAGACCAGGCACCATGGTGGCGGTCGCATCGCTGCAGAAACTCCAGGATTTTTACAATCCGCTCCTTTATCTGTTCCCGGGGTTTATACTCTCTTTCGTGGGCGGCGATCATAGCCATAAGCCCCATGCCGGTTGCTCCTGAGGCTGCGGTGGTTCCACTGCCGTTGCTTCGTTCAAGGGCCATGCCGGAAGCCTGATGGGCCCCTTCCCAGAAATAACGGAAAGTATACCGTTGCATCATATCCAGCAGCTCATCATCCGAATAATCCCTGACTGTGGCAATGGTCTCCATGGGCAGGGATTCCCTTTCCTGGAGCACCGAAACCACTTTATAGGCAATCGCCTTGTTCCGCGCCGAGGCCGGAAGGAAATCCAGGTAATGTGAACCGGTCGTTTCGCCGCGCACTTCAAAAACCTGACCCCCATCAAAAGAAGCGTAAATCCGGCTCGACAGCTTATCCAATGGCTTGCTCCATGACAATTCCACATGGCTGTCGTAACCCGCTGCAGTCAATCCGGTCACCGGTGGTATTACCTCCAGGCTTTTAAAGGCCATGATTTCATCAACCAGGAGAAGGCGGGAACTGTTGTTTTTTTCAGACTGGTTAAAGAGGACTCCTTTGACCCGTGAGAGGTCGGTCTGGCTGTTGCCGGGGTCTCCGCTGATGGCTGACAGGGGAAATGTAATGCGTGTCCATTCCCCCGACGGTACAGAACCATTAAAAGCAGCAAGCGGGTATAGTTTGGAGTTGGCATCACCGGTACCGGATTTCTGGACCGTCCGCAGGCCGATCAGTGGAAGTGCCGATGAAGGCATGTCGAAGGCTGAGAGTATATAAAACGACAGGGAGTCGGTATTAGTCAGATCCGCAACGCTCCAGTCGTTCCGGTAAATGGTTACTTTCCAGTTTCCACTTTCCGAAGAAGTAAAATTGAACTTCAGGGAGGTACTTCCTTTCCAGCCATTGGTGGAACAGGGAACCTTATCGTTGTACTGAGGCAATCCCGGCGGATAGGCAGTTTCAAACGTGCTGGATCCCAAATTTCCTTTATCGACGATACCCTGGTCATAAAAGGAGGAAGTGGTTCCTTCCGAGAAAAACCAGATCTCCTGCGCTTTGGAAGAAAAGCAGATCAGCAGGGCAACGAGAAAAAAAAGTCGTGATTTTGTCATTCCGGTTAGGTCAAACGCAATTAAGGCTGCCCGGATACCGGGCAGCCTTACCATTTCGTAACCCCGGGTCCTGCTTTTATCAGGCAGGTTTGGCCGGTAATTATTTTTCAGCATTCAGGATGGCCTTGACTTCAGCCTGAGTAAGCGCTTTGTTGAAGATGTGCAATTCGTCCAGCAGGCTGAGGTCTGACAAATGGTTCCAACCGGTGAACCGTGGCGCACCCGACATGATGGAGAGGAGGTCGCATCCGGTCCAGTTGACTCCTGTAAAGGCACCTTGCTTGGCCACTTCGCCGTTGATATAGACTACTCCTTCTGCGCCATCAAGGGTAAAGGCAAAATGGGTCCAGGTGCCGGTTGTGGGATCCACATCGGCAGCCGCACCTCCGTCAAACCAGGTTTCGGCTGTACCGCTCCCTGCATTCAGTTTGAACCGCTGTTTGGTGCCGGCAGCTTCACGGAAGAACCTGAAACCGAAATTCCGGTTATTGGGAGCGGCCGGTGCTGCCTCATCGGGGGCACTCATCGCCAGGATGCCCGCCCTGTTGGGGTCGGCATTGATCTTCATCCAGAAGGCTGCGCTGATCTGTTTTGTTTTGACCAGGTCGGTAGTGGGGAACGTCAGGTAACTGCCGGCAGCACCGGCAAGGGCTTTCCCGACCTTTCCTGCTGCAAAAGCCGGTGCACCAACCACAGTGGCATCTTTTGCACCAATGATATCCTTAAAGCTGCCTTCAAAAGGCATGTAGAAAATCTCACCTGCTTTGGGAATGTATGGCTTATCGTTCTGCATGATCGTCTGGACCTCCGCATAGGTAAGGGCTTTGTTGAACATACGCAGTTCATCGTACTGACTCCGGTCGAAGCCATGACCCCAGTAAATAAAGTTGGGAGCTCCGGAGGCAATGCCCAGCACGTCGCAGCCGGTCCAGTCTATCCCGGTGGTTGCCACTTCGTACGCGATTCCGTTGATATAAACAGCACATTGGGAGGGACTGATGGTCATGGCAATGTGAACCCAGTTGGTGGCAGGAGCCGTGATCAGCCCGCCATCGTTCCATGTTTCACCGGTCCCGGTGCCTACATTCAGCTTGATCCGTTGGGAAGTGCCACTGGCTTCGCGGAAGAGCCGGAACCCCTTGGTGCGGTCTTCACCTGATGGGCTGGCATTCAGAATGCCGGAACGGTCGGGCGAGGCGTTGACCTTGTACCAGAAGGCAGCACTGAATTCGGCACCTTTCAACCCTGCCACAGGAAAGGTGAGATAGGAATCGGTAGCGCCGGCATAGGCTTTAGCCCCTTTCAGACTGGCATCAGTGAACCCGGGATTTCCCACCTTGGCAGCTTCCTTGAAGGTTATTTTCTCAACAAAATCCCCGTTGAAAGGCATATAAAAGATCTCGTTGGGATAAACCGTAACGTAAGGCGGCTTTTTCTGAAAATTCACCGTTTTGGTCGTTTGCTTACCTCCGATATCGGTGGCTTTTACCGAAAGCACATGATTACCGGTAGCCACACTGGTATGTCGGAATTCCATCAAGGCCCGGCGGTAATCCATAAAAGTGGACATATTTTTGATTTCCTGACCGTCCATGAGTACGGAAACAGATTGCAATTCGATATCGTCGGTAACTTCCAGCTGGATCCGGACCGATGCTACCAGCGAGTCGACTTCGATGGCATAGCCTTCGGTCGGAGAAGTGATGGTGATGACCGGAGCAGTAAGATCGTCACCCGGCGGAACAGGGGTGATGGGATCAATCCCTTCGTTGCAGCCGAATGTCAAAAAGGCGACTGCCAAAATCATCATGAAATATTTCATTACTTTCATATTCAAATTGTTAAGTGATGATAACTGATCGGATTATTTTTTCTGCAGGGCCGGTAAAAGGTCGACCTGGTTCTGGGGATACGGAAGGTACACCTTATCGGCGGTAAAGGTTCTGCCGTCGTAACTGAGTGCGTTCAGGTTCTGTAACCGTACCATATCAAAAAAGCGGATACCCCACTCCATCGCCAGTTCTGCAAATTTCTCATCCATGACCTGGGCGTTTGTCACCCCGGTCAGGGTCGGGAGCTTTGCCCTGGTTCTTACCTGGTTCACTGCCGCATCGGCACTCATGACACTGCTGCTGGCGCCCGAGGTAAGAGCTTCCGCATGCATCAGCAATATTTCGGCATACCGGATACAGATGAAATTTTTGTTGCTGCCGTATCCTGTGCGTCCGGGTATCAGCTGGTCAGAGGGAAGGTAATGCTTTCCGCTGGAGAACAGGGCCCTGGCATAATCGTTGATCCTGTCGCCCGAGCGGGTGGTATTGGAGACCCATGCAGGAAGGGAAGCATATTTGGTATCTTTCTGAATTTCAGTAATCCCCCGGTTTGTAAAAAGGACGCTGGTCTCCAAACGGATGGTCTCATTACGGTCGAGCATGAATTTGATATATTTCATGCTGGGTTCATAAAACCCCCACCCGCTGCCGGCACCGGTGATTTTGGGAGTCCACCCCTGCGGACCAAAGAAATCGTTCAGGTAGTTGATTGCATCGCCCGATCCTTTTCCAAAATCAGAATATTGCAGCTCCAGGAGATTCTCCTTGTTCAGTTTGCCGGGAATCTTGAAGAGGTTGTAGTAATCAGGTTCGAGGACAAACTTCGTTGAGCTGATGATCTGCCCGGTGGCATCAGCTACTGCCTGGTAGTTTTTAAGCTCGAGGCTGGCCCGGGCTTTCATGGCCAAAGCTGTGTATTTGGTAATTCCTCCCCTGACATCGGTACGCTCGTTGGGATGAACCGCCGGTAAAAGAGGAATGGCTTCATCCATTTGGGCAGATATGTGTTGCATCACCTCCTCTTTGGAGTTCAGTTTTGCCACCAGCAGGGCGGAGGGGTCTGAACTTTCAGGGATGAACACTTCCCCCCAGATCAGGGCAAGATAGTACAGATACCACGACCGCATAACTTTGATTTCAGCAATATACTGATCAGCAAGGGCTTTATTGGGAGCAAACTCCTTGTACCGTTCAATCTGGTCCATAGCAGAATGGGCATTGAAGATATCGCCGTAGTAGTTCTGCCATACCGAATTGTACATCCAGTAGTCTTTGTTGTAATTGTATTTGTCGGTTTCTGCGTAATCCTGCTGGTCGCCGAGTCCGCCCGCATTCACGTCGTCTCCCCGGACCGCGATCAGGGGGAACACTTCCCACTCACTGTTGTAAAAATCGGCGTACATTCCGGTCAGCGGGAGGTCCATATTTTCAGAAAGGGTATAATCCGTTTCCCCGGTGAATGCCCTGTTTTCAGCAGGTTCGTCAAGGAGGTCGTGGCATGCCGGAAGAACAAACAACACAGCCAGGAGCAAAGCCAATTGATAGAATAACTTATATTTTTTCATGGTCAAATCGTTTTAAACATTAAAATTTGATGTTCAGTCCGACGGTATATACGGCAGGGACCGGATAGGTCTGGTTGTCGATCCCGCTGGCTACTTCAGGATTGAATCCGTTGTATTTAAACAGAGTCAGCGGACGGTCGGCAGTCAACATCACCCGGGCTTCGGGCATTTTGGCGCCGAAGAGCTGTTTCCCCCGGATATTATAGGCCAGCTGGACATTCTGAAGCCGGAAGAAGGCGCCGTCTTCCACAAAGTAATCGCTCATTTTCTGGTTCCAGCCTTTCCTTAAACCAGCCGAAGAGGGATATTTGTCCGAGGTGCCTTCGCCGTGCCAGCGGTTGACCGCCAGATCGGCATCCATGTTGGCATCAGCAGTCCAGATGATCTCGCCCCTCTTGCGGTTCAGGATCTTGTTTCCCATCTGTCCGAGCAGACTGGCCGAAAGATCAAAGTTTTTCCAGGAGAGTCCGAAATTGCCTCCATACATAAAGGTGGGGAAGTAGGAGCCAAGGACCACCCGGTCATCATCGTTGATCACGCCATAGCCGGTTTGTCCCTCCTGCTGCTGATCCTTATATTTGAAATCCCCGGGAACTGCCGAAGCCGGAGCTGAGGGATCCGCGTCGATGTCGGCCTCGTTTTGATACACGCCCAACACTTCATACCCAAAAAAAGCCATCAGGGGTTCCCCGACAATGGAGCGCTGCCTGAATTCAGCCGATCCTCCGTCAATGTAAGGCTGACCATACAGGTCGCGCACCCTGTTCTTCAGGGTGGAGAAATTCACTCCTATGTTGTATTTAATATCTTCCGACACATCATCGTTCCAGTTCAGAGCCACCTCTAAACCCGAATTACGGATGATCCCTACGTTCTTCAGGACACTGCCACCCGTGCCGGGGATTTTCACATAAATGGCCGCATTCTTGGTGTCGCGGATGAAATAATCGATATCGGCCGACAACCGGTTTTTGTACATCCGGGCCGTCAGACCAAGGTTGGTTTCTTCGGTAAGCTCCCACTTCAGAGAGGAAAATGTATTGGTGGTCTGGGTTCCGGAGACCAGGACATCATCGATGGCGGTATTCACTACAAAGGTGGTGATGGCCCCGTCGCTGGCCTGGATCTTGTCGTTGCCCAATTGTCCCCAGCTGGCGCGCAGCTTCAGAAAGTTGATCACCCGGTGATTTTTCAGGAAACTCTCTTCAGAGATCACCCATCCAGCGCCCACCGTCGGAAAATAACCCCATTTCTGCTGGTACTTAGAGCTGCCGTCAGCCCTCATGGTAGCATACAGAAGATACCGGTCGTTCAGGTTGTAGGAGAGCCTGCCGAAATAGGAAAGCCCGTATTGCCTGCTACCGCTGTCCCCAACCGCATTTTCAGGTTTTTCTTCCGACTGGTTGATGTACCACGACTGCTCCATGTCGATCGGGAAATTCAGCCCCTGGGCGTAAAGCCCGTTTGAAGCTTCGTCCCGGAAGGAAGTCCCCGCCATGACGGTGATGTTGTGCAAACCGAAACTGTCGGAATAGGTCAGCACATTGTCCCAGATCTGATCTGAAAATACCGTGGCCCCTTTGTTGATCGATGCATCCGTGCGCTGGAAACTATTCCCGATGAAGTAAGGTAGGCGTACATTCCGTTCATCGAGCGAAGTGAATGCATGGTTGTAAGTGGTTTTGAACGACAACCTGTTTTCCGGCAACAGATCAAATTTGGCATAAAAATTGGCCATCATTTTTTTAATTTTCAGCCTGTTTTCGCCAAACCGGAGGGTGGGAAACGGATTCTGTCCGCTACGGTACCCAATATCCTGCGCGTTGGCGTAATTAACGGGGTCAGCATTCAGATTCAGCTCATCGTATACGGGAAGGATGGGTACCGCAAAATAGGCCTGGTTCCAGGCTCCCGCCTCTTCACCAAACCGGGTGGCATTGCTCAGGATCATGTTTCCCCCGATGGTGAACCATTCCGTGGCCTTGAAATCGATTTTAGACCGGAGGTTAAATCGTTCGTATTCGTTTTTCATATCCAGGACCCCCTCTTGCCCGAAATAGTTAACACCGATCGAGTAAGAAGCACTCTGGTTGCCTCCCTCAACGCTTATGCTATGGTTCTGAATGCCGGCAGGCCGCAGGATCTCCTTATACCAGTCGGTATTTACGTCAGGCACTCCGGGGTTTATCCGGCTCCGGCCAAACCGCTGCATGGCATTCAATATGAAACTGGCATCAGCGGCTGACCCCGACTCCAGTGCCATGGTGGTAAATTGCTCGGCATTGGCCATTTTTAAGACATTCTGGGCTACCTGGATCCCGTAATAGCCATCATAGGATATTTCCGTTTTCTTGTTGTAGCCTCCCGATTTGGTCTCAATCAACACAACCCCGTTGGCTGCCCGCACGCCGTAGATGGCAGCCGCGGAGGCATCCTTCAGCACGGAAATCGACGCAATGTCGGTTGGGTTAAGGAAATCGATGTTGTCGAAGAACATACCGTCAACCACATACAAAGGGGCTTCGTTATTCTGCCCCGGATAGGAGCCGATACCCCGCACCCGGATGGTGGGAGAGTTACCCGGAGCTCCGCTGCTGACCACCTGCAGACCGGCAACCTTTCCTTGCAGGGCCTGCATTGCCTGACCAGATGGTGTCCTGACAAGATCTTCAGACTTCACCGTGGAAATAGATGATGTGAGGTCCTTGACCTTTTGGGTACCATAACCTACCACTACCACCTCTTCCACATCAAAGGCCTGCTCACGCATCTGCACGTTGATGACCGACCTTCCGGCTACCGGTTCTTCCATGGTATTAAATCCCACAAAACTGAAAACCAAGGTACTTTGAGGTTCAGCCTCAAGGGAATAGTTACCGTCGAAATCAGTGACTGTTCCTGTCATCGTACCCTTAACCAGGATACTTACCCCTGGAATACCCAGGCCGGAAGCTTCAGTCACCTGGCCCTGAACCGTTATCCGGCTTTGGGCAGCAACCACCGAAACCAGGCTTACCAGAAAAAGAAACAAGATAAATCTCTTCATAGTCTCATGATTTAATTAATTTTGACTTAAAGGTAGGCTTTTCCGGAATAACTGTTGACAATCCGGACTCACTATAATTTCTTCATGCAAAATGAATTCAGAAAAATACCTCACTATTTATACACTATTTTTTTAAATTTATCTGTATTCGATTAAATAATAGTAATTTAGTCAGAGTCATTTTTTACGAATGACTTCAGTAATTGTTACTCTGAAGGTAGAATGGTGAGGTGGTAGTTTTTGTATTAATACCGGTCCTATTCACGCAAAAAAAATACGTATATTACCACCAAAATGAGATAAGAAGCCAAGATGCAAAAACGGATTGTAAACCTGGCGTTCGGGCTATGGCTCCTGTCGGGGGTTTGTATAGCCCAGGGCTATCCGGTTCCGGTTCCCCAGGTCAGGAATTTTACGAAGGAGGTATACGGGGCTTTAAGCCAGAACTGGTGTATAACCCAGGATTTGGCCGGTACGATATTTGTCGCCAACAGCAAAGGGCTTCTCGAATACGATGGCTCCACCTGGACCCTTTACCCCTCCCCTAATGGGAATATCATCCGGGCGGTGGCCGCAGATCGTGACGGAAGGATCTATACCAGCGGATACCAGGAGATCGGATACTGGACCCGCAACAAGGACGGCAAACTGGCTTATACCTCTCTCAACGAAAAGGCAGCTGAGTGGTTTATCCAAAACGTGGAGTTTTGGAATATCTACATTCTGGAGGATAAGGTACTGTTCACCTCCTTTACCCAGATGATGATATACGAAAACGGACGAATCCGGCCTTTTAACTTTCATGGGTTTACCAACTCTCTTACGGTTACCGATGGCAGGATCTTCATGAACATCATGAACAGGGGAATCTTTGAATTGCGTGACACGGTGGCTGTTCCCTTTCTTACCGGGGACTTTTTCAACTCGAAGATTATCCGTTTTTTCCTGCCTGCCGGGCCGGGCAAGTTTCTCATCGGAACAGCTTCAGACGGGATTTTCCTGGTCACCGGCGAAAGCATCTCCCTCTGGCCCTGTCCGGAAAACGGATATTTCCGCGCCAACCAGATTAACCGGGGTGTCAGGCTTCCTTCCGGAGATCTACTCGTGGGCACCATCCTGGATGGAATTACCCTGCTTGACAGCACGGGACAGTTTAAATGGCGGATTAATACCCGTAACGGTTTGCAAAACAATACTGTTCTAGGATTACTGTCTGACCAGGAGAATAACCTCTGGGTAGCCCTGGACAGGGGAATTGATTTTGTGGAAACTGGCAATTGGAGCGGGGTCCATTTCTTTCCTGCACAGCAATCGGGAGCGGTTTATACAGCGTCCCTTTTTGAGGGCATGCTCTATCTGGGCACCAACCAGGGACTCTTTGCCGCTCCATCTGACCAGGGGCCCTGGGTTCTTGTGGAAGGGACACAAGGTCAGGTGTGGGACCTGACCATCGTCGGAGACCAGCTGATTGCCGGCCACAACTCAGGCACCTTCGCTGTGAAGAACGGAAAGGCCCGCCAGATTTCAAACGTGTCCGGGGGATTCTGCATCCGGCCCGATCCCTTTGATCCGGGGTCGTACGTCCAGTGTTCCTACTCTAATCTCGTAAAATATACTCTTTTTAACGGCACCCTGAATCAGTCGATGGTGATCTACAATTTCAACGAACTGATCCGTTTCCTGGAATTTGATCACCTCGACAACCTCTGGGCAGGTCACATGTACCGGGGTATTTACCGCCTGAAATTCAACCGGGAAAGGGATTCCGTCAGGATTGCCGGATATTATGGTCTGAATTCAGCGTTCCACAAAGACCACCAGATCCATGTCTTCAATCTCGAAAACAGGGTGGTTTTTACAACGGGGGAACAAATTTTTGCATACGACGGATTGCAGGATACCATCCTGCCCTTCACCCAGCTGAACCACCAGCTGGGTCCCTATGCCCGGGCAATCAGGATCATACCCGCCGGAAACCATTTTTACTGGTTTGTGGCTCCCGACAACATTGGACTGCTGAAAATTGAAGAGACCAAAGTCACCATGGTCAGGAATTTTCCAGCCGAAGTATTCCGTAACCAGCTGATCAGCGATTATGTGAACATTCTTCCTCTGGGAGATAGGGAGGGGATCATCTGCCTTGAAAATGGATTTGCACGTCTTAACGCAGGGGTTGAAGGAATCCGGTCGACCCTGGCGGACAAAACGCCGGTTCTCCGTTCGGTATATCTTATCAACTCAGCAGGTGAGCAGTTTGTATTACCAATTGATAGCCGGAAACTGGTCATTCCCTGGGAAAAGAACTCCCTCCACCTGCAAGTGGCTGTTTCTCATTTTTCTACCAATGTAATCCGATATCAGTGGATGATGGAAGGTTTGCGGAATGAATGGTCAGAGAAAACCGAATCTCCGGTGATTTCTTTTGAACGGATCCCTGCCGGCAGGTATTTGCTGAGAGTCCGTGCTGCTGACCCCTGGGAAAACCAAAGCCGTGATTTTACCATTCCTGTTGTGGTAAGACCCCCCTGGTACTTGACCACAGCCGCCAGAATTCTCTATGTTATTACGTTTGCCTTTATCCTGCTCCTTTTCAGAAGGCGGGTGGTTCAGAATACCCGTAAAAAAGAGCAACGACAAAGCGAGGAAAAAGAGAGGGAACTTATCACCCTGAAAAACCAAAAACTACAGGATGACATTTCGTTCAAAAGTAAACAACTGGCCAATTCCACGATGGCCATCATCAAGAAGAACGAATTTCTTCTTGATCTGAAAGAATCGCTGCTCCAACAAAAAACCAACCTGGGCAGCCGCTATCCGGAAAAATACCTCTCCGATCTGACAAAAAAAATTGATGCCAGCCTGGCGAGCCAGGACGACTGGAAGGTTTTCGAAACCAGTTTTGAACAGGCTCATGAACTGTTCCTGCACAAAATCAAGGATACCTACCCGGAATTAACTTCCACGGATCTCCGTTTGTGCGCCTTTCTGAGGATGAATCTTTCGTCAAAAGAGATTGCTCCGCTCCTTGGCATATCGGTAAGAGGGGTGGAAAATCATCGCTACCGGCTGAGAAAAAAGATGAACCTGGAACACGACAGAAAGCTCATTGACATGATATTGGAGCTCTGATCAATCACTCGCCCCTCTGCTCCTCGTTAAAATCAGGTGTAGCAGGGGTAAATCCATAATAAACGAACGATATAATACCCGGAAAAATGTCAGAACCTGGAAGATTAGGAGCGGCTTTAGGGGGCTTACTGATTACGTCGGCCTCCTTGTGTTCAGCCGGGGAGCCGGCAGCGAAGCCCAATATAGTGTTAATTCTTGCCGACGATATGGGCTACTCCGATATCGGGTGCTATGGATCTGAAATTGCGACCCCCAATCTGGACCGGTTAGCACGACAAGGTCTTCGTTTTACCCAGTTTTACAATGCAGCCCGCTGTTGCCCCTCCAGGGCTTCATTACTGACTGGTTTGTATCCCCACCAGGCGGGGGTAGGTCACATGGTTAATGACCTTGGATACCCGGCCTACCAGGGTTATCTCAACGACCGGTGCGTTACCCTGGGAGAAGTAATGCAGACTGAAGGATATCAGACCCTGATGTCGGGAAAGTGGCATGTGGGAAACCGGCCGGGTTCCCTGCCACGCGACAGGGGCTTCGACCGCTATTTCGGGCTTATCGACGGCGCCTCCAGCTATTTTGAACGGATCCCCTACAGAATCAACCAGGAAGCCCCGCGCATGATGATCGATGAGGCCGGCTATGAACCTCCCGGAGAGGGATTTTACATGACCGACGCAATTACGGATTACGCCATCCGGTTTCTCGGAGAGCGGCCACCTTCTCATCAACCCTTTTTCCTTTACCTGGCTTATACGGCCCCTCACTGGCCTCTTCACGCCCTGCCCGACGATATCGCAAAGTACCGCGGAAAATACCTCAGGGGATGGGACATCCTGAGAAAGGAACGGTTCGACAGGCAGAAAAGACTGGGACTGGTACCTTCATCCCTCAGACTCTCTCCCCGCGATCCCCAGGTACCGGCATGGGACTCCCTCCCCCGGGAAGAACAACAAATGTGGGATTTAAGGATGGCTGTCTATGCAGCTATGGTTGACAGGCTCGACCAAAACATCGGCCGGGTGCTGGATTACCTGGAAAAAACGGGAGCTCTTGAAAATACCCTGGTGGTTTTCCTCGCCGACAACGGGGGTTGCCATGAAAGGATCAGGAACCGGGGTACGTATATCCGCACCATGGGTGAAACCGGCAACCGCGATTCGTTTGATTCCTACGAATTCCCCTGGGCTAACCTGAGCAACACGCCGTTCAGGATGCATAAGCATTGGGTACATGAAGGGGGTATTTCCACTCCCTGCATTATGGTTCTGCCGGGTTACAGCGATGCCGGAAAAATTGTCCGTGAGCCCTGCCATCTGGTGGATATCATGCCGACCCTCCTCGATTTTTGCGGGGGTACTTACCCCGGAACCTTTCGCGGAAAATCCGTTCTTCCGGCTGAAGGCATCAGTCTGAAACCACTCCTGAATGGGAAAAGGAGTTCCCGGCCGAATCCCTTGTTCTGGGAGCACCAGGGCAACCGGGCAATGCGCGATGGAAACTGGAAACTGGTATCCACCTATGATTCCGGAACGAACGCATTCACAGAATGGGAACTGTACCATCTCCGCAGGGACCGGACAGAGCTTAACGACCTGGGATCCAGGAAACCAGAGAAAAAGGCCGGAATGATTCGTGAATTTGAAGAATGGGCCAGGCAGGCAGGGGTTATTGACAGAGGGCTACTGGAGCGGAAATAAAACACAAATGGGAACCATCTTTGACGACAATTCCCATTTCATTGCATTTAACCGGAGTCTCCTGCAACGTCAGGTTACGGTTATTGTGGTGGCTTATTTCCCCGGATTCCGGCCTTACGGCCAGGCTTCGGAAAAATCAGCCTGCATTCTTCCTCCGGCACTGTTACCTGCCGGAATCTGAATGGTCCGTTACTGCCCTTCAGGGATTACTCCCCATGTGGCTTTTGGCGGACGGAGCGCCCTCTTGACATCCGTACGGGTGGCAGGTCTGCCGCTTGTCAAACTGCTTCCGGAATTGCTTCCCGATGCAGGCATCCGAGGCGATCAGACTGCTTCCGCTTTCCGGGCACCTTCCGGATTATTCATCCGGGCGGCACCTGCTGATAGCGGAATGACTCCCTCCGGTTGTAAAACGATTCCGGCTTTCGCCGTCTTCCGTTTCCGGTTTGTATACCGGTAGCCGAAACTACCCGGCAACTTCCCGCCGTTAGGCTCAACCTTCCAAAGAACACCTTTCGGTGACCGGCGTTTATCGGACAGGAAAGGTTTTATCCGTTTCCGTTCCGGCTCCATCCTGTTGGCTGGCGGGCTTTCGCCCGGATGATCCGGCATACGGTCCAGTTAAGTTCCGCCTGCCTTCTCCCTGCTTTCAGGAGCCCTTTTATCGCTCACCTGATGATACAAATATACTACAACTTTTTTATCAAGCAACCTTTTTACCCTGTTTTATCACTTAAAGAAACCAACCTGTTTTCAACTGAACTTATCAACAATTGTTAATAAGCAGGGGCGCGGCACTGCTGCTCCATTGTGCCTGCCCATCCCGCATCCCACGCAAAGGGAGATAATGGAACCCTTCCCTGTTATTCCCTGTTGGAATAAAAACGTTCCAGCAGCGAACCATCGTTAACCTCCTTATGCAACGACTCAAGAGTTGCCTTCGGAACATCGTAAATATCCAGTACAATCAAACCGTCGAGGCAGTTGTTAAACTTGGGGTCAACATTGAAACAGACTATTTTAGCGTTGATTTTAATATATTTTTTCAGTAAAACAGGCAATCCTGAATTCAGGGCATCCATATCACCTATGGTCCTGTCCAGTTTATTGATGTCGCGGTCGGTATTTTCCATCAGTACATTGATGTAAGGGTCATCGCTCCTGAACCGGTAACTGTTCCGGGGTTTTATTTTCTGTGCAAGCCGCCACTCATAATGATTGGCCATGATAAACTTTATGATCAGATCTTTGGATACAGGGGAATAATTGTTGCTGATGCTTACCGGCCCCAGCAGATAACGGTAATCCGGATTTTTCATCATGAAACTGAGTATCCCCTTCCAGAGTAAAAATAAAGGCATCGGCTTTTTCTGGTAATCCTTCACCACAAAGGAGCGGCCCAGTTCGATGCTTTGCTCCAGCAATTCCGACAGGCTGTCGTCAATACGGAAAAGTGTATCCAGGTAAAAACCACGTTTCCCGAACTGTTCCATAATCTCCCTGCCCAGGCCCATCCGGTAAGCTCCTACAATCCGTTCCTCCTGTTCATCCCATATGAACAATTGATTATAATAAAGATCAAATTCATCAATGTCTATGCTTTGGTTGGTGCCCTCGCCCACCTCGCGGAAAGTAATTTCACGGAGTCGCCCGATTTCCGAAAGGATGTCCGGGATTTCCCTGCTATGTACCACAAAAACATTGTATTCCTTCAGTTTTACCAACAAGTGGTCCCGATGAAGGGAACGGATCTCCTCCAGAATTTTCTCTTTGGGTACAGGATCAATGATAGGCTCCGGTTTGAGATTATGCTTCAGCGGGTAAGAAAAAAAACGTTTGACCTCAATGGGCGAAGCCATCCCATAAGCCTTTGCCCGCAGGTATCGGCCAAAACGGTAAATGTCCTCAAATTTCTGCTGGTCGGCCAGCTTGATGACATTCCCAACCCGGATGCGGATATTCTTGGTTCGTTTGTGGAAAAATTCGGAGGGCAGCCTGACATTTTTCAAAGCAGGATGAATCTGCGCAATGAGCCGGAAAAGCCGTATGTTGCTCGACTGGAAGAGTACAGGTACCACCGGCACTTCCATTTTTTTGATAAACCGGATGACAGGATATTGCCAGATTTTATCGGTTACCAGGTTTGAAGCATCATAAGCACTGGTTTCGCCTGCCGGGAAGATACAGAGCACCCCCCCATTTTTTAAATGGGTCACCGATTCTTTGAGTCCTGAAAAAGCACTCTCCCCGGATCCGGGCGATTGCTCAAATGGGTTGCTGTCGATAAAAAAACCGGAAACAGGCTCTACCTTCCGAAGCAGCTGGCTAGCCAGAATTTTAACATCACTGCGAACCAACGACACCAATTTGATCAGCAGCAACCCATCCAGTCCGCCAAGCGGATGGTTGGCAACCAGGATGACCGGTCCTTCAGCAGGTATCCTTTTCACCTCATTCTCATCCAGTTCGATTTTCAGTTCCAGGATCCGGATTACCTCGTCAATGAACGAAAGACCTGTTTTGTTGGCCACCCGTTTGTACAGTTTATTCAGCTTGTTAAAACGGAGCAGGTACATGATAAACCTGGCAAAGTACTCTCCGCCAAAAAAGTTCAGGAAGGGGTTGGCTTTGATGAGGTCGTTTGGTTTAACTAAATCCATCAGCCTTTATTTAAAAAGCAATGTATACGCCCGGGCACAAATAGGAACGTTTTGTAAAAATACAGTAATTATCGGTTAAAAACCAGGGATGTGATATATTTGCCCTGCAGATTTTTTTCGGATCAGCTGATGGCACACTTTTACAGGCAGTTTCACCTCAGTCCTCCGGTGATTCGTACACCCTGCCCAGGCAGGAAAGCACCTTGGAATTAATGATCAGGAAAGCGGATAGTGAAACATGGCTGCCTACCACCAGGGAGGAGATGGCCCGGCGGGAGTGGGATTCGGCGGATGTGATTTTATTTTCCGGGGATGCCTATGTAGACCATCCTTCGTTTGGTACGGCGGTCATTGCCCGGGTCATGGAGGCTGAAGGGCTCAGGGTGGCGGTGGTGCCTCAGCCCAACTGGCGGGATGACCTCCGTGATTTCAGGAAACTGGGAAAACCGGAACTCTTTTTTGCGGTCACCTCCGGATCCATGGATTCGATGGTGAACCATTATACGGCCGGGAAAAGACGCCGTTCGGATGATGCGTACACTCCCGGGGGGAAAGCAGGCTACAGGCCCGATTATGCCACCATGGTCTATGTCAGGATCCTCAAACAGCTGTACCCTGACATTCCGGTAATTATCGGCGGCATTGAGGCATCCCTGCGGAGGCTTACCCATTACGACTATTGGTCTGACCGGCTGATGCCCTCTATCCTGGAGAGTTCGGGCGCCGATCTGCTGTTTTACGGCATGGGCGAGAAATCCCTGGTCCGGTTTGTCTCCCTGGTCCGCCAGGGTGTTGAAATCAGCCATCTGACCCATATTCCGCAAACTGCCTTCCTGGCGGATTCTGGTCAGCCTTATGCCACTTGCGCCGAATGGAAGGAACTTCGCCTGGCCTCCCATGAAACCTGTCTCTCTGATAAAAGGAGTTATGCCCGCAACTTCCGTCACATCGAAGAGGAGTCCAACAAAATGGAGGCCGCCAGGCTGGTGCAGGAGACCAACTGCCGGCTGGTGGTGGTAAATCCTCCCTGGCCACCCCTGACAGAAGCAGAAATGGACCGCATCTACGCCCTTCCCTTTACCCGGCTTCCGCATCCCCGGTACCGCGGAAAAGGAGCAATTCCCGCCTATGAGATGATCCGCCATTCGGTGACCCTTCACAGGGGATGCTTCGGGGGTTGCGCCTTCTGCACCATCTCCGCCCACCAGGGGAAATTTGTCTCCAACCGGTCTGAAAAGTCCATTCTGCAGGAGGTAGATCAAATCACACAAATGGATGATTTCAGGGGATATATTTCAGACCTGGGAGGCCCCTCTGCCAACATGTACCGGATGAAAGGCATCCATGAAGAGATGTGTCTCCGGTGCCACCGGGCCTCTTGTGTCCACCCTGCCCTCTGCCCCAACCTGGAAACCAGCCACCAGCCTTTGATCGACCTGTACCGGCGTGTCAGGACTCTTCCGGGAGTGAAAAAGGCCGTTATCAGCAGCGGTATCCGGTATGATCTTTTTCTGTGCGCCACCGGCAGGGAAGAGGTCGATAAGGCCAACCGGGAGTACCTGCGCGAAGTGATCAGACATCACATCAGCGGCCGCCTCAAGGTAGCCCCTGAACACACTGAGGAAGTGGTACTGACCCTCATGCGAAAACCTCCTTTTACCCTCTTCAGGGAACTAAACAAGGAATTCCGGAAAATAACCTCAGCTGCAAATCCCGGTCTTCAGCTGATTCCCTATTTCATTTCCGGACACCCGGGTTGCAAGCCCGAAGATATGGCCGAACTGGCGTCCCAAACAAGGGAAATGGATTTCAGACTGGAACAGGTACAGGATTTCACTCCCACCCCCATGACGCTGGCCACTGTCATGTTTTACACCGGCATCCATCCGGTTACGGGTAAGGAGATTTACACAGCCCGTTCGGCGGAAGCCCGGCGGAAGCAAAGACAGTTCTTCTTCTGGTATAAAAGGGAATTCCGTGACCCCATCATCCGGGAACTGAAATCTATGGGCCGCACCGACCTGATCAAACGGCTTTTTCATTAACTTTCCGGTCTGCTGCGCGGACCTGCCCGTGTGGATAGAACAGATATGGTGAGGTTTAGCGTCGTAACGGATTACGGAACTCAACTGATGGAAGACCGGGGGGACCGTTCCCTGCTGGAGATCCTCAGGGAAACAGGATCCTCCGTCTATGCTCCCTGCGGGGGCAGGGGAACCTGCGGAAAATGCCTGGTAACTGTTTACGGTGAGGGAGAGACGCTGGCCTGCACCTGGTTCCCGAAAGAGGGATCTGTTGTCATTCTTCCCGGGGAAGAAGAAGCCTCTATCCTGGTATCCCAGACAGGATTCCTGGAAGATTGGCCTCTGGCACCCAACCCCCTGGGTTACCGGTCCCCTGCCCCCACCGGGATCGCCATAGATATCGGAACTACCACCCTGGTTCTCTACTTCGTGGACCTGGTGTCGGGCGTCATCCGTAAAATAGCCTCCCTGCTGAATCCCCAGCGTGTTTACGGCGCCGATGTGATTGCCCGGATCCGTTACTGCCAGGAACACGAACAGGGAACCTCCGAACTTCAGCAATCCCTGACAGATGCCATCAACCGCGAATTAGACGGGTTCGCAGCCCGGGAACTACCAGACCGGTCTTGTTTTGAAAAAGTGGTTCTCTCGGGAAATACCGCCATGCTCCATCTTTTCTTAGGCGAAAACCCGGTTTCCCTGGCCACAGCCCCTTTCACCCCGCGTTTCACCACCAGTCAGTTGCGGTCAGGCAGAACTTCTGGGCTTCATGTACATCCCGATGCAATAGTGACGACACTGCCCTGCCTAACGGCCTTTGTCGGTGCTGATATCGTTGCAGGACTTGCCGCCCTCAAAAACCCCCCGCCCAATTTCCTCTTCCTGGATATCGGCACCAACGGGGAGATTGCCCTGGCTGCCGGCCACAAGGTTTTTACCTGCGCCACAGCTGCCGGCCCGGCATTTGAGGGTGCCGGGATCTCCTGCGGGATGGGAGCCGTTTCCGGTGCCATCTCCTCATTCAGCGAACCAGGATCATTCCGGGTTATCGGCCATTCCCTGCCGGCAGGCATTTGTGGTTCAGGACTGATCGACGCAACAGCCTGGATGGTTACCCATAGGATTGTCGACGAAACAGGCTTTCTGGAAAAACCCTTCGACATAGCCCCACCCTATGGCATTACCATCACCCCGCAGGACATCCGCGAAGTACAGCTGGCAAAATCAGCCATTGCTGCCGGGATCTCCGTTCTTCTGAGACATGCCGGCCTTACCTTTGACGATCTCGACGCCCTGTTCCTGGCCGGAGGTTTCGGAAACACCATCAGCCTCCGCTCTGCAGCTGCCATCGGGCTGATTCCTCCGCAACTGATCCCTAAAACTTTCCCGGTCGGGAACAGCGCCGTCGCCGGCGCTCTCCTGTTCTTAAAAAACCCTGCCTTCGAATCGAAAATCAACCGGATTCTGCAACAATCAGAATACCTGGAGCTGTCAAACCGGGATGATTTCACCCTGGAATTTGCCATAAACATGGATTTCCACCCCTCTCCTGCCTGAACCTGAAATCGCCCCTTGGAATAAGGAGGAGACAACCAGCCCTTATTTTTGTTACATTTGTTCGGGCCTGCCGGAACCGGAAATTGTTGTCACCACGATGTCCTTAAACCAGGCATCTTGGATTATCCGGCCATCGGCCCCGTTCGAACCTTTTAATACCCTTCAGGATGAAAAAAAACAGACGCATGACCTGGATTCTGCTATTTTCCCTTTTTATAACAGCAGGATGTGCTGAACTTCAGCAGATTCTGAGTACCGTGTTGACGGACCAGCCGTTGACGAACACCGAGATCATTGCAGGGCTGAAACAAGCTCTTTCAATCGGAACCGACTCTTCGGTTTCCCGGATCTCCCGCACCGACGGGTATTACCGGGACCAGTTGATTAAAATCCTCCTGCCTCCCGAAGCTGAAATCATTACCGAGAACCTTTCAAAACTGCCGGGAGGCGACAAACTGGTAGAGGATGTGATCCTGAGGATCAACCGGTCGGCCGAAGAAGCTGCAAAAGAGGCGCTTCCCATCTTTGTTTCCAGCATTACGGCCATGACCCTATCCGACGGACTGGGAATCCTGAAAGGAGGAGAGAACGCAGCCACCGAATATTTCAGGACTGCCACCTACGACCAGCTCTACAATCTTTACAAACCCAAAATCCAAGCAGCCATCGACAAAAAGCTGGTTGGCAATATCAGCACATCAGACTCGTGGAACAAGCTTACGTCGGAATGGAATAAGGTGGCTGGTTCGGTGGTGGGAAGGATCACAGGACTGAAGCCAGTGAATGTTGACCTTGATCAGTACCTGACCAACAAAGCCCTGGAGGGTCTGTTCCTCAAAATCGCCGCTGAAGAGAAAAAGATAAGGACCGATCCGCTTGCGCGGGTCACGGAACTACTGAAACGGGTGTTCGGCGCCAGGGTTTAAACAGGGGTCCATACTTACAGGTCCCATCCCCACGGGCTGCTTTCCAAAATCCTTACTCAAGGCAGGATTCCCCTGCTTCTGCAATGCCAGAGTCCGGGTTTTGTTTAGCTGACCCTTTCTTCCCGGGTAAACATCCCGGCTGCACCCGAAACCAACACGGATGCAGCCCCCGGTCCGGTATTGAACAGCAGATCCAGGATACTCAGATTGGGGATGAAAGGGAACTTATTTTCAAAAACCTGGGTGTAGGGCTGAACCCGGAGGGCTGACTCCCTATCTGCGGACTTGTGATGCAGGAGGTTCATCCTGTAGTCGGTAAAGGATACGGGAACTCCGCCGCAACGTTCGGTCAGCAGGATTTCCTTCTTCAGATTTATCAACTCCAGGATTTTCAGGAAAAGTCCGGTATTAAAATCAAAAAGAAAAGAATAGTGCCGGGTATAAAAGGGTTCGATATCGTCGGCATAAAATCGGAAAAACGGAGAATTTCCATAGGCAGAGAAAAGGGTCCGCCAGTGAATGCGTTGCCAGGGTTCATAAGTGGCAATACGGATATCCCGGACAGGAGCATTGATTGTAGGTTTGTGCACCACAGGAATTATGAGATTCAGGGGTCCGTTGGCTCCCAGGATGGTGCACCGGTTCCTCCAGGTTTGTTTCCGGTAATGTTCAAAAGGGTCCAGATAGATCAGGTCGTATCCTGCAACCAGCAGGAAATACGCTACCGGTCCGCCATAGGCCGTTGACAACAATGCCGCCCCCTGCTTCATCGGCCTTAGTCCTTAAAAAAACGGTCTGCCAGGGTCCTCCTGGGTACCTCCGGAGGTCTCTCCTCTTCCGGTTCATCCATCTCGATGCCTTCGGGATCGGGTTTTACGGCTGGGAAGTGGCCACTCTCCCTCCTTTCCTCCTGCAATTCTTCATTTTCCTCCCTGGTATGTTTCAATTCCTTTTTCAGCTTCCAGATGCGGGAAAGAAGTGAGAAAAAAGGTATCAGGTAGCCAAGCAGTAAACAGATGACCATCAGAAGGGCCAGGGGGATACCCTCAAGGTTCCAGAAAAATAGCTTCACAGCCACCTTGCCCTGGTTCTGCAGGGTAAAAATCACGAGCAGGACAGCCAGCCCAAGGAATAGGATCCATCGGGTGCTCACACCGTTTCCGGGCGATGATCCGGGATGATCAGGATCTGTCATGCACTGCTTTTTATTTCATCTTGTGAATATTCCTGAACAACCGGTTAAATCGTATGTTGCCGGGGAACCTTTTGTCCTTGTCGAGGGAGAGCCAGATGAGTATGGCCTTGCCGACGACATGGTCTTCCGGTACAAACCCCCAGTAACGGGAGTCTGCTGAATTGTGGCGGTTATCGCCCATCATCCAGTAATAATCCATTTTGAAGGTGTAACTGCCGGCAGGCTGGCCGTTGATATACACCAGACTGTCCCTGACCTCCACCTCATTGTTCTCATAAATATCCAGGATCCGGTGGTAAAGAGGAAGGTTTTCCGGGGTAAGGGTTATGGTTTCACCCCGGGAGGGGACTTTCAGCGGTCCGAAATGATCCACATTCCAAGGGAACCGGCTGTCGCAGGGGAAAATATCAGGGTTCCACCGGCCTGGTTCATCGGTCATTTTGGTGGTCTCGACCACGTTGGTAAAGCGGCTGAGCTGATCGTTCATGGCTGCCGTGAGAGGAAGGGTATATTGCATTCCCCCGAATCCCTGCTGGTCGGCGTGAGATATGCCCAGCCGGTCGAAGGCCCTGGGGTTGATGGAACTGGTTGCCTTTACCAGGTAGTTGTATTGCATCCCCTCATGCTGTTTCTGTTGTTGTCCGTTAATAAACAGGATTCCCGCCCTGATCTCCAGTTCATCGCCGGGGATGGCTACACACCTCTTGATATAGTTTTCCCGCTTGTCGACCGGCCGGGCAATGACCCCGCCAAAATTCCGCTCATCGCTCCATACCGTGTTACGGCCATACATGCGTTTCAGCTGGTAATAACTCTGGTTCTGGACTTTCAGGGCTACCGTGTCTCCTTCGGGAAAATGGAAAACCACAATATCGTCGTTTTTAATCTTCCCCAGGCCGGCAATCCGCCGGTAGGGCCGCTTGATCCATTCCACATACGACTTCTTACTGCTGAACGGAAGGGTGTTATGAATAAAGGGAACACTCAGGGGAGTATTCGGGAGCTTCGGACCGTACGCAGTTTTGCTAACAAACAGGTAATCACCGATCAACATGGTTTTTTCCATGGAAGAGGTCGGGATGGTATAGGCTTCGATAAAAAAAAGGCGGATGAAGGTGGCAGCAATGACAGCAAAAATGATGGCATCGATCCACTCCACCAGGACGGTTTGTTTGCCTCCGGGTGGATCTTTCTTTTTCCAAAAGGCCCAATGGACTTTCTTGGTGATGTAAATATCAAAGATTACGGCCAGACCGGCCAGCCACCAGTAATTTCCGAGCCACAGGACCCATAAAAGGTAGAGTGCGGCTACTGTGCCGAATTTGAACCACTTATTTCCCAGGATATTTCTCATAACTAATGCTTATAAATTCAACATGTCCCGCATCGTCAGGATTCCGTGATGATCCCTGCAAAATTCCACAGCCATGACTGCTCCGAGGGCAAACCCGCGGCGGCTTTTGGCATGATGGGTAATTTCCAAGAAATCATCATCGGAATCCCACGTCACGGTGTGGATCCCGGCGACAAGACCGGTTCGGTCGGAGGTAATAACGAGCTCGCCAACACCAGGGTCCGGGTGGTTCACCCATCCGGTTTTTCCGGGCAGAATGCCGACCAGGTCTTCAGCCAGCGAAATGGCGGTTCCGCTGGGGGCATCCTTTTTCCCGGCATGATGAATCTCCCTGATGGAAGGCTGGTACTCCGGACGCTGAGCCATGAGAGTTGCCAGTCTGCGGTTCATTTCAAAAAAAAGATTCACCCCTACGGAGAAGTTACTCGCATAGAAAAAGGTCCCTCCCCGTTCCCGGCAACACGCCAACACCTCTTCACGCCGGTGAAGCCAGCCGGTGGTCCCGCTGACAACCGGCACGCCCGCATCAAAACAGGCAAGGTAATTCCCCACTGCTGATTCCGGCACCGTGAACTCAACAGCCACATCACAGACCTCCCGGTTCAGCCTTACAAGATCCCCCGCATTTCCCTCATCGATGATCATAGGAACAGAATGACCCCGCTCAAGGGCTATCCGCTCAATCTCCCTGCCCATCCTGCCATATCCGATCAGTACAATCTTCATTTTCCCGGATAAAACTCCACTATCAGCCGATAAACAACAGGATGCAGACCTTCGGTTCTCCCAACCGCACCCCATCTTTCGTTATCACCGGCAGATCACAAAGATATAATTATCATCCGAATATGCCTGAATTCCTGTTTCTGAAAAGCTCCTTTTAAGCCAGCAACCTGAAACTGCCGGTAAAACAACGAAAAGACCAACCGGGGAAAGATTCCGGATGCAAATTTCCCTTCCTTTTCTTTACTTTGCTCCCTGGCCGGAAGAATTAGCTGCCGGCAAGTCCAAACCAAAGAAGGACGGCCTGTATCCGGAAAAAACCCTGATGAGGTGCAGGCACAATCCGTTCAGGGGCTTCTTGGAGACCATCTTGCCGGAGCTCCCTTACTGACTGAGAGTTTTCGTGCAGGGCGAATAGGTATTTTTCATGGATAATGGCATAAAAAATGAATCGAATCAGACTGGTAGCCACCGATCTCGATGGCACATTTTTGCGGAACGATAAGAGCATCAGCAGGGCTAACCTGGAAGCGCTCCATCGCCTGGGCAGCAAGGGTGTGGTAAGGGTGGCAGCCACCGGGCGAAATCTTCACAAGTACCACGAGGTGATACCCGGGGAGGTTCCTTTTGACTATGTCGTATACAGCACCGGCGCAGGAATTTTCAGGACAAGCGACCGGCAGCATCTCTACACCCGGAACATCCCGGCTGCTATTGGAAACCAGATCATCCGGCTTTTCATTGCCGAAGACCTGAACTTCCACGCTTTCTGGCCTGCTCCTGAAAACCACCACCTCTGGTACCACCGGGGCCCGGAAAAATGCCCCGAATTCGAACGCTATTTTGAATTTCATAATTCTCTGGCCTGTCCCCTGCCTGACGCCGGATCGGTATCGGGCGACCTTTGCCAGTTCCTGGTGGTAGTGCCGGGGAATTTGCACCGGTACAGCCATTTAAGGGAAAAAATCGAACGGGAATCGCCCGAAATCCGTGTCATACGCACCTCTTCTCCCCTGATGACCGGTTATATCTGGCTGGAAGTGTTCCACCGGACTGTCTCCAAAGGAAATGGCGTACTGCACCTGTGCAAAAGTCTCGGGATTCCCCCTGAAGAAACCCTGGGCATCGGAAACGATTATAACGACATTGACCTGCTTGAATGTACAGGCCATTCCTACCTGACCGACAATGCCCCGGACGAGTTGAAGGAACATTTCAGGCTGGTGCCCAGCAACGAAGAGGATGCCTTCGCCCGTGTAGTGGCAGGGTTCGACCACTGACCCTCGCGGCGGAACCCGGCTCCCTGCTCCGTGCGGTAACCCGGGTATTTCTTACTTAAATTCTTTACCTTTGCAAATCCCGGCCGGGAAAATCAGGCAACCCTTGCCAGGGATGAAAATCATGAACCTGAATAATCAAAACATGGAAAAATGGAGTGCCGGCAATACCAGGGAGCTCCTGTTTTTTGCCTCCCGCGTAATTCTTTATTCGTTGCTGATGGTGCTCCTGAATGCCGTCTTCTTTTACGATGCCCGGCATGCTACGGCGACCGGAAAATTCGGAGAACTGTCGGGGACAGAAATTCTGCAGGAGCTCTTTCTTTTCCTTTCAGGAGTACTTTTCCTGATAACCGGCCGTAAGGATAAAACGCTTGCACCGGTTACCAACCTGGTATCGCTCTTGTTTTTCATGGCTTTCATCCGGGAATTCAACAACCAGCTGGAATATTGGTTTTACCTGGTGCTTCCGCTGGCACTGCTTTCCGGCTGGCTTCTCCTTCGCAACAGGCACGTGCTGTTCCCCGCCCTGCTCCGCTTTATCAGAAAACCGGAAATTCCCTGGTTTATAGCCGGATTCCTGGTCACTTTTGTTTTCAGCCGTTTTTTTGGCCGGACTGCCTTCTGGGAAGCATTGCTGGAAGGGAACTACTCGCGGTGGGCTAAAAATGCAGCCGAAGAAGGGGTCGAGTTGCTGGGTTGTTCCTTTTTCCTGATTGCAGGCATAGAAATCCTGGTTTCCACGCGTAAAAACAGGAAAAACAACGCCCTATGAGAGTTGCCGGCTTTACCTTTATCAGGAATGCCATCCTGTACGATTTTCCGGCAGAAGAAGCAATCACCTCTGTATTACCGCTTTGCGATGAGTTTTTCGTGGCTGTCGGCAGGTCCGGAGATGGGACTCTAGACAGGATCCGTACCCTTTCGCCCGGGAAGATCAGGATTATCGAAACGGAGTGGGATGAGACACTGTACAGCGGAGGCGCCGTTTATGCCAGCGAAACCGACAAAGCCTTCGATGCCATTCCCGGTATTTACGACTGGTGTTTTTACATCCAGGGCGATGAAGTTCTGCACGAGAAGTACCTTGGGCCGGTCAGGAGTGCCATGCAGCGGTGGCTCAACGACCAGGAGGTGGAAGGATTGCTGTTCCGCTACCGTCATTTTTACGGAACCTACGATTATGTGGCGGATTCCCGGCACTGGTACCGGCAGGAGGTACGCATTATCCGCAACAACAAGAAGATCCGCTCTTTCAGGGATGCCCAGGGATTCCGCATCGGGCAGCGGAAAATCCGGGTTGCCCCAGCAGATGCCGAGATATACCATTACGGATGGGTAAGGCACCCGAGGGACATGCAGGAGAAAATCGACGCTGTCAGGAAATTTTACCAGGGCGAAGACCAACCGGTGCCCGCTGCCGGGGAATTTGATTTCGGAAAACACTACGATTCCCTGATCCGGTTCGAAGGAACCCATCCCCGGGTTATGCAGGAGAGGATCGACCGGCTGAACTGGAAAGTGGAGGTGGATACCCGGCGCCGCCATTTCAACCTCCGGTACGCGATTCTGTACTGGGTTGAAAAGATCACCGGCATCCGGCCCTTTGAGTTCAGGAATTACAAGATCATCCGCCCCTGATACCCCAACAACAGCATCTCCCTTCGTCCCGGGGATTGCAGGGGTTCACCGGGCAGGTACTTCACCCTGGTCAAGGTTCTTCCGCCGCATCGTCACGGGTCAGCCACTGTCCGGCTTCCGTGAGTTGTTCAGGCTTCCCGATATCCATCCAGAAGGAAGAAGTGTCACGAAAACCTAAAACCGGATATCCGGCAGCCAGGTCCAGGTAAGCATCGATAATCGAAAACCGGCCTTGCTGTTGTATAATACTGAATATCTGTGGATTTATGATATGTATTCCACTGAAAGCAAAAGGCTGAACAGGATCATCGCCGGTACCTTCCACTTTCCGGGTTTCACCGGTTAAGCAGTCCATCCATCCGTACAGACGCATGTTCTGATTAAAAAGCAGGGTGCGCCTGGTATTCCTGTTTCTCACCACCAGGGTGGCCAACGCCCGGGTTTCGCGGTGAACATCCTCAAGGAGAGCCAGATCCAGGTCACTGACTATATCCACATTGTGGACGAGTACCGGTTCTGTACCCTGCAGGAAGCCGGCGGCTTTCAGTAACCCTCCTCCGGTATCCAGCAGGCAACCGCTTTCATCAGAAATATGAATCTCTGCTCCGGGATAGCTGAGGGTTGAAAGAAACTCCCGGATCTGATCCGGGAAATGGTACACATTCACCACGATCTCCCGGCACCCGGACCGGGTCAGCTTATCCAGCAGGCGTTGCAGCATGGGAACACCTCCCACCTGCACCAGCGCCTTGGGGATATGGTCGGTCAGCGGCCTGAGCCGTGTTCCCAGACCTGCAGCCAGGATCATCGCTTTCATACGTATAAAAGTATCTTGTCGTTTTAGTTTAACCTGATAAACAGAGGCTTACCCATTTGGTTACCTTTATAGGCCTCCCGCTTCAGGAGGCCCGGACAGGTCCTGCTGTATTCGTGACCGTTCTTTCCCTCTCGCGCAACCGGGTTTCAGATGTCGCTGTATCCATTTTACCGCACCTGACCTGTTCTTCGTTTGCTTTCCCTGAAGTTGGCGCGACATCAGCGGATGCGGTTGAGGCTTCTGATAAGGGTTTCATCCTTCCCGATAGCCCGGACTGCCAGAAAATCGGTAACCACTGCCACAACAGGAAAGGCCACCTGCAATTTGAACCCGGCAGTCTCCCCCTCAAAAGAGGCCAGACCAAAATAGACCAATACCCCGGTGAAGCCCAGCATAAGGACCATCGTAAAAACCAGGATCCTGATCTGACGGATGCGCCGTTTATAACTGAACATCACAAAAAGATGGAGCAGGACAATCAGCCCCAGGCATATCGCAAGGGATACCCCATTGAACACCCTGCTCTCTTCCTTGAAAATGCCCCAAAGGGTATACTCATACATTTGGTCGTCTGCGTAGATATTGGCCAGCGGGAGGGCAAAAAGCAATCCCAGAAAAATGACGGAGACCAGCAGATAAATGGTTTGTATTCTTTGAATCATGCTTTTTTCTGCAAAAATAACGGTTTCTATCGTTCCCTGCCAAGGAAGGCCTTTCGGAAACCACAATTTATCGAACTTCGAGTAACCGGTTATCACGGATATACCACAGGTACCCCTTTACCTCCCGGAATCCTGTTTGCCGGAGTACCCCGGTATACTGCCTGACCTGGTTCTCATGCTCAGGGTTCCTCATGCCGGTCTTGAAATCGACTATGACAGCCTGGTCTCCTGAAATCATGATCCTGTCGGGGCGAAGGGTCAGACTGGATGTTAACAGGTCTGTTTCGGTGAGGATTTTCAACTTCCCCGAAAACCACTCCACAGCAACAGGATGGGCGATCATTTTGCCGACATGTTCGCGGATCAGATCGAACTCCCGTGGTTGGACCATGCCGGCAGCCAGGGCTCTTTTGCAGGCTGGTTCCACATCCTCGCGGGTTTTGATCTGTGACAGGAGAGCATGAACCTGCTTACCAAAGTTTTTGCGGGTAATGCCCTTTTCCAATCCCTCCAGGAAATCCCCGCTCAGCGTTTTCAGGCGCAATCTGCCGGAATAGTCGGTGAAATGCCACCGGGTTTCTGGCAAGTCGCGGGGAGCAGCCTGAGGATCGGGGAATGCCGGTATTTCGCCGGTTGTAAACGCTTCCCATCCGTCGGTTGCGTGACATGCACCCGGCATTTGGGGAAAACTTCCCGGCAGTGCCTCATTCACCAGGGCTGCCATGGTGCCGGAGGCACCCCTGGCAGGCAGGCTGACCCATAATACCGAGCGGGCCCGCGTAAAAGCCACATACAACAGGTTCAGATTATCAACCAGAATATTGAAAAACTCCTGCCGGTATTCCTGGTCAAACCAGGTCGTCCCCAGGGTTCCGGAATAGGCAACAGGCACCAGGGGAGCCATGTTGAAAGGGGATACCACCGGAGTGCACCATAGGATATTATTCTTGTTTTCAGAGAGCTTCCAGTCACAAAAGGGCATCAGTACTGCTTCGAATTCCAGTCCTTTTGAGGCATGGATGGTCAGCAAACGGATGGCATCCGTTTCACCGCCCGCGGTCACCCCCACTTTCTGTCCTTCCTCTTCCCACCACGTGAGAAAACCGGGAACATCGCCGTTCAGTCTGCCGTTCATCTCCGAAGCCTTATCTATGAGTACCTGGAGGAAAGGCAATTCGGCCGTCAGATCAAACAAGCCGAAGGTGGCACAAATCCGGGTGATCTTCTCATCCAGGCTGCTGATGGCCAGCTGGTTTTCAATCCCGGAGAACAACGGGACCAGCAGTGTGTCAAACTCCCCGAGTGATGCGGAGGTCAGGTTCCAGCCTGCCATCCCCGGAGATAAACCGCCGGCCCCGGGACACTGCAAGCCGGGAACAGGCCGCACATAGTTATTATACAGGTGAAGCAAGGCAGCACGATTCAAGCGGTCGTCGCTGTCAATGAGATATTTCAGCCAGTGAATGATGAACCCGACACCCGGGGAACTGCCCAGCATCAGGGAATCCCCGGAAACGATCTTCAGATTGTAATCACGGTTCCCGGGAAGGCTTGCTTCCCGGAGGAAGTGCCGAACCACCCATACTCCCTGTTCTTTCCTCCGCACGAGAATGGCTATGGTTCCCGCCCGGAAACCCCGGTCCTGCAATTGCCGTACCTGCTCCACAAGTTTTTCCAGGGTTCTTTCCGTAAACTCCTCACCCGTAGCATCAACCCTGCAGATACCCGCGAACCCGGCAGGTTTACCCTGTTTGGTTGCCGGTTTCTGCACCACATCGCGGTACAGTTCCCTGAGCGGGGCCTGGAAATCCACACCGGTGAAATGCGCTTGTCCGTAGTCAGCCATCACCTGCAGGAAAACCCCGAAAAACCGGCTGTTGAAATCGACAATCTCCCGTCCGCTGCGGTAGTTTTCCTTCAGGGATTTTTCCTGAACCGGAAAGTTCCTGAAATCACTGAAAATCCCGCTTTCCAGCAGGTTCCAGTTGCCGTTGCGCCAACGGTAAATGCTTTGCTTCACATCGCCCACCACCAGGCTTTTCTTTCCCTGGCTCAGGCTATTGGCAACCAGAGGCCGGAAATTGGACCACTGCATCCCGGAGGTATCCTGGAATTCATCCAGCATCAGATGGCCGATGATGTTTCCTGTCTTCTCGTAAATAAACGGCGTGTCGTTGCCGTCGATAATCCCTTTCAGCAATAAATTGGAACCTGACAAAGGCAAAATACCCCGGTCTCTGCCCAGGTTGGCGAGTTCCTTGTACAGGTCGGTAAGAACGGCAGCTGTGTACCATTCGGAAAGGATCACCTTGGCTGTGAAGTAGTTCCTGCTGTTTTCCGAATAATATCGGACCAGTTGCTGAAGCCCGGGGACCAGGTTGGCGGCAGTAAATTCTCTGAGAGCTTCCTGTTTTTTGCTGCTTTTAGCAACCCACCCCTCAGCATCGGCGGCAGCTTTCATCACCCGGATGCCCAGCGAAGGCGGAACCTCCCCTGCAGCTGTTTTTTCCAGGAATCCCGCCACCCCCCTGTCACCATAGCTGAAGTCACCGGCGGTAAAACCCGCCCGCGTATAGGCCCCGACCAGACCGGCGGACTGTTGTTTCAGGGTGCCGGCAAAACGGTACACGATGTCGTTCAGAATTTCCAGGTAGCGGTGGCTGTTCTCCTCCGGGGCAAAGAACTCCTCTAAAACCCGCAGTTTGTCCTGCAACTGCTCCCTGAAAAGCTCATTCCCCAGGCTCGTGAGATCGTAGGTGATACTAAAACTCCGGTTGTTCCTGATTTTATCTTCCACAAACGATCTCAGCCATCTCTGCAGGCGCGGATTTTCTCCCATGCCCGCGATCAGCCGGTCGGCGGCTTCAGCGATCAGCAAATCGTTGTCAGTTTCCAATTCATAAGCAGGATTGATGCCGGCTTCACGGCAAAAGGCCTTCAGTATCCGCTGCGTGAATTTATCGATGGTGCTGACCTGGAACCTGCTGAAATCGAACAGGAGGTTGGATAGCGAAACGGAGGCGCGTGCGGCCAGTTCACCTTCGGCCAAACCGGTCTCCTCCAACAGGACCTCTCTGTAGGGAGACTCCTTGCCGGCTGCCAGGTTGTACAATTGATCCACAATCCTCTCCTTCATTTCCGCGGTGGCTTTGTTGGTGAAGGTGACAGCCAGGATATGCCGGTGGTTTTGATCACCGGCCAGCAACAATTTCAGGTACTCGGTCACCAGGCGAAAAGTTTTGCCGGAGCCGGCCGAAGCTTTGTACACGGTTAACATAGCCGGGGGTTAAAATGGATAGGGGTTCCCGGCACGGAGATGCCGGTTTCTATCCTGAAATTTTTCGAAACCTTGTATTCCAGATACAGGGAGGCTCCCCGCAGGTTCGGGGGCTTTGTTCCGGGGAGCGCAGGTAAAAGCAGCGGCGTGAAGCCATAACTGCTGCCGTGGAGCAGCAGTTTGTCCGACACCTGGTAGGTAGCCTGGTGGAAAAGCTCCCCCGACCATCCATATGGGCTGAAAAAGAGGCCGGTACCCCCAAAGAGTCCATACCGTGAGCGCCCCTCCCAGCCGGACGGATACCCGGTGAGCCATCCCTTTTGCAGAGAGTTCCGGAAGTCAAAGACGGGAAATGAGGGCTCCTCAAAAGTCAGGGCAGAAAAGGATACACCCGATTCCGGAAGCGGCATTACAAGCCCGTAGAGATTCTGTGCCGGGACAGGAAACGGCAGGGTGTCACGCCCGGATATCTCAGGCATGGGTGGCTCCTGGCCTGTCAGCCCCAGCGATAAAGAGGTCGCTAAAACAATGAGGAAAATGCGTATCATCAAAAACGCTTCCGATTCAACCCAAAAGTAACACATTTTTTTCACCCGGAACGACTGGCAAGCCTTCAAAAGGAGAATGAACGCCCGGCCTCTCCTGAAAAACATCCCCGTTTATGATCATGGTTTTTCATTCCCTGAAGTTGGATCAGGAAAAAAATATTACTTTTGCCCCGCTGAGAGCCCAGATGGTGAAATTGGTAGACACGCCAGCTTGAGGGGCTGGTGCCGGTTCCGGTGTGCAAGTTCGAGTCTTGTTCTGGGCACATGCAGGCTTCGGTAATAATCTGTAAATCAGATTTTTATCGAAGTTTTTTTTATTTCGGCAACTTGGACATTGCCACCCCGTACCAAGCTAATCCTTGCCTTTTCTCTTGCCTCTCTTCAATAGGGTAACGGTGTACCTCACCTCAACATCCACCCAGATGGCATCCCGGTATACCCGGTGGCCGGCCGGGTAGGTAAATCCGACAGTGAACTCCTTTTCCCTGATCGCATTTTCTAACCGTTCAAGGGCGGTCATCGGCAGGACTTCAGAAAGGGGAATCCTGTAACAGGGGAAGGGTGGCAGTGAGGGAGGTGTGTTCCAGGATGAACGCAGCGCCGGCGTTGAGCAGTTCCCCGCGGTCGCCGTAACCGCAGAGCACTCCCAGGGGAAGAGCTCCGGCACGCCGGGCGGAACGCATATCGGGGACAGTATCTCCCACCATCAGGCAATTCTCCGCAGCCACTCCCAGTTGTTTTGCAGCATAGCTCACCGGCTCCGGGTGGGGTTTCAGCCGCCAGGTGGAGGAGCGGGAAACCACTACATCAAAAAGCTCCTCCAGTCCGTTTTCAGTCAGAAAACCTTCGGCTTCCGCCTGACTGCGGGTGGTGACCACGGCAAGACGGTACCGTTGTTTCAGTTGTCCGAGCATTGGCTTAACACCGCTCATCATCCGGAATCCATATTCTTTCTGTCCTGAGCCGCGGCTAACCTTATGAAACAGGGACATCAACGGGGCATCCAGTCCCAGGTGATCCAAAAGGGTAATCAGCCCGTTGACGGGTGTTTCTGCCCACATCACCAGTTTTTTTGCCAGAGGGGCGGGATGGGCGACCCGAAACCGGGAGAGGATCCGGGCTACCCGCTCGGCAGCCTGGTCGTCGGTTTCCATCAGGGTACCGTCGAGGTCGAAGAGAATCGCTTTTACAGGCTGGTAAAACGAGGGTTCCGTTTTCTCCATGGCATAGGGTTTCAGTTGGCAGGGTTCACAAGGCCCGGCCTGGTGGGAACAAAGATAGCCAAACCATCGGGTTTCCGGCCATCGGGAACAAGTCTGCGGGAAAGAGGGAGGTAAGGGTATCCCGGGAGGCCTGCACCGGCAACCGGGGGTCGGTCATCCGGCGGGAGGGGCAAGCCATAAAAGGGCCAGGGCTGAAGGCACCAGTTGAAGGGTCAGGTTATCCCAGCCGTGGGGGGAGAGCGCTTCAGTTGCCGTTGCAGACAGGGCAATAACCAGGAGTCGGCCTACCAAAACTACTGACCAGTCGTACAACGGCGAAATCACACCAAGGGCCAGCAATACCATGGCCGATGCCACAAAAACCGCCAGCGACCCCTCAAGGCTGCGGACAGCAGGGGTCCCCCGGAGGGAAAAAACCCTGTAGCGGTGTTTTCCCCAGCGGGCTCCCACCGGCTCACCTACTGCATCGCCGATTCCCGTCACCAGGTATCCGGCCATCACATGAGGGCCAAACAGGAGGTTGCCGGCAAGCCCGCCCGTCAGCGTCGCCAGATAGGGAATCACAATGAACCAGGTGCGCCGCGGTTCGTCCTTTTCCCTGGCCAGGGCTTCGTATAACAGGTTTCCCCGCCCCCGTACCACGGCATAAAAAATCACCAGGCTGCAGGCAGTCCCGAAAAGGACCACCGCTTTGACATCCAGTTGCCACTGCAGTAAAGCCACCGTGGCAAACACGAGAAAGTGGAATACCTTGCGGGTATAACCGGTTTTCCAGCCCTTCCGCTTCAGCCAGCCCGCCAGAAAAAGAAAACCCCAGGCGCAGACAGCACACACTGGGCCATACCCCACCCATGCCTGCCACGAAGGCATCAAACCCTCCGGAAAAGAAGCCAAACCGCCGGAGAATCCGGCACCAGAAATCAGGATCGCATTGAAAACCGGCATCAGCACAAGATTACACGGAACAAAAATACCATATTCGGAGAAACTGAATCCGATTGACGAAAATGTATCTTTGCACTTAAGCTCTTTCCATTGTTGGCATCAGACCAGGTAAGTCAACCTGACCGGACACGACTGGAACAAAATGACAGAAAAAGGGAAAGAAAAGATTCCGGCAAATTTCAACTCTTCACGCTCTTGAAATTTGAGTACCACAAATAAATCATCAGTTATGGATGCAATAGTTGCAGCAATCAGGGAGCAACTGGAAAAGCAGGGGGATGAGACAATCCGCCTCAGCGGGCAGCGCTACTTTAAGGAACCGGTGAGAATGCACGGACTGAAAGCGGACGCAGTCGGTAAATTGGCACGCACTTTGTTTCTAACGGTGCGTCACCTCCCGAAGGAAGAGATTTTCAGGTTGTGCGGGGAATTGTGGCAGGGTGGATTTATGGAAGAGTCGTTCATTGCCTGTGATTGGTCGTATGCGGTCAGGAAAAAGTACACGCCCGGCGATTTTCGTGTTTTTGAAGGATGGGTAGACCGGTATGTAAACAACTGGGCATCGTGCGATACTCTGTGCAACCACACAGTAGGGTCGTTCCTTGAAATGTATCCGGAGTTTCCGGGAGAGCTGAAGCGGTGGGCTGCTTCCGGCAACCGGTGGATGCGCAGGGCAGCAGCGGTATCGCTTATTGTCCCGGCCCGCAAAGGGCTCTTTTTGGAACACATCCTGGAGATTGCCACTCAGTTGCTCACCGATCCTGACGACATGGTGCAGAAAGGCTACGGATGGATGCTGAAAGCCGCCAGTAAGCCGCACCAGGAGGAGATTTTTGACTTTGTGGAAAAAAATAAAAAAAGGATGCCGCGCACGGCATTGCGCTATGCCATTGAGAAAATGCCTCCCCATCTCAGGCAGAAAGCCATGGAAAAGTGACCAGAAAGTTGGTCTCAGTAAGTTTTGTAATTATCAACTACAATTCATAACTTTGAACATCAATTTTCAAATGCTTAAATTTTTATCATTATGAAGAATTTTTTCGTATTCGTTTTATCGCTGACCCTGGTGCTGACGGGTTGCAAGACCACCAAAACCCAGCGTGGGGCAGCCATTGGGGCAGGTGCCGGGGCCGCCATCGGCGCCATCATTGGTAAAACTGCCGGCAATACCGGCGTGGGAGCCGTAGTAGGGGCCACAGTGGGTGGCGTCGCCGGTGCCATCATAGGCAAGAAAATGGACCAGCAGGCCGAAGAGATCAAAAATGAGATCCCCGATGCCGAAGTGGTTCATCTCCCGGGTGAAGAAGGCATTATCGTCAATTTCAGCAGCAAAGTATTGTTTGCCACCGACAAATTCGATCTCACCGAAAAGTCAAAAGCCACCGTCATGGATCTGGCCACCATTCTGAACAAGTACCCCGACACCGATCTGACCATTGAGGGCCATACCGACAGCCAGGGAGCTGAAGCCTACAATCAGACCCTTTCCGAAAAACGGGCTGCCAGTGTTGCCAATTTCCTCAAGCTACAGGGGGTGGAAGCAACCAGGGTCACTGCGATAGGTTACGGAGAGCTGAACCCCGTTGCCAGCAACGAAACGGCTGACGGCAGGACTGAGAACCGGCGGGTCTCCTTCATCATCCTCCCTAACGAGAAGATGAAAGAAGATGCCATGAACGAAGCCAATCAGTAACGCAGATCCCGGGGCAAGCGTCCCGGATATGCATTTTTTCAAACCATTCTGAAACAGACATTACTCATTCATTTAAAAACGATTAAAATGAAAAAAATCACTTTCGTGACAGTTCTTCTGATTGCCCTGATGGCGGCCAACAACACCTTCGCACAAGGGTTTGGCGTCAAAGGATCCTTCAACATGTTTAACATGACCATCACCGACGATGAGGATGACAAGACGGATACCGGCATGATCCCCACCTTCGATGCTGGTGTCTTTGCTGAATTTGAAGTTGCCCCGGAATTTTTTCTGCGGCCTGAGCTGCTCTATGCTGGCAAAGGCACCAAGTTGACAGATTCCGAAGCAGATCCCAAGCCCAAAATGAAACTTTCCTATGTGGAGCTACCCATTCTGTTCCTGTACAAGGGCGGACTCGGCAACAGCAAAGTGCTCCTTGGATTCGGCCCCTATCTTGCCTATGGGATCGGCGGAAAATACACGTGGGGTGAGAACCACAGCTATGACGTGAAATTCAAAGGAGATGTTAAATCCACCGATAATGCCGAAGAGACCCTGTACATGGCACCGCTGGATTTCGGAGCCAAAATCATGGCCGGTTTTGAACTGGCTGCAGGGTTGCAGGTTGCCCTCGATGCTTCCCTGGGGCTTGCCAACATCACTCCCAAATATGATGGTGAGAAATCGGACTCAAGCATCAAGAATGTGGGTTTCGGGCTTACACTCGGATACCGGTTTGGCAAATAACCCGTTTACATCCCTTAACCAAAAGAATATGGAATTTGTATTGTTTATCCTCTTTGGTGCCGTCTCCGGCTGGCTGGCAGGACAGATTTGGAAAGGGTCCGGGTTTGGGCTGATCGGCAATATCATTGTCGGCATCCTGGGGGCTCTCGTTGGCGGATGGATAGCCCGCAAACTGGGCATCGGCGGCGAAGGATGGCTCTGGCAGCTCATCATTGCCGTGGCCGGCGCCTGGCTGATCCTCTTCGTCATCAGCCTTATCAAAAAGAAATGACCGGTGCCGGAGCCCAGGCTCCGGCCCGTACCTTCAACCCAGCAGGGAAGATGAAAATCCCAAAAGGGGAATTCACTGATCCTTCCACTGCTTAGAATGGGTTCAGGGAGATCTTCCCCGGACCCATTCTGTTGATGGCGCCCTACCGGCAGCTTCATTGAAACAAGAGGAACCGGTAGTCAGAGCCCCACCAGGAGGGTAATCCCGGCAATCCACAGATTGACGGTTTTCTTTGTCCCTATGTCGCGGTCCAGGCGGACAAAAGTATCCAGATCCAGTGTTTTGTTCAGGGGGAAGTCAACCCCGAGGGTATACCTGTAGTTATCGGTACTGTTGCCCCAGGGATTGTTCAATTGGCGATGGAATTCAGCCGACAGGTAGGGTTCCGCTTTATTTTTGGGAATATTATAGGCCACCTTCAGCCGGCTGCGCAAATACCGTCTCGGGGTATAATTGAATCCTTTACGCGACTGGTCGTAGGCTGTACTCTGAAACCGTTCGCGAAGCGAAAAGGCAAACCGGCCCCAGTCTGCCTTCCCTGTCAACTGGGCATACACCCGGTGGCGATGTTCCCAGTAAGCATTCTTCACATTGTGATTATAGAGCCATGCGTATCCCGCACTGGCCTTCAGATATTTCATGACAGACCAGGTACCTCCAAGACTGCTCGAAAACCGGTCTATCTCTCCGAAATCATTAAAAATCCGCACTTCTTCTTCGAATTCCAATCCTATTTTTTTGGTGATATCTTTCGTTACTTCCACCGACAACCAGGTGCTAAGATCGGTCTCCTGGGCCCAAACGGCAGTTGTCCCTGCAAGCATCAGTAACAACAGGAACGCTCCCGGTTTCATCATCTTCTGAATCATACACATAAGTGTTAAAAAGGGACCTGTCAGACAGGAACCCCGTAGTTACAGGAATATGAGGCAATTAACCCTCATCGTCGGGTGCCGGCAGGTTCTTCCGGAGGAACGTATCGGCCAGGTTGGTTTCCCGGCTGTCGTAATAGACATAGAGAAGGGCGGTATCTTTCAGGAAATCGATCGTGCCAATCTCCACCTTGGTAATATTCAACCCCGTACGCTGTTTCAGATCGGCCAGCAGTTCCTCTGAGCGTTCAGGTTTGATCAGTTCAATTTTCTCGTAGATGATGTGTTTGCTGGAGACATGGCGGATAATATTGCTGCTCTCCATAAGCCATGTAACCGCTATGAAAATGGCATTGGTGACCCCCAGTTCCACGTATCCCAGGTCCTTGGCCAGGGCATTGATCACGGAAATACCGATGATCATGAAAAGATAGGTCATCTCCCGGATGGGCAGGGTATCGGTGCGGTAACGAAGAATGCCGAAAATCGCAAAAAGACCCAGCGCGAACCCGACCTGGATCTTCACATTGTCGAGCAGGTACAACAACATGAATATAGTGGTCGACGTCAGCAGGAACGTAAAAAAATAATCCCGCCGTTTTGACCGGGGATAATACAAAAACCGGATGATGCCTCCGGTGATCAGCAGGTTGGCCAGAAACCGGATCACCAGGCCGGCGATTCCATAGGTGTCGGCAACCACCTGTGCATTTTCGGGTTCAAGAATATCAAACATGAGGTTCATTATTGGTTAGCTTTTGGATATAGCGTATTTTCCTTTTGTAAAGATTGGTTTTGGGAGAAAGCGCATTTAGCCGGATACCCAGGCAATACTTGCTGATGCCACATTTTTTAACCCTGGCCTCCCTGAGGATCCTGCCTATCGGGGAATGGCTGAATTTTTCCCTTTTGATCTCGATAATGCCCAAAAGAGGAAGGGAGGCTTCCTTGCTTGTTCCCACCCTGCCATAATCAAGATCAAAGTCGATGGTCACCCGTTCGGTACGGCCGTGGTTTACCAGCGTGATTCTTTTAAACCGGCTGATAAGGGTCGGGAACAATAAAAAAAGATCCATGGAGGCATATTGCCGTACCAGGGCGTAGGCTTCCTCGCCAAATTCTTCCGGATTGCCGTTCTGACCGGTCCGGATCCTGTTTTTGTTGGTTTTTCCCGAATTGGTCTTTCTTTTCACTTCCAGGAAATGAAGGTTGCTTTCCCGGTAACTGCGTATCCTGACTTTTTTACGGTTCAGTTTTCCGTTGATATGATCAATAAAGAATTTCAGGTCGGGAGTGTCGAAATAGAGGGTTTCGTAAGAAGCGATGCGGATGCCTTCCACCTCCTGGATAACATAGAAAGGGGCAGCCCGGAGCAGGATATCCTTCAGCTTCCGGGCCGGCAGCAAATATTTGGTATCTGTACGGTTCATCAACCGTACCTTCTCCATATCGCAAAGGGCAATGCCCTTCATGGAGTTAACCACCACAGACAGGGAATCCGCAAGAGAAACTGAGTCACTGCAGGGGACCGTAGCTATTGTCGCTACGGGGAGATTCACCGCAGGTGCCTGAAGGGTCTTCAGCATCATGACCCACTCCTTTCCCGGAACATTCCCTTCATAGATCGGGTTATTTTACGAGGTAAATGAAGACATCGTGTTCGGCGCCTTCAGGTTCGAAGCAAACGGTTGCCGCCCCATCGGCGGCCACAGCCTCCACATAAAATCGGACCCTGGTGCCGGCTGTCTGTGCAGGCAGGGTTCCGCCATAGATGCCGTCACCTGCAGCACCGTCGCCATGCTGCCCGTCATCTGACATGGTCAGGGTATGAAATCTACCGGCCAGCGCCGGGGAATACCAGAGATTCACCTCACGGATTCCCGTGGCTGAGGAGACCCGGGCATTCACCGTCACGGCCGTATTTGCTGCCGGCTCTCCCCAGGGCACTCCTGCACTGTTCCTCCAAACCACATCAGACAAGTCAGGAATGGCACGCCCTACCTCGGCATGAGAGAGAAGGAAATTCCTGCGGGAATTAATGATGGTTTTCAGAGAAGCTACCCCGGAAATAAACTGCTGATAGGTAACCAATTTCTTGGGGTCTGCTTTAACCAGGGCATCGATCTGGTTCTTATAATTGTCTATAACCTGGTAGCTGGTCAGCGGGTTCAACTGGTTGGCAATAATGGTGCGCAGGTGAGCCAGGTAGCGCTGACGGTACCGGGGCACTGCCAGCAATCTGTTCAGCAAAGGATAATTTACATTGGTTTCGTTGTAAAACGGGCTCCATGATACCTGTTTCGACTTCAGAGTGGAATTCCCGTCCGACTCCAGGGTGGTCATCCTGCCGGTTTCCGGCTCATAATAAATGTAATAGTCAGACTCCCCCTTCCGGATATAACTGTCTTCGTCGGCGAACGCATTTTCGCAGGCCAGGAACCATAGAATGCGGTCCACATCAAAATACCGGGGCATCACAGCCGTCATCGAATCGGGCCCGGTTTGGTTCAGAACCCGGCAAGCCTCTGCCAGCCGGGGCCACGGGTCACTGATGTCGCTGCTCTTCAGTGAATAGTTGCTTTGGTACAACGAAAGTGCCTCACCCAGATAATTCAAGGCCGATTTGCCGGTACCCCAACCGGAGGCCGGTTTTCCCGACGACCCGGCAGCCTCACCCGACCAGTTCGCCCCGTCATCACTGAAAAACCACTCCTCCAGAAAATCTTTGTTCTGCTGCTGGAGATGAGCATAGATCCCCCAATCCTCCCCGTTGATAGACAAACGGATGAAACAGGCCCGGGCTGCCGGAACATGATAGCGTATCCGGTTATTATAAAAAACCTCCCGCAGAAAAGAGGGATCCTCATAGAAATTATTGAAATTCAACGTCTTATAGCCCATCAGTTTGGGGTTGGTCTCCACATACTGCAGGGAGATTTTAAAGGGGACTTTTTGGGAGGTTTTGATCACATCCTCGTAGGAACCAGCCCCTTTGAAGCGTACTCCCACATTCGGAAAGACAATGCCATCAACCGTAAGGGTAGCCGGCAATTCCGTCTTTGAGGCATAGTTCGACTGAAGCAGCGACCAGTAGTTGGTCTGCGAAAAAGTAAGGTTCACCGTGCGGATAAGGGCAGAATCGTAAAGTCCCGCTAATCGGGCTCCTCCGGTTACCAGCCTGCGCCCGCCGTCTGCCAGGAACATCTCGCCGGGCCGGTTTTCCCACTTTAACCCTTGCGCAGACAAACTGTCGGGTTTCTCCTCGGGATCGACATCGGGATCATCCTGTTCCACAATGGTGGTGCAAGCTACCAGAAGAGAAAGACCCAGTAAAACCGCACGTATCCCTGATATCCACCGTTTCACCGGAATCGTTGGTAAGCTATTCATAACAACCAAAAGTATTAAATTATCCGTACCTGGTCGCACAACAGCTGTACTAATGGGCAAACAGCCGAAATGAGAGGGTAAAAGAATTTATTACCCGGAAATACCGGGAGCGAAACACAAATGGAGCTTTACACGGACAGGTCAAACGGATCAGGGGTTCAGGCTTTCACCCGATACGGAAGGCTTTGGATTGAGCAGCGAATCGACTTCCAGGCGGCTGAGACCAGGTGGCAGATTGTTCCTGACCTTTTCCAACACGGCCATCCCAACCCTGCGGGCATCTTCCCGGTTTTGGAAACGCTGGTTTCCCTCCAGGGCCGGGATTACTTCCTGATGAATAAACACCCGTGTGCCCAGGATGATTTCGTATCCGTATCCTTCTCCGCCGGGGAGTGTGAAAACCGAAACGACCGGTTCCGGAGCCTGCCGGTTCTTTGCCTCCGGGGTCTCTTTCCTCGCTGAATTGGTACACGAACTGAAAGACGGGGAGACGATGCCTAACCAGAAGGTAAGGCAGGAAAAATAAAACAGGAACCGGATGGCCGGTTTACGGTACAGAAATGCGTTTTGGGCGAGGGTAAAAACCGGGAAGGATCCTGTTCCTGAACGGAAAAGACCCCGTTGTCTACTCATTTTCGTTATACTCGACCGTGGGATCAAACCGCCAGATATCGTCGAGATAGTAGGTGTTGCTCCTGCCTGTGACGATGTACCCGAAATTACCCAATCCGAAACCCGAGGCCTCAGTCCGTATGGTACCTTCAAATTCGGTCCGTTCGGTCCACAGGTCACCCGCCGGATCGTATTCCCAGGTTGTTCCCACGAGGGCAGAGCTGCTTCCGAGACAGAGATACGCCTTGTTGCTGATGGAGAAGGCTACCCCGTTGATCCTGGAAATTCCCGTATACTGGTCATCGTAGGTTTCGTCACTTTTATTGGAGATGTCCCTTTTCCGGGTCCATTCCCCTGTGGCAGGATCGAACATCCATAAATCGGTCAGGTAACTGCCATTGTCAACCCCTGAGACCACATAGGCTTTTCCGCCCACCGTAAAGGCGTTGGCATCGCGCCGTTTGTCACCCCCGAGGCTGATGATCTTGGTCCATTTATCGCCGGCAGGCGAATATTCATAAAAATCTTTCAGATAGTTCCCGTCGAATCCCGTACCGATGTATCCTTTGTCGTTGAGGCCGAACCCCACAGCCCCGTATCGGGCGGTTCCGGCAAAGTCGGCTTTCCGTGTCCAGGAGTTGTTTGACGGGTCGTATTCATAAAAATCGGCCAGTTTAACATCACCGTCGTAACCGGTACCCACATATCCTTTGTTTCCGGCCGAAAAAGCCACTGCTGAATTCCGGGCACTTCCCGGAAAGTCGGCCACCTGCTCCCAGTAATTCTTGTCGGGGTTATATTTCCAGAAATCAGCCAGCCTGTTGGTTCCGTCGTACCCGGTACCCAGGTAGCCAGCACCCCCAAGGGTGAAACTGACTGCATCACTCCTTGCCACCCCGTCAAAGGCCGACATTTTGCTCCAGTCGCCCAAAGACACTTCATCTTCATCCTTTTTGCACGACACAACAACCATGGCCAGGGTTACAACAAGAATGACAAACAGTAAATAACGCTTCTGATCCTTCATTTATCCTACTTTTTAACGATTAGCTCCTCCAGTTTGAAGGCACAAACCTAACAGACTGGAGCGTTCAAAAAAAGTGAAATAGACATACCGGCATATTTTTACTACTAAATGGCATAATATATCTATATCTTTTCATTCAACGCAATTATAACGGCCCAAATGTGTTAATAAAGCTTAATAACATCAATATAGGGTTTTTCATCTTAATATTACTGCTGTTTGTATATTATTTTTTCTGTATCGGCAAAGTTTGTCTTGTTTTGGCACGGATTTTAAATATCCGTTGCCCATGATAAGATTCACAACGGTAATTTTTATCGTTTTCTTTTTTTATTCCTGCGGATTTGAAAATGGCTCCGATGATTTTACCATCGGGGACGATTTTATTTCCTCCCGGTCCACGGTAGCCGTTATCGACACCTTTTCAGCCAACCTGTCGACAATCCGGCTTGATTCCCTGCCCACCTCGGGTACATCGCTGATCTGGACCGGCCGATACCGGGACACCGAACTGGGTCTGGTGACAGCCACCAGTTATTTTGAGATAGGCTTGCCGCTTGCTGCGGCAGCAGAAAAGGGCGACCGGTTTGATTCGCTGGTCTTCACCATGAATTACTCTGCCGCCTATTTCGGAGATACTGTCCCGCTGCAACAGCTTCAGGTGTTTCAGGTTGACGAGGAAATAAAAACCGACGAAGAAGGATACCTTTACAACACCTCCTCTTTCCGGCTTAAGGAACAACCTCTCGGCACGGTAGAATTTAAGGCGAAACCTTCGCGGAAGGGAGTTCTGCGGGTGCGCATGTCCGATGCCCTGGGTGCCGACCTTTTGGAAAAAATGAAAAGCCAGGACGAAATCACCACCCTGGAATCGAAATTTAACGAATATTTCCGGGGAATGGCCCTTGTGCCGGGCCTTCAGAATAGTGCCGTATTGGGATTCACTGCCGACACCACGGTCAAAATGACCCTCTATCTCCGGCGCAGCGGGATTGAAAGCCAACAGGTCGTGATCAGCTTTCCCTTTACTTCCAAAGAGACCCAGTTCAACAACATCAAGACCGATCGTACCGGCACCTGGATAGAAAACATTGAGACCACCCAGGGGAAGATCCCTTCTGAGATGAGCGGGAACAGGGCTTTCATGCAATCAGGAGCCGGCCTGCTCACCAGAGTCGATTTTCCGACCATGCAACGGCTGGTGGAAACAGACCGTACCTATGTCATCCTGAAAGCAGAACTGATACTGGTGCCCCTGCCCGGCACCTATAACAATGTGGAGCTCCCCCGGGAAATCGTACTCTATCATTCCGACAAATCCAACCGGGTGGTGAGCGAAATCGTAGGACAGAATAACAGTGTCCTGGCTGCTGAATTCCAGGTCGACAAAGTCTTCCACCAGGACTCCTGGTATAAGTTCGATATTACCGATTTCATTACCTCCGAAATTGCCGATGCCGTTTTTGAAACGGATCACGGGCTTCTGATCGGGGAATCCAGCTCTGTGTTGGGAAAATCGCTCAACCGGATCGTTTTCAGTGACCAGAATAAAACCGGGCTGAAACCGCTGCTCAAGCTTTATATACTCTATTATTCGCTCTGAAAATGGATCTCAAAAAACCGCTGTTCTTCCTGCTGGCACTACTGGTTTACGGCCTGGCCATCGCCCAGAATACCGTTTCGCCTTATTCCATTTTCGGTCCCGGTGAGATGGTTTCCAAAGGTTTCGGCCGAAGTATAGGGATGGGAAGAAGCGGAATTGCCATCGCTTCCGACAACCGGCTCAACAACCTGAACCCGGCATCGTATGCCGGCATTGGCAAACAACATTTTATCCTGGAAATCGGCGTTGACGGAAAACTATCGGCCCTGGATTCCCGGAATAACCGGCTGTCGGGGTTCAATGCCAATATGCGTTACCTTGCCCTCGGCCTCCATATCGCCGACTGGTGGGCTACCTCAGTCGGCATCTCCCCTTACAGCACCGTTGGCTACTCCATCAGTACCCGGAACCACCTCGAGGGATCTTCCGACACCTACAACACCACCTTCATCGGTTCCGGCGGAATCACCCTCGCCTACTGGTCCAATGCTGTCAGGATCCTGAAAAACCTCTCCCTCGGCATAAACACCTCCTTTCTTTTCGGGCCTTTGTCGCAGGAGGAAAAAATCCAGCTCAGCAATATCGGAACCGGTTACACCATCACCCACGACGACTACCTCCACTCCTTCTATTTTGACTGGGGAGCTCAATACCAATTCCGGATCAAAAACTGGAACTACAGCCTCGGAGCCATCTACGCCACCCGGCAATCCCTGAGATCAACCTTCTCCACGACCGTCCAGGATGCCAACTTCAACATCATCAACGCTGATGAAGGGAAAAACAGCACCATGAAAATTCCTTCCAACCTGGGGTTCGGCGTGGCCGTTTCCAAACCGGGAAGATTTACTTTCGCTGCCGATTATCAGATCCAGAAATGGGCCGGACTGAAATATCCCACCATGCCGGGAAATTTTTCAGATGCCAGGAGTTTTTCTGCCGGAATCGAACTGCGCCCATGGAAGGAAAGCATTTCCAATCATTTCTTTCAGAATTGCAGCTACCGCATCGGAGGAAATTACAATCTCTCTTACCTGACCTTCGGCAGCAACCAGATCACCGGATTCGGACTGAACTTGGGCATCGGCATGCCCTTCAGAAACCAGGAATCAACCATCAACCTGGCCATGGAAGCAGGAAAAACAGGCACTACACGCAATTACCTCGTCGAGGAAAACTTCCTGCTGTTTCACCTGAATATCAGTATTAATGAACTTTGGTTCATTAAAAAGAAGTTCTACTGATTCAGGCTGCCCCCTCAGATGATACGGTTTTCGAGCTTCGAAAGAAAGAGATTCTTGTAGCTCTCCCCGATGGGAATATGCGATTCCCCGATGATCACCTGCGCTTTATTAATCGAAGTGATATGGTTCAGGGAGATGATGTACGACTTGTGAACTCTTGAAAAACTCCCCGAAGGCAGGGCCTGCTGGATTTTCTTCAGCGAGTTGCGGGTGATAACGGGTTTCTTGTTGTCGGTAGTATAGATTTTCACATAGTCCTTCAGTCCCTCGACAAACAAAATATCTTCGATATTGATTTTAACAGTACAGTAATCTGCTTTGATCAGGATAAATCCGCGGGGCGGCTCCATTTCCCCGGGGAACTCCTCACCCCGGCCAGCCCTGAGTTTTCTGAGAAAAAAGAGTTCGCCGGTTTTCTGGATGGTTTGAAGAAACCGTTCGAAGCTGAACGGCTTCACCAGATAGTCGGAAGCATCGATATTGAAAGCTTCGGCTGCCAACTGTCCGTTGGGTGAGGTAATTACAACCTGCGGACTGCCGGTAAGGGTTCGGGCAAATTCAAGACCGCTGATCCTTGACAACTGGGTATCAAGGAATACCAGGTCGATATTATGGATTTGCAAGGCGTCGAGAGCTTCATAGGCTGAAAAACAGTTTGCCTTCAGGTTCAGCTGCGGAACCTGAGCGATAAAATCGGCCAGCAGTTTTTGTGCACTCTGGTTTTCGTCAACGATCATACAATTCATAGGTGATCCTGTTTATTAGCGGTAACCTGTTTCGTGCAGAATGGCGTTCCTGCCGGAGTCTCCGGGAGGCACGAACCCTGCACGGTGTAACTATTTCAATACCTTTTTAATGACTTTCGCAGGCTGCTTCGGTCGTCAAAAATAATTGAAAAACAGGACTCCCGGAAAAGTACGGTTGATTTTGTTCCCTTTTACGGCAGGGACACCCCGGGACTGTAGATGTCCCATTCCCGGGAATAATCAGACAGCATCAGGGGATTTTCCGGACGAAAGATTATCTTTACGCACCGGGCTGCATCATGCCTTTTCAAAAAAGCTCACCCGGCATTTTCAAGGCTACACCCTGACGATGAAGGAACGGACCGTACAAATTATCATTCATGCATTGATCTGGAGTGCTTTTCTGGTATTGCTGCTTCTTTTCATGCCCTTTTACGACCTCCGGCTGCAGCAGAGACCGCTCCTTTTCCTGGGTATGTATGTTTTTCTGATTGCATACTATTACTTCAACTCCGGCTTCCTGGTGCCCCGGTTTCTGGCTGAAAACCAAGTGGTTAAATTTGTAGGTATCACTTCAGGCATTCTGGTTTTCTACCTGTACATTTCGAATCAGTTCGATTGGATGCAGCCGGCGGGCTTGTTGCCACAGCAGGCTGTTGATGGTGTCGCTCCGGGAAGGTTGCAGCCATCGCCGTTTCCGTCTGCCATGCCGGATCCCATGTCTCGGGAGAGTCTGTTCCCCTGGAAGCACCGCTTACGGTTCCCGGCCGGCTCTGCCCTCACCTTTCTGCTCGTCTTCATCGTGAGTACAGGCACAAAAATCATCAGCCTCTGGTTTGAATCGGAACGTAAGAAAAATCTCGCAGAACGCGAAAAATCAATCGCTGAGCTGAATGCCCTCAAGTCGCAGATCAATCCTCACTTCCTGTTTAACACCCTCAACAGCATTTACTACCTGGCCGGGAAAAAATCGGACATCACTCCGGATGCTATCCTGAAATTGTCTGACCTGATGCGGTTTGTGCTTTCTGAAACCCAGTCGGAAACCATTTCCCTGCAGATGGAGGTGGAAAGCATCCGGCAATACATTGATCTGCAGAAACTCCGGTTGACCCCTAAAACGGAGGTTGTTTTTGAAGTTACCGGCGACACCGGGGAGATCCGGATTGCCCCTCTGCTTTTGCTTCCCTTTGTGGAAAACGCCTTTAAATACGGCGTCAGCTCACACCAGGAGACGCGGATCTCCCTCTTCCTTTCAGTGAGCAACGGAAGACTTACCTTCCTTGTGAAAAACAATAAGGTAAAAACACCCCTGGAGGGGAAAAGTACCGGCACCGGACTGTCGAATCTGAAACAAAGACTTCTGTTGAGTTATCCTGATAAACACGCGCTTAAAATACAGGAGACCGACCTGGTATACGTGGCTGAACTAAAAATCGTTCTGACATGACCCTTCAATGTGTAGCCATCGATGATGAACCCTACGCCCTCGACCTGCTCCGTGATTTCATTTCCCGGGTGCCCTTCCTGCAGCTTACCTCTTCCTTCAGCGACCCGCTGGAAGCCCTTCATTCCCTCCCGCTTATCCATCCAGACCTCCTGTTTCTCGACATCCAGATGCCTGAAATCTCAGGACTGAAGCTGGCCAGCCTGATTCCCCGTCCACCCTTCATCATCTTTACCACTGCTTTCAGCCAGTATGCCGTCGAAGGCTTCAACCTCAACGCTGTAGACTACCTCCTGAAACCTTTCAGCTTCGAAAGGTTCCTGAAAGCCGCGACCAAAGCCCGTGATTTTATCAGCATGCAGAAAAATGCCACCAGCACCGGCGGAAACAAATTTATCATCGTCAGGTCGGGTTATCAGAATATCCGGATCAACCTGCCCGACATTCTCTGCATCGAAGCGATGGACAACTATGTCAGGTTCTGCGCGGAAAAGAAATACACCCTCTCTCTGATGAGCCTGAAATCGGTGCAATCCCTGCTGCAGGGAACAGAATTCATCCGGATACACAAATCGTACATCGTTAACCTTGCCCACGTGGTCTCTTTCACCAAAGAACATGTCTGTACCGGCGACAAGCATCTGCCCATCGGGAAAACCTACCTGGAAGGATTCCTCAGTGCAATCAACCAGTACCGTGCCGGTAACGACTGAAATTTCTGTCTCCTGCAGGGTGTCTCCTCTTTTTAATAATTTTGCAGTTCAGGGCTTTCGCTTTTGCCATTATAAAAACTATAACTATATTCGTGTCCGCACACGGAACCTAATGGATGAAAAGCATATTCACGTTTAAAACCACAACATATGGAGATAGGAAAATTCAGTTTTGGAATCGGTGACAGGTTTGAGCACCAGGGTGAAGCGCAATTAAACGCCCTGCGGAAAGCCACCGAAAAGGGGATACAGGTTACCCCGGTGTGGAACAAAAGCAACCGGGAACACAACATCGTCCACTCGGAGCCCTCCGGAACCCGGAAAGAAGCCGATGCTGCGGTGAAGAGTCTGGGTTGGGAGAATCCCTACCTGGTTGATGCCGACCATATTAACCTTACCAATGTGGACCGGTTTATCGGGTACTCCGACTTTTTCACCCTGGATGTGGCGTCCTGTATCAACAAGCCTGCTGCGGAGGAGTCGGTTGCAGCCTTCAAACAATCGTGCGCAGCGTTAGGCAGTTCGGTAACTATTCCGGGTATTGACGAACCGATAGTGATAACCGGGGAACTTCTCGGCCAGGTGGCCGGTAAGTATTTGGCTGCCATCCAGGAAGCCGGGAAGATCTACCGCCACATCGAGCGTGTGAAGGGTGCCGGCACCTTCGTCACTGAAATTTCCATGGATGAGGTAGAAGCGCCGCAGACTCCCGTAGACATGCTTTTCATCCTGAAAATGGTTGCAGACCTGGGGATTCCGGCCCAGACCATCGCCCCCAAATTCACCGGCCGCTTCAACAAGGGGGTCGACTATGTAGGCGACGTTGGTCAGTTTGCCAGGGAATTTGAGCAGGATGTGCTGGTCATCGACTATGCTGTCAGGAGCTTCGGCCTTCCTGCCAACCTGAAACTTAGTGTTCACTCGGGAAGTGACAAGTTCACCCTTTACCCTGTAATGGCCGGGATCATCCGCAAATACGACAAGGGGCTTCATATCAAAACGGCAGGAACTACCTGGCTCGAGGAGGTTATCGGCCTGGCCCTTGCCGGGGGCGATGCCCTTGGGGCGGCCAAAGAGATCTACATCAAAGCCCTGGGACGCAAAGAAGAACTCTGCGCTCCCTATGCCGACGTTATCGACATCGACGACAGCCTCCTGCCCGGCGCCGCAGAGGTTACTTCCTGGGACAGCAACACCTTTGCCTCCACGCTCCGGCACATTCCCGGGCATCCCCTCTTCAATCCCAGTTTCCGGCAGCTGATTCATGTGGGATACAAAATTGCCGCAGAAATGGGCGACCGTTATACCGACCTGCTGAAACAGCATAAGGATGTGATCGGAAAGTGCGTGGTAGAAAACATCTACGACCGGCATCTGAAAAGATTGTTTGACCTTTAATCACGTACAGAATGGTTCCTTTTATCCATGAAGATTTTCTCCTGCAGACCCCTATGGCGCGGGAGTTGTATCACGGGCATGCCAAAAAGATGCCCATTTTCGACTACCATTGCCACATTCCTCCACAGGATATTGCGGTTGACCGTCAGTTTGCCAACCTCACGCAGATATGGCTGTACGGAGACCATTACAAGTGGCGGGCTATGCGTACCAACGGAATAGATGAAAAATACTGCACCGGGCCGGCTTCCGACTGGGAGAAATTTGAAAAGTGGGCAGCCACGGTCCCGGAGACCATCCGGAATCCTCTTTACCATTGGACCCACCTGGAGCTGAAACGGTTCTTTGGTATTGACAAGCTGCTGGATTTCTCCACGGCCAGGGAGATCTGGGAAACCTGCAACGCCCTGCTGAACACTCCTGCCTACTCGGTGAGGAATATTATCCGTATGGCAAACGTACACACCATTTGCACCACCGACGATCCGGTCGATTCACTGGAGCACCACAAAGCCATCAGGGCTTCCGGCTTTGAGGTCAGGGTGCTTCCGGCCTGGCGTCCCGACAAAGCCATGATGGTCGAAGACCCCGCCGTTTTCAACCGGTATGCTGACCAGCTGGCTCAGGCTGCCGGCATGAATACGGACACCTTTGAACAGTTCCTGCAAGCCCTTGACAAACGGCACCTCTACTTCCACGAACAGGGATGCCGGCTCTCCGACCACGGCATCGAAACGGCTTATGCCGAAACCTACACCCACGCACAAATCAAGGCGGTTTTTTCCGCCCTGCGAAAGGGAAATTCCCTGTCCCGAGAGGAGATCCTCCAGTTCAAATCGTGCATGCTGTACGAATTCGGCACCATGGACCATGGCCGGGGCTGGACTCAGCAATACCACCTGGGAGCCCTGCGTAACAACAATACCCGTTTGTTCCGTGCCCTGGGCCCCGACACCGGCTTCGACTCGATCGGCGACTTTGAAATTGCCCGTCCCCTGTCGCGCCTCCTCGACCACCTGGACACTACCAACCAACTGGCTAAAACCATCCTTTACAACCTCAACCCGCGCGATAATGAGCTGATCGCTACCATGGCGGGAAATTTCCAGGACGGTACCGTGCCCGGGAAAATCCAGTTCGGATCCGGATGGTGGTTCCTCGACCAGAAAGACGGCATGGAAAAACAGATCCAGGCCCTCTCCAACCTGGGACTCCTGAGCCGCTTCGTGGGCATGCTCACCGACTCCCGAAGCTTCCTCTCCTACACCCGCCATGAGTATTTCCGCCGTACCCTCTGCAACATCCTGGGCAACGATGTGGAAAAGGGTGAAATCCCACCCGACAGGGAACTCCTGGGTCGGATGGTCGAAAATATCTGCTTTAACAATGCCGTGAACTATTTCAAATTTTAAAAGAGGAAAAGACTTTAGACTAAAGGATATTAGACGGGATTTTGTGGCGATATAGAAATAACGGTAAAAAGGAACTCTCGATGAATAAAAAAGCAGTCACATTCGGGGAGATCATGTTACGGCTGGCCACCCCCGGGTTCATGCGTTTTGGCCAGTCTGACCAGTTTTCGGCCACCTTCGGCGGTGGTGAAGCCAATGTAGCCGTCACCCTGGCCAACTTCGGCATACCGGTCGACTATGTTACGCGCCTGCCCCGCAACGACCTGGGTACCGCCTGCATGATGGAGCTCCGGAAATATGGCGTGGGCACCTCCCCCATCGTTTGGGGCGGCGAACGGCTCGGCATCTATTTTCTGGAAACAGGAGCCGTCAGCCGCGGTAGTAAGGTGATTTACGACCGGGCCTACTCGTCGGCAGCCTCCATCGAACCCGGGATGGTCAACTGGCCGGTAGTCCTGGAGGGCGCCTCCTGGTTTCACTGGACGGGCATCACGCCGGCCATTTCGCAGGGAGCTGCCGATGTGTGCCTCGAGGCTATCCGCCATTCAAACGATATGGGAATCACCGTCTCCTGCGACCTGAACTACAGGAAAAACCTCTGGAAATATGGACTCAAAGCTTCCGAGGTGATGCCCGGGCTTATCGCAGGCACCGACATCATCCTGGGTAACGAGGAAGATGCTGCTATGGTGCTGGGAATCCATCCCGAAGGGGTGGACGTCACTGCCGGACAGGTGGATGCGGAAGCCTATGCATCGGTAAGCCGCCAGATCATGGAGCGTTTTCCCCGCTGCCGGAAGGTGATCACCACCCTGCGTGGCTCGGTGAATGCCAACCACAACACCTGGTCTGGCGTGCTCTGGAACGGGAAAGAACTGCTGACAGCCCCCACCTATCAGATCACCCACATCGTCGACCGGGTGGGTGGCGGCGACTCTTTCATGGGCGGGCTGATTTACGGGCTCCTCACATGGCCCGGCGACGACCAGAAAGCCCTGGAGTTTGCCGTTGCTGCCTCCTGTCTCAAACATACCATCTACGGCGACTTCAACCGTGTGACCGTCGCAGAGGTTGAAAAACTGATGGCCGGCGATGCCTCCGGTCGTGTGGCCCGTTAATCTGACCTCTCCCCTCAGGTTAACCTCCGTATTACTCTTCGCAGAGTCTGAATAACCTTATTTTCCTTCACTTTATACCTGAATAGAATGTCCAGATTTTCCCGAATAGAGGTCGTCCTGAAAATGAAGGAGACCGGGATCGTTCCGGTGTTTTACCATGGAGATCCGGAAGTATGCAAAAGGGTTGTTAAAGCCTGTTATGATGGAGGCATCCGGGTGTTTGAGTTTACCAACCGGGGCGATTTTGCCTCCCTGGTCTTTGCCGAAGTCCACCCCTGGGTCATCCGGGAGTGCCCCGAAATGATGATGGGTGTGGGTTCTGTCATTGATGCCGGCACCACCTCGATGTACCTTGCCCTGGGGGCCAACTTTGTGGTTTCGCCCCTCATCGATGAGGGGATGGCTGTCGTCTGCAACAGGAGAAAGGTCTCCTGGAGCCCCGGCTGCGGTTCCGTGACGGAGATCGGCAGGGCCCATGAACTGGGTGCCGAGGTGGTCAAGATCTTCCCCGGGCAGCAGGTCGGGGGCCCTGAATTTGTCAGGGCGGTGCTGGGCCCGATGCCCTGGACCAGCATTATGCCCACCGGAGGGGTCTCCCCCGACGAGGAGAACCTTTCCCGGTGGTTGAAAGCCGGCGTCCACTGCGTGGGCATGGGCTCCCAACTTTTTCCTGCCGAGGTTCTCATAAATAAAGATTTTGACTACATTGCGGCGAAATGCCGCGAAGCCCTGGCTATCGTCAGAAAATGGAGAAGCTGAACCAACCGGAAAACGCATAAACCAACAACGGATGAATACATTCAACGAAATCAACGAGAAGATCGGGAAGTACCGCTGGACCATCTGTGCCCTGGTATTTTTCGCCACTACCGTCAACTACCTCGACCGCCAGGTTCTCAGCCTGCTGAAAGACCGGCTCGAGTTGGAGTTCAACTGGAGTGATTCCGACTATGCCAATATTGTGTCGGTTTTTCAGTCTGTGTATGCCATCTCCATGTTGTTTGCGGGCAGGATCATCGACTGGCTGGGCACGAGGCTGGGCTATGCCTGGGCACTGGTAGTCTGGTCGGTAGGGGCTATGATCCACGCTCTGGCCAAGGGAACGGGGGGTTTCATGGTAGCCCGCGGTGTCCTGGGCTTCGGAGAATCGGGCAACTTCCCGGCGGCCATCAAGGCCATTGCCGAATGGTTCCCCAAAAAGGAGAGGGCCCTCGCCACAGGGATCTTTAATTCCGGAGCCAACGTAGGAGCCATCCTGGCTCCTCTGACCGTACCCTGGATAGCTAGCCACCTGGGTTGGCAGGCCGCCTTCCTGATCATCGGGGCCATCGGGTTCTCCTGGCTCATTTTCTGGTTCTGGCTCTACGAGGTTCCTTCCCGCAGCAAAAGAGTGGGAAAAGCAGAATTCGCCTACATCCACAGCGACAATACAGAGGAAACCCGGGAACTCCCGGCCGCCGCCACTGAACAGGTACCCTGGCTGAAACTCCTGCAGTTTAAGCAGACCTGGGCTTTCAGCTTCGGCAAGTTCATGACCGACGGGGTCTGGTGGTTCTACCTTTTCTGGCTGCCTGCCTACCTGAAAGCCCAGTACGGCATGACCGGAACCGAAGTGGCCGTACCCCTGGCCGTACTCTATTCCATGTCTACCATTGGCAGCATCATGGGAGGCTGGTTCCCCATGTATTTCATCAAAAGAGGCTATGAACCCTATGCCGGCCGGATGCGGGCCATGTTCCTCATCGCTTTGATTCCCCTGTTGGTTCTCTCCGCGCAATACCTGGGAACCATCAGTTTCTGGATGCCGGTTCTGATCATCGGCATCGGCACCGCTGCACACCAGGCCTGGTCTGCCAACATTTTCACCACCGTTTCCGATATGTTTCCCAAGAAAGCGGTGGCAAGCGTCACCGGCATGGGAGGCATGGCCGGCGGACTGGGTGGTATCCTGATCACCAAGGTCGCCGGCTGGGTCTTCGACGGCTACCGGAGCGCCGGCATCGCCAAATCATGGGTCGCCGCACAGGGCGCCAACCTCGGCGAATTCCTCAGCAAAATCAAAGATCTGACCCTTCAGAATAAACACGGCGACATCATCAATATCGACAAGGTGGAACTGGGAAGCCTGCCCGCCGAAGTGGCCCAGCAGATACAAAACGTAGATCCCGCCCTCTTCGAACAGCTGAAAGAGCTTCAGCAACCCCTGGTGCTGGGGAATATGACCACCGCCTACACCCTGGTCTTCACCTTCTGCGCCCTGGCGTACCTTATCGCCTGGGCCGTCATGCATTTCCTGGTTCCCAGGTTTAAAAAGATAGAACTGTGAACATAAAAAGCGGGCTTCACCCGCTTTTTTTGACAATAGTCCCGATCAACAACCATCTGCAGCTTGAAGAAAAAAAGAAACCATCCTTCTGCAGGGGACCATTCCGCCAATTCAGGGTTCAGGAATGATGCCCGGGATTTCAGGGTGTTCGGTATAGAACAGATCGACGGCGAGACGCTGCAACAAATGGCCACTGCCATGAAACTCCCGGTGGCCGCCGGTGGGGCCCTGATGCCGGATGCCCACGTTGGCTACGGACTGCCCATCGGAGGGGTGCTGGCTGCCTGGAATGCCGTCATTCCTTACGGTGTGGGTATGGACATCGGCTGCCGCATGTGTCTGTCGGTATATCCGCTGCCCCCCCGGATCATCCCCGAGGACAGGGAGAGACTCAAACGCATCCTCATCAGCGAAACCCGCTTCGGTAACGCCTTTTTCCGTGATACGGGCGACCATGAGCTTTTCGAACGCAGGGAATTCCGGGAGATCCGCTTTCTTGGCGGACTGAAGTCCACCTTTGTCGAGCAGCTGGGCACCTCAGGACATGGCAACCATTTCGCAGACTTCGGGGAACTGGAGGTTGCGGAACCCACTCCTTTCCTGCCCTTGTCGCCCGGCAATTACTTTGCCATTCTCACCCATTCGGGATCACGCAACTTCGGAGCAGAGGTATGCCGTCATTACACCCTGGTGGCGCAGCAGAAACTGGGGCTTTCGGGGGAGGCCGGACGTCTGGCATGGCTGGCTTCCGACAGCGAGGAGGGGCAGGAGTACTGGCAGGCCATGGAGCTGGCCGGCGATTACTCCCGTGCCAACCATCACTTCATCCACGACAGACTTTCGGCAGCCCTGGCGGAGACACCCCTGCTCCGCCTGGAAAACCATCACAATTTTGCCTGGAAAGAGAAACTTCCCGGCGGCCAGGAGGTGATCCTCCACCGCAAGGGCGCCACTCCTGCCGGTGTGGGGCAACTGGCCATTATCCCCGGGACGATGGCCTCACCCGCTTATGTGGTCAGGGGTAAAGGTTTCGAACCCTCCCTATGCTCCGCAGCCCACGGTGCCGGGCGCTCCATTTCACGAAACAAGGCCAGGGCTGCCTTCGATGAACCAGGTCTGCACCGCTTCCTGCAACAAGCAGGCGTCGAACTCATCGGTGGCGGAACCGACGAAGCCCCCTATGCCTATAAGGACATCTCTCAGGTGATGGCAGCGCAACAGGAAATGGTCGATACCCTGGCTCTCTTCCACCCCAGGATTGTCAGAATGGAATAAACTATTCTTCTTTCCTGCCTTTTTGCCTGCAGAGCTTTAAATTCAGCTGATCAGAATCCCGGGCAAAGTTATTTCCCCGGAAACCCACGCAAAACGATTGGTCAGTGCCGGAAAACTTAAGATAATATACTGATCACCAGAACTTCCCTGGTCTCCGGGGTGATCCTGAACCGGTTGTCTATACGGCGGCCGATGATCCAGACCACCTCGCTGCCGCTGTATAGAATCCAGGCTGCCTCCTTCTCCGGTATGGAGAGCTTCTCATCCACAAAAAAGTCGCTGATCTTCTTGAATCCGCTCATCCCCAGGGGCTGGAAATACTCTCCCTGACTCCATTTCCTGATCACCAGCGGGAAACCGAGCCTGGCAGTATCCAGGCAGGCAACACGGGGATCGCGGATTACTTCGAAATCCCCGGCCGGGTGCAACCGGAGGCTCAGCTTCACAGGACAGGAAATTTCGCGTGTTTCCCTTTCGATATAAAATAGGGCTTCGCGGGTTTCACCCAATGGCGTAATTATCAGTTCGTTGCGGGCAGTCACCAGGCGGTGGGTCCGCGATAACCAGATCCTCCCCGGCTCCCCCTCCAGGCTGGAAAAGAGGGCTTCGGCAGTGGCACTGTTGAATCCGTACCGGCTCATCCACTCAAAAAGCACCAGCCCGGGATGGGGCAGCTTCAGCAAGGCAGAGACGGTGATGGCGGGGGTGCTGCTCCCCTCCGGGGTGATCTTTTTGATCTGCCGGTTTACTTCGGTGAGGTAAAAGTCCTCTACACTCCGCAGGTTCATCATGCTTTCCGCCAGGTTGGCCCGGAACGACGGATTGAGTTTCTCCAGCCGGGGAAGAATCTCATGCCGGATATAGTTTCGCTGGAAACAAACCTCATCGTTGGTGGCATCCTTTCTGAAGAGAATACCGTTGTGGGAGGCCCAGGCTTCGATCTCCTGCCTGTTGGTGAACAGCAGGGGCCGCACCAGGTATCCCGATTTTTCCCGGAAGCCTGCCAGGCCTCTGATTCCGGTTTTTCGAACCAGGTTTATAAAAAAAGTCTCGAGAAGATCATCCTGGTGATGCGCTGTGGCAACAGCATCATAGTTCTGACGACTGCGGATCTCTCCGAACCAGCGATAGCGCAGTTCCCGGGCTGCCATTTCAACGGATATCCCCGAAAGACGGGCGTATTCCAGCGTGTCGAACGCTTTGACGTGCAGGGGCACATCCAGGGCCAGCGCCCTTTCACGCACCAGCATTTCATCGGAGTCGGAGTCGGCGCCCCGCAGCCTGAAATTGCAATGGATGACCCCGTAAGTAAAACCGGCCGCTTCAAACAGATGCCACATCACCATGGAGTCAATACCGCCACTTACGGCAAGCAGGATCCTGTCCCCCGCCCCGAAGAGCCCCTTGCCGGCAATAAATCCGGTAAACCTGTTGATCATAGCTGCTGACTGTTTTTCCTCCCCTCAAAGGTCAGATTGTAACCCTGGAAATTTTGGAATTTCCGAAATTCTTTCCGGAGCTGCCAATGAGGCTATTTCTGACTTCCCGGACACGGCTGTTTTGAAACTCTGATCCTTTCAGGCACCTCGGGGCACCATGGATATCCGGAACAGCGTCATGTCAGGCTGTACCGTGGTTTCCGGAAGGCTTCAGCGCCTGTTGCTTCAGGGTAAGCGCCGGCACCTGCCGGCAGATGTTCAGGATCACCTCCACCGCCTTCACCATCGACTCCACGGGAATAAACTCGCAGGGCCCATGAAAATTGTGGCCTCCGGTAAAGAGATTCGGACACGGCACTCCCATCCAGGAGAGGCGGGCGCCGTCGGTGCCGCCTCTCACAGCCCGGATTTTCGGGGTGACGCCGGCTGCAAGAATCGCATCCCTGGCCAGGTCGACCACATACATCACCGGCTCTATCATCTCCCGCATGTTGTAGTATTGATCCGAAATCCGGAGGGTCACCGGTGCATACGCATACTCCCCGTTGATTTTCCCGGCGATCGCTGCCAGCAGTTCTTTTCTCTGCCGGAACCTTTCCCCGTCATGATCCCTGATAAGAAACTGCAGTTCTGCCTTTTCCACATTTCCCGACTGCGACACCAGGTGGAAAAAGCCCTCGTAGCCTTCGGTCTGGTCGGGTCTTTCCCTTTCAGGAAGCAGTCCGACGATCCGGTGGGCCAGCAGCAGGGCATTGACCATCTTTCCTTTGGCATCCCCGGGGTGGACACTTTTCCCCTGAATGGAGACCAGGGCTTGCGCTGCATTGAAATTCTCATACTGAAGTTCTCCAACCTCACCACCATCAAGGGTAAAGGCAAAATCAGCCCCGAAACCGGACACATCAAAACGGTCGGCTCCCCGGCCTATCTCCTCATCAGGGGTGAAACACACCACGATCTTCCCGTGGCGGATCTGAGGGGTCTCCAGCAGAATCTCCCCGGCGGTTACGATTTCAGCAATGCCGGCTTTGTCGTCGGCCCCCAGCAGGGTTCTACCGCTGGAAGTAATCAGCGTCTGCCCGGCATAGGCCTTCAGTTCCGGAAACTCCTCCGGATCAAGGGTCATCCCCGTTTCCCGGTCAAGGAGTATCTCCCTGCCGTCGTAATCGTCGATAACCCGGGGCTGAACCCCCTCACCGGAAAAATCAGGACTGGTATCCATGTGGGCCACAAATCCGACCACCGGCAGATCACCGGAGATATTCGACGGAATCACAGCCCTGACATACCCGTTGACATCCGTTACCACCTCTGAGAACCCCAGGGATTCCAGCTCGTCTGCCAGGAGCAGGGCAAAAGTCATCTGCTGCGGAGTACTCGGGAATGTGGCGCTGCCGGGGTCCGAAGTGGTGTGTCTCTGCACATACCGCAGAAAACGTGCGGTTACCTTCTCTTTCATGGTCCCATCCATTGAGGGTGCCCTAAATGTCGTCCGTTCTGAACCCAAATCCCAACCGCTTGCCGGTGGTCATCTTCGAATGACTGATCTTCTCCATCATCTGGTCAACCGTCGCAATCTTAACCTGTTCGTAGGGCGGCACCAGCAAGTCAAACTGGATGGAATATTCTATCGCCGTCTCCACAATTTCACGCAGGATTCCGGGGGATATGGTATCAAAGGCAAAATCCTTCATCAGCTCTCCCGTTTGCCGTTTGCCTTCCACAAAAAAGTGCTTGTCCTTGTTGATGAAAACCCTGGCAACCATGTAGCCCAGGTCGTTCAGCCGGTTGTACCTGAAGCTATCGGCAAGAAAATTGTAGATCATGATCATCCCGCAATAGCTGCGCAGCGGGTCCTCCACCACGTAGGGGATTTTGTTGACCGGGTGCTTATTGTCGAACTCAAAAACATTGGAATGCATACTGAAAAGAAGAAGGTCCTCACCGACCCGGAATTCCATTTCAAAAGGGCCCTTTTCCTGGAACCGCGGCAGGCTCGCATCCGGGACTCTGCCCCGGAGAACTTTTATGTAATCCTGTTCCAGTTGCCGCAACACCTTCCGCAAGATCAAAAACGACTCTTCCGTGTTGGAGAAAACCTTTTGCTTGACATTGGCCTTGATCTCAAAAGCCTCCATCAGAGACTCCCTGTATTCCTTATTGGTCATGATCCTGATTTTACCGACTAAAATTAAACTTTTTTGTAATGAATTCACCGGTTGTACGTCTTACTTTTGAACAACGCGCAACAGAACCAGGGAATCATGCAGGGCAGCGAATTTAAAACCAGGGTTATACCACTGAGCAACAAGCTGCTGCGGTTTGCCGGGTGTTTTCTGAACAATGGTGAGGATGCCCGCGATGCTGTACAAGACGTTCTTTTGAAGCTGTGGGAAAAAAGAGATACGCTCGATACGGTTAACAACCTCGGGGCCTATGCTATGCAGGTCACCCGCAACCTTTGTCTCGACAGGATCCGTGCTTCGCGTTCCATGTCGGAAAACCTGCCGGGAGAGCTGACCCTGGCGGGCAAAACAGAAGAACTTCCTGACCGATCGGAATGGGAAGACACCGCCGGCTGGCTCCTGAAACTGATGAACCGCCTGCCGGAACAACAAAAATCCGTCATCTTCCTGCGCGATGTGGAACAGATGGAATACGACCAAATTGCCGCCATCACCGGACTGGAACTCAACAACCTCCGGGTGACCCTCTCCCGGGCAAGAAAACAGGTGAGAGATGAACTGATAAAATTGTGGAAAAATGAAGAAAGAAGAGATCGACAGATTGCTGGATAAATACTTCGAGGCGGAGACTACCCTCGAAGAGGAAAAGCTGCTGGCTCTCTTTTTCAGGCAGACTGAACTTCCCGCCGAACTGGAACCCCTCAGGGTCTGGTTCGACACCGTGGGAACCGGGGAAGCAGCTGTTCCGGACAGCGGTTTCGGGGAAGAGATGATGGAAAAGTTCCGACAGGTTGAGCGCCACACAAAATTCCGGGTTCTCCGGATGACACTCTTTGGTATGGCCGCCACCTTGCTCATCGCTCTGGGAACTACCTTCCTGGCAAGACAACATAACCCATACCCCGACACCTTCGACGACCCTGAATTAGCCATGTCCTATGCCGGAAAAACCCTTCAGTATGTTGCAGAAAAATACAACCACGGAATGGGAGCTCTCCGCCCTCTGCGAAAAGTCGACGAAGCCGCCCTGATGTACGACCAAAGCTTCAGCAGCCTCAACAAAGGCTTCAAGGAAATACAGAAAATTCAAGAAATCATTCAATAAACAGAAAAATGAAAAAGATTATCGTATGGATAGCCTTGATGGTACCTATGGTGCTGTCTGCTCAGAAAAGCCCGGTTGACAGGCTCTTTGACAAATATGCCAACCAGGATGGATTCACCACCATCAACATTTCGGGAAAGTTGCTGAAAATCGCCGGAAAACTGGACGCCGGTGACCCGGAGACCAACCGGATGCTTGCCAACCTCTCCGGCATCAGGATTCTCTCGGTCGAAGATAAAAGCCTTAACCAGAAGCTCGACTTCTATAAGGAACTCAACGATGACGGATTCTTCCGGAACAACACCTACGAACCCCTGATGGAGATCACCGAGAAAAATGAAGTGGTCCGTTTCTTTTCGCAGGATGCAGGCGGAGGCAAGATCTCGGAACTGCTCCTGGTGATCGGAGGAAAGGAGAATACCCTGATCAGCATCCGGGGACTCATAGACCCGGAAAATATCGGGAAGATCACCGGAGCCCTCGATATCGAGATATCTGCCGACCCGGAGAAAAAATAGAAAATGAATCTCGCGCGGGGGGTTACCGGTCCTTGTATTCCCCGAAGGTTTTCATAAACTGGGTTCTTTCCCAGGCAGCAGGGTTGATGGTCTTGCCCAGGGCCAGTTTTCCCCGGAAGTCGTCGGGCGAAGCATACCGGTGGCTCTCCATCCAGGCAGCCAGCTGTTGGTTTATCTCTGTGATTACACCGAATCCCTTCCGGTACAATGCCGATACCAACTGGACGGTTTGAGCTCCTGCCAGAAGCATCCTGACCACCGTTTGCCAGTCGTGGATGCCGGTTGAAGCCGACAGGTCGCAGCCCACCCGCCGGGCCATAAGGCCTGTCCAGCGCAGCGGCATCAGGTAATCATCGGGAGTGCTCAGCACCCCCGCACTCTTCACCACCTCCTTCTCTACATCTATATCAGGACTGTAAAACCGGTTGAAAAGCACCAGCCCCCTGATATTGGTTTCAGAGAGCTCCCGGATCATGGTACCAAGGTTGGTAAAAAAGGGACTAATCTTGACAGCTACCGGTATTCGAACTTCCTGTGTAACCCGGCTGACAATATCGAAATAGGTTTTTTCCGTATCCCCGGAGGAGGCAGAAAGGTTAGAAGGAAGGGTAAAGAGGTTGAGTTCGAGGGCGTCGGCACCGGCCTCCTCAATTTTACGTGCAAAAAAACTCCACTCCCGGGAGGTCACGCAGTTGATACTGGCAATAACGGGGATGCGCAGCGCAGTCCGGGCATCGGCTATCAGCGACAGATACCGTTTCAGGTTTTCCTGCCTGATCTCGAAATCGTAATAGTCCAGGAACTCCAGGTTTGACTGCTTTTCGTCGATTTTTCCCCATTCTCCGGCATATTCGAGGTATATCTCTTCCTCAAACACCGATTTCAGCACTACCGCCCCGACTCCGGCAGCTTCGAGGGCTACCAGGTTTTCCGTGGAGTCGGTAAGGTTGCAGCTGCCTGCCACCAGGGGGCTCTTCAGGTTCAGGCCCATATATTGCGTAAAGAGTTCGCTCATAATTGAAGTTTGTCAGCTACAGGATAGTTACTTATTTATTCTCCCTTCTTATCTTCTTCACTCCGGCTTTTCGTCTTAAGATAGGAATGCATATGTTCCGCTGCGCGCCGGCCGTCGCCCATGGCGAGGATGACAGTGGCGCCGCCGCGGACGATATCGCCACCGGCGAACATGCCGGGCATAGAGGTCTCCATCAGCTCCTCATTCACCACGACCGTGCCCCAGCGGGTAGTCTCCAGTCCGGGAAGACAGGCGGGCACCAGCGGGTTGGGGGAGACACCCACGGCCACAACGACCATGTCCACGTCGAGGTCGAATTCGGAGCCTTCGATGACCACGGGCCGCCGGCGTCCGGAGGCATCGGGTTCACCAAGCCCCATCCGGTTGACGCGCATCCGGCAGACGCGCCCGCTGCGGTCGGCAAAGTACTCCACCGGGTTGCACAGGGTCATGAACTCCACCCCTTCCTCTTTGGCGTGTTTTACCTCTTCTACCCTTGCGGGCATCTCCACCTCGGAGCGTCGGTACACGATGACGGCCCGTTCGGCACCCAGACGCAAGGCCGTACGCACCGAATCCATGGCCGTGTTGCCCCCTCCGACCACAGCCACCCTCTTTCCCCGTAATACAGGCGTGTCGGCTCCTTCTTCGTTAGCTCCCATGAGGTTCACCCGTGTAAGGTATTCATTGGAAGAGAGAATGCCGTTGTAATTCTCCCCCGGGATGCCCATAAACCGGGGAAGACCAGCCCCGCTGCCGATGAAAAATCCCTGGTATCCCTCAGCCTCCAGATCCTCAAAGGTGGCGGTCCTGCCGACGATGAAATTCTTCTCGAAGGTAACCCCCATTTTCCGCAGGATATCGAGTTCAAAGTCAACGATGGCATTGGGAAGGCGGAACTCGGGAATGCCATATTTCAGTACGCCGCCGATTTCGTGCAGGGCTTCAAAGACAGTAACGTCGTAGCCGAATTTCACCATATCCCCGGCAAAGGAGAGCGATGCAGGTCCCGAGCCCACCGTGGCCACCCGGATTCCGTTGGGAGATGCTGTCGCGGGGATGCTGAAGTGGCCCGATTCCCTTTCGAAGTCAGCGGCAAACCGTTCCAGGTGGCCGATGGCCACAGAGGGCTTGTTCAGTTTCTCCAGGTAGAAGCAGCGGGCTTCGCACTGTTTTTCCTGGGGGCACACCCTTCCGCACACCGCCGGCAGGGCGTTGGTTTCCTTCAGGGTAGCAGCAGCAGCCAACACATCCCCCGCTTCTATGTACTTCACAAACTTCGGGATGTTGATGCTCACCGGGCATCCTTCGATGCAGGTAGGATTTACACAATCCATACAGCGGGAAGCTTCCCGGGCAGCCTGCTCAGGGGTGAGGCCCCGGTTGACCTCCCGGTCCTGGTATTTCACCCGTATCTCCGGCTCGAGCTCGGGCATCTCCACCCTGGGGACGGCCAACCGGTCTTTGTTTTTGGTGGCTGCCCGCAGGGTTGCGCGCCATTCGGCTTCTCTCTCCTTTTTCAGGTTCTCAGGGTCTATGGTCATGATTCCTGGTTGTGATGGTTCTCACTGCGGCAATAGTGGTCAAAGGCCTTCAGCTCCTGGTCGCGGTATCCGCCCAGGCGCATCAGCATCTCGTCGAAGTCGATCTGGTGGGCGTCGAATTCCGGTCCGTCCACACAGGTGAACCGTATTTTCCCGCCCACCGTAACCCGGCACGCTCCGCACATGCCCGTACCGTCGACCATGATGGTGTTCAGGCTTGCCTGGGTGGGAATGTTGTACTTTTTTGTCAGCTGGGAGGCAAATTTCATCATGATGGCCGGGCCGATGACGATGCATTCATCCACCTTCTCGCGCCTGATCACCTCCTCCATGCCGGCGGTGACCAGCCCCTGCCTCCCGCAGGAGCCATCATCGGTCATGACGATCACCTCGTCCGACCATTCGCGGATCTGCTCTTCCAGGATGATCAGATCCCGGCTGCGGGCGGCAATAACCGAAAGTACCCTGTTACCCGCACGTTTAAAGGCTTCCACAATGGGAAGCATCGGGGCAACACCCACCCCTCCCCCGGCTGCCAGGATGGTCCCCTTATATTCCACAGAGGTCGGTTTACCCAGGGGCCCCACCATATCCGTAACCTGGTCTCCGGGCTCCAGGGCCGCGAGCTTCGAAGAACTGACCCCCACCGTCTGGACTACCAGGGTGACCGTCCCCCGCTCCGCATCGGCAGCGGCAATGGTAAGCGGAAACCGCTCCCCCTTCTCCCCCACCCGCAAAATCACAAAATTCCCGGCCTTACGGGCCCGGGCTATCGGGGGATTCTCCACCACCAGACGTACCACTTTCTCTGAAAAATATTCTTTCTCGACGATCCTGTTCATGATCCTTGGTCTTAACGACGTTAACAGAGACACGGAAACAGGCACCCGGACAACCCGGCAAGCCCGGCCAACGCCTGCATTCACCTTTCGGGTGGCACAGGCTTCCCGTAAGCGAGCCGCCGCAACTTCAGCCGGTTACCGGCCGGAGACCTGTCTCCATACCAACCCTTTCTCCCTGCTTATGGATTTCAAAAATAAAAAATTAAACAGGAACACAAGGGATTATTTGCATCCGGGAATCAGATATGATGCCCTTTTGCCAGGAAGAACCCTCACCCGTGGAAAATCCTTTGGTCTGCCTTGGAGCCCCGGTCCGTCTCACCTGACCTCCGGCATCACCTTATGAAAAAAATCAGCCGTGACCGAAGCCACCCTGTCGAACCAGGGGTGGAACAACCAGAAGGTGTGGGGGGTGTTCTCCAGGGTGTGCACTTCACTGTAAATCCGGAGGCTGTCGAGTTTGCGGATGGTATCATCGCGACCCGCATGAAACCGGGGCAGTGAGGAGTTGATAAACAGGACAGGTGCTGAGCGGGCGTTCACATGGGTAAGAGGAGAAGCTTCGAGCCACAGTTCAGGTTTAGCGGCAGCCGGAGCCCCCAGCCAGCTGGTAGCTGCCGAAGGTCTCCCCGGCTTGTCGGCGCCCTCGCCTGATTCAGGGTGTACGAAGGCCAGGATGCCGTCGACATCAGCCACAGCCCTGATTCTCCCGCGCAGCCGGAAATCGCAGGGCCCGCGGAAAAGGTTTTTTGTTCCGTTTACACTTCCGGCGAGCGCCGCAAGCTGTCCGCCCGAGGAGGTGCCATAGAGGGCGATCCGGTTGGGGTCGAAGCCGTAAGTCCGGGCATGCCGCAGCACCCAGCGGATAGCCGACAGGATATCCTCCGCGGCCGCCGGGTATAAAGCTTCTGTCGAAAGCCGGTATTCCACGCACAGGGTCACCATTCCCTGCCGCGCAAGAGCGGCTGCCATAGGCCACTCCAGGGTTTTATCGCCCGACCGCCACCCTCCGCCATGGATCAGCAATACCACCGGCATCCGGCGGCCGCTCTCCCCTGCAGCCCGGAACAGATCCAGGTGCAAAGCCCGGCGGCCGCGGCGGGCATAAACCAGGTCTCTGAGGAGCACCAATCCACCCGTATCCGCAACGGCCGGAACAATTCCGGGAAAATTACGGACCTGTCTGGTATATTCACTCCTGATGGTAAAGGAGGTATCAGCCGGAACAACCTGCCGGCGGATAGGGCGTTCACCCCCGCAAACCGGCAGCGCCAGCAGGAAAACCAGGCATACTCCTGCCATCTTCCCGCCAAACTTTTTACTTCCGCCCATATTCCTGCATTCCGGCATTTATCCTTTCAAACCTCCAAAAATAGGTAATTCTGAGAATAGGTAGTACCTCCCGGCGGGGATAGTACAGTTTCGTGCAGCGCTGCAAGGGGGCACAGTGCCTTACTGCCCGGGAAGCCGGATTCCGGCAAAGAAAAGCAGGAAAACCGGTGCCCGCATGCCGGGAGGGCTCACAGGATGATGCCTGCCCGCCGTCGCAAACTCCCGGGGCTGCTTGTCACCCGTTTGACTGAACCGATATTTATTGTACATTTGAAGCTCCGGGAAAAGAACGGTAAGAGACCGGTGCCATTTCGCCACGACAGGCCTTATACCGCCGGAACCGGCAGCCGCCATCACCCGGACCAGGGGTATGGAGAACCAGATAACACCCACCAGGGAAGAAAAACAAAACCGTAACCAACACCAGACCCATGATGAACCACTTTGAAACCGGTTGGAAAACCACAGACGGGATAGACATTTACGCACAGGGATGGGAGCCGGATGGTCTCCTGCCGGAAGCTGTCGTATGCCTCGTGCATGGCATCGGGGAGCACTCCGGAAGGTATGCCCAGGTTGCGGAAGCCTTCTGCAGACAGGGATGGGCCCTTTTTGGGCCTGACCACCGGGGCCACGGCCGTTCCGGCGGACCCCGCGGCCATTTCCCCTCGGCAGCCACGCTGGAACACGACCTGGACCTTCACCTGGCTGCAGCCCGCAACCGGTACCCCGGAGTGCCGCTGGTCCTCTACGGCCACTCCCTGGGAGGGATTTTTGTCCTCTACTACGGACTCAAAAGCAGACCGGATGTCAGGGGTATCGTGGCTACCAGCCCCGGACTAGAGACCGCCCTGGAGAAACAACCGGTTAAGGTGCTGGCCGCAAAGGTACTCGGCTTGCTGCTGCCCCGGATCTCCATGGCCAGCGGCCTCGACGCCTCTGCCATCAGCAGGGAAAAACCGGTGATCTCCACCTACCAGAAGGATCCGCTGGTTCACGACCGGATTACCCTCGGATCGGGCAGAATGCTGATCGGCATGAATCGCTGGACCCTCCTCCACGCCGGAGAAATGACCCTCCCCCTGCTGCTGATGCACGGCACCCACGACGCCATCGCTTTCCCCTCCGGAAGCATTCACTTTGCTGCTCCTCTCGGCAATAAGTGCGACCTGGTCCTCTGGGAAGGAGCATTCCATGAACTGCATAACGAACCTGAACGGGAAGAGGTGCTTCAAACCATGACCACCTGGATCGGAAAACAACTGGAAAATTGATGCCGGCATTACTCACCTGGTTCCGGGTTACCCAGCTGACACTCTATCTTTCCGCAATTCTCCTGATACCCCGAAGCTCTGCAGAATCTATCCCCTGACGACGGCTCTCCGCTTTCTCCAGATAACCATAACAGCCCCGGCCAGGACGGCAAGAGCCCCCGCCACGGATAACAGGGTCAGCCGTTCCGGATCTATCCAGGTAACTTCCAGCCAGGTCAGGAAAGCCATAAGGGTAAAGGTGATCACCGGATTCATGATCAGGATGATGCTGGCTTTGCCGGCTTCCAGGTAACGGAGGCTGAGTGCCAGAGTGGTGTAAGCTATCAGCGTGTTGAGCCCCAGGAAAACCATAAGCAGCCACCACATACCGTTCAGACCCGACAACTGGGAGAAGTTCACCACCGGCAGATACAGCAGCATGGGCAACCCGAACAAAAAGAGGTTCAGCGTGATGGTGGAATAGCGTACAACCAGTTTCTTCTGAATGGCCGCATAGACCGCCCAGGCTACCGCACCGGTAAGCGTGATGAAAATGCCGAGGCTGTACTCACCCTGTTTTCCTTCAAAATGGCCGATCTGTTGATGATAAAAAAGCAGCAATCCGGCGATGGCAAGTACGAACCCTGCATACTGGCGCGGCGAGAAGCGCTCACCAAAAAATACAAACCCGGCTACGGCCAGCAGGATCTGCCCCGTCTGTATGAACAATTGTGCATTTCCCGGGGTAGTATACTGCACACCCAGGTTGAAGGCCAGGTAATTGTACGCCAGGGCCAGGGTGGCTGCTACCAGCAGCCAGGGCGGCCTGATCAGAATATGGAGTCTCCGGGGTTGTTTGATCAGGCTCCAGAGGAACAGGGGAATGAAGGCCAAGGTGAACCGGAACCAGACAATGGTTGCCGCGTCGACTTTTCGTACAGCCACCTTCAGGGCTACCGCCAGGAGGCCCCATAGAAAGGCGGTGACTACCGCCAGAAGAATTCCCTTTAACTGGTTTTGCATGGTAAGAATCCGCGTGGCATGAACAGGCCCGGGCACAATAACCACAGCACGGGGAACTTCCGGATTACCGGCTGCGGCCAACAACCTGTCAGCTTCTGGGAGGCTCTGTTTCCGGGCAGAAAAATTGCCTACCGGAGCCTGGCACCCAGCTCTTTTTCAAAAGCCCCCAGCAACCGTTCCATTGTCCTGGCAATACCCTTGTCGTTGAGGGTTTTGTGGTCATCGCGCAGGATAAAACTGATGGCATACGATTTTTTTCCTTCCGGAATTCCCTCCCCCTGGTAAACATCAAACAGGCTGACAGCCCGCAGCAGCAGTTTTTCCGTACGGAAGGCCAGGTCGCGTATGCTCCGGAACCGGACATTGCCGTCGAGGACCAGCGCCAGGTCGCGCTTTACTTCGGGGTACCGGGGCAGTTCACGGTATTTCACCCGGATGTTCTTACATTCCAGGAAGAGGCGTGACCAGTCAAAATCGGCGAAGAACACCGGGGCTTCCACTTCGGCAGTTTTCAGCAGGGAGGAGGCCACACAACCGAGTTCAGCAAGTTTGTGCTTCCCCCGGGAAATCTGCATACCATACGAAAAAAGCTCACTGCCGGAATCCTCGACCAGCAGCTCACCGGGATCCAACCCCAACCGCTCCATCAGGGTTTCCGCATAACTTTTTAACAGGTAGAGACTGGAGGGTTTCCCGGGGGTAAGCCAGTTGGGAGTTTCGCGGTTGCCCGTGAGAAACAGTGCCAGGTGCTCCTCTTCCGCGTAGTTGGACACGGGATCCTCCTTGTACCGGGTTCCGCGGAAAAAATAACAGTTCCCGAATTCAAAAAGCTTCAGATCCGGCTGCTTGCGGTTGGCATTTCGGGCGATACATTCCAGACCTCCGAAGAGCAGCGTTTGACGCATCCCGTTCAGGTCGTTGCTGAGGGGATTATAAATTCGTACGGTATGCTCCGGTTTGAATTGGGTAAGGGAATCATAGTACGAAGCTCTGGTCAGGGAATTGGACCATATCTCGTGGAATCCCTGCCCCACCAGTTGTTCCGCAATGATGTTCCTCACCTGCGTGGGATCGGGATACTCGGAAGAGCCGAGGGAAGCATTCGTATGGGTGGGTATTTCCACGTTGTTGTACCCGTAAATCCGGAGGATATCTTCGATGACGTCGCATTCGCGTTTTACATCCACGCGGGCAGTGGGTACCACCACCGACAGGCCTCTGTCTGATTCTTCTCTGATCCTGATCTCCAGGGATTTCAGGATTTTTCGGATCACCTCACGGCCCAGGTCCTTACCGATGAGCCGCCCGATGTTGAACCAGGAGATATCGACGGGAAATCCATCCACCGGATGGGGATAGAAGTCAGAAATCTCCGAAGAGACAGTACCTCCTGCCACCTCCTGAATCAGCAGGGCTGCCCGTTTCAGGGCATAGAGGGTTCCATTGATGTCGGTGCCCCTTTCGAAACGGAAGGAGGCATCGGTGCTGAGTCCGTGTCTTCGGGCGGTCTTGCGGATATAGACAGGGTCGAAGCAGGCACTTTCGAGGAATACCTTCCGGGTGGAGGTTTTGACGCCCGAACGTTCGCCGCCGAACACCCCGCCGATACACATTCCCTCCTCCCCATTGCAGATCATCAGGTCAGAGCCATCCAGTTTCCGGGTGGTGCCGTCGAGGGTGGTAAACAAGGTGCCTGCCGGCAGGGTCCTGACCACCACTTTTCCGCCGCTGATTTCCTCCGCATCGAAAGCGTGCAGGGGCTGGCCGGTTTCGAACAGCACAAAGTTGGTAACATCCACCACGTTGTTGATGGGTGTCTGTCCTATCGATTTCAACCGGCGCCGGAGCCAGGGGGGTGACTCTTTCACCTCCACCCCCGACAGGGATACGCCAGAGTACCGGGGACACGCTTCGGGGTTGAGTACTTCCACGGGAATGGTAAGCTCCCTGTTCTCCACACGGAAGTCGTCGACCGGGGGTTTCCGCAAAAGAAAGGGCACCTTGCCGTCCAGTAAGGCTGCCAGCTCCCGCGCCACCCCCAGGAAAGAGGCACACTCGATGCGGTTCGGCGTTATGTCAGCCTCCATCACCCAGTCGCTCTCCACCTGGAAAAATTCGGAGGCCTTTTGCCCTACCCGGGCATCGGCGGGCAAAACCATGATCCCGTCGCCATCGGTGCCCAAACCGGTTTCCCTTTCTGAACAGATCATGCCCTCCGACACCTGTCCCCGGATCCTGACCTTCTTGATCGTCAGCGGCTCATCGCCCGGATAAAGGGTGGCGCCAACGGTGGCAACCACCACTTTCTGCCCGGCAGCCACATTGGGAGCACCACACACAATGGGCAGCAGCTCACCAGTGCCTGTATCTACAGTGGTGACACTCAGATGATCACTGCCATCTACAGGGGCACAGGTGACCACCTTCCCGATCACCAGCCCTTCCAGGCCCCCGCGGATACCTTCCACCCGCTCCAGGGACTCCACCTCCAGGCCTATCTCAGGTAAAACCCCGCACAACTGCTCAGGGGTCAAATCCATGTCTAAATAGCTTTTCAGCCAGTGGTACGATAACTTCATTCCTGAACCAATTCGAACAAGTAATGCAACAAAAATAGATAAATTAGCCTTGCTACCGGAGTCAGGCTCTCAGAATTAACAATAAAAAGAAGCCGGAAGGGTGCCGCCGGGAGGCCGGTCCGGAGGACTTTCCGTCATCGACCTTCCCTTGAAGAGTTCAGGATTTAATGGTAAACCTGAACCCGATCCCATGGAGATTGACAATGCGGATGGTGGGGTCGTTGCTGAAATATTTCCTCAGCCGCGAAATAAATACATCCAGACTGCGGCCCAGAAAATAATCGTTGGAACCCCAGACCGCCCGGAGGATCTCCTCGCGGCTGAGGACCTTGTTGGGATTGGCGGCAAAAAACCGGATGAGCTCAGCCTCCTTCAGGGTCAGCCGCTTGCCGAAATCACCGCACTCCAGCGTCAGTTCTTCTTCCGAAAAAACACACTTCCCGATGGTCAGAACCTGCCGGCCGGACTGGCTGCCGGTAAGAGGCTGATTCCGGCTCCTGCGGAGAAAAATCTTCATCTTCAGCAGTAACTCCTCCATACTGAAGGGTTTGGTGATGTAGTCATCCCCGCCCAGCGTCAGGCCTGTAATCTTGTCTTCGTTCATCGAACGGGCCGTAAGAAACAACACCGGGATCATGTCGTCGGTTTTCCGGATCTCCCGGGCTACCGTAAACCCGTCAACCTTCGGGAGCATCACGTCAAGTATCACCAGGTCGTAATGGTTGGACCGGAATAACGCCAGGGCCTGGTCACCATCCCCGGCAACATCCACCTGGTAGCGGTGCATCTCCAGGTTGTCACGGACGATAAAACTCAGGGCAGAATCGTCTTCCACCAGGAGTATCCTGTCATTGGTTCCGTTCATGGGCTCTTGGTATTACGATGGTAAAGGTGCTTCCTCCTTCCGGATTTCCGTCCACCCTGATCTTCCAGCGGTGTGCCTTCACAATCTTGCTGACATAATCGAGGCCTAAACCAAATCCTTTCACATTATGGATGTTCCCTGTGGGTACCCGGTAAAACTGACGGAATACTTTTCGCCGCAACTGCCCGGGTATCCCGACGCCGTTGTCTTTCACTTTCAGAAAAACGTTCCTCCCCTCAAGTTTCACCTCCACAAGAATGACCGGCGGACGTTCACAATATTTAACCGCATTCTCCAGCATATTCTGGATCACATTTCCCAGATGGAACGGATCCGCCCGGATTACAGCTTCCCCGCCATACCCCCGTACCGAAATCGCAGCATCCTTGCCGATGGCCGACTGACGGAACCGCTCTGCCGTGTTCTCTGCAAAGGGCACCAAATGAATTGCTTCGGTAACCGGTTTCAGCTTGTTCTTTTCCAGGGCCGCCAGGTTGAGCACCTTCTCCACATTTCCCGATAAACGCTGGGTCTGTTCCTGGATGATCCGCGCATATTCAAAGAGCCTCCCCGGATTGTCGAGGATCTTGCTGTCGTTCAGCACCTGCGCAGACAACCCTATCGAGGAAATGGGCGTCTTCAGCTCATGCGTCAGATTGTTGATGAAAATCTTCTGAATATTGGTAAGCTGACGCTGACGAATGATGATCCAGAGCGAATACCCAAAAAATAACAACACCACCAGCAGGAGACCCGCAATCATGGTCCACCCCTTCAGCCGGTCGTTCATATAGGGCATCAGCCTTGGAAAATAGACGGCAAAGTAATGCGTGTACCGGGTACTTAAAGGAAATACAGCCAACCGTACCTGCTCACAACTGTCGTCATGCGAACAGATGTACTTCCCGTAGACCATTTCGTTATTCTCCGGATCGTAAATCGAATATTCAAAATCCAGATGGATGGCATGTCGTCTGAATTGTTCTTTCAGCTGGGCTTCCAGGATCTCGGGATCGATGATGTCGTTGACATTGACAAAGTAGTAATTGTCAGTCATTTGCTCCACAGGATCCAGATTATCAAAACTGGCGGTTTTTCCCGCGGCCTCCAGGATCTGCCAGGCTACCTCCCGCAAGGCCACCGAAACAGTCTCATTGAACTCCCTGCGGCTGATTTCCAGGGTCTGCTTCAGAAACGTGAACTGAACCAGCAAAATCCCCGCCACCGCCAGGATGGCCAGGATGATGACATATTTCAAACCCCCTTTCTTCATCAGCATTCCTTGTTCATCACACCAAAAGATCTCGCGGACAACCATTTCCCCGGCAAATGCCGGGGTACCAGGGCCCCCGGGAGATCAGCAGCCCCGCCGGTGACCCCGGGCGGGTCAGGAAAACCTCCCGTTTGAACTCCCGCAACAAAATTACACAAATCAGGGAAACATCGTCTCTCCTCCCGGGCTGAGATCCATGGAGTCCGGGCCAGCAGGGCTTCATAAGATGAACCATCGGGCGGTTTTCCGCTTTTAAAAGACAGAAACTCCTGTTTAACAATTCATTAACAAAATGTAATAATGGATTAACAATTGCTTTCTGAAGGTTTGGTAAATTTGTATCGTACGAATGAATAATAATCCCTTATGAAACGAGCATCTCTGAGTTTAATCGCCCTGTTGATAGTCCTGGTAATTGGGGGACTAACGGCAAACGGGCAGTCCAGGATTGTCTTTGGCAATCAGGCGCACAACTTTGGCTCCTTCAAGGAGGCTGACGGTGTTCAGACCGCCACATTTGAATTCACCAACGGAGGGAACAGCCCGTTGATTTTGAACAGTGTGAACGCTTCATGCGGTTGTACCACCCCGGAATGGACCCGCCAACCGGTTGCTCCGGGAGGCAAGGGTATCATCAAGGTCAGTTACAATCCTGCCGGAAGGCCGGGATCCTTTTCCAAAACGGTAAGCGTCGGCAGCAACGCGGAAAACGGAGTGGTCATCCTTACCATCAGCGGAAAAGTGGAAGAACAGCCCAAAACGATTGCTGAGTTGTACCCCCGCCAGATAGGCCCGTTGCGTATGGCGCAAAACCACATTGCCTTCCCGGTGATCAGGAACAACGAGGTCAGAACCGAAAAGCTGGAGGTGTTGAACGACAGCGATAAGCCCGTTGCGGTAAGCTTCAAAACCGTGCCTGCCCACATCAAGGTCACCATTGAGCCCCAGGTGATCCCGGCCCGCGAAAAGGGAGTGCTCACCATGACCTACGATGCCAAAGCTGCCAATACGTACGGATTTAATTCACACCGGATCTATCTTTCCATCGACGGAAGCAGCGATTATAAGTATTCCATCGGGGTGAGCGCCACCATCGAAGAGGATTTTTCGTCCCTCTCGGCTGAAGAACTTGCCAATGCTCCTTCTGCCAGTTTTAATGTCACCAGTTATGATTTCGGAAATATTCAGCAGGGGGATAAAAAAGAGTATACCTTTGTTTTATCCAACAATGGAAAACGGGATTTACTCATCCGTAATATCAAGTCTTCCTGTGGGTGCACCGCTGTATCTCCCTCGAAAAACATCATCCCTGCCGGCGATACGGCCCCTATTAAGGTGGTGTTTGACTCCACCGGCAAGAAAGGGCGCCAGAGTAAAACGGTCACCGTCATTACCAACGACCCGAAAAACTCGACCACCACGCTGCGTATTTCCACGAATATTCTGTAAAGAAAACCCGGGATTTCCGAACCTTCACCCCTGTGGAAACGGGGGGGAAGGGCTGAATAAAACGTACTTGTTACCATCTTCTGCCTGACCGTTACCGTCAGGGGAGGGTGGTTTTTTTTATCGCTTTTTTATTTCCGGATGGCACCAGGGGGGATGCCCAAAAAATTCCTATATTTCCCCTCTCAAGCCAAAATGAAGCACGACGGCCATATCGAGAACGATCCCGCCTTCAGGGGACTGAAGGTCCATGAAGGAATCGAGCAGCCGCTGCCTGTCAGCGAAGCATCATTGCGCCGCTATTTGCAGAAGCGGAAGAAGTTGCTGCCGGCAGAGGATTACGTCCGGGGGATCCTGGAGGGGAACATTCCTTTGTTAAGCAAGGCGGTGACCCTGGTGGAGAGTTCGAAACCCGAGCACCAGGCCCTGGCCCGGGAGATCATCCGCGGATGCCTGCCTTACAGCGGGAAAGCCATCCGTGTGGGGATTACCGGAGTGCCGGGAGCGGGAAAAAGCACCTTCATCGAAGCGCTCGGGACCCTTCTCACACAGGAAGGGCACAGACTGGCAGTGCTGGCTATAGACCCCAGCAGTGAACGGTCGCGGGGCAGCATCCTGGGAGATAAAACCAGGATGGAAAAACTTGCTTCCGATCCCCTTGCCTATATCAGGCCCAGCCCGTCGTCAGGCTCCCTGGGAGGAGTTGCCCGGAAAACCCGCGAAACCGCCCTTCTCTGCGAGGCGGCAGGATTCGACATTCTCTTTATCGAAACAGTGGGTGTCGGCCAGAGTGAGGTGGCCGTCCACTCGATGACCGATTTCTTCCTGCTGCTGATGATTGCCGGTGCCGGCGATGAACTCCAGGGCATCAAGCGGGGCATCATGGAAATGGCCGACCTGGTGGCCATCAACAAAGCCGATGGCAACAACCTTGAAAAAGCAGAACTTGCACGCACCCAATTCCGGAATGCCCTGCACCTTTTCCCGGCCAGGGAATCACGCTGGGAACCGGTAGTGCTCACCTGCTCAGCCCTCACAAAAACCGGCATTCCTGAAATCTGGCACACCATCCTGCAATTTACGGAGGCTACCAGGGCCAACGGAGCGTTCGACAAAAACCGGAAAATCCAGGCCAGCTACTGGATGTTCGAAACCATCCATGAACAGCTGAAATGGGATTTTTACCATGCTCCGGGCATGAAGGAGAGAATCCGGGAGATGGAAACCAGGGTTGTGGAAGGGGAGATTACTTCGTTTGATGCAGCCGGACAGCTGCTGGCGCTGGCTGCAAACAAATAATCGCCACCCCGGGAACCTTTTTCCGATGTAACTGTTACCTTTCTGAATTGATATAAACATAGAGTTATGGATTACGATGTATTGATTATCGGCAGCGGCCCCGGAGGGTATGTAGCCGCCATCCGCGCAGCACAGCTCGGGTTCAGGGTTGGGGTTGTGGAAAAGGAAAACCTGGGAGGGGTATGCCTCAACTGGGGCTGTATACCCACCAAATCGCTGCTGAAAAGTGCACAGGTGTACGACTATGCGCTCCACGCCGCCGATTTCGGGGTGGCTGTTTCCGGGGAAATAAAACCGGACTTCGGGGCCATGGTGAAACGGAGCCGGGAGGTCGCCGACGCCATGAGCAAGGGTATCCAATACCTGTTCAAAAAGAACAAAGTGGAAATCATCACCGGCACCGGGAAACTGGCAGGGAAAAACCGGGTGGAAATTACAGGCCCCGATGGAAAAATAAGCACCGTGACGGGGAGCCACATTATCCTGGCCACCGGAGCCCGCAGCCGCGAGCTGCCCAACCTGCCGGTAGACGGGGAAAAGGTGTTCGGCTACCGCCAGGCCATGACCCTCCCCCGGCAACCTGCCTCCATGGTCGTTGTGGGCTCGGGAGCCATAGGCAGCGAATTTGCCTGGTTTTACCAGTCAATCGGAACCCGGGTGACCCTCGTGGAATTCCTGCCAAATGTTGTACCCCTCGAAGATGAAGAGGTCTCCAAACAACTGGAGCGCAACTTCAAAAAAATGGGTATGAAGGTGATGACCGGCTCCACGGTCGAAAAAGCCGACACCTCCGGCGACCTCATCAGGGTGACCGTCAAAACCCCTAAAGGGGAAGAAATCATTGAAACAGAAGCAGTACTGTCGGCAGTGGGCATCACCCCCAACCTCGAAGGGATTGGGATAGAAGAAACAGGCATCGTACTCGAAAAAGGGCGCGTGAAGGTCGATGGCCACTATCGCACCAACGTGGAAGGAATCTATGCCATCGGCGACATCATTGCCACTCCGGCGCTGGCCCATGTAGCGTCTGCTGAAGGCATCGCCTGTGTGGAACATATTGCAGGCCTCGATCCTGACCCCATCGACTACCGGAACATCCCGGGGTGTACCTATACCAACCCCGAGGTCTCCTCTGTAGGGCTCACCGAAGCCAAAGCCCGGGAAGAGGGGTACGACATCAAGGTGGGCAAATTCCCCTATTCCGCCAGCGGAAAGGCCAGCGCCGCCGGACATAAGGAAGGATTTGTCAAACTCATCTTCGACGCCAAATACGGAGAACTGCTGGGAGCTCACATGATCGGCGGCAACGTCACCGAGATGATCTCCGGAATGGTGATCGCCCGGAAACTGGAGATCACCGGCCATGAACTGATCAAATCGATCCACCCCCACCCCACCATGAGTGAAGCCATCATGGAAGCCGCAGCCGCCGCCTACGGGGAGGTAATCCACATCTGAATACCTGCCCCGTAACAGGCAAACCATACCGACATCCCGGGTATTTACCCTGTTAGCACGCTCCGGGCCTCACTTCCGACGCATGCTGCGTGGAATGATACCCTCCGGTTTAGCCGGAAGGCACGGGGGGTAAATGGCAATGCTACACGCTCACGGAATGACCATTTCATGATTAGACTTTTTTGGAAAATCGTTAGAAAGTTTTATAAATTATTGAAAATCAGGGACAATATTTTGTTGAATCAATAATATTTTTACATTTGCACCGAAATTTTAAAATCAAAGGTATGAAGAAAGTATTCCTATTGACTGCCATGGCAGGTGTTCTGACTCTGACGTCTATTGCGGGAGGGCTGGTGACCAATACCAACCAGAGTGCCCAGTTTGTGCGGATGTTAAGCCGCAATGCTTCCACCCAGATCGACGCGGTCTATTTCAACCCTGCCGGGTTGACGAACTTGGAAAACGGCTGGCATTTTGCCTTATACAACCAATCCATTTTCCAGGAAAAAAAGGTAAACAGTGGTTTTCCCTGGCTGAACGACGGTGAATATGTGGGTAAGGTGAAAGCCCCTCTGTTCCCGACAGCTTTTGCGGTATTTAAAGCTGAAAAGATTGCAGTTTCCTTCGGTTTTGGTCCGGTGGGCGGCGGAGGCTCCGCGGAATTCGACAGGGGTCTCCCCTCGTTTGAAATCCCGATCACGAAACTGGTTCCCGGGTTGGCCGGGCTGGCGGCTCTTCCCAAGCCTTACGACTATAAGGTGACGGGGTATGATGCCGACTTATATTTTAACGGAAGTTCTGTCTATTATGGATTCCAGTTGGGAGCCACCTATAAGGTTAACGATGTGATCTCCGGTTTTGCGGGTGTGCGGTATACCCCGGCCAAGAATACCTACGAGGGACACATCAAAAATATTCAGGTAGAGGTGAACGATGCCATGGTGGTTGCGAAGGACTGGCTCACCGGCACGGCAGCACCTGTCGTTAATGGCCTTGCCATAGCAGCCAACGCCGCTTCCACGCAGCTGTCCAACACTGCCGGCACCTTGCAGCCCCTGGTCACCATGGGGGCAGGAACCTCGACACTGGCCCAGGTTCAAACTGCCGGTTACATTTCCAGCGCCCAGAAGGCACAGCTGGAAGGAGCTCTGGGTTCACTGGGCCTCTCGCCGGCTCAGATCGCTGCCATGAACGTCTCCCAGGTACAGGGCACCTTCACCACGGCTGCCAATACCTATAAAGCTACAGCCACTACCCTGACCACCACCTCGGCAACCCTTAATGCCACCGGCGGAGGCCTGGGAGATAAAAAAGTGGAGACCACGCAAACCGGTGCCGGCTGGACCCCCATCGTAGGTGCCAACCTGAACCTGGGTGACCAGCTCAACATAGGTGTCAAATACGAATTCAAAACCATCCTTAAACTCACCAACGAAACCCCTGTCGACGACCTGGGTGTCTTCCCCGATGGAAAAACGACCAGTAACGACATTCCCGCCATTCTGGGCGTGGGTATCGGGTACAAACCGGTCGACTGGCTCGAAGCGCAACTTTCGTACAACCAGTATTTTGACAAAGGCGTGGATTGGGGAGGCAACATCCGCAGCAACGTAGCCCGTGAAATCGACAAGAACGGCATGGAAGTGGCACTGGGGTTGCAGTTCAACGTGTCCGACAAGTTTGCCGTCAGCCTTGGAGGAATGAGAAGCAAATCAGGAATTGCCGACAGCTACCAGAGCGATTTCAGCTACAGCAATCCCGCCTTCACCGGTGCCCTGGGCTTCCAGTGGAAAATCACCGATCAACTCGCGGTCGATGCCGGTGTGATGAATGTCTTCTACGAAGATGTCACCGTGCCTTTCACCGATGCTGATGCCGGCGCTTACAATGAAACACTGGGTAAAACCACCCTTGGTCTTGCCCTGGGGCTTTCCTACTCCATTTTTAAATAGGAAATCCCTTTCACCACAAAGGAGTGCCTTCTGTTTGCCGCGGAAGGCACTCTTTTTTTTCCCGGTGAATCAGATCGCTGTCCACCCTGGAGTCATCCGCTTCTGCCAGGATCGGGCAGTTATGCTGCCGGCATGGGTGCCGGCTCACGGATAAGAGCCATCTCCATCACGAGAATTGCAATGTCCGGATTGCAAAATCACCCTCCCGGAGAAGACAATAGGGGACATTGATAGTTCCCTGCCGAAACTTCCGGATATTGTTGTATATTTCTCCCCTGATATCCGGATACCAGCTCTCCTTATAGGACCTGCTGAATGATGCCATTCAAACCTACGATAGCCAGGGCCCTGCTCCTCGCCGGCCTGACATACAGCCAGTTGCCGGCAGCAGGTGGCGGACTGCTGACCCATACAGGGCAGAGTGCCCAGTATGCCCGGATGCTCAGCCGTAATGCTTCCACCCAGACCGACGCCGCCTATTACAATCCTGCAGGGCTCATCCGGCTCAAAAAAGGGTGGTTTTTCTCCGCCACCAACCAGGCCAGCCTGCAAACCACAGAGATCACTTCCCATTTTCCGCTGCTGAACGAAAGCCGGTACTCCGGCCGGTCAGAGGTTGCTTTCTCCCCCACCCTGTATGCCCTGTTCAGAACCGGACCCTGGGCTTTTTCGCTCAGCTACCTTCAGATGACCCTTCCCCTGGATGAGGTGTACGGCCGGGGCATCCCCTCGCTTGAAATCGGCGTCATAAAAAGCATAGCTGCTGCCGACCCTGGCTATGACGGTTACGCTGCGGGCATCACCCTGCATTCCCGGTCGGCTGACCAGGGAATACAACTGGGCGCGGCTTACGCCCTTGGCCCTACTTTTTCGGTGTACGGCGGGATCCGCTATGTCAGGGCCGGAAAACAACTGGACCTCGCCATACAGAATGTGCAGGTTCAGGAAGCCGGATCGCTGGTGCCGGCGGCGGCGCTGTTCCTGGGCCGCGGGAACAGCCTCCGGACCACCGCCCTGGGTGCCGCCCAGGTCGCCGCAGGCCTGCAGGATGACTACATAGCCACCGGGGCCGGCCTTTACAACCTGGCCACCCTGGCCGAAGAGGGCATCATGCCCGTAGCAGAAAAAGAACACCTCATCGAAGGGTTGCTCGACTTACAGGTGAAAGGAGTCGACGACACCTGGCCGGTCTGGCGGGTAAAAAATGAATACGACCGGATCGCCCTGGCAACCTACCAGCAGGGTAGCGCCTACCTCAACGCGGGAAATGACCTGCGCGATAAAACTACAACGGTAACCCAATCAGGCAGCGGGGTGGTTCCTGTCGTCGGCTTCATGCTCTCCCCCTCCGAAAATATGGAGCTTACCGCCCGGTATGAATACAAAACGCAAATGCGCCTTACCAACCACACTGCAGAGGACGGCACCGGATTTTTCCCCGACGGGGAGGTAACAAGAAGGGATCTTCCCGCCCTCCTGGCCCTGGGTCTGGGATACCGCTTTCCCCGGCTGCTGGAGCTCCAGTTGTCGTACAACCTCTTTTTTGACAAGGGCGTCAGCTGGGGCTTGAATTTCCGGGAGATCTATGTCCACCAGCGCCGGCAACAGCGGTACATCGACGACAACCTCTATGAACTGGCCCTGGGATTGCAGGTCAGTCCTCCGGGTCCACTGTCCTTCAGCCTCGGAGGCCTGGTCACCCAACCCGGTGTCGCCCCCGGATTCCAAAGCGACTGGAGTTTTATCGCCCCTTCGGTTACCATGGCGGGGGGATTTCAATGGAATCTCTCAGACCGGGTGACCCTGGACGCAGGCTGCCACTATCGCTGGCATGAGGAGGCGGACTGGGTTTTCTCCGACGGGGACCTGCCCGTGGGGAAATACGGTGAAACCTATTCCAGAACCAATCTGGGATTTGCCCTGGGGCTCTCCCTGCGTCTCACAGATTAAATCCCGGGGGCTTGCTTCTCCCCCATTCTGACTCCTGAGGCATGCGGATGAGCCATTGCCGGGGATCAGCGTCACTTAATCCTGCAGTCTGTACACATCGCTGGCTTCATAGCGGCTGGTGAGCTTGACGGTAGTTCTCCCCAACAGGGGGTCCATGGTGCCCAGCGCTGTGGCGGGGGTATTGTTTTCCTGCGACAGGTGGCTCAGAAAGACACACTCCAGACCGGGGGGAGCCTCCTCCTGCAGCAACGTCAGAGCCTGGAGGTTGGAGAGATGCCCCACCGCCGAAGCCACCCTTTTCTTCAGGGGCCACGGGTAGGAACCCTCCCACAGCATTTTCTCGTCGTAGTTGCTCTCCAGGAAGATGGCACGGCAGGCACGCAGTGCCTGCCTGACCCGGTCGCAGGGCTCACCAATGTCGGTGAACACCCCCACACTCCGCCCGCCAACCTCAATACGAAAAGAGCAGGGCTCTGCTGCATCGTGGTTTTTCAGAAATGTATGAATGGTGAAGGCTCCCGACACCACCGGCTCCCCCGGTTCAAAAAATTGCACCCACGGAGGCCGGTAAGCATGGGGCAGCGAATTCCAGGTATGGGGCGACATCCAGACGGTCACGTTCAGCCGCTTGCTCAGCACCCGTACACCACGGGAATGATCGGAATGCTCGTGCGACAGGAATACCGCCCCGATCTTCCCGGCATCCAGCCCGCGGCTATTCAGCCGCTGCATCAGCTGCCGCAGCGATATTCCGGAATCCACCAGCACCGCTTCGGTCTCGTTGCCTACGTAGTAGCTGTTTCCGTTGCTTCCTGAGGCCAGCGCACAAATCTCTATCACAATAAAAAATCTTGAGTCCTGAGTGGGGTGTTATTTCACAAGCGCTGAGATTTGCCTGAATTCCGGGGCTGCGGAGCTCCTCAGGAGTTCGAAGAGAAGGGCTTCCACCGAGGTCATAAGGATGCCTTCGTGGCGGAATCGCTCTTTGGCAAGTTCCAGGCTGGGCAGGGAGCGGGAGGTGACGGCATCCATCACTACCACAGGATTCCGGCCCCGGGCTTTCAGGTCGACTGCTGTTTGCAACACACAGACATGGGCCTCAATGCCGCAAAGTACCACCTGTACGGCAGAAAGTCCCTCGAGCCAGGCGTTCACAGCCGGCTCATCACAACAGCTGAAAGCTCTCTTCTCGGCGTAGTGGAACCCTTCAAACAACCCGGCAATCTCAGGGATGGTCTCCCCGAGGCCCTGTGTATATTGCTGGGTAACCATTACCGGCACCCCCAGTACATGCAGTCCCCGTATCAGCAGCCGGCTTCTGTCCAGAAAATGCTCTTTTCCGGCCATGGCCGGAAATAACCGCTCCTGGACGTCGATCACCAGGGCTGCCGTATTTTCGGGATCTATCCGCATTGGCTTGTTATCTCCATGGTTTATTTTTGTTCTTCATCATCCCTGCCCTTCCCGGCGCAATGGTTTCCGGCTGCCGGGTGGCTGCCGGGGCCATTTTCCGTCCGGGAGGCAGCCTGTTGCCGCGATTTATCACCCAGATAGCCGCCATGGTGCCGCAGGGCATAATCGAGGCTGTTAAAGCCTGTTTTTTCCATCATCAGGGCCATGAGGATGTCGCCGATCACGGTCATGGTCGTGGTGGAAGTGCTGGGAGTGAGCCCCAGGGGACACACTTCTTCGGGTGCCCCTGTATACAGGAGGGCATCGGCCATGCGGGCCAGTTCACTGCCGGGATCCCCGGTGATCACAATCAGCGGCAACCCGGGAACCAGTTTCCCGGCCAGAGCTACCAGCTCAAGAATCTCCCGTGTCTTGCCGGAATTGGAGACCAGCAGCAGCAGGTCGTTTTCCTGAAGAATCCCCAGGTCGCCATGCTGCGCATCACTGGGATGCAGGAACAAAGCCGGCGTACCGGTGGAGCTGAGCGTGGTGGCTATGTTCTGGGCGATCTGTCCGGCTTTGCCCATGCCGCTGGTAATCAGTTTCCCGCGCTTCCCGTGCACCCGGCTGTAAAGTAGTTCCACACACTTTCCAAATTCCCCCGTAACAGGAATCCTGCTTACCGCTTCTGCTTCCAGACAGATCAACCGACGAATGTATTCCTCCATGACGTTTCCGTTCGCCCGCAAAAATAGTGTATTTCTGTTGGTTTTTTATTTTCAGTTTGTCATGATTATCGTTCCGGATTAACAGATATTTTATATTTTTAGCCGCATGGAAGACCGGCATGCGGGGGCACTGCAGTTGCTGCTCCGGGGGTTTCCCTGCGGGGTGGCTGTGAAAGGCCTTTTCCCGCTGCGGGTTCGGGCCACCTGCCTGCAAGCAGGAATACCAGTTTCTGATCATCTGAAACCAAGAAATACCAATTTATGAAGATACATGAATACCAGGCGCGGGATCTTTTCCGGAAATACGGCATACCGGTACCGGACGCGCTGCTATGCCATACCGAGGAGGAAGTGGAATTGCGGGTGCCCGATGACGGGCGGCTGCGGGTGATCAAGGCCCAGGTGCATGCCGGAGGTCGCGGCAAAGCCGGCGGCGTCAAACTGGCCCGCACCAAAGCGGAAGCCGTGGAGAATGCCAGGAAAATCCTGGGCATGGACATCAAGGGGTACACCGTGGAAAAGATACTGGTCGGAAACGCTGTTGACATCAGCAGCGAATATTACATCGGTCTGATCAACGACCGTAACACCAGGAGCGTTGTTCTCATGGCCAGCGCAGAGGGGGGCGTTGAAATTGAAGAAGTAGCCCGGGTGTCGCCGGAGAAAATCATTAAGATCCCCATCAACCCGATGACGGGACTGATGGAGTGGCAAGCCCGGGAGGTAGCCTTCAGGCTCTTTCAGGACCCCCGGCATGCCCGCGCCGGCGCCGACATCTTTCTGAAGTTATACAAGTTGTACATCGATACCGACTCGTCGCTGGCAGAAATCAACCCATTGGTCATAACCAAAGAGGGCGAACTTATGGCCATCGACGGCAAGATGAATTTCGACGACAACGCACTCTACCGGCAGGCGGAGGTTCTGGGCTTGCGGGAGGTCAGCGAGGAGGAACAAAAAGAGATTGCCGCTCACGAAAAGGGGCTCACCTACATCCGTCTCGACGGCAGCATCGGCTGCATGGTCAACGGTGCCGGACTGGCCATGGCCACCATGGACATGATTAAGCTGTACGGCGGCGAACCGGCCAATTTCCTCGACATAGGAGGCTCCTCGAACCCGCAGAAAGTAATCGACGCCATGAACATCCTGCTGGGCGATAAAAATGTAAAGGCGGTAATGATCAATATTTTCGGGGGCATCACCCGTTGCGACGATGTGGCCCGGGGGCTGATCACCGCACTTGAACAGATCCGCACCTCGGTGCCGATAGTGGTGCGACTGTCGGGCACCAATGCCAAAGAAGGACTGGAGCTCTTAAAATCCACGGGGCTTCCCACGGTGAGCACCATGAATGAGGCAGCCCGCAAGGCCATTGAACTCAGCCGGACCGGTAAATAATCAACGAATTAATTAACAGGTATATGAGCATATTAATCCATAAAGATACCAAAGTCCTTGTCCAGGGCATCACAGGTCGTGACGGAGCTTTCCATGCGGGCAAGATGAAAGCATACGGCACACAGGTGGCAGGAGGTATTTCACCCGGTAAGGGAGGCCAGACAATCGATGGCATACCGGTTTTCAACACGGTTTTGGAGGCCAGGGAAGCCACCGGCGCTGATGCGTCGGTCATCTTTGTGCCGGCAGCCTTTGCTGCAGATGCCATCCTGGAAGCCAGCTTCGCCGGCATCTCCCTGGTGGTGACCATCACCGAGGGGGTTCCGGTCCGCGATATGATCCGGGTAATGCCGCATGCCCAGTGCAACGGCACAAAACTCATCGGACCCAACTGTCCGGGACTGATCACCCCGGAAGAGTGCCTTATCGGCATCCTCCCCGGGAACATCTTCCGGAAAGGAAATGTGGGGCTTATCTCCCGCAGCGGAACCCTGACCTATGAGGTGGTCAACATGCTCAGTGAACAGGGCATGGGGCAGACCACCTGCATAGGCATCGGCGGAGACCCGGTGGCAGGACTCTACTTCGGGGAGCTGCTCCGTATGTTCGAGGAGGACCCCGACACCCTTGGTGTGGCCCTGATCGGAGAAATCGGCGGCGACGCCGAAGAACAGGCTGCCCGCTTTATCAGGGAGAAAATGACCAAACCGGTGGTGGCCTTCATTGCCGGTCAGACAGCCCCTCCCGGAAAAAGAATGGGCCATGCAGGTGCCATCATCTCCAGCGGCTCCGGCACCGCGGCCGAAAAAATCAAAGCCTTCCTCGACGCCGGCGTCGCCGTGGCCCGCGAACCTTCTGAAATTCCGGGACTCCTGCGCGAAAAAATGAAATAAACCACCCCCCCCCTTTTCATTTGCTGACCATATAATGGGACAACCAATCATGTGCCCATTTTGTGTGTCATGTCCAAAAATGGTTGCCTGGCCACTTTGACTGAAGATATTAAACGGAATAGCAGCAGATGGATAAAGACACTTGATCCATATTATGCGAAATTCTGTTGGCAAGGGGGGTATTCCGGATTATCAATTAGTCCTGCATCGGCAAATACCCGATCATTGTACCCAGGGCGTTGCCCAGGGCTGGAATGAAAAGGCTTTCAGCCTTTCGTTCCGGGGATCTGACTGCTGGTGGTTCCAGTGTAAATTGCAAACCTGAACAGGATTCTTTTTCCCCCTTTACCTTATACCGCACTAAAGGTCAGAAGTCAGGATCTTTCTTTCCCAAAGCAGAAGGCTAAGATTTGGGTTTTATTTTCAGCTTCTGGCCTGCCCGCAACCGCCGGGCATCCGTAATGTTGTTAAGACGCATGATGTCGGAATTAGAAATCCCCGGATAATGACGTGCGATGGTCCATAAGTTGTCGCCCTTCTTCACTGTATAATATTCAAATTCCTGTTCGCCGGCCTGGCTGGTTGCCTGTCCCCTCCCATCGGCCAGAACCTCTGTTTGGGGCTCCGCGGAAGGAGCCTTGTTGACGGCAGCCTTGTGCCCCACCAGAGCCTGCTTGGCGCTGAACGACAACGTATTGATTTTCTTGTAGTAATCCGTTTTGTCGGAAGGGACGTAAACCGTCAGTTTCTGCCCGGTGCGGATGATATTGCGGCTGAGGTGGTTCCATCGTTTCAGATCCGACAGCGGCACGTCAAACCACCGGGAAATGTATCCCGGATTGTCTCCCGACTTTACCGTATAGGTGATTCTGGTTTTCCCGTCGTTGCCCGGAACAGGGTCGGGTACCGAAGTTTTGGGTTTCACCAGCGTGTTGTCGGGAAAGTGAATATTCCGCTCGTGGTTGTAGATGGCCTCTTCCTTCACGAGGAAAGCGGAAACATGTTCTGCGGGAATCCGTAGGGGGTACTGTTTCTCCGGACTCCCCGGGAGGATGTCGTAGCGGTACATCGGATTAAGGTCGCGCAGCGCTTCCAGGTCAAGCTCCAGGTTGTCGGCGACCTGTTCCAGGTTCAGGTAACGGCCCACCATGATGGTGTCGGTATTCAGGGCGATGGAGGGAAGCTGCGGGTTCAGGCCGTGAACGCGGTAGTAGTTCATCATGTAGGTAGCCGCGATGTATGCCGGCACATAGCCTCTGGTTTCCCGTGGCAGGGCATAGTAAATCTCCCAGTAGTTGGTTTTCCCGCCCGAACGGGCTATGGCCTTGTTCACATTTCCCGGGCCGCAGTTATAGGCGGCAATGACCAGATGCCAGTCGCGGTAGACACTGTACAGTTGCTTCAGGTAACGGGCTGCCGCATCGGTAGCCTTCAGCACATCCCGCCGTTCATCCACATAGGTGGAGATCTCCAGGTTGAGGCCTTTGCCGGTACCATACATAATCTGCCACAATCCCACAGCTCCGGCACGCGATATCGCCCGCGGATTCAATGCCGACTCAATGATGGCCAGGTTCTTCAACTCCAGGGGCAACTCATACCGGTCAAGCACCTCCTCAAACAACGGATAAAAAAAGGAGGTCAGACCAATCATGATCTCCACCTGCCGTGGCCGCTGCTCCAGATACATCCGGATATAGTCGCGCACCACCGAATTGAAGGAGAGTCCTACGGCCGCCTCCACCCTTTTCAACCTGTTGATAAGTACCGAATCGGGAATCACCAATTGCCGGTGATACGAGAAATCCTCCATGCCTTCGGCCGGTAAAAAGATGTTGTTGATATACCAGCTGCTGACCAGATCGTCGAGTTTCTGTCCCAGTTCTGCCTTGCCCACCTCATCGGGCTCCAGAAATACCGAAGAGGCCACCGAGGTATCAAGCGAGGTAACTACGTATTGCCCGATCCTGGAAATGGCGCCTTCACCGCTGGAAACCAACGATATACAGCTAACCAGCAGTACAGGTATCAGGATCTTCCGGAAGGGTTGCTTCATAAGGTTGTTTTTTTTCTTCCTCAGGAATTCAAAAATTGATTTCGCAATGTAAAGAAAAAATATTTTGATCCGACATCTTTTCTAAAGAAGGTATTAACCGGAATGTAAGGTCATCGCCGATGTCGAAATCAAAAAAATGGGCATCTACGCTGGCATCGATGATGTTCAAACCATAAAAGCCCACAGCGATGATGACGAGCAGGTCGCGGTTCCGGCGATAGTAATCCTGGCTGGAGATCAGGCCCTGCTTCAGATTGGCAACGCTCGACGGGTTGTTAAGGTCGAAATAGATGATCTGCTTCAACTGGTTGTACGAGTCGGTCAGGGGATCGTCATCGGTCAGATCTTTGTACGCCTGCCTGGCAGAACTGTAATTCCCGTTGTTCCAGCCTATGAAATAGCCGAAAGCGCCGAAGCCGGCATAGATGAGGGGGATCTTCCAGTATTTGCGGTTATAGGCCTGCCCCAGACCGGGTAACAGGGCTGAGTACAAGGAGGCTTTCCTGGGCGAGTGTTCCGGTGTTACCACTTTTGCCGATACGCTATCGGCCCGCAGGAGGGTATCGCCGGCAAAGAAGAAGGCTGAATCGGGGGAGAGGAGTTTGTGGTGAACCAGTGTATCGGCGGGCTGGAGGGTATCGCCGGTAACAAAAGAGGCGGAATCGGGGGATAACAGCTTCTGGTGAACCAGGGTATCAGGCCGCAGGTGGGCATTCCGGGCCGGCGGCATGCCGGTGAGGATCTGACTCACCATCAGCAGCAAGCTTGCTAGGATACTACACGTTCTTACCTTTCCTGTTGGGGCCACTACCACTTCTTTTGCAGCAAATATAAAAGAATGTTACCGGGTTGCCCGCACCGTTACTCCGCCTAATGCCGGTTTTCCAGAATTTTAACAATCTGACGAAGCTCCTCTTCATTGCGAAAGGAGATCTGGATATGTCCTCTTCCCTTTTCGCTGGCACCAAATCGCACCGCCGAAGGGAAAAGGCTTTCGAGCAACTGTTGCACCGGGGTAAAGCGCTCCGGATAGGCCTGCTTTTTTGTCTTTTTTGCCTCCCGGAGGTCAGGAGATTCTGCCATCACCCTGACAAGTTCCTCGACTTTCCGTACAGAGTAATCGTAGCGGACGATCTGCCTGAAAAGCATCACCTGGGTATCGGGGTCTTCGATATTGATCAGGGCCTTGGCGTGCCCCATGGTGATATGTTTATCCCGCAGCCCTTTCTGGACCAGGGCGGGAAGTTTCAGCAGCCGGAGGTAGTTGGCCACGGTGGACCGTTTTTTGCCTACCCGGATGCTGAGGGTCTCCTGGGTGAGGTCGCACTCGTCGATGAGCCGCTGGTAACTCAGGGAGATGTCAATGGCATTGAGGTCTTCGCGCTGAATATTTTCCACCAGCGCCATCTCGAGCATGGTATCGTTGGCTGCTTCGCGTATGAATGCGGGAATCTTCACCAGTCCGGCCAGTTGGGCTGCCCTGACCCGCCGTTCCCCCGTGATGATCTGGAACCTGTCACCTGCCGTTTTGCGGAGCGTCACCGGCTGGATAAGCCCGATTTCCCGTATAGACCCCGCCAGCTCCTCCAGTTTTTCCGCATCAAAAGAGCTCCGAGGCTGGTAAGGGTTGGCATCTATCTTCGACAATTCCACCTCGGCGATTCCCGAAATCTGCTCCCTGACCAGGTCGGCATCATTCATCAGGGCTCCCAGACCTCTGCCCAATACGTTCCTTTTTGCCATGATTTTGCTTGTTTCCTTGTTCCCGGGCACGATCCGGTGCCGGGGTGTTCCTCAGTGTCTTCCTGCCGGCACAGCGACAGCAGAGTCACAGAATGATCTTTTCATCCTGTCGTAAAAGGGTCATGTCGTTACGCTGCAGGATCTCACGCGCCAGGTTCATGTAGTTGATCGCTCCACGTGAACTGGCATCGTAGAGCACTGCCGGCTTACCATAACCGGGTGCCTCACTGAGCTTGACATTCCGCATGATCACCGTCTCAAAAACCATCTCCTGGAAATGACGCTTCACCTCTTCATACACCTGGTTCGACAAATTGACCCGGGAGTCAAACATGGTCAGCAGGAAACCCTCGATGGCCAGCCCCGGATTGAGCCTGCTCTGGATAATCCTGATGGTGTTCAGCAACTTGCCCAGCCCTTCCAGGGCAAAATACTCACACTGTACCGGGATGATCACCGAATCAGCTGCCGTCAGGGCATTGACGGTGATCAGCCCCAGAGAAGGGGAACAATCCAAGAATATAAAATCGTATTCATCGCGGATGCTGCGGATGGTGTGCTTCATCACTTTCTCGCGGTTAGGAAGATTCAGCATCTCGATTTCAGCCCCCACCAGGTCGATGTGCGACGGTATCAGGTCCAGGTTCTCGATCTCGGTGCGGAGGACGATTTTCCTGACATCCACCTCATCGATAATGCATTCGTAGATGCTGGTTTTTATGGCCTTCAGGTCGAAGCCCAGGCCCGAGGTGGCATTGGCCTGCGGGTCGGCATCGATGACAAGGACCTTTTTCTCCAGCACGGCCAGGCTTGCTGAAAGATTGATGGTCGTGGTTGTTTTGCCCACCCCGCCTTTCTGGTTCGCCAATGCTATAATTTTTCCCATACCTACCCATTGTTACCAGGGGTCCTGGTTATCTTGTTCCCATCCTCCTGCGCAGTCTTCGCGGGGCGCTGCATCCTGGCCGGCCACAGAAGCCCTACTCCCTGAAATCGGGTTTTTCCATCTCCCGGATAAAACGGTCGCGGTTGATGGGAACCACCCCGACCTGCTCACATACAAGCCCTCCGGCCATATTCGACAGCTGAGCCATAGTCCGCAGGTCGGTATTGGCAGCCAGACAAAGACTCGCCACCGATAATACGGTATCACCGGCTCCCGACACATCGGCAATGTACCGGATCTCGGCAGGATAATAGGTCTGGCTCACTCCGTTGCTGATAAACACCCCCAGCTCCGAAAGCGTTATGAATATGAGTTTGATGTCTTTTTCCCTTTTGTACTCCTCAGCCGCTTTCCGCAGGCTCTCCATGTCTCCCTTCCGGATACCCCGGCCTATTCCGTCGACGAACTCCTTGAAGTTGGGTTTGAAAAGATCCACACCCTGGTATACGGAAAAGTTGCGCCGCTTGGGATCCACGGCAATGCTGATCTTTTTTTCCTTTGCCAGCTTCCGGACCATTTCAAACAACCGCGGTGTGACCATGCCCTTGTCGTAATCCACGAAGATGATCACGTCTATTTTCCGCGATTCGATGGTTTTCTGCAGGCTGTTGAGGACCTGCATTTCCAGGCCGTTGTCGATGAAATCGGTCGATTCCTCATCCACCCTGGCAATATGCTGGCCGTTGCAGATGATCCGGCTCTTCACGGTGGTAATCCGGTGAGGGTCGGTAAATATTCCTTCGGCCCAGAGCTTGTTTTTCTCCATGAGTTTGCGGAACCGCCGGCCCTTTTCGTCATCGCCGATGACAGAGAACAGCAGGGGGGTAGCCCCCAGGGCCTGGAGGTTGAGCGATACATTGGCAGCACCACCCAGCCGGTTTTCCCTTTTAATTACCGACACAATCGGGATGGGTGCTTCGGGCGATATCCGCTCCACCCGTCCCCACATATAACTGTCGACCATGGCATCTCCTATGACCAGGGCGGTAATGTGTTCAAACCGGCTGAAAAGCTGCTGCACTTCCTGCGAATTCACGCTGTAAGAAATTTAAAGCTGCAAAGGTAAAAAAAATACTTAGCCTGAATACGACTTCAAACATATTCAAAAAATTCAGGAAAACAAATTATACTGCGTCCACATCCGGCTGGAGGGAGATTCCGGAAGCCCGGGGGTGGTTGCGGGCGGACTCCAGGGCAGCAGCTACCGCCTGGACCATGGTGTTGCGGGAAGCTTCCCGGGGGATCTTCAGCCATATTTCCCGGGCATGGAGCCCGCGGAGACGGCTGACCGGCGGTGCCTGGGGCCCCAGCACCTCCAGCCGGGAAATCCTCCGCAGCAAGACAGCCAGGAAGGATGCCACCTCTGCAACCCGTGATTCGTCGCGGTGGCGGACCAGGATCCTCATAAACCGGAACCACGGGGGGTACCGGAAGGTCCGGCGCTCTGCACTGAACCGGTTGTAAAATCCCTCGTAGTCGTTCTGCTGAAGAAAATCAGTCACCGGGTGGCCGGGTACAGAAGTCTGGATCACCAGTTTACCCCGGCCAGGAGTTCCTCCTGCCAGATCCCGCAATGCCGACATCACCTGGAAAGCTCTTTCGAAGGCCCGGAAATCAGAGGCATTCAACAGGCTGCCGGCATTGAGGATGCCTACTACGGCGACGTTGCCAAAGCCATCCCCCCGCGTAATCATCCGGGTTCCCACCAGGATATCGGCATTGCGGTTGGCTACCGTATCCATCATTCGGCGGTAGGCAGCCCTGGTACGTACCGTGTCGGCATCGATGCGGGCAATGCGTGCCCCGGGGAAAAGCAGGGCCACCTCTTCCTCCACTCTCTCGGTGCCGGAACCACGCAGCAACAGATCGGGAGAGTGGCATTGGGCGCACTCCTGCGGAAAAGGAAGGGAGTAGCCGCAGTAATGGCAGATAAGACGGTTGTCCAGTTTATGGTACGACAGGGAGACGTCGCAGCGGATGCAGGCAGGCACCCACCCGCAATGGGAGCACTCCGGGTAGGGAGCATAACCACGGCGGTTCTGGAACAGGATTACCTGTTGCTGTTGCGCCAGGGCATCGCTGACAGCCTCATAGAGCGCAGGAGTGAACATTCCCTTTATGGTCTTCCGTTTCCGGGCATCCCGGATGTCGGCCACCACCACCAGGGGTGCCGGCAGCGACCCCGTCTCTTCCGCAAGGGATACCAGCCCGTATTTTCCGGTGCGAGCATTATGGTACGATTCGAACGACGGGGTTGCCGACGCCAGGAGCACAGAGCAGGACAGGAGGGTTCCCAGGACCACCGCCGTATCACGGGCGTGATACCGGGGTGCCGGGTCTTGCTGCTTGTACGAGGGGTCGTGCTCATCGTCGACGATGATAAGCCCGGCATCGGGAAAGGGCAGGAAGAGTGCCGAGCGGGTGCCCAGGACCACCTGGCAGGACTTGTCGCTGCCGTCGTAACCCCGCACCCGGTGCCAGATCTCCGTGCGCGCGGCATCTCCTCCGGCAGAATGATACACCCCCACCTTGCCGCCAAACAGGGACTCCAGGTATTCTGCCAGCCGGGGAGTCATCGATATCTCCGGCACCAGCCAGAGGATCTGTTTTCCGGTGGCAGCGACCCCGGCAGCCAGGGACAGGCATAGACGGGTTCTCTCTGCGGAAGGACCGTGGAGGAGCACCACCCTGTGGGCTTCGAACTGCTCCCGGAGTCGGGCCAGCGCCATTTGCAGGCTCCCGCCGGGGAGCGAGGGTCCTTCCGCGGAAATTCCTGCGGTTCCCAGCCGCGACACCTCTACCTGACAGATCTTCAGATATTCCTTGCTCACCAGTTGGTTCAGTGTTGCTTCGGTGAAGCCTCCCGTTCCGAGGAGAGCTTTTTTGTCAATCAGCCCGGGGGCCCCGGGAGTAAAGGGAGCCAGCAACCCTGCGGCCTGCCGCAGCAGTTCCCGTTGTCGTGGAGCCCTCTTCAGCGCTGCCAGGGCCTCCTCCGGCCACCCTTCCGCAGCCAGGGCATCTCCCGCAGATACCACGGCACGCGTCAGAGGCTTGTATTTCTCTGTCACCCTTTCTTCCACGGCCACCACCTGCTTCTCGATAAGCTGCCTCAACAGCCGCAGGGAATGGCTGTTTCCGGCCAGGCCTGCAAGGTCGCCGATACGCATTTTCCGGTCCCCCAGGAGAAGGAGCAGCTGCTGCTCTTCCGGGGTGACCTCCCTATCCGGAGGGTCGGCAACAGGGAAGATCAACGTCTCGCTCTCCAGTTTCATGCCAGGAGGAAGGGCGGCTTTCATCACCTCCCCTTCGGAGCAGAGGTAATAACCGGCTATCCACTTCCAAAACCGGAAGTGTTGTTCTCCGGCTACAGGCCGGTCATCGAGGAGGGCGGCAATCTCCCTGACCCTGCCGGCGGAGGGGGGGGTGCGGTGGATGGCTACAACCAGGGCCGCATAGGTTTTCCGGGAACCGAAGCGCACCGCCACCCGGGTGCCGGGGAGCACCTTTTCCTCCAAGGCGGCAGGTATGGCATAGGTAAAGGGCTCCTGCAGGGGCAGGGGTAAGAGGACATCAGCAAAAACTCCGGCCATGGCGGTTCAGTATTAAGGCAGAAAGAAGGGTTCCCTTTCTGTCAGGCACCGGAAATCCGGTGTATGCGGGCCTCCACAGCTTCGAGAAGCCAGCGGGGTGTGGAGGTGGCTCCGCAGATGCCCACACTGTCGGCATCCCGGAACCATTCATCCCGGAGGTCTTCCACCCCCTCCACCCGGTAGGTGTTGGGATTGGCCTTCCGGCATACGGCAAACAGGGCTGCGCCGTTGGAGCTCTTACGCCCGGTAACAAACACCACCACCGCAAAGCGGGCGGCAAACTTTTGCAGGTGGGGACCCCGGTTGGAGACCTGGCGGCAAATGGTATCGCGGATGGTCACCTCCGGGTTGGCACCGGCACGCCGGAGCACCAGTTCCGTGACCTCCCGGAACTGCTCTACGGGCATGGTGGTCTGCGAATAGACCTCAATGGGCTTGCTGAAGTCTGCTTTGTCAAGGTCTTCGGGGCTCTGGATGATCAACGCCCGGTTGCCGATCTGCCCGTTGATACCCTCGGTCTCGGCATGGCCTGTTTTACCGAAGAAGAGAAGCTGTCCCCCGTGAGGTGCCAGCTTCTGATAGGAGCCTTTCACCTGTTTCTGGAGCTGCAGCACCACGGGACAGGTGGCATCGACCAGGGTAATATGGTGTTCCCGCGCATAGTCATAGGTCTCGGGAGGTTCCCCGTGTGCCCGGATCAACACCCGGCAGTTCTCCATGCTGAAAAATTGTTCGCGTGTAATGGTAACCATACCCAGGTTTGCGAGGCGGGCTACCTCTGCCTCATTGTGGACAATATCGCCCAGGCAATAGAGGACACCCGGTTTTGCCAGCTCGGTTTCGGCCTTTTGTATGGCGTTGATCACGCCGAAGCAGAACCCCGAGCGGCTGTCAATTTCCGTTTTCATGGCTGCGGGTGATTTCAGAGACTCTGTCGAGGGCCCAGGCCAGCTGCTCTTCGGGGGTCAGATGGCTGTTGTCGAGGATGAGGGCGCCGGGGGCCCTCCGCAGGGGGCTCTCCGCACGTCCCTGGTCAATGGCGTCGCGGTGGAGAAGGTTCGCCATGACCTCCCCGGGCGTCACGGCGGCACCCTTGTCTTTCAGCTCCAGGTAACGCCGCATGGCCCGGATTTCAGGCGTGGCTGTCATAAAGATCTTCAGCTCCGCTTTCGGGAAGACCACCGTGCCGATGTCGCGGCCATCCATAACGATTCCCCGGTTGCGGCCCATTTTCCGCTGCAGCCGCACCATTGCCCTGCGCACCTCCCGGATGGCGCTCACCGGACTCACACTCCCGGAAACCTCCAGGCTGCGGATCTCCTCCTCCACATTCTCCCCGCATAGCCACGTGCTGTTGCGACCGGTTTCAGAATCCGTGGTAAACGTGATGGAGATCTTGTCCAGGTTACGGATGATGGCCTCGCGGTCGGGCTGCCCGTTGGTGATCCAGTGGTTGCGGAGTGCAAAAAGGGTGACAGCACGGTACATGGCGCCGCTGTCGATGTAGGTATAGCCCAGTGCCTGCGCCAGCGACCTGGCCAGGGTGCTCTTCCCGCACGAGGAATACCCGTCGATGGCTATGGTGATTTTTTCCGGCTTCATTGGGTGGCCTATGCCAGCAAAGATAACCTTTTTGGGCAGACAGCCCCCCGGCGGCTTTAAAAATTGCCGTCCAGAGCGATGGCCAGCGAAAGATGGTTGGAGGCCCCCGCCACATGGTAGCGGGTATTGGCATAGTCCAGGCGGAATCGCCGTATGCGCACCCCGAAACCCAGGGAAAAGCCCACGGTCGAGATCCGCTCTTCGACCTTCATCTGCTGCTGCAGGTGGTAGTTGTAGCCCACCCGCAGGGTAAAGGCCGGTGAGGGCACAATCTCGGCACCCAGCACCAGATGACGCATCAGCTGCTTCGGAAACGCCTCCGCAGGCTCCAGAAACTGAACCTCTTCCGTCTCCTCCTCTTCGGGTTGGGCCAGGGTCCAGTGATTCAGATGGTGGGCTGTCACGTAAAAAATCAGGGGCGCATGAGCCAGCCTCCCCGAAAAACCGGCTTGCAGGTCAAACGGCAGCGGCTCCCGCTCCCCGTTATCGTAATAGGTGGTGACCATGGTGCCGAAATTGCGGGCCGCCAACCCCACCGAGGCCAGCTTACTCTCCGAAAACCAGGCTACCCCCGCATCGCCGGCAATACCCAGGGAGCGGTAGCTTTCGAAAACCGAATAGACAGGCTTCAGGGTGACCCCATAGCGCCAGCGCCGGAACTTACCGGCATACATCAGGTGAAGCGCATACTCTCCCGCCCGGAAGAAACCGCCCGTGAGAACCCCCTCCTCATCGGCTTCCACGAAGCTGCCATAATTGATATAGTGCATGCCCGCGGCGAAAACACCAACCTCCAGCGGACGAAAGGCATAGGAAGCATACCCGTAACTGACCGACTCCAGATAATCGACATAGTTGACCACCAGGCGGTTAACCATTCCTTCGTGTAACAAAGCCGGATTGTGGCAGGCGAGGTTCAGGTCTGCCGTATCGTTGACGGCCACCTGGCTGCCTCCGAGGGCCGCTATCCTGGCCGAAGGGGTAAGCGACAAAAAAGAATAGGCCGACTCACCCCCGATCTGGGCGGTAACAGAAAAACCAAACAAACAAAGCGCAGCTCCCGCTGTCAAAAGATAACGCATCCCGGCACCTGTTTTTCTCATAAACGGCAAAAATAACCAAATATTTCCGGCACCAGCAAATTGCCGCTTCATGCGTCTGTTTTATGTTTCCGGCGCCTGACTTGCGACAGGAATAACCCTGTGATGACCACCGAGATGCCCGCAACTTTCTGCAGGGTGACCGCATCGCCCAGGATGAACCAGGCCAGCAGCGCCACAAATACCGGAATCAGGTTGATGAAGCTGTTGGATCGGCTGATGCCCATGCGGCGGACACTGAAGGTGAAAAAGATAAAGGCCAGCGTGGACGCAAACAAGGAGAGCAGCACGATGGCGCGGAAAGCCTCCGGGTGAAAAGGTACGGACATACAACTCCGCGCTTCAAAGAGCAGCCAGAAGGGCAGGAACATGAAAATGCCGATGAGGTTCTGAAAGGCTATGATGGTAAAGGTATTGTAACGGAAGGCCAGCTTGCGCAACACCGTGGAATAGGCAATGGCCGAGAAGACAGCCCCGAATTCGAGGGCTACACCCAGCGGAGAGGCCGAAAATGTAAAGTCGCGGTTCATCACCACCAGGGTGACCCCCGCAAAGGAAACCAGCAATCCCGCCACATTCATCCCGCTGATCCGTTCCCTGAAAAAATGCCATGCAAAGAGAGGCGCAAACAGGGGTATCGTTGCCACTATCACCGCTGCTACCGTGGAAGAGACAAATTTCAAACCGTAACTCTCGCCCATGAAATAGAGAAAAGGCTCGAAAAAGGCCAGCAGCAGGAGAATTCCCAGATCCTGGCGCGCCGGGATCTGCAACCTCCGGACGAAAAGGGCAAACGGAAACAACAAAAGTACCGAAAGGACCAGACGGAAGAAGACGACTGTCAGCGGACCATAGGCAAGGTAGGCGATCTTGACCCAGACGAACGAGAAGCTCCAGAAGAGCATGGCCCCCAATGCCGACAAGACCGGTAAGATATCCCTGTTTTTATTCATCAACGACAGATAGACCGCCAAAAATAGTAAAAATGAGAGGGCAGGAACCCGTCAGGAAAAAAGTATAAAATATCCGCGCTTTCCTTGTTCGAAACAACCGGGGAAATTCTACATTTGAAGAATAAAACCAAACCAAAATGAAAGAGAAAAGAATGACAGGATGGCTGTTGCCGGTGGCGACCCTCCTGGTGCTGCTGGTGTCGTGCGGGACTCCTGCGCCTGAAAAGAACATCGGCCTTCAGTTGTATTCTTTGCGCGACTCGATAGGGAACGACCTGGCGGGCACCCTGCAGAAGGTGGGAGCCATGGGGTACACCTTTGTGGAGGCTGCCGACTACCGCGACGGAAAGTTTTACGGCATGGACCCGGCGGCATTCGGTGATTTGTGCCGTGCCAACGGGCTTCAGTTCCTGGGCAGCCATACGGGAGCAAACCTGCCCGACTCAGCATCGGCGGCGGAGAATGCCGCCTGGTGGGACCAGTGTATCGAAGCCCATGCAGCCGCCGGCGTCCGCTGGATCGTCAAACCCTCTATGGGCCGCGAAGCCTACGAAAGCCTCGCCATGCTCAAAAAATACTGCAACTACTACAACGAAATAGGCGAAAAATGCAACGCCCGCGGCATCCGCTTCGGGTACCACAACCACTCAGCCGAATTTACCACCGTGCTCGACAGCGTGACGGTATACGACTTCCTCCTTCAGAATACCGACCCTGCAAAAGTGATGTTTCAACTCGACCTCTACTGGTGCGTCGTCGGGGGCAAAAATCCCGTCGATTACTTCACCAGCTATCCGGGACGCTTCCCTCTGTGGCATATAAAGGACGAAGCAGAGGTGGGCACCAGCGGGAAGGTCGACTTTGCCGCCATCTGGTCCCATTCTGCCACCGCAGGACTGGAATACGGCATCGTAGAGGTGGAAAAGTATAATTTCGAACCTTTCGAGAGCTGCCAGATGAGCCTCGAGTACCTGCTCAACGCCGATTTTGTGGTCTTACCCTGACCATTTCGTGGCTACAGCCCCGGCAGATCATGCCTTCCTGCGGGCAAGACTCAGAACAGGTAACGGAGGGTGAAACCGAAATCCCAGGGGATGACCTTGAAGCCGGTCCGGCCCAGAAAATCGATGGGGGGTTTGATCTCTATGCCGGCACAGACCGGTAAGAAGGAGAAGGTATACTCCAGGCCTGCCACGCCATCGATGCCGACGATGGGGCGGGTTTTCACTTCCGGCACGGTGGAGGATCCTACTGTGTTATGCTCCGTCCACCGGATAAAGCCTCCGTGGATGCCGGCGCCATAGAAGAAATCGAGGTTGCCGGAGCCGGGCATCAGGTCGGTGCGGTGGATCTCAAACAGGGCATGCAACTGGAGCCCGCGGTTCCGGGCACTGAGGAGCAGCATTCCCGAATACTCATAGTCGATGTAGCGCCGGTATTCAATGCCGGAGCTCACCCCCGCCCGTATGCCGGCAGCCTCTTTGTACTCCTGGGCAACGGCAGCCACAGCCATCAGCAACGAAACCCAAACAACCAGCCCTCTTTTCATGGTTCGATCTATCTTTCGTTTGCAGGGTCCCGTAAAGATAAAAAAGGTCGGCATTTCACTTTCAACTTTTCACTTTTCGTTTTTCACTCCCTACTCCCTACTCATTTTCTTTCTCCGTTTTTCACTCCCTACTCCTTACTCACTACTCATTTTCTCACTCCGTTTTTCACTCCTCCCGCAAAAGCGGGACAGGCTGTCTGAGCCGGGCTACCAAGATTCCGCTCCTCCGGAGCCACTCTCCGCTTTTCACCATTCGCTATTCGCTATTCGCATCGTCGGCATTTCACTCGTCTGTTGTCCATTTAATTAATTGTTCTTCACTTATATATAGATTCCGGGCTTGCTCCGGTTCTTCACGCCCGTGGAACTCGCATGGAGGGGAAATACCTATCCTTCTATGTTAGAAGCACCATGCTCGTTTCAATCAGCGGGCCGGGATCTGGGGGGCATTCCTCATTCCCTGGGCGTTGCCCAGGGCTATACTAACCTGCCCCTGCGGGGCGCCCGTTCCTCCCGCAAAAGCGGGACAGGCTGTCTGAGCCGGGATTCCCCCGTGGAGTCATGCTGACTTACGGGGCAAGCTGCTGCGCTCCATTTTCACTTTCCCTAGTCCGGTATCAGGACTTTGATGTCGTCGAGGAAGATCCGGTTTTTGCCGGCCCCCACTCCCGAAAGGGCATAATCGCGGCCCAGGAACTTGATTTGCGTCTCCGAGGTAGCCCCGGTGATGGTGAACGACCGTTCAGTGGTAATCTCCTCCCAGATGAGGGTGCAGGTCGGGTCGGTGGCATAGTTGGGCCAGTTGTCGATGATAAAGGTACTGGTGCCCACCGTTCCCGGTCCGATGACGCTGACTTCCAGAATGTTGTCATCACGGGTGCCCGAAGCGGTCATATAGGGCACCGCCTTGAACTTCACCAGCAGGTTTGTGGTGCCGGTGATAGCCGACAGCTTCGGGGAGATCAGGTCTCCCCCGTAGCTGGTCTTCCCCAGCTTCACAAATCCCGGCCGCGCATAACAGGGCCGGTCGTTCGAGAAGGTATTCAGACTGCTTGTCCACCCCTTGGCCTTCTCCGCATCCGTCCATGAGTCAAACCGCGTCTCCCCCGTGGTGGTGTAGAATACGGGGTTTCCGTAAGCCAGCCAGCTGAAATCTTCGAACAGGACGACGATTCCCTCGCTTTTCCCCTCCTGGGTGACGGCCAAAGTGACGTTCAGGTCAGGGAACTGCTGGCAGGCAAACGAGACATTGGCAACCCTCGACTTGCTGCCCATGTTGGCCTCAGCCTGAAAGACCAGGTCGGTTCCTTCAGAGCCAGTCACAGCCTTGCTGAAGACCAGCCAGGGAGCGTTGGAACTGTAGGTGTACTCCACATTGGTCTTCACATTGACCTTCACCTCCTGGGCTGCCTGGTTGATATTTTTTCCCGCTGGGATGCCATCGACTGTCAGGTAGGGAATGGCCTTTTCCTGGGTCACCGTGAACAGTACCGGCTGCTCCTGGCCGTCAACAACGAACGAGAAGGCCATGGTGCGCACATCGAACGTCTTATTTTCGGTCACGATGACCTTGAAGATTCCGTCGTCCTTTCCCTCCGCCGGGAACACCTTTGCCCAGGTGCCCTCGTTCTGGGCTACAATCTGCCACTCCCGGTTGGAGCGGACCACAAAACTTTGTGTCTTGGCGGCAGTACCCACCGACCACCCGGTAGGGTTGCCCTCGAGGGTGAAATAGGGATCGCCCGAAGGCTTGTCTTCCTCCTGTTCGCACGAGAGGACCAGTAAAGCAGGAACAATAAACAGGGCGAATAACGCCACTCCTGCTCCCTTCCATCTGTTAGAAATCTTTGTATTCATCCTGGTAAATTTTGCATGGGTATGGTTTATTGGCTGAAACACAAGGCTTTCCGACATTTTTCCCATTCCGGCCGGTTTTGCTTCAGGTCCAAAGGGCTGGGTATCCTGCCTGTGCTTCATGGTATGATTATTTGCCTTCATCGATGGCCTGTTTGCTCCACCAAACCGGGGTTTTCATGTCATTGGCCCCTTTCATACCCTCCAGTGCCGAAACAGCGTTGGCATTGTTGGTCGACATGGTGGCATTGGGATACCCCAAACGGGTGGGAAGAACAAAATCGTTGTATATCGTACCCTCCCCGATGGTGAGCACCGGGTAGCCGGTACGGCGGTATTCGTGGTAGGCTTCCATCCCGATCCAGAAAAGGGCCAGGAATTTCTGTTTACCGAGAAACTCAGCCTTGTTGGAGGCCAGGTCCCACGATCCCAGGGGAGAAGCCAGGTAGGTCTGGATGTCGTTATCGGAAATCGACACCGGTGTTTCGGAATAGGCACCTTGTTGCGACCATTTCTGCATCGACGCCCTGACGCCCGCCTCGTAGTAGCTTTTAGCAGCAGTGGTGCCTCCGCTGATCAGCCCCTTGAGGGCTGCTTCCGCCAGTATCAACTGCACCTCGGCATAATCCATATAGGTGGCAGGGGCATCTTTCCGGCAGAAAACCTTGTAGTTCAGCCAGGAGGTCCCCTGGTCCACGGTACTTCTTTCCTGGTCGGTACATCCCGACTTGGTGCCGATCCAGATATTTTTCGGATTTACCGAAGCGATGTTGTTTTTCTTGCCGATGATGGGCAGACGGGGATCGACATACCCCTGGTTCCCGAGCTGGTCGATATACACGGTCATCCCAATCAGCTGGCGGGTAAGCTTGCGGCCGCTGGAGGTAAATCCGCTTTCGGTGGTGGTGCCGAAGTTGCTGAGGTACGGATCGGCCCCGGTGAACTTCACGGTGGCGTTATCGCTGTTGGACGAAAAAATCGGGTATTTTGCTGAATTCGTCAGTATTTCGGTCATTTTGGCTCCCACATTCATTTCAGCCCGGCCGCTGACCCTGCAGAGGAGGCGCAGGTAGAGCGAGTTGTTGAATTTCCGCCAGGCTTCCATCTTCCCGCCATACATTCCATCCATCTTGGGGTTCAGAAACAGGGGATTCGTGGCATAAATATCGTTGGCAGCCTCCAGATCGCGGAACATAAACTCATACACCTCTTTCTGGGTGTTGAATTTCGGGGTGAGGGTACCGTTCAGCTTGCGGCCTGAAAAAGCCTCCTCGTAAGGAATGCTGCCGAACATATCGGTCATGTTAGCGAAAAACAGAACCTTGAAGGTGAGGGCGATGGCCTCGAGCGACCGGTCGCCCTGCTCCACAGCCAGTTCGCGCATGTGGTCTACATTTTTTCCGTAGTTCGAATAGTGGTTCCAGAAGCCTGCCCAATCCCTGGATTCTTCCAGGAAATAGAGGTGCTCCCGGCGGGTAACCCCTCCGGTGTGGGCGGTGAACTGGATCAGCTCGTTGTTGTAATACCAGGTCCGATCCAGCCACTGGTTGGCTGAATTGTACAGGATCGGTTCGAACATGTTCGAAGCCCGGATCATGCCGACGATGGTCCTGTTGGGATTGGTGTTGATTTCCTCAAATTCGCCTGTGCAGGCGTGGAAGATACCCAGGAGAATACCCAACAACAGTATCGATTGGATTTTTTTCATTTTACTTCGGATTTAGGGTTAAAAGGATAGCTTCAGGTTGACGCCGAACGTGCGGGTCATGGGGAAAGCACCGGCTTCGATGCCGTTGAAGACGTTGGTGCCGGTGAGCATCCCGCCCTCGGGATCGTATAAAGGCCAGTTGTCGAGGGAGAACAGGTTGGTGCCGAACAGAGCGATGTTGGCGCCCTGCAGGAAGCCGATGGCATTGCAGACCTGTGCGGGGAGTTCATATTCCAGCCTGGCCTCCTTGAATTTGAGGAAGGAGGTGTCGAAAGTGTGGGCCTCGCCGTTGTAACGGTCTAAAGCCCGCGACTGGTAAAAATTGTAAATGTTCTCGGTCACCGTGGTGTTGACCTGGCAGAGGGTGCTTCCATCCTCGCCGGTCGAAATCAGGTTGACGCCATTGGCCACCATGCCGTCGTAACGCCCTTCGAGCGAATTCTTCAGCTTTCCCTGGTACGACAGGATCCCGTGCGATACCGAGAACCGGTTGCCGCCCATCTGGTACGAAAATATCATGTTGAGGGTCAGATTTTTATACCTCACAGCCGTACTGAACCCTCCCCTCCAGTCGGGGTTTACCTTACCCAGGTAGTTGTCGGATGTACTCACCAGGGTGGGCAGTCCCGTTTTCGCGTCGAGGAGCATCTCTCCGGAACAATCCACCTTGTTTCCACTCCCGTCGAGATAATAGGATCCTTCAGGGGCTTTTTTGAGGGCAAAGCCGTAAATCTGGTGCATCTCCTTCCCTACATAGGAATATACGTGGAGCCTTCCGCCAATGGTGGTGCCCATATCGGTTTCCCACGGGACGTCGGGATCCCAGCCTTCATCCAGGCTCACCAGCTTGTTGATGTTCCGCGACCAGTTGGCTGCCAGGTTCCATGTCCAGTTCCGGCTCTTCACCGGAGTGGCATGGGCCGAGATTTCGATCCCCCGGTTGGTGATCTCTCCGGCATTGATCCGTATGTAGGAAGCCCCGACAATAGGATCTATTTCTATGGGCACAATCTGATTGGTAGTCGATGAGTGGTAAAGCGCCACATCGAACCCCATGCGGTTTTTGAAGAAGTTGCCCTCCAGACCGAGCTCCCAGCTCTCCACATTCTCCGGCTTGATCATCGGGTCGGGGATGGTCCCGGGCAGCGTATACCCGCCGCTGATCGAAGATGCTGAATAGTACTGGTCGAGCGAATAGGGACTGGTGTCGTTGCCCACGTTGGCCCAGGATAGCCGGAGTTTCAAAAAGGAGATGGCCGGCACCGCCGACCGGATATCAAACAACCGGTCGAGCAATACGCTTGCCGCCACGGAAGGATAGAAATAAGACCAGTTCTTTTTCGACAGGGTGCTCGACCAGTCGTTGCGCCCGGTGATATCCAGGAACAGGAGATCGTCCCAGCCCAGGGAGACAAACCCGTACAAACTGTTGATAACCTTATGGTTGCGGTAGTTGTTCGGTATGGGATTGATGCCCGAGGGGACGTTCGAGGTATTGTAAACCCCTTCGATATCCAGCTCGCTGAGCTGGACGGTATTTCTATGGTATTGGGTAACCATGTTGTTGCCGCCGAAAGCGGTGGTCACGTCAAAGCGGTCAGTGAGCAATTTCTTCTTGTACCGCAGCAGGAAATCGGTGTTTACCTCATAATTCATGAGCATTTCCTCCCGGTAGAAGCCATTGTTCCAGACAGCGGTCATCTTGGGTTTCCGCTGTGTCCGGAACTCCGTTCCCAGGTCGATCCCCGATTTGAGGTCGAGGGTCAGCGCTTTCGACAAATTGATGGTGAAGCCGGCCGTCCCGAACAACCGGTCCTTGTTGGTGGTGTTGAGTTCTTCGTACAGCACCCGGTAGGGGTTATACGACCCGGTGCCGGCAAAGACCAGGCTGTTCCCGTTTTCGGAGATGGTGGCATTGCGGTTGATGGCATTGAACCGGCCCTGGAAATACTCATCCCGCCAGTTGCTCATCGGGTTGGAATTGTAACCCCACATAAGGTCGTACATGACGGTGGTTTCGTGGTACCCTGCCATCGGCATGTTGTCGCTGTCGGTCTTGTAGTAGTTGACCTTCGAACTGAATTTGATAAACGGGTTCACCGGGGAATCGAACGAGAAGGCAAAGGCCTGTTTCCCGTATCCGGTGTTGGGGAGGATCCATTCGTTCCGGGTGTCGGTCATGGAGAAGCGCACATTGGTACCCTGGCCGTTGCTGCCGCTGATGGAGACCGAATTGTTCCAGGTAACGCCGTTTTGGAAAATGCCGGTGTACCAGTCGTCCTGATAGATAAACGGGGTCCGCTCAATCATTCCGGTTTCCCAGTTTTTCCCCTCGTACTGGTAGCGGAGCTTGGCGGGGTCGAATTTTTCGCCCCAGGCATAGCGTGAGAGGTTTCTTGCGGGGTAGTCGGGAGTTCCGGTGAGGCTGGGGTTGAGGGTCCAGAAGCAGTATTCGTTGAGCCCCATGTCGGAACCCGAGCCGTATTCGGTCTGGAAATCGGGCCAGTAGCCGGCTTTTTCGACCGCGACGGATGAGTTGATGGTGACGCCGATTCCCTTGGTGGTGCGCCCCGACTTGGTGGTGATGACGATGGCGCCGTTGGCGGCCCGCGAACCGTAGAGGGCAGTAGCCGCCGGCCCCTTCAGCACCGACACCGACTCGATGTCTTCGGGGTTCAGGTCGCTGGCACCGTTGCCAAAGTCTACCGGGAAATCACCCCCCGAGTTGGTATAGCTGCTGCTGGAACTCGTGGCGCTGGTCCCCGAGCGTACCGGCACGCCGTCGACGACAAACAGGGCTTCGTTGTTGCCGTAATTCAGCGACTGGTCGCCGCGGAGGGTCACCCGCACCGAGCCGATGGGACCGGAGCTGGCGCCATTCATGGTCAGCCCCGCCACCTTGCCCGACATGCCGTTCAGCCAGTTACGGGATAGCGACTGGGAGATCTCCTCGTTCGACACCTTGGTGACCGCATATCCCAGCGACTTCTGCTCGCGCGTCAATCCCAGGGCCGTCACCACCACCCCTTCCAGCTCCAGGGCCTCCTCCTGCAGGGTCACGTTAATCACCGACTGGGTCCCCACCGGAACTTCCTGCCTTACAAACCCCAAAAACTGGTACACCAGCACAGGATTCTGACCCGTAACCCCGACGGAATAGGCCCCGTCCCTGTTGGTGCTGGTACCCCTGGTTGTCCCTTTGAGCACTACGGTAGCTCCCATGACGGGGGTAGCCCCGTCCGGCTCGAATACCTTGCCTGTCACCACCCTCTCCTGCGAAAAGGCAGGAAGGCTGGCCGCCATGAGCACAAGACAGGCAAGCAGAATCTTCAGATTTCGTTTCATACGCTTAGATGTCATGATTAATACATATTGGTCAATCGATTTCAGAATTCGTGGTTTTCGTTTTTTGAAGGGTTATTTCATCAGATACGTGAACGCCTTGGGTCTGGTCATGGTTTCGGAGTAAGCATTCCCGAAGCGGTCGGTGACGGTGATCTCCAGTGTTGAGGTGGCAGAAGAGGCCTGCGCTTTGAACATATGGGCGGTGGTGCCGGTGACAAAGGCGCTGGTCGGGACAGCCCCGGCATTCAGCCGTTTGGCTTCGTACGAGATGATGTGTAGCGGGTCTTTGGCTGCCACCCGCCGGACTTCCAGTGCTTTGCCGGCCTCCTTCACCTCCACCTTCCAACGGGGATCGTAATTCCAGACATTGATGAGGATCTCATTGGCAGCTCCCGGGTTGGCATAGGGACCGGCATATTCGGCCAGCGCCGCATCGGTGGAGTTCGGGGCGTGGAGTGCGGCACTGATAAAGACCCTGTTCAGGTCGTAGCTCCGGAACTGGTACGATGCCGGGCTGCCGATGCTTTTATAGTACCATTGTACCGATTTACCGTCGACCTCCCAGACCCCGTAACCCCCGGGACTCCCGTCCGGGCACAGGTGGTTGCCGGCATACCCGGGCCTGCCGGTCCACCACCAGGTGGCGCAAATGGCAGCCGTGTTGTGCTCCATCAGGTTACCGCCTGTCTCTGCGGTATAGTTGATGTGGGTATGGCCGGTCAGGAGGTGCACCTGACTGAAACCCTGCAGGGCAGCTATCAGCTGGCTGCCGTTGTTCAGGGTAAGGTTGCTCACCGGGTTTCCGCTTCCGTCGAGGGTGGGATTGCTGAACAGCTGAATATGCATGATAACGATCAGGGGTGCCGTTTTGTCGGCGACGGTGGCCAGGTCCCTGGCCAGCCAGGCCATCTGCCCGCCTGTGACCACATCGTTGTATTCCCGGTCGCCTATCACCCCCTGGGCCCCTCCCACATTGGTATATTCCGCATTGTCGAGGACCACATAATGCGCCGATCCCAGGTTGAACGAATAATAGGTGGGGCCAATGGCATCCCGGAAGCGGGTTTCAGCCAGCAAGTCACTGGCTACCCAGGGGTCGTTGTCGTGGTTCCCCATCGCGTTATAGATGTTGCAGTTGAGTTTCGCCATCTGCGAAACGAACTCCTCCGGACCGAATTTGTTATCATACCAGTAGACATCCCAGGTCAGGTCGCCCATATTCACCCCGTACACCCTGGTCCCGGCGTTTTGGTAGGTCCGGATCAGGTTGTTAACGTCGGGCACAAACCCGGTGGAGTATTGGGTCAGGTCATCATTCCGGTTGGCAAGGTGCCAGTCGGTCATGGCCAGCACCACATGTTTGCTGTTTTCTGTGCGTACCAGCGAAAAGTCTTTCTGTTCCACAGAGCTTCCCCCCGAGAGTCGTTTGAAGAACTGGGGTATCCGGTTTTCAGCGGCCACCTCATAGTGTGCCGGCACGGAGATGAACACAAAGCCGTTTTTTTTCTTCGAGGGCAGGTAGTAAACCCCGTTGCTGCCGGTAGTGGTCACTTCGACACCGTCGGAGACAACCACCCCCGCGACCCCTTCGCCATTGCAGGAGACCACCCCCTTGACCGTCATGCCGGCCATGTCGGGAATGGTGGAAGAGGCCACAACATTGATGGTCAGCGACCCCAGGGCCATGGACTCGCTGCCCCGCACAACCGTCAGCCGGTAACTCCCTGTCTCAAACAGGTCGGGCAGGGAGAAGGTGGCACCGGTGGCCGTGACGGCCGTAACCTTACAGGTGTAAACCCGCGAGGGGTCAGAGAAACTGGAAATGCGGATCTCATCATCGACGGCAAATCCCTTGCCGGTGAGGGTTATGCTCCCCTTTGCCTCCACATCGATCACCGACTGAATCGATACCCCCGTGATGTTGAGTTCCTTTTTGGGTTCGGGATCAGGGTCGTCGTCGCAGCCCCCGATGCCTAAGGCCAGGGTTAACCAGGCCGGCACCAGCAGCAAAAGCAGAAAAAAACGGGTTCCCCCGGTCCGGCTCTCTGTATTATTTTTTCGCATCATAGGTATTGACAGAATGGTAAGGGCATTTCGGAAGCCTCAGACAGGAATCCGGCAACGATTCCCCTGCGGTCTGCAGCGCTCCTGGTATCCGGAGTCCGGGTTCTGTTACCATGCCTTCCTGTTTTCTTTTTGTTACCTTCCCGCAAAGAAAAGAAAAATTAAAAGTAAACAAAGTTTTTTTTTCTACAAAATTAAGGCAGATATTTCTTTTAGCGAGTTATTCCCCTTTCATTTCATAATCTATTCTTTCGTTTTCCAATCGAATGCCCCGCATCGGGATCTCACAGGGTTATCCATTTTCCCTCACCGGGGGAACAGCACCAGGCTGTTTTTACCAGCATCACTACTTGCGCAGGTCTAAGGAACCAGGCTGCCGTAAAAGAACAAAGGTGACCCGTCAGATGGAATGCCCGCCAAAGATTGTATAAAGAAATCCCTTTCCGGTTTATTCTGACAGAAGGTTTTTTTCTATTTCCCGCAGGAGGTCCTTCAACATGGAGACCTCAGCTTCCACCGTCATCCTCCCCACTTCTTCCCCTGCCAGGATAGCCTTCACCACCTCGTCGCGCGAGTAAGGCCTCCCGCTGATCGACCGGAGGGTGTAGTCGGGCCCCTTCTGCTGCCGCTCCACCACCAGCATCTTTTTCTCTTCAGGAGAGAGCTTTTCAAGGGGAAAGATCTTCTCCTTCCCGGAGGTGATCTCCCTGTAGAAGATGAATTTCTTCCGCCCCGGATCGTAGCATAACGGCTTCTTCCGGCTCCGGCGGTCTATTTTTGGCATTCCCATAACGGATCCTCCTTTCCTGGAACTCCCCGCAGCCAAGTGGACGGGGCATCGGTTCCATACAAAAATAATAATTTACGGAAAGCTTTCAAAACCAGAAAAAATCCTGCTTTCACATCCGAACCTGTCCTATTGTCTGAATGCAGCCGGGCAGAATCAGGGGAGTATCCGGGAATCGTTTTTTGTAAACCAGCTGAAGACGAAACATACGGTGGAGATAAGCAGTAATGCGGATTTCCTGGTTGACAACAAATATACATTTGAAACGAGCATGGCGAACTTTCACAACAAAAGGAGATGAAAATAATCTTCCATGCGAGTTCCATACTGAGCAGTTTGTTCATGAAAAGAGCGATTTTATGTAACGCAATGATATATAAACTGTTAAGACCATTATTTACGTATGAAATTGGCGGACAGGGAAAAAGCAGGCGACAGATCAGTGGCATTCCGGAAAGTTATGTGGTGGCTGATGATTTGGAAGTAGGGTTCAAAAATAAAATCCCGTTGTGGCTTTTCGGCTTTCTGTATTAAGGAAACGAATCACGTCGCAGGCATCAGAAAATGCGACTGCGGGGGAATCAGACTATTTTATCATTAAAAATATTGTTTTACTCACAATATTGAGTAATTTTACTCATCATATTGAGTAAATTGTATTATGAATTACGAACGCTATCATAAAAAACTGTTATTAAGCAGGTTAGTAAGCGAACCCCGAAGGTTTATCCAGGTCTTATATGGTCCGCGCCAGGTCGGCAAAACCACCCTGATCAGTCAGATCATGAAAAACCTGACATTTCCCTATCATTTCGCCCCGGCAGATAACATCTCGTCCGGTGTGAACGCCTGGATCTCCCTGCAGTGGGAAGTTGCCAGGCTGACGATTCAACAGACAGGTGCCAAAGAAGGATTGCTCATCCTCGATGAAATCCAGAAAGTCGATAACTGGAGCGAAGTGGTTAAAAAAGAATGGGATGCTGACACCCTGAATGGTATTAACCTGAAAGTCGTATTGCTGGGATCATCCCGTTTGCTGCTTCAGAAGGGTCTTACTGAATCTTTGGCCGGCAGGTTTGAAACCATCTACATGGAGCATTGGTCTTTTGCCGAAATGCAGGATGCATTTGACTTTGATCTTACGCGGTATATATGGTTCGGGGGATACCCGGGTGCTGCTTCATTAACCAGGGATGAACAAAGGTGGAAACAATACATCAGGGATTCATTGATAGAAACCAGTATTTCACGCGATGTTCTCATGCTCACCCGTGTCGACAAACCCACCCTTCTCAGGAACCTTCTTGAACAAGGATGCCGGTTTTCGGGGCAGATTTTATCCTTTACGAAAATCATCGGGCAATTGCAGGATGCCGGTAACACAACCACGCTGTCGCATTATCTTACTTTACTGGATACTGCCGGCTTACTCGGAGGAATTGAAAAATTTTCTCCTTCGGTGATCAGGCAACGTTCCTCCAGTCCCAAATTCCAGGTTCACAATACAGCCCTGATGTCAGCACTGTTTCACCTTTCATTGGATGAAACCTTTCTTCGTCCCGAACTCTGGGGAAGATGGGTGGAATCAGTTGTCGGGGCCCATTTAATTAACCAGGCATTGCCAAAAGGGTTCTCATTATTTTATTGGCGCGAAAGGAATGATGAAGTGGACTTTGTGCTCCAATCCGGAGGAAGAAACGTCGCCATCGAGGTTAAAAGCAGTTCCGGAAATGCAAAGAAAGGAATGGATGCGTTTCAGAAGAAGTTTTCGCCTGAGAGAATTCTGCTGGTAGGAAAAGAAGGAATGCCAGCCGAAGATTTTCTGAAGATCAACCCTGCTGATTTATTCTGAGAGATACCCTGGGCTACGAAGATTCCGCTCCTCCGGAGCGGCTCTCCGCTCTCCACGGCAAAGCCAGCAGAGCATGGGCTCACCGGAGTTCCACAATTCCCTTTAAAATATTACCTTTGAATAAAAAATGTCCAAAGAATTTCGAAAAGAAATCATCATGAAATACTGGGTGGGAAGTTCCGACAAAGATTTTAAAACGATGTTGGACCTTTTCGCGACAAAGAATTACAGTTGGTCGTTATTTATTGGGCATCTTGTGATCGAAAAATTGCTGAAAGCATTATATTTAAAGACAAAGGATGAACCGCCTCCCTTAATACATGATCTGAGGCGGATTGCTGAAAAAACAGGCATTGAAATTGATCCCGGGATGAAATCAGCCCTTGATACAATTACCAGGTTTAATATTAATGCAAGATATGATGATTATAAACAGAATTTTGATCGGTTATGCACAAATGAGTTTACCTCTGAATGGATTGAACAAATTAAGAAAATGAGACAATGGATAAAGCAGCAGCTATAGAACTTTGCACAAAATATTTATACAAAGTAAAAGAGAATGGCATAACCTTTTACCAGGCATGGATTTTTGGCTCTTTTGCAAAAGGCCATTTTCATGAATACAGCGATATTGATTTAGCTCTTGTTCTACCAGAAAATATTGATAATTTCAATACTGAAATCAGACTTATGACCATTCGTTCAGGAGAAGAAACTATCATTGAGCCACACACTTTTAATCCTGACGATTTCACCGAAAGTAATCCTCTTGTATATCAGATTATTCATACCGGATTACTCCTGGAAATGTAATTGACAAGATCTCCACCTATGTAGTTGGGTGGAATCAGTTGTCGGGGCTCAGCTATGCAGCCATACGGCAGCTCAGGAAGAGGATAGCCTTGCCAGCCACATCCGAGGCGTCGCAGGCACCCTTCCGGAAAGAGCAGCTCACATCAACCAGCAAAATTTCATAGGGAGGTGAGGTAAAGAATCCATATAAATTGGGTTATTATGCAATTCAAAAAATATATCTTTATACAGTAATTTTTAAGGGATGTTGAAAATAAAAAAATCGGTTCTGAGTGACAGGAAAAACCGTCCGGTAGCAGTTCAGGTAGACTTCAAGACATTTGAAAAAATTGAAAAGATACTGGAAGATAATGCATTGGGACATTTTGTTGAAGAGCATGATCCTTCTGATGTACTTTACCTTAACGAAGCAAAGGACTATTATAATATCCATAAGGATTCTCATGAAACAACTGCAATTATGAATATTTATGCTGAAAAACTGGGTCTGATTGAATGGATTGCCAAATTGAATGATTCCGCAATTATTGAGAAGCTTAAGCGGATACATGACGAATGTCGAACTGCTTCTGACTGGAGTGATGACATTTCTTCAGAAGACAGACAATCCATTGAAAGAGGATTTAAAGACTTTGAGGACAGCAGAGTACATTCTCATGAATCTGCTAAAAAGCTGTATGAAAAATATTTATAAAGTCCTCTGGTCAGAAGAAGCATTATCCGGGCTTAAAGAAATTATCAGCTACCTGGAAATTAATTTTTCTCAGAATGACGTCAAAAAATTCATAAAGAAATTTGATAAGCAGCTTGATTTGATAAAATCAAATCCCCGGACATATCCTGAATCATCCAAATTGAAAAATGTCAGAAGATCAGTTGTTGCTAAATTAACCTCCATATATTACTCTTTCGATCAAGATACAATTAGATTATTAGCAATTTGCGACAACAGGAAAAATCCGGAAAAACTCAAACTGAATTAACAAGCGTTGAAATCATATAGCTAATCTCCACTCCTCCCGCAAAAGCGGGACATGCTGTCTTAGCCGGGACTGCCCCGTGGAGTCATTCTGACTTACGAGGCAAGCTGCTTTGCTTGTTTTCACTCTGCTTTTTTCACTCCCTACTCTTTTTCTCTCCCGCCTAAGGCGGGACTACGCTTCGCTTGTCTACGCTCTCCGCTCTACGCTCTACGCTTTTTTCACTCCCTACTCTTTTTCTCTCTCCCGCTTTTTGCCATTCGCCATTCGCATCGTCTGATTTTCAAACAGCGGGCGGAGGAATCGGGGGCATTCCGCGATCCCCGGGCGTTGCCCGGGGCTATACTAACCTGCCC
>CAZYUA010000009.1:0-128557 GCA_964650525.1 uncultured Prolixibacteraceae bacterium
ATGTCCGATGAGAACCAGCTTTCACTTTGGAATTTCTAAACCGGACAGCAGTGAATCAAGTTATAAAATTTACATGAATATTGATAATAATAAGATGAATTATTTGGGGGATGATTTTTTCCCGGGTTCAATAAGGAAATTCGAAAATAACGCAGGTAGTTGATGAACAACGGGAGAATATCGAAATTATCTGTGCAGGAACCGGATTACACTGGCCTGACCTCGATGAGGATCTTTCCGTGACCGGAATAATGGGTGGTACGCACCGTCAACCAAACCATGGTTTATACCTATTTTGAAATAGGGCGGATGATTGTGGAAGACGAACAGCAGGGAAAAGAGCGGGCAGAATATGGGAAGCAGGTTTTAAAGGAGCTTTCCAGACAATTAAGCATTGAATTTGGCAAAGGATTTTCGGTGGATAACTTGCAGAATATGAGGCAATTTTATCTTGTTTATTCAAATTACGAGACGACTTCTCGTATTTCTTCCATACCTGATATAGCAATTCCATCATCAGGTTTGAAGGAATTACAAAATACAGAAACCCATGCGGTGTCAATTTACGAGAAACCGTCTCGGAAATTAATCCTTTCATGGTCACATTATCTCAAACTTATTCGTATTGAAAACCCGGATGAACGCAGCTTTTACGAAATAGAATGCGCTGCAAACAACTGGAGTTTAAAGGAATTACAACGCCAGTTTGATTCCGCATTATGAACGCCTTGCCCTGAGCCGCGACAAACAAGACATCAGACCTGGTTTTCTTTAACCGCCTCCTGAAGTGTTTTGTGGTAATCGACCTGAAAATCGGCGAACTCACCCACCAGGACATCGGGCAAATGCAGATGTACGTAAATTACCACGACCGGGTGGTGAAACTGCCCGAAGAGAGCAAAACCATTGGAATTGTACTGTGCAAAGACCAAAGCGAAACCCTGGTTGAATTTACCCTGCCCGAAACCGACGATCAGATTTTTGCCAGCCGGTACCAAACCATCCTGCCCGACAAACAAACTTTTATTCAACTTTTAAATGACAGTACGATATGAGGAGAAGATCATGCGAAGCGGGAAAAAAGGAATAAATAATCAGAGATCACCAAATCAACAAATAAACAAATGAAAAAGAGAACCGGTTTTCTGATCCTCTTCCTGGTAGCGGGGAGCATTGAAATATCGAACCTTTTAAGACATTTTTACATGGTTGTTGACTTGTATGATTATATCTTGAATGATCATTCATCTCAAGTTCATTTTAAAAAAACCTGACCCACTATACCCGATCGGTTATATCCTAATTATATTAACAATATTTATACCCGTAAAGGTATAAAATAAAAAAATTGCTATATTTATACCCGTAAAGGTATAACACATGTTACTAGGTGAATTTGTTAAAGAAAAAAGGAATGCTGCAAAGCTTACTCAGCCTGAGTTGGCAGAAAAGGCAGGGGTAGGTCTTCGGTTTGTCCGGGATCTCGAACAGGGTAAGGAAACCATACGCATGGATAAAGTAAATCAAATTTTACAACTTTTTGGTTATCAGGTTGGAGCTATTCCCATGAACCGTAATTTATTGCCGGATGAGAAGGGCTGAAATCAGAATGCACGCGAGAATTGCCGGCTGGCTTTCTCAGGACGAAAACGGGTATCATTTTGTTTATGATACACAGTATTTAAAATTGGCCGATGCAGAGCCGGTCAGTCTGTCACTTCCGTTGCAGGAAGCGCCTTTTCACAGCAAAACGTTGTTCCCCTTTTTTGATGGTCTGATCCCTGAAGGTTGGTTACTCGATATTGCGGAAAGGAACTGGAAACTGAATACCCGCGACCGGATGGGATTACTGTTGGCTTGCTGTAAGGATTGTATCGGTGCCGTCAGTGTCCATCTTTTAAAAGAGGAGGATGAACCATGAACAGATGTTTGTTTTGCTACAATCTTTTAGCGGATAAAGAAACAGATTTCCATAAGGCATGCAGCAGGAAAATCTTTGGACAGTCAACTCCTCCGGAATTACCCTATACTGAAACCCAAATGGAAGATCTGGCTTTACAGATTATCCGGAGTCAGGTGACTATCACCGGAGTTCAGCCGAAGATATCGTTGGATATTTCATCAGGTCAAAATAAGAATGAGCCCAAAAGATTTACGATTGTAGGATTATGGGGTGATTATATTTTAAAACCTCCCACCCAACAATATCCCCAACTTCCGGAGGTGGAAGACCTTACACTTCATCTGGCAGGTATTGCTAAAATTGAAGTGGTACCTCATAGTTTAATCCGGTTAAAGACCGGGAAACTGGCTTATATTACCAAACGTACAGACCGCAGTAAAAGTGGAAAAATTCACATGGAAGATATGTGCCAGTTAACGGAGAAACTTACAGAGGATAAGTATCGCGGTTCTTATGAACAGATAGCCAAAACCATTTTGAAATTTTCAACCAATCCGGGATTGGATGTGGTGAATTTCTTTGAACTGGTCCTTTTTTCTTTTCTTACAGGCAATGCGGATATGCATCTGAAAAATTTCTCCCTGATACATAAGCCCGGAACCGGGACCATTCTTTCTCCTGCTTATGATTTGGTAGCCACAACGCTTGTCAATACGGCCGATGATGAAGATCTGGCATTAACGCTCAATGGCAAAAAAAAGAAAATCAGGTACAATGACTTTGTTGCTGCCTTTAACACCTTAAAACTGGAAACAAAACAACAAGTGAACATTTTCAAGAAAATGGAACGCGCAAAGGATAAATGGATGGAATTCATTGACATCAGTTTTCTGACCGACGATTTTAAAGTGATGTTCAAGCAATTGATAGAGGATAGGTTCACCAGGATAATCCCGTAAGTATCCGGAGTTTTTTTCCTCACCCTGCTGATTGAGGGTCAAAAAAAAGTCAGGTAAGTACCTGACTGTCACAGTGTCGGGAAACCCCAAAATATCTAACCTGTTAAAACACTTTTACATGGCGGTTCACTTGTTTGACTACCTGGAGGAAAACGCGCAAATTCCTGTAAGTAGTTAAATATAAGCCATAAACCCAAAGTTATAGTTTTTGTATATGAATGAATTCCCCATTGCTTAGATTAGCAGATATAAGGAAAAAACACAATTGCACTATTTTTTGTAAATTTGAAAAAAAAGACGATATGACAGTTGCAGATTTAAAGCTTAAAATATTCAGAGAGGTTGATTCGTTGGAAAAGAGCCGGTTAGAAGAACTTTATGGAGTAATCCGTAATTTCCTGAATGGACAAAAGGAAATCGGGGATTGGGATAAACTCACAGAAGAACAAAAGCAGGGCATATTGGAAGCAATAGATGAAATAGATACAAGAAAGGGAATTCCGCATGAGACGGTAAAGGCAAAAATGCGTAAGAAATTCACCCATGTCTAAACCAGTCATTTGGTCCCCCCGGTCAGAACAGGATTTTTCATCAGTACTCGACTATTTATCGCAGAATTGGGGGAATAAAGTAGCAGTGAAATTTATTGATGTCACTGATACGATGGTGCAGCAGATTTCAAAAACCCAAAACAGTTTCCTTTTATTCATAAGAATAATAAAGTCCGGAAATGTGTCATTTCAAAGCACAACTCGCTGTATTACAGGGAGAGGAAAGATTATGTGGATATACTCAGAATCTATGATAACCGGCAGGATCCACGAAAATTAAAATTTCTGTAAAGTATACTTTCACTGCTTAATGCCCTTCTTTCAGAAATTTTCAACCCGCAAGCGGGTATAAAGAATCACCCTTCGCTCAGGGTAAAAATAGACAAACAGGCCCTGCCTGTCCCGACAGTCCGCCAGCCGGCGGATCGTCGGGATAGTCAATGCTCACTCCGTTCGCTATAAATCCCTCACACAACGAACACTGAGACCGTAGTCCTTTTTGTCGACGAACCGGTGAACGTGTGGGTTTTCGTAGTTCAAGTACCTGCGCAAGGCGTGTGTAGAGGAGTACTCCGTAGAGGACCACCAGAACCCGCCGTAGCCAATGGCTCTGAAACCACCATCGCTGTGACGGAACCCGCCCGGAAGAGCCGAAAAACCGGTTTCATTGGTGGCTCCGGTATTGGGGCTGGCCCAATGTGCCGTCCCTGCTTCTTTCATTTTTCCTCCGTTAAATTCTTCTCCACCAAGAAAAGTTGTAAGCGTTGTCCATTCTTCGTCTGACGGCACATGCCAGCCCGCCGGACAGAGTTTACCCGTTTTGACCGTATACCAGTTGTACAAGGCACCATAGGGCCCCAGATAAGCAAAGGCAGAATTGTCGTACCAGCAATAACCATGTGTCGTAAGTGCTTCCCATGCTGCATTATCGGTAACCAGTGGTATTGCCGTGCCGTCATTGTACTTCGTTGTCTTCAGGTTCTCAGCCATCCATACCTGGTTGCCGATCTTCACGGTCCGGTAAACATTCCCCGAAGCATCCCTCACCGTTTCATTAACCGGTGCAGTCAGCAAACTGTAAATCCACACCACCATTGCGTCCACATATTCCTTGGTGGCGGCATCCCGGGGATTTACCGGGTTGGCTACATTGGAAATCATGTGATTTTCCATCGAAAGTATGCTGTCTATCATCGCCAGGCTCTCCACCCTGAACATACCACCCGAGAAAAAACCGGAATATCCTTCGGGTGATGACACCATGCCGCTCACCCCCAGTGTGGTTCCCCCGGTGGCATCATTCAACCCCAATACGCCTGTCCCTGCCCCGGAAGCCGAATACCCGACCACACCGATGGCATTCCCTGTTTTGGCGCCTGCCGAACCGATCACCCCGCGGCCTTTCGGAGAGGTAACATTCCCGGTCACTCCGGTGGTCGCTCCTGTTGCAGCCGTGTTATTGCCGTAAACCCCGGTCCCCGAAGAAGAGGCCGATTCCCCCAGCACTCCTGTATTATTGCCCGTTGTTGAGGAACTATAGCCAAAGATACCATGCCCGTCGGCTGCCGAGGATTCACTGAGTATCCCCATGTTACCGGAGGTTGTCAGATGAAGCGGATAGGCAGGATTACCGGTGCCTATTCCCAGTCGCTTGCCCGTATTGTCCCAAACGAGACCGGGATCTCCCCCCAGCACCCCGTTGCTGTTGAACTGCAGCTGGCCGTTGGAACCTCCGGGAGCAGAAGCGCCCCCCGAAAGGTCATCCGAGGGCTGCCAGCCGGAACCGTTCCATTTCAGCACCTGACCTGCCACGGCACCCTGAGGCGCCAGCTTCAGCGGCGAACCCGGGGAGCCTTTCCCGGAAAGAGTGCCATCCGTGGCCACACTTTCCACCGTTTTGGCATGCAGGGCATACGGAACGCTCAGCAACTGGCTGGTGCCCGTCAACTGGTAGGCAGTACCCCCGGCCGGATCCATCTCCACTTTAAAGAAAAAGGTATTCCCGCCCCAATCGATCGAATTGAAATTACCCATTGGCGAGTTCCCTTTTCCGATCTCCAGATCCACCAGACCAAAAGCATTGGTGGTTTTCTGGTGGATTTCACTGTAAACCGTAGTTCCTGAAATACTTCCGCTCAGGATACTGATCCGGAAACTCACCGGCTTGTTGGCCAGAACCTCACCCGTGGTGTTCCGGGCAACTGCCTGGTATTTAAACGACTGTGGAGCCTGGGCGGTTAACAGGGCACAAATAAAACTGAAAAGGAAGCATAGTACTGTTGTTTTCATGGATAGCTATTTTTTCCAATCAAGTTATAAAATTTACATGAATAATGTAAACAATAAGAAGATTTTTTGGGGGGATGATTTTTCCCGGGTTCAATAAGGAAATTCGGAGACAACGCAGGCAGTTGAATTTGCAGGCTTCAGATTCGTAATTTTCACTAACTTTACGCAATCAGAATTCATCATTATGCCGGAAGTTTTCAGGGAATTGGGATTTGTGTTTTTCTTTTATGCCAATGAAGGTGTTGAGCCAATGCATGTGCATGTAAGAAAAGCAGGTGGATTTGCCAAATATTGGATTGAACCGGTTGAACTTGAATTTTCACAGGGAATGAAAGTCAATGACCTGAAGTTGGCTGAAAAACTGATATTAGAGAATCTGGAACTGATAAAACAGAAATGGTATGAAATACATGGTCGCTGAATTGTTTTTCACGGTGACAAAAGCCTGGTACGAGAAAGGTATGATTTGTATGCTGTTGTCTGATGGAAAAGAAGTCAGATTTCCGGTAAATGTCAATAGTAAATTGAAGAATGCCACTGATGAACAACGAGCGAATATTGAAATAATTTGTGCAGGAACCGGATTACACTGGCCTGACCTCGATGAGGATCTTTCCGTGACTGGAATCATGGAAGGCAGATACGGTTATTGACATACAGCTGTAAAACAATTTAAATCAATCTGGTATATCCTGTAAAAAGGCTGCCACAGCAGGGCATCATTCATCCTTCCAACGGGTTAAAGGTCCGGATCAGGATTTGCAGCCCGGTTTTTTCATTCTGGAAATTACCGCGAAACAGAGGAAACCAACCAGGAAAATCACACTGGTACCGATCACGATGGTGAGGTTGGCATGGAGGTTACTGCGGAATTTCAACATTTCACCCGTGAAATAGAGGGGAGAAAGGCTCAGCCAGAGGATAACCAGGACACCTGAAACCGTCCCTGCAATAGCACAGGGATTAGAAACCTTCCGTGCGATATATCCGAGCAGGAAAAGTCCCAGCATCCCTCCGCTGAAAATGGAGGCCAGCATCCACCAGGCATCGAGGGCGCTTTTCACGCTGATCAATGCCAATGCTACCCCCACACCCGCCAACCCAAAAACCAGGGATGATCCGTAGAGTACCCTCATGGAATTTTTATCGTTAGCTTTCCCCGGGAAAAGGCGTTTGTAATAATCGGTAAGAATGATGGTGGCCGTTCCGTTGACACTGGTCGAAATGGTACTCATTCCTGCAGCAAACACCGAAGCAATCAGGAGGCCGGTAATCCCCTTAGGCAGGCCATTTACTATAAAAAAGGGGAAGACCTTGTCGGCAGCAGCCGGGTTTTGAAGATAATCGGGCAGGAGCTCCGGCTTGGCCTGGTAATAAGCAAACAAAGCCGTTCCGATAAAGAAAAAAAGCAGCGATACGGGGATGTATAACAAGGAACCAAAAAGCGCCGACCGTTTGGCTTCGCGGTCGGTTGAGGTGGTCATGTACCGTTGGATGTAATTCTGGTCAATTCCGTAATTTTGGAGGTTTATAAAGAGACCGTAGAGGATCATTATCCAGAAAGTGGATTCCGTCAGACTGGGTCCGAAACTGCCAAGGGAGAATTTGTGATGGGCTTGCCCTATTTCAAAGATTTGGGCGGGCCCCTGAGGCATCGAAAAGACCAGTACCACGCCACACACCAGGGCACCACCGATCAGCAAGATTCCCTGGATGGCATCGGTCCACAGCACCGCTTTGATGCCTCCAAGCATGGAATAGAGAACCACAGCCATACCGGTAACCAGGATAATCCAGGATACAGGCCACCCGAATAGAGCATTCAGGGGAAGGGCCATCAGGTACAAAATAGAACCGGTCCGCATCAGTTGGGTCAAAATGTAGCAAAAAGATGCATACAACCTGGCCCAGAGGCCAAACCGCACCTCCAGGTAGTGGTACGCGGAAATGCTGTTGTGACTCCGGTACAGGGGCACGAAAAATCGCACGGCCAAAACCGAGGCAATGGGAATGGAAAGACTGAAAACAAAGGCATTCCAGTCGGTCTGGTACGCTTTACCGGGCAACGCCAGGAAACTGATGCTGCTCACATAAGTAGCAAAAATTGACATACCCACAACCCACGCAGGCATGTGGCCTCCTCCGGCAGTATACTCACCCGGATCACGGTTCCTGACATAAAAGGTGATGCCAAAAACTACGATCCCAACCATATAAAGCAGGAAAACCAGCAGGTCGATAATTGGTACGTTCAAAGCTCTCAGGTAAGGTTAAACACTATTTTCAACCGGTATCACCAGATTCTTATGAAACCGCAGATTCAATTTTGTCAGGCAGCGCCGGATCATTGAAGTCCTGGTCTGTTGTCAGACAATGCAATCATGTGTTTCAGGACGGGAACTGTCTGCTGAGGTCTTGGCTTCGCCGGAATAAGACGTAAAGTTAACGGAATACGGATTTCAAAAAAGCAGCATTTGCGCTAAAATTTCTGATTACGTTTCCGGAGTCGGCAGCATCCCTGGACCGTTCGATGACCAGCCAACCATACCACCCCATGCTTTCGAGGGTTTTTCTGACCTCCGGCAGGGAAAGCCGGGTGTTGTGTTCAAGCCAGACACCGTCCTTGTCGGTGCAATGGATCATGCATATCCTTTTTTTTCCAAGAATGCGCAGTTCCCGGCATAAGTCACGGCCTGCCTCCAGAGCATTGGCAAAATTAAAATATATCTGTATGGCGGGCGAACCGATCTCTTTGAGCAACGCCACCTCACCGGCAGCATCGAGAGAGGTTTCTATACCAATCACCACTCCGCCCTCTTCAGCCATGCGGCCTGCCATTCGCAACCGCTCAACCAGCAAAGGCCTCCTCTCCGGGTATTTCAGGAGATCTCCCTCCACCCCCAATGGAAGAAAAGCAACCCCCACCCCCATGTGTTTCATGGTCCGGATACAATCGCCGACCATCCGGTCCACCCCCTCCCGGGTAGCAAACGACTGAGCATAAAATCCCGACATGGCCAGGCTGGAGACTTCAAGTCCGTAGACCCTGAGAAGACTATCGTACTGCTGCCGGAACGCGGCATCCTCCAGTTTATTTTCAAAAGTAGGTCTTTGCCCCAAACTACCCATGTCAACCTCCACCCCATCGGCACCTATTTCATAAGCCAGCCTGATGGCTCCCGGTTTCTGCCGCTTCAGGATCATCCAATCGCAAACCGAAATTTTATACCGGTTATTGACTGACAGGGAGGCGGGTCCCTTACAGGCCAACTGCGGCAGCATCAGAATAAGAACCAGAAAGCCGGCTCCCGACCGCATTAACATCGATTTACCTTTGCCGTTCATACGCCCCTGTTTGGTTTAGCCTTTACCTGTTCATTGTGTACCAAAGAAAGTCCCATTAAAAAAAAGCGGCTCTGTAGGATACCCGCGTGGGAAATTTGGGACTTTGCCTTTTTTATCCCGGGAAAAACCTGCGTGATTTCATTTCATTTCGTCGCTTCCGGAGATCCGGGCCATTCTCTTGACCAACCTCCTGTCGGGCCAGTTCATCCCTTTGATCTTTTTAAGTTTAAGCTGGGCAGGATCGATGACCACATGTTTTATCCGCTCTCTCCGCCAGGTATAAACCACGTGGACGAGCCCGCCGGAGTCCTGGATGACGGAAGGATAGGAATACTGGGATATGGGAGAATCTTCCAACACCAGGGCGGCGTACCAGATTTTGCCATCGGGAGAAATCGATACCTGGAGCGGAGTGCGTGGGCCTTTGGCCTCATTCCCGGGCGGCAAAACATGGTTATACACCAAAAGATGACGTCCATCGGCCAACGTAACGGCATCGGTCCCCGAGTTGTTGTTTGGGAGCGTCGTTTTGGCCAGCGGAGACCACGTGAGACCGTTATCGGCCGACCAGGACTCGACAATAGCCCGGTTGCGGCTCCTGCACAGGACCTGTAGCGTGTCACCGCCATGCACCAGGATGCTGGGCTGGATGGCATCGATCTTTTCCCAAACCGTCACCGGCATGGTTTTCATCCACGTCTTTCCGAAATCGGAGCTCCGCTCAAAATGAATCCTCCAGCCATTTCCTTCAGTACTGGAAGGACAAAGCATGACCCCGTTCCGGAGCAATACCGGTTTGTTTTTCACCGGACCGATGAATCCCTCAGGCAGTGGCCGGGGTTCAGACCAGGTCAGCCCGTGGTCTGCCGATTCTGTCACCATGCCTTTCCAGGTGGAAGGACTCGGTCCCACTTTAAAAAACAGCATCAGGTTGCCATCCGGAACCTGGAATAAAACGGGATTCCAGGCAGGATAACGAAGGGTGTCCATGACGATGCCATTGGCCACTTCTGCCGGCTTGCTCCAGGATCCATTGCGTTTGAGGCTGACCCAGATACCCACATCGGGGTGCCGCTCGCGGGTTCCGCCAAACCACGCGGCCACCAGCCCCGCCGGGGTTTCGGCAATAGTTGCAGCATGACACGAAGGAAAGGGTGCTTCGGTAAAAATAAATTCATCGGTCAGGATTCCCTTTTTCCAACGTTCGCCGGCCGCTTCAGCCTCCGTACCTGAAAAAAGGATCAACCATCCGGTAAGCAGGAACAGATAATTTCTCATATAGGAATTATTTTCATTACTCCGCTTGTCAGGGTTGGGGATGGTTCTTCCACACCCAATTCCAGACGAAGGGATTGTATTACTTCATGGGGCAAACCAGTCGCCCAAGGGTTGGAATCCTGCCCACTTCAACCCCGTCGACCAGAGCAAATAAACCTTTGCCCCTGTTGTACCGTGTACCATCCCGGTCCCAGCAAATTGTCACCATCCGTCCATGGTAAGGGATCCGGTCAAGACAAAACCAACTCCAACTATCATCGGGCACTAGGGGAATGATTTCCAGGATCTGGTCCCCGCGGGGCCTCAACCCCGCCAAACCGGTGACGATAAGATCGGCAAAGGTGGAATGGTTGTAATAACGGCTTCTTTCCTGGTCTCCTTTCAGCCAGAATCCTGTTTTTTCGTCGAGGTATTCACCGATATAAGGTCTTCCGCGGTAGTACTGCGACTCCACGGTGAGTTCCAGGAGCCGGAACCAGTCGGTTTTGCCAACAGGAGGCCGGTTGTCTCTGTATAGAAGCCTCGCCATGGCCGTGAGGGTCTGGGAACTGGCAAATGGCCACACGGCTCCGTCCCACTCACAATTGCAACAACCATGGCTTCGGAATGCCGGGTGACGTCGTTCAGCCGTCGTAAGGCCAAAGGGGGCCAGAAACCCCTCCGGATCGGTGACTTGCTGCCAGGCATCCCGGTATTCCGGCCCGGGAAGGTCAAAGTACCAGGGGATGAATCCGATGGCCTCCCTGACATCTGCCAGGGTTCCATTCTCCCGACGGGTGGTAAAAAACCGGAGAGAATCACTCCAGAGGTTCTGCAACACCAGGTTACGGAGGGTGTCTGCTTTCAAAGTGTAGAGCTCCGCCTTACCGGGCTCCCCGGCCAGAGCGGCGATTTGTGCCAGCGCCCGGGCATTGCCGTACATATAACTATTGATGGTGGGACGCTGGTTTCTCACCCTCCTGCCTCCGCTGATACTCTCCTCCATACCATCCGCCACATCCCGCTGCCAGAACATACCGTCACCCACCCGGTGGTTCTCCTCCCACCACCGGTACTCGGCTTCCAGGTCAGGAAAGAAGCCGGTAAGAAATGCACGGTCCCCGTTGACCAGGTAACTGTTGTAAAGGGCATCCGCCGTCCAGCTGCTGAACCTGGTCAGCTTCTCCATCGGCCTTCCTTCGTTACCCCGGAACCAAACCCTTACATTGTCCTGGAGGCAGACAGGATCCTTCAGCCAGCGCGACTCATAGATATGATGCCCCAGCGCACAACTGATCAGGTTATACCGGTCAGCATAAGAACGAGGAACCAGGAACTCCGTGATGCCATAGCCCACAGGGGTTGAAATAATGTGCTTGCGGAAACTCCACCAACGGTAATAGTAGATTTCATTAAAATTATCCTGGGGACATTCAAACAAGGGAATGTTCTCCTTCATCCAGTTCCAGGAAGCCGCATTGGGGATGTGGTTGATGATATTCTCCCCTTCCATACGGTTGAAATAATCCGCGAAATGTTTATAATCCTCCGCCCTGAGAATTTGTGTGCCCGGCAGATCCTTTGCTGCATCGGAACCCGGCTTCTGAACAGAACAGGCTGAAGTCACAAGAAAGAGGAACATGAACAAAGACCGGATCATCAGGGTTTTATTGAGGTTAAATTACTGGTTTTCAAGGAATAGAGGTAAAATGATGCTTCAGTGTCCAAACGTCCGGGCTGTTCCACATCGTAATTCTGGTCGGTAGGAGTATCGGTATCGGGAAACCGTCTCACCCTACCGGTCCGGAAGACCACCCTTTCAAGGGTGTGGACCGGGGCAAAGAAGAGGCCGTTTTTTCCCTCTCCATTATTGACGTACACAGTATAAAACCGGTTTTGTGCAGCAGCGTCAATCCGTACGTTATACACTTTACCCGCTTCATACGGCATGATGTTCCGCATCCTGTAGCCTGCTTTCATCGCCAGCATGCCATCGGGACCAAAAACCAGCCGCAGGGCTGCCGTACTTTTGTGGTCCTGCAATTCCACCTGCAGCATCCCATGGTCATTCTGCGCGGCTTTAACCGAAAATTCCACCGATACCATTTCAGAAACGGGGAAGACCCTTTCAGCCTTGGCCATATCGAAGGGATCGCAGTCGCGCAAGACCAGGGCTCTTACAGAATCTGCTATTTCAATCCCTGCCGGAGCCAGGCGGGGTGAATAAATGTTCCAGAGATCCAATTCCTTACCTGCCTCCATAAGGTTGAAGCAGTCGTTAACAGGAGAACGAACCCCGGATGTGACCGGGATGGGGATGGAGGAGACCCAGATATCCTCTTTGTTGACACTGTAGGTCACCCAAATCCTGTTACCGGGAGGGAGTCCGTTTCCCTCCTGGATACCCCTGACATACTGAGGACCATACGACTTGTAATTGCCGCCATAGCGCATGGTGGTAATTTCACCGTGTACCAGCAGCAAATTGGTATATTGCAGGCCGTCGTTGCTCACCGACAGGGCCAGAGGCCAGCGGAAATCAGAAGGATTGTAAACGAGGGCAAACCGCCCGTCCGGGGTTTTCTGTCCCCAGATCTTGGCGTTGCTGGTCACAATTCCGGGGGCTCTCACCGGTGTTTTCCAGGTTTTGCCACCGTCTTCGCTGACAGAGGTCAATCCCTCTTTCCAAAGTCCGACAACCCTGCCGTCATCCAGATGGTAAAAACTCAGTGCCTTGTACTGGTGTTTAAGGGGTATGAGTGGATCCTCCCTGTCGGCTTCCTCAACCCATTGCTGCATCATGAGGGGGTTTTCCAGCAACTCGTTGCAGGCTTCCACAAACCCGGAGTCGCTGCTGGATGTATAAAAAGGGTAAGCCGTATTTTCCTCATTCCAGCCTTTGTTGTAACGGATGAAATGGACAGGCCCCCAATTGCCGCCGGCATAGATTTCCCGCACGAGCCTGCCGATGCCCTTTCCGTCGTTCGGATCATCCTGTTCATCCAGGCAGATCCCCACATACGCCAATACCAGCAGCCTGGCCGAAGAAGAGGTATAAAAACCCATCCTCTGGTGGTTGACGCCGGTCAGGTTTCGGGCTACATTCGGATTTCCCTCCTTGGTCGTACCATCGGGAATCCGGTAAACAGGAAAAACAGGAAGGGGTTTAGACCAGTGATAGCCGTCGGTGGAAGTAACCAGCAGGGTCTGACCCGGGGGTATATGCTCCCCGATCGAATCACTGAGGTACTCCAGAAAGAAGGTGCCGTTCCAATAAGCCAGCATTGGCGCATGGTTGTATGTCCAGCCAAAACCGTCGGCACTGCCGGGGTCTTCACGGCTTGCACGCATCACCTGGACGTTGTGGACCCCTGCCACCGGAGTCAGCTGACCGTGATGGTAGTCGGGATTGTTCAGGGTTTGCCCTGTATAATGGACAATATCAGGACGCCCCCCCCCATCCCGGTTACACGACAGGAAAAAAAACGCCGGCAGGAGAGCCGCAACCAGTGCAGAAACGCTCTTCATAACTACTATTTTTTTAAACCTCTTTGGCGGCAACAAGTGAGCAATCTTACTCACCCGGGTTGCCATCCTTTTCAGGGTTCACTGTAAAAAGACCCTTTTCAGATGCCTGGATCAGGCCTGTCAAAATTTGCCTGTCGGCCTTGAATACCGTACCGTGCTTGTGTCCCGTAGGCAACGAAATTTCAGAGGTCACATCCGTGAATTCCCTGAAATCGCGGGTACGGACGGCCCCATAGTTCTTCTCCCTGTACGCATCATAATAGATCAGCCACTCATCTCCCATATGCAAAACGGAGGGCCCTTCGGTGAACTGAGTGGTAAAGGGTTCAGAAATGCCGGAAAAAGGCCCCAGCGGTGAAGTCCCAAACCCTGCCCGGAGATTCCGGAAAGGCCGGGTGTTGTCTTTCAGCACCAGTACATAGTCTTCCGCAGCCCGTTTGACTATAACCGCATCGATGGTGCTGAACCCGGGATCCAGGAAAAGCTGTGTCTCTGTGAAATGGATAAAATCACGGGTAGTGGTGCGGTACATACGGTGATTGTTGAGTTCCTCCTCGATTCCCTTTTCAAACCGGTAGGGAATGGTGGATGCCCAGATGATGATAAATTCACCGCTATTTTCATCGTAATAAATTTCGGGCGCCCAGACATTCACCGTCGTGGGTTCATGTTCCATGACAGGTACCAGGATCTGCGGGGACCAGTTAATCAGATCTTTGGTGGATGCATACCCGAAACCGGGATCTCCTTTCCATGAGGAGGTCCATACCATGTGAAAGGTACCGTCGGGTCCCCTGACCACCGAAGGATCCCGCATCACTTTCTGATTTCCCACGTCAGGTTTCAGGAAGGGACCGCCCAGGTCGTTCCAATGATACCCATCCTTGGACCAGGCCAGGTAAAGGCCCTCCGTGGCGGGTTCACGAAACGTGCTGAACAGGAATACCTCCCCCGGGATCCTGCACCCCGGGATGATGAACAGAAAAATTCCCAGCAGGACAGAAAGCCCCCTGGCAGCACGCCCTGCCTGCATGCCATAAAAACACAACGGCTTCCCCATAGTACGGTCGAGATAACGATTAAAGCGTGAAAATAATGATTTTATCGGAATCCTTTCTGAAAAACAGTCCATTCATCGGGAAGCTTTTCCCGTAATTCCCATCCTTGCGGCATAAGGATCATTGATATATCTTTCTAAGTATGTATAGGATGTATCCTCTGACAATAAGGAGGCATCTGAAGGGTTCGCGGGATCCAGTCCGCGGGCTGTTTCCCAGTCATCCGGCAGGCCGTCGTTGTCACTGTCGGCAAGAGGGGGAAGGCTCCTGAGGTCAGGCCATCCTCCCGCCTGTTCCACCTGATCGACAAGGCCAAGAGTTCCTCTGGAGTATGAAGCGTTCTGCACCTCTGTGATGATCCTGTTTTCGTGAGCGTCGCGAAGCGGAATCACCACGCCGGCATGGTCCAGCACCAAACGGTAAGCTTCCCCGGCAGTATGCGTAGTTACCGGGGCTACCTGAAAAGGCGCCAGACTTCGGTTCCGGGATTCTGAGGTACCCTTGTCAAAATCGACCCCGCCATCCCAGTTACGGGCACTGATGTCAGGAAATCCTTCCACAAAATTTCCCTCGATGTGCCAGAGACCAGAAAACCCCATGCTTTCTGAATTATCAATTCTGGCAATGCGATGTTTAACACTCTGGACAGTGGCGGGGCCGGGTTTGAAATAATTATTTATTACATTGATTGATAGTGGTTTACCATCACATGACCGGATCGCCCAATTATAAATAACGCAATTCCTGAAATCCATCAGAACGGTGAGGTTCTGGTTGTTACCAGCGACACTGGGATTTCGGGCATAACAGTGGGCCATCAGGTTGTGATGGAAGGAGAGTTTATGTGATCCGAGGGAAGCTCCATATCCATGAGGTCCCTTATCATGGATCGACCGATGAAGAGGTTCACTCATCATGCACCACTGGATGGTCACGTTCCGGCTGTTGTGCCAGTTGTTGAGGCCCTCATCAGCCGACCAGCTGAATGAGCAGTGGTCAACAATGATATTTTCGCTGTTCCGGATCTCAAGGGCATTGATTTCTGAACCCGGAAGGCCTGATTCTATGCCGGGGCGCACCCTGATGGAACGGATGATGATGTCGTGGGTATTGGCGATATTAAGAGGAAAGCCCCTGAGGCAGATACCGTCGCCGGGGGCTGTCTGGCCGGCAATAGTCAGAAAGGGATGGGTGATGGTCAGGTCGGAGGTGAGAAGGATGGTTCCGGAGACCTCGAACACGATGGTACGTGGTTCCGGATTCATGACGGCATCCCGGAAACTGCCCGCACCGCTGTCGCAGAGGTTGGTGACTTTCAGCACCACTCCTCCACGGCCTCCCTTACTGCAGGCTCCCCACCCCTCGGCACCGGGAAAAGCCGGTAAGGGACACTGGCTGAAAACCGGATGAATGAAAAAGGGAAATACGAAAAACAATAAACGATATTTCAGGAATTTGTTAAACATTCTCCTATTCGTTGAAAAGGGTTGCCCCGGCAACCACGGCACTGTTATTAAATCCGTTTGCTATACGATCTCCTTCTTCCTGATACGTAAGTACTACCTCCCACCCAAAGAGTCTTTGCTGAAATGCCATCTTCTGCCGGGGCAACCCTATTAAAATAGCATCTATTCGTAAGCCGGATTCTGAGGATAGGTTCCGGAATCCAGGGTAACCGCACTCAGCGGGATAGGCCGCAGAATTTTATAATTACCGTTCTTTCCGAGGAAGGGATCTCTGCCACTGTCGTAGATAGCCTTAATCTCAGGGTTGTGCAGTTTTGTACGCTCCATCAGTTTTCCGGTCCGTTTCAGGTCAAACCAGCGATGTCCTTCCCCAGCCAGTTCCCTGGCCCTTTCATCCAGGATGAAGTCAATGGTGACATCACCTTCTGCAATCATCATTTCATTGACCTTGCCGGGCATGGCAGCCCTGCGCCTGACTTCATTGATCCGCTCTTTTGCTTTTGTGAGGTTGCTCATTTTGAAATAGGCCTCCGCAGCCACCAGGTAAGTCTCACCCAACCTGCTGAGAAACAGGTCATGGGTATATTGAACTGTCGAAGTTTGGATACGGTCGAATTTCATCAGCGCCGGGTAATCTTCCTGGTTGGTCCCATCCCACCAGCGGGGACCTATGGGCACCACCGTGGCAGAAGAGCGGACATTCGGTTTTTCAGTCTTCCAGGCATCAGCGTTAGCAATCTGGGCTGCCGTCCTCGGGAAGTAATACCTTACCACTCCATTATCCGGATTCAGCACCCAGTCGCTGTAATTCTGAGTCCTTACATTATTGAAGGTTCCCTCAAACCGGGAATCGTTGTCAGTCCAGAGGGTAAACAAGTACTGGGTGGGATGGAGCATATTCTTCTTCTGCACACCATCCCCCGTTGCATTAATCAGGGGCCCCCAGGGTGAATCCCAGTTGTGGGCACCCCCGCTCATCAGCGATACTTGCTCATACTGGATGGAAAAAATCACTTCGGCATTAACATCGCCTTTATAAGCAAAAACCTTTTTAAAGTCTACAGAGAGAGCCTCATTGTTGATGGCTGAATCAGCATAAGCTGCGGCAGTGGCAAAGTCAGCAGAAGATCCGAAAGCCTCATAGCCCCGTGTCAGATAGACTTTGGCCAGGAGATGGCGTGCAGCCCTCTTAGTTACCCTTCCTATATTGGCTTGAGAGGCAGGTAAATCGGAAATGGCAAGTTTCAGCTCACGAATGATAAACTCATACACATCAGAGGCAGGTTGACGGTCAAAGTGGGTGATGGGCTCTGCAATCATATCCTCCACCAGCGACACGTCTCCAAAACTCTGAACCAACAGAAAATAATAAAATGCCCTTAAGTAGCGTGCCTCAGCTATCCTCGAGGCGAGGGTGGGAGTAAATTCTGTAAGGTCGCCATAATATACAGCCGTGTTGCATACCTGGATGCTCTGGTAAAGGGTCTGGAAGAAGGCCCCAACAGAGGGTTCTCCAGGTGTCAGCGACAAATAGGAAGTCAATGCCAGCGGGGCATCCTGGTGCGCCCCGAAAAAGAGATCCGTTCCAGCACAAAACACATAAGGCGTGGGAGCATATATATCTCTCAGGGTGGAATAACAAGCGTTTATCAGAGCTTCGTATCCCGATTTCGTAACATAGAAGTTCTCAGCAGTTGCGTTGCTTTTGTTGTCTTCGACCAGGAAATCACTACAGCCACTGAACAGCAGAAAGACAACAAATCCGGTTATTGCGATAATTCTTTTCATGACCACTAAAATGAAATGTTAGTACCAAATTGAAAGATTCTGAAGGAAGTGGAGTTGGCATTGTCTCCGTCGATGCTGGCACCAGCCCATTCCGGGTCGAAACCGTCATACTTGGTCCAGACATAGGGATTCAGAACATTAACATAAATCCGTGCGCTGCTCATCCCGATTTTGCTGATCAGACTTTCAGGCAGAGTATAGCCAAGTGATATATTTTGCAGGCGGACAAACGAAGCATCCTTGTTAAATCCGGGATACCCATAATCCTCAGCATCTTCACCCCAGTACTGCCCCATATAGGATGGCTGGGGGTACTCATTACTGTACCGGGCTTCTGTAAATGGATTTTCCCGCATGTAGTAAGGCACATCTATTATCTGTTTGCTGTTAAAGTCCAGGAACTCGCGATGGAAGGGACTGTAAATAAACACTCCTTGTTTGGTGTAAAGGGAGGCCATGAGGTCCCAGGCTTTATAGCGGAACCGGGTGGACAAGCTACCGATCCATTCAGGCAGCGGAGACCCCAGTATGGTCATGTCATGATCAATATCAATGATTTTATCGTCGTTCAGGTCCTTTACCTTTGCAGTACCCTCCAGGGTCCGCTGCTCTGCGGGTGTTTTGTTTACCAGCTCTTCTTTCTGCCAGACGCCATCAAACACCATGGAATAGATCACGTCAACCGGTTCCCCGATAAACCAACGGTTGGCCACATCATCCTCTTTCTTACCATACAATTCCACAATAGCATTTTTATTGGTTGAGAAGGTCAAATTGGTTTCCCAGTAAAAATCCTTCGTCTGGACATTGATAGTCCTGATCTGGAATTCAACCCCCTTGTTGCTGACCGAACCGATATTATCCATCATGGAAGCCCAGCCTGTGGGAATAGCCAGCTTCCTTGGCATCAGCAGGTTGAGTGAAAGCCTGTCGTAGAGATTGATTTCACCGGAAATCCGGTTATTGAGAAAGCCGTAATCGATCCCCAGGTTCCACTCACGGGTTCTTTCCCAGGTCAGGGCTTTGTTGGCGATAGCACTGGGTTTGAATCCGAAGGCCGAAGTGCCGTTCCAGTCGTAATAGGTCTGCCTGTTAGCTGCAAACTGGGTTACATAAGGGTTAATGTTGTTGTTACCCGTGTACCCGTAACTCAATCTCATTTTCAGATTGGAAAACAGGTTGAGTGCCTGGATGAACTCTTCTTCTGAAGCTCGCCAGGCAATGGCCGCCGAGGGAAAGAAAGCCCACTTTTGCCCTTCGGCCAGCTTGGAAGAGCCATCCCAGCGGGCTGAGGCCGTAAACAGGTATTTATCGAGAAGGCTGTAATTGACCCTGCCGGTATAAGACATCAGGGTCGACTTGAGGTAACTGCTCGAGGTGCTCATGGTAGCCCCGCTGCCCAGGTTCCAGTATCCGGAGTTAAAAGGGAGTGTGCGCCCATAACCGTACAGGGATTCCATCTCATCCGATTGCATGGAATAAATCAGGTCCAGACCCACAGCATGGCTGCCGTAATCTCTGCGGGCTGAAAGCTGATTGTCCCATATCCAGGAGAGGTTACGGGTAAAGGTCATGTCGCCGACAGCAATACTTTTTGTAGACAGGGGATCGCGGTAAAGTCCCCTCCGTGAGAGCCTCACATTGGGAGAGAAGGTAGAGCGCAACTCCATCCATTTCACAGGCTTGAGTGCCAGATAAAAATTGGAAATCACATAATACGTTTCTGTGTTGAATTGGTTATTTTTCATATCAGCCAGGGGGCTGACGTTTCCGGAAATCCCGACCATGGGTGCCTGAAGCAACTCTCCTGCCTCATTGAAGGCGGGAGTCCAGGGCGCCATCCGTATAAGGCTCTTGTAAGCATCACGGCTCAGCAGTTCCCGGTCGGTGTACGCAATGTTGATATTGGTGCCAACGCTCCACATGTCAGAAAGGGCGGCATCCACATTGGCTTTGAAGTTGTATTTCCTGAAATATTGCCCTTTGATGTTGCCATCGTCACCCTGGTAGCCGGCTCCCACCAGGAAAGTAACACGGTCATTTCCTCCCGAACCGGAAATAAAATGGTTCATTTCCAAACTGGGCTTCAGCGTTTCCCCCATCCAATCGTAACTTCTTTTCTCTGCCAGGGCCTTCACCCAATAGGCGTGGGCATCCCCTGTCCCGGGAAATCCAAATAGGTTGTCAGGAGCAACCAGGGCACTTCCGGTATACAATTTTTTTGCAATATCCCGGTTCATAGTGTAAATAACTCCTTCGTCATAGTTCAGGAAGTCAGGCATGTTGGCAATGGTTCTGACCCCGGCAGAACCGGAATAGGAAAAGACCGCCCTGCCCTTGGATTCTTTACCTGTTTTGGTGGTAACCAATACCACACCGTTGGATCCCCGTGATCCGTAAATGGCTGTCGAAGAGGCATCCTTCAGAATGTCTATCCTTTCAATATCGTTTGCATTCAGGAAATTGATGTTATCGGTCATCACGCCATCCACCACAAAAAGCGGAGCCCCACCAGTCAGGGAGTTGACACCCCGGATCTCAACGATGTAATCGGATCCCACCAACCCTGTCCGGGGGGTGATGTTGACCCCGGCCACCTGGCTTTGCAGAGCGGCCATCGGACTGCTTGTTCCTATGGCTTTAATGTCTTCACTGCCAACGGATGCCACTGTCCCTGTGAGATCCCGTTTCCGGACCGATCCATACCCAATCACGACTACTTCATCGACCCCGATGGCAGTCTCCGCCAGCACAATGTTATTCAAAACCTGAGAGCCGCGATAGGGTATCTCCCGGGTGGTCATTCCTACAAAGGAAACCATCAGTGTTCCGGCAGCCGGTGCATCAGCAATCAGAAAATTTCCGCTTGCGTCTGTAACGGTACCGCTGGTAGTGCCCCTCACAACGACGGTAACCCCGGGCAATGGTTTGTTCCCGTCATCCCGGACTGTCCCGCTGAGTCTGGCCCTTCCTTCCTGCGCCTGCAGAAAGCCGGTACCAGCAAATACAAGCATAAAAAAGGTAAGCAACATTCCCCGGAACCCTTCCCATGGGGGAAGTCCAGGAGTGGTCTGCCGTAGTCTGCTACTTCTCCATCTTTTTTTCATAACCCTTAATTTGTTAATTGTTAAAAAGTGAATGATGCCATTGTATATGAAAATAAAATCGTTTACAAATAATATACATCTGTATATCATATATATAGATAAATCTACTAATTTAATAAATGCAAACGTTTACACTATGAGTTAAATATATATTTTTTTTTACAATTCATAACCATTTTTAACATTTTTCACCATGTAAACCCAAATTTTCCTGAGAAGCATTGAATACCCGAGAATTTTCCAATAACCATGAGGCCTGTATTGTAATGGGTTTTCTGCACCCTTAGCGGAGGAAACACGAGGCATTCCGGATTTATCCGGATAAAGGCTCCTGACGTCAGAAAACCGGGTTTACCAGAACTATCCCGAAATGCCAGCTACCCGGCACTATCCAGAACCAGGACCCAGTCGTTGCCGTCGGCGGGTTCTCCGGGAGGGTCAAAGGTCACCACCCCGCTGTTGGTATGTTCACCGGCTTCCATACTGCTTCCGTCACGTGGATTGAACCAGGAAGCCTTAACCCCTGGCCATGTTGTTTTTTGCAAATCCACGCGAATCTCCCTGCCGTTATAAGTGTAGACCATGGCATAGCTGTTCCCGCGGGTAGCCAATTGGTAATTGTACTTGTCGCCCGGCTGCTCTGCCACAAGCGACTGATCGGGTATCCTTTCAAAATAGGGCCGCGACAGCATCAGGGTTTTCAGGTGCACCATCTGGCTGGCTCCCGGATCGTTGATAGCCTCCTCCCAGCTTTTTTTCGCTCCGTAGGCCCCTCCCCTGTCGGAAGGCTTCCGGAACTGCATAACAGAACTGTGCCCATAGGTATAACCGCAAGCTCCGGCAAAAACCGACCAGTACGCATACCGTCTCACATCGTTGTCTTGCCAAAGGGGTTGCAGGGTATCATGAAGTCCCTGTGGGATACCCTCGTACGAAGGTTCTCCATCCAGGGTGGGTTTCACCGGTGTAAGCCGGTAATCCACTTCAGCATATCGCCAGTTATCCTCGCCGTAGCACCTTTCGGTATCGTCCTGGTCATATCGCCGGTGTCCGGACTGGAACATATTAAAATCGAGCCACTCCTCCTGGTGAAACCAGTCGGACGACTGCATCCGGCCTCTCGGATGGAAGGTGATCAAATGGTGCGGATCGGACTGGCGGAGTTGCTCCCCGAGGGTTTTCCAAACCTCTGTGGAGTCGCTCCCCGGAATATCGCCCCCGTTCAGCCACACAATGTTGGGTCTTTCACCGTACCGGCCACCCAACCATGCTGCATAAGCAGATGCCTGCTGCCTGCTTACCAGACCGGCTTTTACATTGCTCCCCCAGACCGGCACCAGAGCCATATACAATCCGCGCTTTTCTGCTTCACCGACAATGTAATCCACATGGTCCCAGTAGTCATACTGCAAAGAATCTGCCGGGTCTTTTCCCTCTGTAACCAGGGGCCTTGCCACATCTCCCCCTGTCAGGGCCGTATCGCCATACGCATTGAGCACACCCACACTATGCAGCACCATGACCTGGATCACGTTGAATCCTTTGGCAACACGGTCATCCAGATAGGTACACGCCTCTTCCCGGGTGAGTTTCGCAAACAAAAGCCATCCGGTATCCCCCAGCCAAAAGAAGGGATCCCCTTTTTCGTCACAAAAATAACGGTGGTTGTCCGAAATTTTCAGCTCACTCATGCCTGCCGGTCCGGTTTGATTGGTGCAGGCACCCAGAGCCAGCAGCATCGTCAAATACATCCATTTTTTCATCCTTTTCCTTATTTAATGTTATGAACAATCTTTCGTCTCCATCCCCCAATCCGTAACCAGAACCCTGGTTTCAGCCAACCTGATTTTTGCCGTTTCTAAATCCAAAGCCGGATTTCCAACAGGCGGACAGATTTCGTCGGATAGGCAACCGGTTTTCCTCCGTATTATTCTGAACGAAGCCAGATCAGAGTCGTTTCAGCTGCCTGGATGGGTTCCGGGAAAGAATCTCCCGGTGCCGCATGCACCCCGGCAAGGATGGTCTCCCCGGTTTCCGGATTAATATGGTAAACGGCCATTCCTTTGGCATCGGTCATCAGGCTGGCAGGCAAAGAGCTTCCCCTTTCCAGGTAAACGATGTATCCTTTTCCGGGATTTCCCAGCACATAACAGCCAGATGCTGTTCCCGAAAGGGAAAGAGGTTTCATGGTCGCCGCCTCCTTCAAAAAGCGGGGATCTGAAACAGACGGAACGGGAGCCAGGGAGCCTCCTGCCATAAAGACAGCCCAGGGAACCATACCGGGATATTCGGAATATATAACGGCTTTCCTGGGGTATTGCATGCGATATTCAGCTACAGCCCGGTATACCTGGTCAAAGGAACGGGCTCCGGGATCTGACTGCCGGGCATGCTGCCGGGGGGCCAGGTGCTGACCTCCCGGTGGGGCATACAGACTCCCGTCTTTCCGGTACCCCCAGTATCGGATATCAATCACGTCAACTCCTTTCGACCGGGAGGGATCGGACAGGATAGAATCCTGGACATCTTTGGTGGCACTGAGACCCACCAGGACCTTCCTGCCTGTTTCTGACTCCCATTCCCGGATGACATCGAGCCAGAACCGGACAAAATGGAGAGGACCGGTATATTCAGCCGATGTAAGCTGAATCACGTTACCGGAGTTTCTGAAATTCTCAAGACACTGCCGGATATAAGTACGATGCAGGGCACGCCGGACAGGATGGCTCACATCATAAAAAAGCCCGTCCATAAAGATGCGTTTGTCTCCGGCATAGGGAGGAGGTTCCGGGAAGCCGGTATGATTGATGTTGTTGGCGGTTCGCCAGGGAAAATCAGCCCAATGGGCACCGGCCTCCAGGATGTTATGCTGCAGGTAATTCTGGTGCAGCAAGACCAGTTTGTGTTGCACGGCCAGATGGGAGAATAGCCTAAGTCTTTGCCAGTACCATTCGTTCCAGCGGGTCAGATCATATTTTGAAAGCCCGTCCCAGGCCAGTTCTCTGCCGCTCCTGGCAAAGGGAAGCTCATAGAAGGGGGGCCAGACCTCTCCGTCAGCCCTCCGGATCCGTTCGTGATCATCGCGGCGCCGGTCATACCAGAGACCATAGCTAAAATCAAATGCCACAAATCCGTTTGTGTTCATCCATGCTGCCACCTCTTCCAGATAATCTGTATAGCCCGTACCGTTTCTGCCCGGCACAAACCGGGTAAGCGAGGGTCTGGCTTCAGCCACTCCGTAAGGCCTTGCATCTCCGCGCCAGTATGGGGCAGTGTAATTCATGCCGACAGCGATTCCCTCATCCCCAAAAACCAGCCATCCCCCTGACAACTTCAGGGAAGAACCACCTGATAGAAGTGTCTTGCCTGCATTCATGGTAAAACCGGACCGGACCGCTCCTTCAGCGTTCAGGGGTATCGGGTTTCTGTTACCTGCTTCCCCGATCCATTCCTTCAGAGAAGGTGCCGGGTTTAAGGACAGGCGGGTCAATTCCACAGCTTGTTCAACAGTAGGACTGGTGGAGGGAGTACCCAACACAGGCATTACCTGGTTACCATATTCCTCCGCACTTTTTTTGAGCCTCTCCGCCAGCTGGGCATAAAAGAGGGAGCGGGGAGAAATATGATTGTTGGCGTCAGACCAGGCACCGTTTCCGGAGAACTGGGCCCAGGCACCATAAGCCCAGTTATAAGCCCCGGGGGGAGCATAACAGTCTATACGGGAGGCTGAGCATTGCCAGAACATAGAGCTTCCTGCGCACCATCCCGCACCCTGTGCATCCTGTCCGCGGTTCATAAAGCTCAGGTTCTGACCCTCGACAGTTACGATGTCGAAGAGCACACCGGAGGCCCAACTGTCGGCAGCCCCACTGAAGCTAAGGGGTAATCGGGATTCGCACTGTACGAAGGCATTGGGTCCGGCAGTACAGAATCCGGTTGAAAAATCGTGCCAGCCGTGTTCTGCATAAATCCTTTGGAACAAGGTTTGCTGCCCCATGGTAAAAAAGGTGTTCCTGCGCGCCCCTGCCAACTCTGATACCGGATCGAGCGAAAGGCAATCTTCAACGGTTATCCGCCGGGCAGTCTCGTAGACGGCTACCGCCGATCCCGCAAAATGGCGGTAAGTAACCTGTCTTACCCAGCAATCCTCTGCATTTTCTATGGTTATGGCCGACCAGCAGTGCTGTTCGTCTTTAGGATTGTCGTTGTCGTACTCCGAAACCAGCGACAGGTTTTCGATTCCGATGCCGGCAATGCGTCCCGGCCATTGGTATTCAACCAGAGTACCTCCTCCCAGCAAGGAATCCAATGCAGTAGTCAGGGGCACATCCAGGGTTACCCGGTCTCCCTCCACCCGGGTCACGGTGCGGTCCCACACCAGGTCGCGCTGGCCCGGCTTCCAGCCGAGCCAGCCGGGCACCCCGCCGAATCCTTCCATGCCGAGTTGTGCTATCCAACCTGCCACCGAAGGTCTCCTGACCAGAACCTGGTCACCCGTAACAAAGGATTCTGACTTCTGTACCTGCACGACAGTTCCGTTAACCGGTACATAGCTGCTGACTATTTGGACAGGCTGGCTTACAGTCCTGTCGTTCTTACCCAGTATTCTCACCAGGGTCTGACGGTCCTTTCCTGCTGCCACCAATGAGGTGCCATCCTTATCCATACCCGATCCACGCAGTACTACTCCGGATGCCCGGATCACCAATCTTCCTGAAAGCTGGTAAACGCCCTTTTCCAGGAGGATGGCGCCGCGGAAGCCATCTGAATCCCTGGGCAAGGATGACACATAATCAATGGCGCCCTGCAGAGCATCCGTAGCATCCCCCGTCATACCGGGGACCACAACCCGAACCGGTACCAGGGGGATCGCATATTCCGACATCCGGTAACCACACCAGGAATAATCAGGAATCCGGTTTCCGGCACTGTCGGCAGAATAGATCAACGCGCCGTCTCTACCTTGCTTGACCTCCGGAACATTTACAATGTCAGGTTTCTTTGCTGATGGGACGGTGGAATTTTTCCCGCGGATCCGTTTTTCCCAGGCCTCCCCGGCTTGCTTCAGATCGTAGCCCTGAGAGGAGAGATAGTTGTTGATTCTGCCCTTGTACTTGCCAAACAAGGCGTGCTTCTCGTCTGATGTTCCTCCATCCATTGCTTTTTCGCGTGCCTCCGAAAGCCATGTCAGGATCCGGGCTTTTTGCGATTCCGAAAGTCCGGGAAGCATCTCCTGGTAACCTTTATAGGTTGCCGGTAACACACCATAGGTGAGACCATCTTTAACAAAATCTATCTGAAGGGAATCCAGGTCGCGTTCCAGGCATTTCAGCAACTGATGGTGGTTGGCACCGGCTTTACGGTCGGCATTCTTTCGTATTCTCCCGGCCTTCCCGGAAGCCCTTTCCTGCCCTCCCCTCTCTTCGAGCTGGCTAAGCCTGTTGTCCCGGTCGGAATGGATGTCATTCAGTCCGACATAGAAGCAGGTTATGCACTCCCTGACCCGTTGGAAGGCATTTTCGTCTGTCAATCCAAGCTGTCTGGCAATTCGTTCAGCCCTTCCTGCCGCAATGTTGCGGTATTCCTCCACAGGAGTGTTTGTTGGCTGGGTGGCCTGGCCTGAAGATTCCATGACAGGAAAGAGCAACAATCCTGCAACCCATAGGAATTGCATCCGTATCGGGGGTACTCTGCGTTTGAATAAATCCATAGCGGGAATAATAAAGGGAACCGAATCAGGGTTTCCCTGAAAACCCAATTTTACCTGTTACTTACCCAATCCTTCCGGTAATTCTCCGAGGGTATCGCGGTTATTTTCCGGCTGGGTCCAGTCAATCTTCCTGAGCGGGTCGATGCCGTTGATGTACTTTTCGATATTGGTATAGCCGTCCCCACTGCAGTCGAGGAGGGCATCCGAGGGATCACGCGGGTTGAGTCCGTAGCGGGTTTCCCAGTTGTCAGGCAACCCATCGAGGTCGGAATCCAGGCGTGGTTCCCCTCTGTATTCCGGGAAGCCCCCAACCTGGGAGATATCCGTGATAATACCCTTTTTGTAGGAATCGGCAGGCAGGCGCCTGTACTTGAAATAGGGGACCTCTTCAAGGGAGACCTCATCGGGACACACAATTTTGCCGGTCCGCACCTGCTCAATGATGCGGCGATCTACCGGATCCCTCACAGGCAAGGTGGCTCCGGCATTATCCAGAACACGCGAAAAGGCTTCTGCAGCCGGATAAATGGCAAATGCGGGCATCGGAAAGGGTTCGTCGCAGCGGATCTCCTGCAACAATGCGGTGTCATCGCCCGGAAAGCCGGTCTGAACGCCTCCGTTCCAGTTATCGAGGGTCACGGCATCGTTATTTTCAACAATATTTCCATGGACATAAGCCCTCCCGAACACGGGCTTTCCCAGGTCGCTGCGACCGGTTTCCGGCTTGAGAAGACGGTGAGCTACCGGTGTTCCCGCAGGAGTCGCCGGCCCGGGCTTATAATAATTGCTGATGATGTTGTATAGGGCCTTGTAATCGCCACCGTCGACCGTTCGGTGAACCCAGTTGAAAAGGACGTTGTTGACGAAATTAAAAATGCCGTTCCATCCGATCGAAGGATTCCGGCCGGCGTTATTGGCCCATAAGTTCCGGATAAACGTACAATTCTCCCCTCCCAGGGTACTGCCGAAAGAGTGGTTCCAGGTATCCAGGGCTTCTGAAAAGATCGAATTCTGAATGGTGATATTGACAGTAGGCAATTTTTCCTCTTTGGATTTCCCGGTGCTATCGTTATACATATGACGGTACATGGACATGTTTTCGTCCAATCCCCAGCTTGCGGAAACATGGTCTATCATGATGTTCCCGACGGGGTTGCCACCGATGGCGTCATCGCGTCGCCCCACATCGGTGATACCCCGACGGAACCTCATATGGCGGATGACTACATCGTGGGTGTTGATCCAGAAGCTCTCCCCGGCGACACAAATCCCGTCACCCGGAGCTGTCTGGCCGGCAATGGTGATATAAGGTGCCCGGACGATCACGGGAGACTGCAGCCTGATGATGCCGGCCACATTAAAAACCACGATCCGGGCCCCCCCTGTTTCACAAGCTTCCCGCAGGGTTCCCGGTCCGCTGTCAGCAAGGCTCGTCACCACGATCACCCGGCCTCCGCGGCCCCCAAAGGAGTAAGCTCCCCCGCCCATGGCTCCCGGGAATGCCGGAATGGCCGACTGCGGCAGATCAGTGGGTCTGAAAGCCCAGGGTATATACGGTTTGCCTTGCCTGGCTTCCTGCCGGACCACCGGCCATGCCTTCTGCCATGCCCGGGCTGAAGCTTCCATAGCCTGATTCATCATTATCCCGGTTTTCTCCTGGACATCCCTGGGTACATCGGGATACTGGGCCCGGATTATGCCGGTCCCCATCACTAAAAAATAGGCAATCCATAAAATGATTCTCTTCATAATAGCTTCTTTTCTGCCTGTTATAATTGGATCTTTTTCGTTTCTGTCCTGCCATGGCCCGTTGTAGCCCGTATCAGATAAACCCCCGGTTTATATCCTTTCAGATCAACTGACCGGCAATTACCGCTGGCAGCCAGCTCACCTCTGACAGTATACAGGGCAAAGGAGACCTGCCCGGTGAAATTCACCAGAGTACCTTCCACAGCCATCAGGCTGGTTTTCTCCGGTCTTCCGGTAACCCCCGGGCCTGTAGGAAGCATGAAAAACGCCGGCAAACCCACTGCTCCGTAATGGCTGACAGCCCTGACGCGGACGGCTCCACCGGCTGGGAGGGTGTCCGGGAGAAAGGAGGTGCCCCTGGTGTACCCCAAAAGCCCGGATTCTGTATCGATCACATAACCGATGGAATTCCCGACCGCTTCCCACTGGAGTTCTTTGCCCGACAGTCGAAGGGAAGGGGGGGAGGGAAGATCCTTTACAATCCGCTCCGGATCCCAGGTTTTCCCGTCTTTCCTGAAAAAAAAGGGAAGGTTGTAATAGCTTTCAGCGGCCTGTTGGTCCAGCTGGTAGCTCCAGGCCACCCTCCGTGAAACATCGGCCGGCGCACCCTGTCCATCCCTGCTTTTATATTCGGCAAAGAAGCTGGTCAGGTGGTTGTTACCACTCCACGCCGACCACCCTTCGGGCCGGATGTGAGGCCCCAGGGTACATCCGATGAACACCGAAGAGGCGGCCGGCTGCCAGGGACGGCCCAGGAAATAACTACTGGCTCCCACACCTGAAGCGGATGTCACCTGGCAACGACGGAACAACAGCCCGTGCAATACGGATCCTCCGGGCACTGAGGTAACCGTTTTTGCATCTGCCGGCGCTGTGATATACTGGCCTCCCTGCAGACATACCACCCGACAACTGTCGAAGACCGCGGTGGCATCGCCAAAAATAAAATCGGTGGCCCCCTCTATACGGCACTTGTAATGGTACTGACGCTTTTTGTGTGCGTAATACGTGTCCTGGAACCCGGAAAAGGTGCAATTCTTAAAAACCATCGTGTCGCCGGTGGTACGAAGGGCTACCGCCTGTCCAACAGGACCAGCCGTATTGCGGATGGTCAGATTCTCAGCATACAATCCATTGCCATCGGCCCATACTGTATACGAATTGGCTGTGGAAAGCCCGTTTTTTCCAGAATAGTCTTCCCAGCTGATGACGACTTTTTCGGCTCCCTCGCCGATGAGGCTCAAGTTGGCCTTATCAGGGGGTATTACGATTTTCTCCTGGTAGACCCCTTCCCGGATAAATATCAGGGTCCTGGCAGGAGAACCGGAAGGTACCGACTGAATGGCTTCCCGGATGGTGCGATAATTCCCATTTCCGGATGGGTCAACCACCCTGTCAAAGACCTGGCCTTTTGCACAGGTTATCGCCAGTAGAATGATCAATAGAGCACCACAGCTGTACCGTCCCGTCGCCCCCATTACCCGTTACTGTTTCATTATTTTTTCCATGTAAAGACGGTCGCCTGCACTTCTTGCATGGACCAGGTAAAGGCCGGGCTGCAGACCTGCAAGGCTGACCTTCCGGATCCCCAGTTGACTCCTGTCGGTCAGAACCTTCCTTCCCGTGATATCGTACAAGTCGATGCGGGTGACAGGATTGCTGCAATCCAGAAAAAGCTCTTCATTAGCGGGATTGGGATATGCACGGAACAACGTCTTCCTGTTCATGCTCCCGGTATGGGTCGGAACCGCCAGGGAGTTGAGGTAATTCTCCAGATTGCTGTATCCGTTATCTGCCAGGAGCCGGCCATCGAGAGGGTTATCCTTGTCCAGCCCATGATAAATCTCCCAGAAATCAGGCATGCCGTCCGCGTCGATGTCAGTGTCGGCAGAGACGGACGAAAACCGGTAGACATCCCAGGGGGTGCTCCCTTCCGGAGCATCCGGCGGCACCAAATTCCGCTGGGTATCGATAATACCTGAAGTGATCCCTTTTACCGGGGTTACCTGTCCGTCTCCGGTGGTATAATTGTACCGTGTCACCGGACTTTCTCCCCGAATTTCTGCCATGAGTCTCCGGTCAATAGCATCACGTAACGGCAGAGTGGCTCCGGCATAGTTTAGCACCGACTCCAGGGCTTGTCCGGCTGTCTCCGTATAATCCGCATAATTCTCAAACATGCCGTCCGTTTTCACAAATTCACTGTCAGCACGAATGTTGGCGATACCGCCTACATTGGATCCGTCAACTCCCAGCCAGTTGTCGGCAGTCATAGCAGGGTACCCCTCCATGATGTTTCCGCTGAAATACCATTTACCGTAACCGTCGAGAGTCACGCCGCTGCGGTTAAGCGACGGCCTGGCAAAATATTTTGAGCCTGTGGTGGCAGGCCCGGGCTTGAAGTAGTTGTTTACCACGTTGGTGCGGCAAAACCCCTTTCCGTTGGTAGCCTCCCATTCCCCGCCGTAGAAGGCACCGCTGCTGCCCCAGTTATAGTTCACGTTGTTGCGGTAATCTACCAGTGCTTCGATGTCGTTTTTGTTGGAACCATTGATCCTGGGCATGCGTGAGTTATGATGTGCCAGCAAGTTGTGATGGTAGCTGGCATACTCCCCACCCCATTGGGTGGCATAGCCCCGTTCGCCCTTTTTATGGATGGAATTGTAAAGGGATTCACTGATAATACACCACTGAACGGTGGTGCTGTCGTTTGAGGAGAAATGGGTGGTCTCCTCGATGGCCCAGCTCATGGAGCAATGGTCTATGATGAAGTTACCCCCGTTTTCAATCCTGAATGCCGATGTCTCCTGCCCCAGTTCATCGCCGGGCCGGAAGCGGAGGTACCGGATGATCACATTGCGGGATCCGGAAAAGTTCACGGTGGCTCCCCGGATGCAGATCCCATCGCCCGGTGCGGTCTGCCCGGCAAGGGTAAGGCTGTTTCTGTTTACCCGCAGCTCCCCTTTCAGGTTGATAACGCCTCCGACGCGGAAGACCACCGTCAGGGGACGTTTGTATTGCAGAGGGCCGAGGATCGGATGGACCACCGTCTCCACACCCTGGGCGAGGGCCCAGCGGAGACTTCCCGCAGGAGGATTCGACAGTGCATCCTCCAGATTTGTCACTGCCACCACCCGTCCGGTCTGGCCATTGCCGCGGCCACCGGTTGCCAGACGGCCGTATCCTTCGGCCCCCGGAAAAGCCGGAACCTGAGCAAAAAGTTGTGAACTGGCAGCTGCCAGCCCCAACATCCCAACAAAGCACCTGTGTATTCCTTTCAATCTCATAAAAACAGCTTCCTTTCTTTCTGTATTTCGCCTATTCATGCAAGGCAGGCCATCACGGGTTTCAACCCCAGTGCAACTCCCGGACCCAATTTCCGCTCCTGGAGGCGGGAAATTCTATGCTCCGGCTTAGCCGGTATTGTTCGCCTGCCAAATGGTAATTCGCCAGGCTTTTGAACGTTGAATCTCCCATTTATAACCTGTCGGACTGCCACCAGGCTCCGGGTCTCAGCGACAGACCCTTCTGCCTGCCGGAGCCTGCTCCCGGTGGTTGGGAAATTGGCCTATAATGCCAGCGGGTCGAATTCTCCGTTGATCCAGCCCAGGGTCTGCTTCACCGCCGGACTTTTCTCAAGCATGGACGACGGGACCGCGAAGAAGTCGTACAAAGGCCTGTAATTCAGCGTTTGCTGTCTTCCCTGGTAAAGGTCCATTACCTTGTAGGTCACCCTGAAGTACTTGCTGTAACTGGCCGCATTGTTCAGGTCCAGGTGGCCAAGGTAGAGGGCAGTATCGATGCGAAGCCATCCTTTGTAGGGCGATTTTTCATCGGTGATTTCGTTGTTCCATCCGGCCAGGGCGGTATAGGTAAATCCATGCCGGTAGGTACCGTTGAGCTTCCTGACATAGGTTCCCAGGTCGTTACGGAACATAAGCCTCCTCCGCATATCCCAGTATCTTTTGTTCTCAAAGGCAAACTCAACCTGCCGTTCGATCATGATGATCTCCCGGAGCAGGTCTTTGGTTACTGAATTGGGAATACCATACTCTCCGTTGCCCGCCTCGATCCCTGCCCGGGCTCTGATTTTTCTCACATTTTCCAGGGCTTCACCCTGTTTATTCGTTTCGTTGGCACATTCGGCAAAATTGAGCAGCACTTCGGCATAACGGATTTCATGCCATGCGGTGCTGGTTTGGGAGATGTTTTCCCGGGCAATGGCCGGGTCGGTAGCTTTGCGGTTATAAAAACCGGTGCTGGGTACCCGGTTGGTTTCCTTGAGGTTCCGGAAGGTCCAGGCTGTGGTGCCGGAGCGGCCGCTCATGGTCCACCCTGCGCCATTGTATACCACGGTAGCATAAAAGCGGGGATCCCTGTTTTTCCAGAAATAAACCGAATCGTAGCCCGATCCCGGTTCGCCGGGCAGTTTTCCGTTGGCCATGGGGAAAGCCTTTACCAGTTCCCAGGTAGGTGAAAAACCGCCGTTCCCTCCTCCGGATGGGGGACGCACACTGTTTTCCCAGCCATGGGTATATTCCACCCCTGCACTGGAACTGTACCTCCTGTAGAGCACCGATTCGATGTTATTCCTTACATCAGTAGTAAAAATCGTGTTGAAATCGGGATGTAGTCCCCTTGGCACGCTCATGGTGGCCAGGATTTCCATCGCCTGTTTGTTGGCCTCATAGGCTCTTTGCCAGCGGGCAGGGTCGTTGGTCGGATTGAACAGGGGACTGGCCCAGGCAAGCAGCACCCTCCCCTTGAAGGCAGCGGCGGCACCCCGCGTAATCCTCCCCTTATCCTCCTCCAGTAACCAGTCAGCCGGCAATACCCTGATGGCATCGTCCAGGTCGGCCACAATCGCATCAATGGCATCCGCCGTTTTGCTGCGCGGCACATTCAGGTCTTCGGTGAAAGGATCCTGTACCTTCTTGATAATCGGCACTCCGCCGTATAACTGAACCATCTCCCAGTAACGGAAGGCCCTGAAAAAGAGCGCCTGTCCGGAAATAATACCCTTGATGCTGTCGCTGAGCGAAGAACCGGCCATCCCTTCCAGACAAATGTTGATCCTGCGGATCAGCTCATACCGGCTTTTGTGAAACACCGTGACCGAGTTGATATCGCTCTCCGTCTTCATCCCGTAAAGGAAATCGGTATACTGCTCTTCAGCAGAATAGGATTCATCGGACAACTGGCTGTTCAGCCCGAACGATACCCCCGGCATATTGGCAAAGTAGAGGCTGTTCAGGTAGAGGGTAGCCTGGTTCTGGTCATCCCAGATCTGCTGATCCAGCACATTCAGGTCGTGTTTGTCGAGAACATCCTCGCATCCGGCGAAGAACAGGGTAAACAGGGCCGCAACGGCTATTGCATATCGTTTCATAATCCTTGTCTTTTGCATGTTTTCAGAATGAACGTGTTTATGGCAGTGCCCTTTGATCATGCCGTTATATTTTCATGTTAACACCCAGACTGAAGGTTTTCAGCAAGGGATAGGTATTAAACCTGGCAATGGCATCCTCCTTATATTTGAAGGTTGTGACCGGGGACCACAGGTTGGTTCCGGCAAAAAAGATGCGCAATTCGGGAATTTTCCAACGGTTGGAAATCTTCCTCGGAATGTTGTAAGAAATGTTCAGGTTTTTCAGCCGCAGCTGGTATAGGTCCTTCATCCAGAAATTGGATACCCACTGGTTGGAAGTGGCGTAATAGGGACTTGGGTACGCGGCATCGGTATGTTCGGGTGTCCAGAAATCGCTCCAGAAGGAGGGCGCATTAGCCGTAGCAGTCGGAACAGTCCGGGCCAGTTTGTCAACGACCCTGTTGGCAATGCCATATTCCATGCTCCAAAGCATGCTTACCCGGATGTCTTTCCATCCCCCGCCGAGGGTTATGTTGGTCGGCAGCAGATGTTTCCATACGAAACGGTCTCCTACCCTTTCGACATATTTCTTATCGAATTCATTGATGACCCCATCGGGTTCGAACACCGTCCGCGGTTCCCCAATACCGGTGTTACCGGGCCTGCCGATGTCTTCGAAATGGAAGCTTCCCAGGCCTGCAGTCCGGCCTTCGATGCGGTATCCGTATCCCCATTTCTCCATCCATTCCGCATTGATCGCATCCAACTGTGCCTGGGTACGAATGATCCCTTTGGTTAAAAGACCCTCTTCGCGGCCGGCTGCGGAAGTACTCTGCCCGATGGGATATCTGAAGTCGTTCGGCGGGTACTCTGTAGGACGCTCCAGAATCCGGTTGGTTGAAAAGCCGAAAATACCGCTGATTTCATAAAAGAGGTCGCGGGTAATCCTGCCCCGGTAGCCCATCGACATATCATAACCCCACGCTTTCAGACGGCCCAGGTTCTCACTGGGCATTTTCCCCAGCCCTCCGGTTTCCGGAAATTCCACTGTCCGCTGGTCCAGGATGTCGTACTGATACGTGTAAAAGGCATCAGCCGACAGGCTGAGCCGGTTGTCCAGCAACTTAAGGTCAATCCCCAGGTTCTGCATCAAGGATTTCTCCCAGGTGACGCCGCTGCTGATGACATCGGTGAGGCCACCCACACCCAGTCCGCCGGCAGGGGTATCCGTACCAAAAAGAAAACGGCTGGTCGACAAGGCATACTTCCGGTTATACTCATAGGGTGATACTGAACTGAAACCGGTCAACCCAACCGAATAACGGAACTTCAGAAAATCGATGAAGGAGAGTTTTTCTTTCGCGAAGTTTTCTTCGGAGGCAACCCACCCCACCGACACCGCCGGGAACAATCCGTCGCGTACTCCCGGAGCAAAAAGGGTGGTGGTTTCATACCGGAAGGTGGATTCCAGCAGGTACTTATCGGCATAGGAATAATTGAACCGGAAAACCGCCCCCAGATCACCGCTTTCGCCCATCGATCCGGTAGTGAATTTGGTCTGGAAAGCATTCTGGATCTCAAGGCCATAGGTTTCAATGTTTTCGGCCTTGGCATCGAACGAATAGCGATTGCCCTCCGACTGCTCATAGGTCAGGAAGGAAGCCAGGCTATGCAGACCGAACTTGCGGGCATAGTTCAGGCTGATATTCAGCTGGTAATTCTGATTGAATCCGTACGTTTCCTGGATGCGGTTGTTGTTGGTAACCGTTACGGGTTTATCAATCTGATCGCTCAGGATGTATTTGTATTCATTGCCCAGGGGCTTGAACTGGTATAGGGTGTAAGGGATCAGGTAATCCTTGCCGTAGCTGTGTCCCTCTCTGCGGTTGTAAGAGACCGAAGCCACCAATCCGTCGATTTTGGGGATCTTGTACGACAGCTTAATGCCCAGGGTATTCCCCTTGTCAACGGAACGCTTGTAACTTTCCGATTCGAAAAGGTAAAGCGGATTAAAGGAGAGGTTGTTCTTAACCGGATACCCGTTGATATATGCCGGGGTCCATTTGGGGGCCTGCAGCAACTCCTGGAAGAGGTCCTCCATGGTAACGGCACCGGCTCCCGAAATATAGGGCCTGGTATAATCCCTGTTGTCGAGTGCAATGGTGGCCGACACGGAGAGATTGTCGGTGATTTCGGCATCAAGGCCCAGGCGGTAGGAGATCTTGCCCACACCCAGGTCGGGGAAATTACCTTCAGTATACACGAAGGTACCTCCCGCATAGTACTTTACCCGGTCGCTGCCCCCGCTGAAATTCAACGTATGACGTGAAACCATGGAGCGCTGCCAGACTTCACCGAGCCAGTCAAAATTCTGGTTTTTCATGGCTTCCAGTTCCGTGGGCGAAATCAGGAGGGTCGTATCGTCGGGATAGCGGGCGTTGATGGCACGGGCATGGTCGAAGGCGCTCATCATTTCGGTCTGCATCGTGGCATCCATGACACCATGGCTGCCCGAGTAACTTACCGTCAGCTTGCCCTCCTTCCCTCTTTTTGTCTTGACCAGCACGACACCGTTGGCTCCTTTGCTGCCGTATACAGCTGCCGAAGCATCTTTCAGAACAGAATAACTCTCAATATCCGACGGGTCGAGAACATCGAATTCCTCCTGCGACACTTCGAATCCATCGATGATATAAAGAGGTGCGGGATCCTTGATACCCGCTCCCGACCGGCCGAAAGTGGTCTCCGAACGGATGGTCACCCGGGTGGGAGCCCCGGGGTTCCCGGTCGGCTGGGCCGGCGATACCGAAACACCAGCCATTCGCCCCTCCAGCAAATTGGTCATGCTGATCACCGGGATGTCCTCTATCTCTTTCGACGACATGCTGGAAATGGACCCCAGCAGATTGGCCCGTTTCACCTCTCCGTAACCGACCACCACCACCTCTTCCAGGTCGGTCACGTCCGACTCCATTGTTATGTTGATTACAGACTTTCCCCGAACTGCGATGTATTCTGTCCGGTAACCGATAAAGGAGACCATCAGGGTATCGCCGGGCCTGATCATAAGACGGTAATTTCCATCTACATCGGTAATGGTGCCGTTTAGGGTATTTTTTACCACCACGTTAACCCCTATCATCGACTCGCCTGCCTCGTCGGTCACCCTTCCGGTTACCGGCTGGCTCGCCTGCTGTCCGTACAGGAAGCTCGTCATGGAGAATCCGCACAGCCATACCAGCAGGAGGGCCACAACCCTTCTGCCACCCACAGGGAATTTGTTTATCCTGTTCATATTCAAATGTTTATATAATTCTCCGTAATGTTTCATTCCGGGAAACTCATGAACTAATCCTTTGTATTCCGGGTTCTATACCTACCGGCACTCCTATGTCAGCACCTCAGGATTACACGTCATTTCCGGGAGGAATTCTTATTTAACAAACACTTTTTGCATACCCGCGGCCTTTCCTGCCTGAGCCTTCACCAGGTAAACCCCGGTTCGTAGCCCTGCCGTGGAAATCCTGTCTGCATGGGAGGCCTGCCGGACCAATTGGCCGGTTACGTCAAAGACAGCAATTTTGGCACTTTCCGAAACCCGGATGGCACCCGCGGCCATATAAATCCGCAAACCCTGGCGAGAAAGATGAGAGAGGCCCGAACCGCTGCCAGGGGTGCCATACACCCTCAGATCGTGGATCCTGGCTGTCTGCCCCCCTGCTTCAAGAAACCGGAGCATGACGTTCCCCGCATAGATCCCGTCTTCCCAAGAAATGCCGTAGGCCGAAGGATCGCATCGGAAGAGGTTGGAAGTTTTAACCCCGGAGGTGACATCTTTGGTGAAGCTTGCCGTGTAATTGGTACCCGGCTGGTACCGGAGGGTGTCCCAGGTGAACCCGTTATCAAGGCTGAACTCGCATGCCACGCCCCGTTTGTTTCCCCCGGTACTGGAGTGTGACCACTGGATGACCTCCACAAACTCCAGATCCCGCAGGTCAACGGTGAAATAACCCCTGACTGTCGGGGCATTTCCTCCCGAAGCACCAAAGTTCCGGCTGATTTCCACGAAACCCCGCGACACGTTTTCGCTGTTGGCTCCGCTCCCCAAGGCCAGGCTGTCCTTGTAAGCATAGGCTGTCAGCCAGAAAGGAGCAAAAGCACATTGGTTGAAATAATAGCGGATCTTACCATCCGGACTCCCGGCAATATTCACCTCTGCCGTATCGTCCCTGAATCCAAGAATCACCTCTTCCTGGGCGCCAAACTTGTTGTCGCTGTTTCCCTCATTCGGATTGGCATCGGTATGGAAAAAGGGAAAACCCTGGAACCGTTCGCTCAGCACGAGTGGTTCTGAAGGGGATAAAGCACCCCATACGATGCCGGTTCCCGTGTTGGGCTGGGCGAATAGTGCCCCGCCCGCGATCCCCAGCATGCAGGTAACCGCCAAAAACCTCTTATAGCTCATTTTACTTGTATTAACGTGTTCCTTCCCCTCCCTAAACCAACAGGTGCCCTTTACCGGGAATTCATTCTTCCGGATGAAGCACTCCCGGGCAGTGGTTTCACCCGGTTTGCAAGGAATTATCCTTTCGGCCAACCCTAATTGACCAGAATCTTGTCTGTTTTGATCTTATTACCGGCACGCGCTTTCACCAGGTAGATCCCCTCGGGCATCCCTTCGAACGAAACCTGCCGGGTCTGCGAAACGGAGCGTACCATCTGTCCAGCAATGTTGTAAACCACCACATCCGACATTTCTGAAATCCTCAAAACCCGGCGCGCCATGTGAAATTTCAATTCCTCCGACGTAACGGCTTTAGATCCGGTCTGTCCTGTATAGGTCCCATACACCTTCAGGTCGTGAATCCTCAGGGCCTGGTTGCCGGCAATGGTGAAACGGAGCATCACATTCTCGGCGTAGATGCCCTCCTCCCAGGTCATACCATAGGCTGAGGGGGTGCAGTTGAAGCTGTTGGAGGTTTTCTGCCCCGATCCCGGGTCTTTGGTGAAGCTGCTGGCCCAGGCATCCCCGGGCTGGTAGCGCAGGGTATCCCAGGTGGCGCCGTTGTCGAGGCTGAAATCGAGACGCAGACCCCTCCGGGTACCTCCGCAACTGCTGTGCGAATACTGGAGAACCTCGACAAAATCAATCCTTCGAAGGTCCAGGATGAAATAGCCATCCACCGTGTTGTGAGTGGTGTATTTCCTGCTTATTTCCACAAATCCCCTGGAGATGCCGGGGGTGTCAGACCCACTGCCATTATTAACGCTGTCCCTGTATGCATAGGCTGTCGACCAGTTCGGAGCGAAGGCGCACTGGTAATACCCGTACCCGACCTTACCAGTTTCGCTTCCCAGAATGGCAACCTCAATGCTGTCGTTTTTGTAGCCCCATTTGGTCACATTCCCATCCCCGTCAACTTCATTCCGGCTGTTGCTGTCGTTGGTGTTGGCCCGGGAGTGAAAGTGGGTGAAACCTCTGAAATTCTCATTCAGCAGCAAAGGCTCACCAGGGGCCAGGGTCCCCCAGGTAAGTCCGGTTCCCAAATCCTGGGCTGAAAGGCCCAGGGCTCCGGCCAGAACGGCCGTTACAATCAAAGTAAAGATTCTTCTTTTCATCTGTTTAAAATATTTAGTTTCTGTGGTAAATTCCGTGAAACAGATGTAATATCCATGTGGTACATCATGCCGTTTGGTCTCGTCTTAGACGAGATGGATATTTCATACCTATTCAATTTTGGGTTGTACAATGTTTTTACGAAAAACGAGGCCAGGAGTTATCCTGATGCCTGTTGCTTTTTAAGACGCTGCCAGCCGTACCAGGTGAGGGAAATATCCACTTTTTCATTCCGGTAGAAAAGACTGGCCGCATAACCCACCACCATCAGAACCAGATGGCTGTAGACCCCGATCATATATTTATGATGAGTAAAGTTCAGGTTGCCCAGATCGAGCAGCAGGATTTCCCTGCCGCGGATTTCAATGGGGGTGGAGGTCAGGAGTGCATAACAGGTGAAAAGAATGCTGGCCGCAATTCCGAAGAGGATCCCCTTACGGTTGGCTCTCCGGCTGAAGATCCCCAAGAGGAACATTCCGGCGATGCCGCCGGAGAAGATGGCATAAAGGGTAAAAATGATTCCCAGTACCCCTTCTCCACCGGCCCTGACATAGACCATGGCCACCAGGACAGCTCCTACCCCGGCCAGAACGGTGAAGAGCCGGCTCATGAACATCTGCCTCTCCTGGGTGACCCCGGATCTCCAGCGCAAGTAGTAATCCTGGAGACAAATGGCCGAAAGACAGTTCAGGTCGGAATCGAGACTGGAAAAGGCCGCTGCTATCAGCGCCGACAGAATCAATCCCACCACACCCACCGGAAGACGGGTCATGATGAAAAAGGGAAATACCTCATCCGGTTTGATGCCCTCCGGCAGGGGATTTCCGGTGATCTGGTAATAGGAAAACAGGGCCGTACCGATAAACATAAACAGTGCCCAAACGGGAACACTCATCAAAACGCCGATCAGGGAGGCCTTGACGGCTTCTTTGTCAGACTTGGCAGTGAGATAGCGCTGCACGATGGTCTGGTCGGTTCCGTATTTCTGGATGGCGTAAAAGACCCCGTTCAGAGCCATCACTATGAATGTCAGGTTTACAAATTCCAGGTCGAAAGGACCAAACCCCACCTTTCCGTTTGCCTGTGCCACCTGCCAGATTGCACCGGGTCCTCCTTCCACGGAAAATAACAGGATAACCAGAGCGAGCAGACCCCCGCCGATAAGCAGGAATCCCTGGATCACATCCAGCCATACAACCGCCTCAATACCGCCTGCCATGGTAAAAACCACCACAATGAGCCCTATTACCAATACAATATAGAAAGTGTTGATCCCGGTCATAGACCCCAGTGCCATGGCAACCAGGAAAAGTACGGTCCCCATTTTGGCAAAATGGTTCAATAAAAAACTCAGTGACGTGTAGAGGCGGGCAACATACCCGAACCGCCTCTCAAAATACTCATAAGCGCTAAGGTGTATGACCTTACGAAACAGGGGCACTATGACCCCGATGATGAAAATCAGCACCAGGGGAACCATCAGCCCCTGCACCAGACGGATCCAGTTCGAGGCATACCCTTCGCCCGGGTAAGCCAGAAAGGTAACACTGCTGATCAGGGTTGCCAGAATCGACATCCCGATAGCCCAGGCCGGCAGCCTTCCGTTGGCCTTGAAATATTTCCCGGTATCTTTTTGTTTTTTTGAGAACCATAACCCGATCAACAGCGAAACCAGAAACATGATTACGATGATGGCATAATCCAGGAAATGAAGCGTCACAGTTTTTTCCATATGGGTAATTAAAGTGAAGTTTCCAGTATATCAGGGATCAGGTTTGCCGGCCAGGGGTAACTGCCCGGTTTGGTGGTAATGCAGAGATCAGGGTAATTGTCCACATGCATCTGAATAATTCCCCTGTCTAGTTCCCTGCAGGGATATAACTTCCATATGCCCAGTTTACCGAGAATTTCCGAAGTGGTGGCTCCGCCTTCAATAAACAGGTCGGTAAGGCTGGTCTGCCCCATAACCCTGCTCACTAGTTCAGCGGTTTTCTCCCTTACGCGCTGCGTAATCTCCTTTCCATTGTTGAAATGGTGATCGGCCAGCACCAGCACTTTCAGATTTTTTTGGAGGCAGGAAACCACATCGCCAACCCATTTTTCGAAAGAATCAGTACTGGTTTCCGTTCCGGCATACACTTCTTCCGGCATATTCTTACGCACGATTCCTGCACATTGAAAACGCGGTTCCATGTCTGAACTTTTCGGGAAAGTACTGCCCAGAACAAACAAGGAGCGGGCCCCCGGAGAGATACGACCGTTGCCGGCCACCGGCAACTTAAGATAATCGTTGCCCAAAAGGGTATCAAAAAAACCGGCACCACCGGCAGCCACGGTGTCGGAATCCATCCTCCGTGCCCATTCACGTAAATCTTCCAGACTGGTAACATCGCCGGCAATCAACCCTGTTTCAGGCAGCTCCTCAGTATGTTTCCTGGAGACAACCCCATACCTGCCCTTTCCAATGATATCAATAACCGACGAAGAGGTACCGGGGAAATCAGGATCATCAGAAAAATGGGTCTTTGACAGGGGAACCGAATGGATCGAGAAGTGCCCGTTTTCGATAATCCTGCCAAAATGGGGATTCCCGGCAACAATGATCGCCCTCTTCTTTCCCGATGCCCGGATTTGCGCCAGAAGTTCAGCAGCAATATTTCCCCGCATGACTGAATCAAGCTTTTTAAAGATGTACCTGGGCCGGAGATCCGCCAGTTGTTTGGTTATCTTTTCAAGCTTCTTTGCTGCCTGTCCGGGAGTCAAAGAGCGTGTGTCAGCAGAAACGATCAGCAAATCAGCATTATAATCGCTCGACACTCTGGTTTCAATGATGATGCGAAAACCATAACGAAGGCCGATACCGCCAATTTCAGCAGCTCCCGTGAAATCATCTGCAATAACCGCTATCATTGGGATTTTACTTTTTTTTGTTTTGAACCAACCGGATCGCATATTCAATCGCCTGGATCAATGCACGGGGACTGGCTATACCTTTTCCAGCTATTTCAAAGGCAGTCCCATGGTCGACGGAAGTTCGTATGACAGGCAATCCCAGGGTGATGTTCACCCCGCTTACCCGTTTCATGGAGTCTTTATGGACATCCCATTCAAATCCACTCATCTTAAAGGGGATATGCCCCTGGTCGTGGTACATGGCCACACACCCGTCGAACTTTCCCCCAGCGGCCAAGGCAAATAAGGTATCAGGGGGCACCGGGCCTGTAACATCCATGCCAAGTTGCACTGCCTGGTCGATGGCAGGCCTGATTTCACGGATCTCCTCATCCCCGAACAACCCTTCATCCCCGGCATGGGGATTCAATCCTGCCACTCCGATCCGGGGCTTGGGAATTCCCAAATTTTTCAAACCATCGTTCAATATAAATATTGTTTCGAGAATTCTTTCCCTTTTGACCAGATCGCAGGCTTTGCGCAACGGCACGTGGGTGCTTACATGAACGACCCGGAGTTTATCATCAGCCAGCAACATTGCATATCCGGACGAGCCGGTGTAATGGGCAAAAATCTCGGTATGTCCTGCAAAGGGATGGCCGGCATCGTGAATGGCCTTCTTGTGTATCGGATTGGTGACAACACCATCTACTTCACCCTCCATCGCCAGCTGAATAGCCTTCACAATGCACCGGAAGGCAATATCCCCGGCCTGAGCTGAAATCTCACCAGTGCGGATTTCCTCCCGGTTTGCAACGGGCAGGTTTAACACGTTCATGACTCCTTTTTCGAAGCTGGCTTCCCCGGCACTCCTGATTTCCCGGATGCACAGGTCACTACCGGTCAGTTGGATGGCCTCCCGCATAATTCCGGAATTACCCACCAACAAAAGCCTGGATGCCAGGTCAGGTTCTCCCGCCGAAAAAGCTTTTACAGCAATTTCAGGGCCGATTCCGGCAGGGTCGCCCATGGTGACTGCCAGCAGGGGGGGTACCGACCTGTAGCTCATCCCAACCTCATTTGGTCTATCATTTCTTTCCCTCTCCTCACTTCGTCCGCCTCAGGACTTTCCATCCGTATCAGGGGAGGCAAAACCTGAGTACCGCAAAGTCCCATGGTATTCATCAATACCTTCAGAGCAGCCAGAGAATGGCTGAGATCGCGGGATCCCTGGTAAAGCCCGGTAATCTGATTGGTTTGGTGCTGCAGTTCCAGGGCTGTTTCAATGTCCAGTTCCCTGCAGGCGTAAAACAACTTCCGGTAAAGCCGGGGACACAGGTTACCGGTGCCGGGAACGATGCCGGCAGCACCTTGCAGAAGCCCTTCCACTGAACTGGCAGCATTTCCCACCAGGTAAATGAAATCTTCCCTTTCTTTCCAGCGGTCCAGAGCTTCCTTCATCCTCGGCAGGTTTTTTTCAGAATCCTTCAATCCCGCGATATTGGGATGGTGGCTTAACTTTTCCAGGACATCCAGCGGAAGGGAACGATGAATTGTCAAGGGCATGTTGTACAGGAAAAGAGGCAAAGGTAAGGCATCAGCGAGATTTTCAAAATACCGGAGGATCAGGTCGTCATCCATGGGAAAATAGTTGGGGATGGTTGCCACCAGGGCTGCAACGCCAAGACTGGCGAATCGTTTACCCTCCTCCACAACCGTTTGGAATGAATTTCCGGGGATCCCGGCCAGTACCGGCTGTTTACCGCCGGCTGCACGGACCGTAACCCCGACAAGATCCGTTTTCTGTTGCGACGACAAGGAGGCACCTTCGCCCGTAGTTCCCAGGAGAAACAACTTAACACCCCCAAGAACCAGGTGCAGGGCGATTTTCTCTGCGGCCTGGAGGTCCAGGGATCCATCATCCCTGAAAGGGGTAACCACCGGAACGACCACCCCACCGAACTGTTCCCGTAAACTCATATCAGAAAGCATTCTTGTATAAATTCAACGCATCTTCAAAATGGATTTCCCTGGGGTTATTTTTAAGCAGCCTTTCCACTTTCATTGCCGACTGGGCTAATGCAGGGAGTCCTTCCTCCGGAATACCCAGGTCGGAAAGTCGCCGGGGCAGTAGGGTGCCGGCAATCAGATCGCTGATACATTGAATCCCCTTCAAGGCGGTTGCCTGATCCTTTTTGGGGGATTTTACTCCCAGTGCCCCGGCAATGAGGGCATAACGTTTCACCGTATGATCAAGGTTGAATTGCATGACATGGGGTAACAGCAGGGCATTGGAAATACCGTGCGGTATCCGGTAGATATTGCCAAGGGGGTATGCAAGGGCATGCACAGCAGCCGTATTTACGGGTCCCAGGCACAACCCCCCATACAGGCTGCCAAGGGCCACTTTCATCCTGGCTTCACGGTTCTCCCCATTTTCCACTGCAGAGGCCAGATTCCTACCGATCAGTTTGATACCGGAAAGCGCATAACTGTCGGTCATTGGATGGGAATAACGATTGGTGTAAGCCTCAATGCAATGAGTCAGAGCGTCTAATCCTGTGAAGGCCGTAACCGAAGGAGGCAGACCCACTGTCAGCATCGGATCGACGTAAGCAGCATCGGGAACAAGACAGGGATGAATGACAGCCACCTTCTGAAGCTTAGCGCCATCGTATAACAGGGCATTCGGCGAAACCTCACTCCCTGTTCCCGCCGTTGTGGGCAAACAGACAAGCGGGAGCTCCCGTTTTAAACCGGCAGGATTCTGAAAAACAACCTGAATCTCACGGTAGTCGTGGATCATTGCCGCTACCAGTTTTGCCGTGTCCATGATACTCCCCCCCCCGATGGCTGTAATTCCATCGGCGTCAAAAGACCTTGCCATCTCCAGCACCGATCCAAAACCGGTCACATCAGGCTCTCCCGTGATCCCGGTACAGATCATTACACTCAGCTCCGGTGCAGACTGTTTCAGTTCTTCAACCACCCTCTCCTTGATCTCCGGAATGCAAAGAATGAACATGCGTCTGACCTTTCCTTTCGCAGTATCAGAAACGAACCGCTCAAAACTACCCTCCCCGAAAACTATTTTTCCGGGCAGATGCATCTCTATCATACTCAGGTGTTTCACTCAGCTAACTCTAAGATGTATCTCTTGTCTGATCAGTTCTATGGTCACTTTTTGCCTGAATCATTTACGATCTGAAGGCTCTGCCTCCCGCATGCCGGTAAACAGGTCACCCGAAGATTCGCCGGAACTGCTTTCCATGGGTTCACAAAGGGTACCAGCCAGTAAACCACCTGGCCGGAACTGCCCTTTGTGAAACCTTCGGAAAACTTCCACCAAAAAATCAAGAACCTGTTTCCTGCACGATTCTGAAAGAAGATACTACTTTGATACCTGAAGTTTACCTATCCAGGTTTTTTGCCGGGTGTCAAGCCGGTAGATGTAAAGTCCCTCTTTCAGGTGTTGGGTATTCATTTCTATTTCGCTGGTTCCCCGGTCATAATTCAGATTCGCACCTGCCACGATTTGCCGGCCGGAAAGGTCATACAACGAAAGCTTGGCGGACCCGGGTTCCGGCAGACTGAACCTGACCCGTACATAATTCGTTGCGGGGATGGGATAAACCAGGATTTCATTCTGTAATTCAACTTTTTCAGCAGTTGTGGTAGCCACATGGATGGCTACGTTATACACGGTCGAATCATTGCCGAGCCTGCTGTGGCATATCACCGAAACTGTTTTGTCATCGCCGTCGGCCAGTGCAACAGGCCCGGGGATTACTACCCGGACCCCCTCCACTTCAGGAACGGCCGTTAAACTGACGGAAGTGGTGCCGGGAGAGAGTACCAGCCGGTATTCAGTTATATCTCCGGCGAAAGAAGGTGAAAGATCACCGACCGATGCAAACAGGGTATCAAGAGCCGAGGAATTATCAAACAGCGTCTCCGGAACCTCCAGCCCCGCTGCCAGGTAAACCGCATTCCGCCATAACGTCAGCCCCGCAGCCGTGATGTTCGTCCCGTGTGCCGCACACATAGCTCCAAAGTTCATCCCCAGGGCTATCATCCGTGAAGGAACCTGCTCGCCCCCTACCAGCGTTCCCGCCGGTATATCATTGAAACTTAACGTGGGAGTGGCCGTAATGCCTGCAGGTAACGCCAACAACGTCCCGGAGGCCGAGATCTCCAGACCCGTCGCATAATTCAACGCCTTCGTTGAAGTCCCTGTCTTCCCTAAATCATCACTCCCCGTCTTGAACAACGCTACCGCATCGTTCGTAAACGGAATACCCCGGAACAACCCATGATGCTGTGACGCCGAATCGGCCGTTATGCTGTATAACCCCGGCTCCTCGGCTCCCGTGGCCGAACCTCCTGCCGTCAGCGCACGGCCCGTCTTGAACGCAAACGTCTTGTTGTAAACCACAGGCCTGATCAGCTTGCCCAAGCCCAAAGCACCCGCTGGCGTCAGTATCTTGTCGCCACCACCCAGCGACTCCTGGATCACCACTACATCATAACCCGTTAAATCCGCCTCCGCAGTAACCGACACATCCGTCAGAACGTGAAGCGTTACTTCCAGATTCGCATCCGACTGAAGCATCAGCAATACCGGATCCGCCGTCACCGCCGAGGCCGTGGCATCCATACTCTTCTGCTTCGTGAAATACCCTACCCGCTTGGGCATCTGCCCCAAGGCCCACTCCAGCGATCGTATCAAGAGTGTCTTGAAACTCTCAGCCGGATAGAGCATCGCATCCGACTGCACCGACAACATCACAATCCGGTTGGGTATCTCCGTCTCCGCATAGCTGTTATCGGCCTGCAGCGACTTGACCTTCACACCGGGAGGAATAGCCCACAGGTTAAACAGTCCCGCCGTGCCCCCCACGTAAGTGGCCAGCGGTATCGCCTCCGGTATGCTGTCCGCCAGGTTGTAACCCGGCAATACGATCTTCCCGAAATCTACCGAATCAGGCGTCGACGAACACCACGTAACCTCCTCATCCTGAGCAAAGGCCGCCGTGATGTAATGCGTATTGTCCGTGATGTGCATCTTCAGACCCTTTACCCGGTCCGCCTCCGCTATGGCCGTGATCTTCTTCTCCGCATACTGCGCAGCCTGATTGGCAACCCAGCCCCACTTGTTGTAGCGGCCGCCGTCTTTCTGCAGATTTACTGCCGGAATCGGATAGCCCGCCTGGGCATAGCTCTTCGTACCATCCGAGGGTGCCGAAGCCCCGAAGACTACTGCCTTGTAAGGCGTAAAATCAAAATCATACCCTATATACGACTTGGTAACTCCCCATTTGTACACAAAGGTCACCGAATAGCCCGCTTCCTTCAGCATGGCAACCGTCTTGCGGTCCTGAACCAGCGATGACGTGCTGTTCAACGGCACATCATTGCTGCCGCCCACAAACAATATCTCGTCATCCGTGGCCACATGGATGTCTATCGTGTACTCCGCAGAGTCGTTCCCCAGAATGTTCCATGCCACAACCTTCACCTGCCTGTCTTCCCCGTCGCTCAGCGTTACCGCTCCCGGCAGATCCACCCGGCTGCCAGCAACCGACGGCACCGCCGTGAAGCTCACCGATCCGGTACCCGACGGCAGATTCAGCATGTAGGCCATCTTACTACCCGAAAATGCCGGGGCCAGCTTTCCTGCCGACGAATATAACGTATCCAGCGACGACGACAAATCAAACAGCGTCTCCGGAACCTCCAGCCCCGCTGCCAGGTAAACCGCATTCCGCCATAACGTCAGCCCCGCAGCCGTGATGTTCGTCCCGTGTGCCGCACACATAGCTCCAAAGTTCATCCCCAGGGCTATCATCCGTGAAGGAACCTGCTCGCCCCCTACCAGCGTTCCCGCCGGTATATCATTGAAACTTAACGTGGGAGTGGCCGTAATGCCTGCAGGTAACGCCAACAACGTCCCGGAGGCCGAGATCTCCAGACCCGTCGCATAATTCAACGCCTTCGTTGAAGTCCCTGTCTTCCCTAAATCATCACTCCCCGTCTTGAACAACGCTACCGCATCGTTCGTAAACGGAATACCCCGGAACAACCCATGATGCTGTGACGCCGAATCGGCCGTTATGCTGTATAACCCCGGCTCCTCGGCTCCCGTGGCCGAACCTCCTGCCGTCAGCGCACGGCCCGTCTTGAACGCAAACGTCTTGTTGTAAACCACAGGCCTGATCAGCTTGCCCAAGCCCAAAGCACCCGCTGGCGTCAGTATCTTGTCGCCACCACCCAGCGACTCCTGGATCACCACTACATCATAACCCGTTAAATCCGCCTCCGCAGTAACCGACACATCCGTCAGAACGTGAAGCGTTACTTCCAGATTCGCATCCGACTGAAGCATCAGCAATACCGGATCCGCCGTCACCGCCGAGGCTGTGGCATCCATACTCTTCTGCTTCGTGAAATACCCTACCAGTGTGGCACCCCTGAAATAAAAATCATACCAGATGCGGGTTCCGCAGTCCAGCTCCAGCCGGTTGGTAACAGGACTTGTAGAGGTTGGCGTTGCCTTCAGATAGAACATCAGATCATCATCAACGGCTCCTGCCGCCGGAGCGGCAATAACGATTTTTTCCTTAACTGTCTCTGAGCCTGCTGTGAAGGTGTAGGGTACATCTACCGTGTATTTTCCCAAACTGTCTTTGGCCTTGACCGCTCCTTCTGCCAGGAAGGTAAACAACTTGGTGGCATGGAATGCCCGGTCGTTGGTGATGGTAAAAGCTCCCAAACGGCCTGATGTCTGGAAGTGTATCGCGAACAGGTTCTCCTTCCCCAGCGAACCGGCAACAGGATCTTTGGCATTGTTCAGAATTGCATTGGCGGTCACGCCTGCGGCGGGAGCAATCCAGGAAGGCTTCTTAAAGGAAACAGTCATATTGTCGAGAACGATCACCGGGTCTACCGATGTTTCTGCCATTAGCGCATCGGTACCCAGGGTCTTGAGAAAGAAATAAACCTTCTGGTTTGAGAAATCGGCCGGTACTTTTCCGATGGCTTCAGCCAGTTTTACTGTTTTCTTACCGCTACCGGTAACATAAAAGTCGTTGACCGTGGCTATTATGTTGGTGGCGCTTCCAGTGGCTACCGTCAGGGTATAGCTGGCCTGCTTACCGGTATTTCCCAGACCATAGGTGTCAATTTCGAAAGAGATATCATCTGCAGTGACCAACACCCCGCTGAAATTATACTGAAATCCATACTCAACCCTTTTGTACATCCCGGGGAAGGCGCCGAAGGCCTGGTTGGTGCCCTGCTCGTCAAGGTCAAAAAGGCAGGCAGCCGGCTTCCAGGGTACATTTTTCAATGAATCGCCGGTACCGGCATTTTTGATCTTGAACTTGTCCAGAATCTCCACCAGCGAAGCCAGGTTTTTCACCCGGACAGGATTTCTGTTGCTGCCGTAGTCGCGGCACTCAAAATCGCCGTTAATGACTGCACTCGCGGAAGATGCATCCGGATAGACATTCACCTGCAATCCCTTTTGCGTCTGGCACTTGTTCAACGTAATGGTATAGATCCCGGTGGAATCGATATAAGTCCAATAACTACTGTCTTTGGTAGTGTTGAAATGGACCGTGAAGGTCGAAATCCCTGTCCCTTCATCGGTAAGAAGGCTCTGGCCTATGACGGTGTTGTCTTTCATACTGAACTGGCCTGAAGTCAGCCCGGCAGGAAGAACCAGGCAAAGAAGCAATAAAAACCTGTAGTAGAAGTTCTTCATGGTTCCGATTTTAAAAGTTCTGCATTAATAAACTGGGTTCATATATAAAGTCCTGATCTGTATTATTAAACGGTTAAAACTATGGCTTGAGATCAAAAGAGTAATTTCAGTCTCTTTCCCCGGCAAACAGTATCTTACCGATAGCAGGAAACAACTGTCTGTTTTCTTGTAAACGTTTTCAACCCTGCAAAAGGAAACGGCTGATTCCCCGTTTCGAATTTCAATACCCAAAATTAAAACTTATTCCGGGAGTACTCATGGCGCAATGTAAACGTTTTCATCAAAAAAAACAAATTTAAACGTACCTTTTTTCCATAAGGCTCATTTTCGCTCCGCCTTATCATTGCCTGGGAGGATAATGCCGGCACTTCAGGATCTCAACAATCGGAGGCGATTCCTTATTTTTCAGATTTCCAGATCTCCATATCCTTGAACTCTCCTCCCCTAAGGATAAAGCGGATGGCAGTACGGTACGTGTGGAATCCGAATTTTCCGGCTGCCCCGGGATTGAGATACAACAGCCGTTGTTTTTCATCGTAGATGACCCTGAGAATGTGGGAATGTCCGCATACCAGCACCCCCGGGGTGCCTGACTGAAAAGAACGCCTGATTTCCGGAAGGTAATGTCCAGGGTACCCTGCCGAATGAACCATCCAGATCTCTTTCCCTTCACAGGTGAAACGAAGGGTGGCAGGATACAGTTGCCGGAGTTCAGTCCCGTCGATGTTCCCGTAAACCGCCCTAAACGGCTTGAAATCAGCCAGGCGTTGCGCAGTGGCCAGGTCGCCGATATCTCCCGCATGCCAGATTTCATCGACATCCTCAAAAAATGCAAACAGCCGCTCCGGAATATCTCCGTGGGTGTCAGACAGTAACCCGATCTTCATGTAGCGTATCTATTTATCCCTGTCCATTTCGCCGGGTCTCCCATTTCCGGCCGTATACAGGCAGTTCCGGGATCCAACACGAACTCCGTAATGTTCATGTGCAGATTCAGCGAAATAAGCTATTTTTATCGGACCAATGAGGACGATCCTTTCCGAAAATTTTTCTCCACAAGGGTGGGACAGCGGGGAGGCAGAAGCAAAGGACAAAACCTGACAAAAGGATCCTTCGGGGAAAACCAGAAGCTGATCAGGTTGTTCAACAACAGATTTGGTTTGGCAGGTTAGCTGTCTGAAAATACCTGCCGACGTGACAATAGGCTGAACAGGTTCTTTTAACACAGTTTTTTATGAAACAGGTAGTATTAGTACGTCATGCAAAAGCAGTTCCCTGGGGATACGAAAACGACTTCGACCGCGACCTTACCGACCGGGGACGAAGTGATGCCGGAAGGGTCAGCCGGTATCTGAAATCACAGGGCATTGTCCCCGGGCTGATCATTACCAGTCCTGCCCGCAGAGCCCTGGGAACAAGCCTCATTTTTGCCTCTGAGTTTGACTTTCCTGAAAACAGAATCCGGAAAGATCCTGAACTCTACTCCGGGTATTCCCCTGCGGAATTTCTGAATTTCATCCGCTCTTTGCCCGAAGGACAAGATGTAGTTTTCATCTTCGGGCACAATCCTGCCATCGAGTACTTTGCCCGGTACCTGTGTTCCGAATATAACTTGGAGGTTCCCACCTGTTCAGCAATCCGGATCACTTTCGAGGTAAACGGATGGGATGAGGTAAACCTGAAAAGCGGTATCCTGACAGAACAGGTGAATCCGAAAACCCTATGATCTATGATTGTCTCCAAACAGATTCAGGGATTATTCCATAAGCCATGAATATCTTTTTCCTTCCGGATGTGGGCTCAGGCGAAGCATCGCTCAATACAGAGGAATCTCATCATGCTGTCAAGGTTCTACGGCTGAAGCAGAACGATGTATTAAGGGCTGTGGATGGGATCGGAAATTGGTATGAGGCGGTCATCATTCATCCGGATCCCAAAAAATGCAGGCTGAAAATTCTCAGCGTCGCCCGTGAAGCAGGGAAGAGTCCTTACCACCTGCATCTTGCCGTCGCCCCAACGAAAAACAGTGAGCGTACGGATTGGTTCCTAGAGAAAGCTACAGAAATAGGAATCAGCGAGTACACCCCGTTACTGACCTGCCGTTGTGAACGCCAGCGTGTCAACCGGAACCGTCTTCTCCATGTGGCCATCGCTGCCATGAAACAGTCGCATAAAGCCTATCTTCCACAAATTCATGACCCTCTGTCATTTGAGTTATTCGTTTCCCGAACTTATAGCGGACAGAAATATATTGCCCATTGCCAACCCGGAGAAAAACCGCACTTAAAAAGTTTGCTGGTTCCTGCCAAACAGGTATTGGTTCTGATAGGACCGGAAGGCGACTTCACCCCTGAAGAAGTTGAGCAGGCCAGGAAGAACGGTTTTCTCGAGATTTCGCTGGGCCCCTCACTTATGCGTACCGAAACAGCCGCCCTCACTGCCTGCCTGACCGTTTATCTGGGCAATTACTGACCTCCGTACGAAAATTACCTCCCCGGAATGGTACTTGCTTTGAATTATCCCGTTTACTGAGGTATTCTCAGCGACTCCCGGGTTCTGTGAGTCTTGTTTCAGCGACTCCCGGGTTTCGAGATAAGTTATTATCTTTGCCCTTTACGATGGTAACGGTTCAGTGTTTTGATCCTGCTTAGGTATCCTGCCGGGATAACTTCCGTAACGCGGTTTTCACCGTACCGGTGGTTGCCTCCGGGAACGCACGGATGATCAAGGTGGTTACGACTATGATTCATAAACTAGGTTTTCTTTTCCTGCTGCTGATCACTCAGCCCCTCAGCGGGCAGAACACTTCGGTCCGCATTGCGTTGCTGAAGTACGGGGGAGGCGGTGACTGGTACTGCGATCCTACTGCGCTAACCAACCTCATCGCTTTCTGCAACCGTGAAACAGCCACCAACATCTTCACAGAGTACAGCACGGTCGAAGCGGGAAGCAGCGATATTTTCAACTTTCCGTTTGTCCACATGACCGGTCATGGAAATGTCGTCTTCTCCGACAACGATGCCCGCAACCTCAGGCTCTATCTGGAAGCAGGCGGATTTCTGCATATCGACGATGATTACGGGCTGGATGTGTTTATCCGTAGAGAAATGAAAAAAGTATTCCCTGAAAAAGAGTTTCTGGAGCTTCCTCCTGACTACTCTCTTTTCAGGCAAAAGTTTCCCTTTCCCGACGGATTGCCAAAAATCCATGAACACGACAATAAACCGCCCCAGGCTTTCGGAATCTTTATCGGAAACCGCCTGGTTTGCTTGTACACCTACGAATCCGATCTCAGCGATGGCTGGGAAGATATCGAAGTACACAACAATCCTGAGGAAGTAAGGCTTAAAGCCCTTCGGATGGGAGCCAACATTCTCTCCTTTGTGTTCAATCAATGACAGCCATTTCTCCGGCACATGACAAGCAACGATGTAAAAAACATACAATTCCCGGCCGAATGGCACGAGCAGGACGCCATCCTCCTGACCTGGCCTCATGCCGGAACGGATTGGGCTCCTTACCTGGAGGAGGTGGAAGAGACCTATGTCGGAATCACCCGTGAAATCCTCAAGGAAGAAAGGGTGGTTATCGTTTGCCCGGAACCGGAAAGGCTTATCCGGCGTTTTTCCGGGGAAGAACGGGAACAGCTCATCCTTTGCAGGGTTCCGTCGAACGACACCTGGAGCCGTGACCACGGACCGCTATGTACCCGAAACAACGGCACACCTGTACTCAACGATTTCCGTTTCAACGGTTGGGGGAACAAGTACCATGCGGTGATGGATGACCAGATAACCGGAAAGCTTTTTCAGAACGGCATCTTCCTGCCGGAAGTCCGGCACTGTGAAATTCCCGGCTTCGTACTCGAAGGGGGCAGCATCGACACCGACGGTGCCGGCACACTGCTCACCACTTCAACCTGTCTGCTCCATTCCGGCCGGAACGGGGCCATGACAAAACCGGAGATCGAGCGTATTCTCCATCAGTACCTGGGCGTCACAAGGATATTATGGCTGGATCACGGGCATCTCGACGGCGACGATACCGATGGTCACATCGACACCCTGGCCCGTTTCTGCGATGAGGACACCCTCTGCTATATCCGCTGCAGCAGGCCGGAGGATTCCCATTCAGAAGAACTGGGAAAAATGGAGTCGTGCCTCAGGAACTTCCGCACCCGCAACGGCCAACCCTACCGGCTGGTCCCCCTGCCCCTCCCCTCACCGGTTTATAGTGATGAAGGCCGAAGATTGCCGGCTACCTATGCCAATTTCCTGATCCTGAACAATAGTGTCCTGATGCCTGTCTATGGCTTACCGGAAGACAGAGAAGCCCTGGCAATCCTCTCCCTGACCTTCCCTGGCCGGAGAATTACCGCCATTGATTGCCGGATCCTCCTGGAACAAAACGGATCCCTTCATTGTATGACCATGCAGATACCGAAAGGATTTTTACGGATGGTGTCTCCGGCAATTACCGGCACCCGGGCAGAGACTGGACCTATGCCAGATTCGTGTAACCACCTGGCTTCAGGATAAAAATTAAAACCATGCCCTATATATTCTTTCCGGGAAAATACCGTGATCAGGAAAAAACAGGAAACAGCCGATATAAAATGGATAGTACCAGGCACTCAAAGAATTCAATGCCATGACTACAAGAAAGATCCGCACAGCACTGGTCCAACAGCAAAATGGCGCCGACAGGGAAATGAACAGGCAACGGCTGAAAGAAAAAGCCGGACAGGCAGCCAGGGAGGGAGCTGATCTGGTGGTATTCCAGGAACTTCACGACACCCTCTATTTCTGTCAGACTATGGATCCGCGCCACTTTGACCTTGCAGACACGATTCCGGGGCCTTCAACAGCCTATTATGCTGAAATAGCCCGTGAAAATGGGATTGTCCTGGTCACCTCTCTTTTTGAGCGGAGGACTGCGGGACTGTACCACAATACAGCCGTGGTGTTTGAAAAGGACGGCACCATAGCCGGATATTACCGAAAAACACACATTCCCGATGATCCGGGCTACTGCGAAAAATTCTATTTCACACCCGGAGATACGGGATTCCGGCCTATTCAGACATCGGTGGGCAAACTGGGTGTGCTGATATGCTGGGACCAATGGTTTCCCGAAGCCGCCCGGTTGATGACCCTGCAGGGTGCAGATCTCCTGGTTTACCCGACAGCTATCGGTTGGGATAGTACCGATACAACAGAGGAAAAACAGCGACAACTGGAAGCCTGGATCACTGTCCAGCGGGGACACGCCATAGCAAACGGGCTGCCCCTGGTCGCTATCAACCGTGTCGGAACCGAAGCCGATCCCTCCGGCCAGACTTCCGGGATCCATTTCTGGGGCAACAGCTTTGCCTGCGGCCCCCAGGGGGAAATCCTTACCAAAGCACCTGCCGGAAACGAAGAAATCCTGGTTGCCTTCATAGACCTCGACCGCAGTGAACAAGTCCGCCGCATGTGGCCTTTTCTCCGTGACAGGAGAACAAATTGCTATCCGGACATTACAAAAAGGTACATCGATAAACCGTTATCATAAATTCATTAAAAGTTCCTATACCATGAAAAAATTTCTGATTATTCTGGCATTTACAACTTTCGTCACGTTTACCGCATCTCCTCAAGACTACAAATCCGCTATCGGAATGCGCCTTGGATACTCCAATGGTCTGACATTCAAACACTTCCTGGAATCAGACAAAGCTGCTGAAGTTTTGCTGACATCACGGTACGAAGGGTTCAACATCACCGGTCTTTACCAGATCCACGGCAGTCTGCTTGGCATCAACGGATTAAACTGGTATTATGGTTTCGGAGGCCATTTCGGTTCCTGGCACGGCAATGCCAAATTCAACCATTACAAAGACCCGGACCGAAACTACAGAGTCCTAGGGGTGGATGGCATCCTGGGAGCAGAGTACAACTTCGGGGCTATTCCCTTTTGTGTAAGCCTCGATTACAAACCGGGATTCAACATTACCGGGGGGAGTTATTTCTGGCCTGACGAGTTTGCCCTGTCGATCCGGTATGCCTGGGGAAGCCGTTAGAACTCATGGGGTTCCTTTACTGATCCTTTGCGAGTGCTTGCTTGCTGCTTTTTCTGACATGTCGAAGTCTGATCCTGTCAGCAAATTATTCAGCCGTGTACCAGTCGATCATACGGCGTATAGCTAGCTGGCAAACCTGGCAAAACTGGTCCGATGTAGTGCTTTTCATCCGGCAATCCTGCATCGGGCTGAAAATCCCCCCGGCCGTATAACCTCCGCCTTCAAAGGCACCCACGACTCCCTTATACCGGGGAGTCCGGGGAGTCGGCACCGGGACATCTTCAGAAACCAACTGCTTCCATTTCGATCCGAAATCCTTTAAGGTGGTGAGATTAGACTCCCAAGGCTCGATGTCCAGGTTGTAATAATTCTCGTACGACACCTCTGATTCGTAGTATTCGTCTCCCAGCCCTGCAAAAGCATGTCCAAACTCATGGGCCAGCACTTGGGGCGTTAGGGCATGTCCGGCAGAACATACGGTGACCAGGTTGTAAAAGCCACCGCCCCCGTAACGTTCCGTGTTGACCAAGACGACCAGCTGATCCCAGGGGGTGCAGGCTGCAGCATCATACACCGTTTTCATGTCACTGGTGGTAAGATACCGGTCCGTATCGAAGGTATAAAAAGTGGAATTAAACCGGGTATTACGGTAAACATGTTCTCCCGGCAGGTCCGTACCGGTTTCTTCAGAGGGCGTCCAAACTGCCGTAACATTAAACCTGTTCCGCAATTCAGAAAATGGAGTCACGGAAAAAAGAGCCCCGCACATCCTTTCCGCATCCCTCCGGAATGTCTCCCTGTCCTTCCTGCCATACCCCTCAGCAAGAAATACAAGGTCGATATGGTTTTCGGGGGTGCCATTGCGGAGGATCTGTATCGTATCGTTATCCTCCGGTTTTTCCTTCAGAATGAAATAATCAGCCGGGTCAATCAAAACTGATAAAACAGGAAGGTAATCTCCGTCGCGGTTCCTTTGTTCCAGGCAAAGGTTTACCTTCTCCTTTGGAAGGGGGAAAAACAGAGCCTGGTAAAATGTCTTTTCCTTCACTTTGGCTTCGGCTGTGGTCTGCCACTCCTGGAAAAGAGTGCAGAAACCCCTGCTGAACAATTTCCGGCCCGACACGACCTCTGTAACATGATACCGGAATGTACCGTATCCGGATGTATCGGTAAGATTTACCCTGGATCCCGCCCAGAAAGGTTCAACGCGCACCTGTACGGGATAGACGGTCATGGTCTCATGATTTCCGGCCAGGATAAAGTCAAACCGGAGGCAATTCCCGTGAAAAAAATGATCGAAACCTTCCTTGGAAAAGCTCTCCAATCCTGATAAAATGCCGACGCACAAGAGACAGAACCTGAAGTATTGGCTCATTTTATTAAATTTGCCGGTAAATATAAAACTTTTGTTTTCAACATGATGCATGATTTATACCTATATCTCCTTGGTGTATTGAGGAATGCCCAGTTTTCTCAGCCTTATGCGAAACCGCTGGCTGCCCTGATGGTGATCGCAGCTATCCTGATTGTTGCCTGGGTCCTCTATTCCCTGGCAAAATTCATCCTGGCAAAAGTCATTGGGAAAATTGTTACCAAAACCCGAAGTGACTGGGATGATATCCTGCTCAGGAAAAAGGTATTCAGCTACCTGGCTCATCTGATTCCGGCCTTTTTCATCTATCACAGCTGCCATTTTGCCTCTCCCGGGGGGATGCTGCTGATCGGGGAGGCTGCCGGGAACGGTACGGTAGGGATGGACGACTACTATACCTTCCTCGGTCCGTTCCTGTTAGCTCTTACCAAACTCTATTTCGTAGTTGTGGTTAGCGCAGTCCTCTCCACCTTTCTCAATGCAGTCAATGAAATCTATCAGTCAACCCCCTACGCACCTCACCGGTCGATTAAGGGCTACATCCAACTGGGCAAAATTGTTATCTATTTTTTCGCTGCCATTGTCTCCGTATCGGTCCTTATCGGTAAAGACCCCTCCGTGCTGATTGCCGGTTTGGGAGTGATGGCAGGAATTCTGTTACTGGTCTTCAAAGATACCATCCTGGGGTTTGTGGCTTCCATACAACTATCGGCCAATAACATGGTAAAAATCGGGGATTGGATAGAAATGCCGGCCCATGGAGCCGACGGCACAGTCACCGATATCACTCTCAATACGGTAAAAGTCCAGAACTGGGATAAAACCATTACTACCATCCCAACCTATGCACTGGTTTCAGAGTCTTTTACCAACTGGAAAGGCATGGAAGAATCGGACGGACGAAGGATTAAGCGTTCTGTATCAATCGATATCAACACCATACAGCCATGGACTCCTGCCATCCGGGAAAATGCACTGAAGTATTTACCGGTCCGCGAGTATTTGTCTTTCAGGAACAAGGAAGAGGAAGCTTCCGGAACCACCTCTTCTGATGCGGAGCCGCTGGTTACCGGTGATCCGGGCTACACGAATCTTGGTATTTTCAGGGATTACCTCAGTTTCTACCTGAGATCCAACCCCCTGATCAACCAGGAGATGACGCTGCTGGTAAGGCAATTGCAGTCGACCGAGAAAGGTTTGCCCCTCGAAATTTATTTCTTCTCCCGTGAAAAAAAATGGCCTGCCTATGAAGCGGTGCATTCCGGTGTTATTGAACATATTTTTGCCGTAGCTCCCGCTTTCGGGCTGATGATTTTTCAATCCCCGGCAGGCAGCGACTTGCGCCGTGGGCAGTGAAAAATCCGTCTGGATGACTGTGCGGCCTTTTAAACCTTCACTTCTGATGATCTGGAATAATTTCGGGTTTTATGGTGGCGAAGGTTATGATTTACAGTTTTTTTTTAGCTTTGTAAATCAATATGTAAATGTTCCCCAGTGAATCCGGGTTATAAAAATTGATGCCGGACACCGGGATTACCATTCAGTAACTAAACATACAGCAATGAATACGAAAGAAAATTCGGACATAGCACCGGAAATTGATGCGTTGGACGAGAAAATACTGAAACTGATCACCCGGAATGCCCGGATCCCATTCCTGGAAGTGGCCCGCGAATGCGGCGTTTCGGGAGCTGCCATCCACCAGCGTGTTCAACGTTTACTGAATATCGGTGTGGTGTCCGGCAGCGAATTCATCATCAACCCCCAGAAACTGGGATATAATACCTGTGCTTACATGGGCATCTATCTGGACAAGGCCAGTAACCACAAGAAGGTAGTCCAGGAGCTCACCAAGATCCCTGAGATTGTCGAATGCCATTACATCACCGGGCAATATGCCATTTTTGTTAAAGTGCAGACAAAAACCAACAGGCATCTGAAGACTCTGATCGATGAAGAGATCCAGATTATCGACGGTATCTCCCGCACAGAGACCTTTATTTCGCTCGAAATGGAATTCAAGCGGCAGGTTCCGGTGAAATAAGTGCTGACCGGGATTACAGGCTACGGACTGCCTGTCGTTTCCCTTCTGACATACGGAATGGTCAGCCTGTGGTCAGCCGAGGAAGCTGAGCAGGATTCCGGCAGCGACTGCACTGCCGATAACCCCTGCCACATTGGGCCCCATGGCATGCATCAGCAAGTGGTTGGTTTTGTCGTACTGCAAACCGATCACCTGAGATACCCGGGCACTGTCGGGTACCGCCGATACCCCAGCGTTACCGATCAGCGGATTGATTTTATTCCCCTCTTTCAGGAAGAGATTGATGATTTTGACAAACATAACTCCCCCGAAGGTGGCAATGATAAAGGATACCGCTCCAAGGATAAAGATCCCTACTGATTTTCCTGTCAGGAAAGTCGTTGCCTGAGTGGAAGCACCCACCGTAAGCCCGATCAGAATGGTCACTATATCGATAAGGGGTCCTTTAGCAGTATCGGCAAGCCTTTTTGTCACAGTGCTTTCCTTCAGCAGGTTTCCGAAGAAGAGCATTCCAAGCAGGGGAAGGCCGCTGGGCACCAGAAAGGTTGTCAGCAACAGACCGCTGATAGGGAAAATGATTTTTTCCACTTTGGAAACAGCACGGGGAGGCTTCATCCTGATCAGACGTTCCTTTTTTGTGGTGAGTAATCTCATCACGGGAGGCTGGATTACCGGTACAAGGGCCATATAGGAATAGGCTGAGACGGCAATGGCCCCCATCAGATCAGGCGCCAGTTTGGAAGAAAGGAAAATGGCAGTTGGGCCATCGGCACCGCCGATGATACCGATTGCACCGGACTCTGCCGGACTGAAACCCAGAGCCAGGGCTATGGCATACGCCCCGAATATTCCCAGTTGGGCAGCCGCCCCAATCAGAATCAGCTTCGGATTGGATATCAACGCCGAAAAATCGGTCATGGCCCCAATTCCCAAAAAGATCAGCGGAGGATAAACCCCCTGCAAAACCCCAAAGTAGAGATAGTTAAGCACACTGCCAGACTCATAAACCCCGATTTGATACCCGGGTGCAAAGGCAATATTCCCTACCAGCATTCCAAAACCTATGGGAACCAGCAACATAGGTTCATACTCCTTGGAAATAGCCAGGTATATAAAAATCAGACCAATGGAAATCATGATCAAATGGCCTGCGGTCAGGTTGGCAAAAGCAGTAAAGGAGAGAAACTTCTCCAAATGCTCCAGCACAAAACTGAAAAATCCTCCGGAATATTCCATATTTTATTCTCCTATTACAATCAGGACATCCCCTTCCATCACGGCATCCCCCTTGTGTTTGAGGATGGAAGTGACTTTTCCGGGTTTGTCAGCTTCGATATTATTTTCCATTTTCATGGCTTCCAGAACCAACAATTTTTGCCCAAGTTTAACCATGTCGCCTTCACGCACCAAAACTTCCAGAATCACTCCCGGCAGCGGCGACTTTATACTTCCTGCACCTTTAGGCGAGTCAGGCCGGCTGGTTTTAGCTAGGGACGGAACAACATCGGTGGAGGGCACCGCTACCGTTCTGACCAATTTGGGTGTTTTCGTAGGTTTAATGTCCCTGTTTACTTCTACAAAATATTTCGTTCCATTCACCTCGATTTCTGCCACATTGTCCTCTATACTAAGGACTTCCGTCTCGTACTGATTGCCGTTTATTGTAAATTTGAACCGTTTCATATTCCGCGCTATTTTGAGTATCTGTTTAGTCCATAAATTTTTGAACTCCAGGGGGAGTAGGTCCGGGAAACCTTGTTAATGGTGAGCACCGTATTTTCTGCATCGTGCAGTTCACTCGAGTACAGGTGAAGGGTCATGGCAATGGCCGCATTGATTTCACCAGTAATAGCCAGTCCTTCTCCGCCTTTCTCATCCATCTCGGCTTTACCTGCTTTTGCCTTGGTGGCGGAACGAGCCAACAATTGCTTCTTGACATCCACAGCCATCACTTTGCTGGTCATTTTGAAAAAGAAAAAAAGTGCCGCCAGTCCAAAAAAGACCACCCCCATGGCAATCAGCGCCATTCCTCCACCGGAAGGATCGAATTTCGCAAACTGCTCTCCTGCTGACATGATCGGTTCAGTGTTGTTGTCACTGTTCGGAGTGGTTTTGGAAAGGTTTCTCCATAGGGGGTCCCCATCGAAGATCCTTCCATAGGAAACATCAGGTTGAACTGAGTGAGGAATGGTCAGGGAATCGATCAGGGTTCGGCCATTCCCATCAAAAAGGGCAATGGTCTTTCCCGGTGCCAGGGAAAAATTCAAATGAAGGATACCATAGGTGGGCATATTATCAGCCCAGAAAACAATATAACTCCGCTTGGGAATTTTCGTAAGGGCCTGTCCCTTGGCAATAGGGTACTTAACAGGATTAGACAGATCATCGGTCAGGTAAAGACCCCCGACATCCACAGTATTATAGGCTGAATTGAAAATCTCTATCCAGGGACTGTGCTTACCAAAATCATCGACATAATTCGAATCATTGTAAACCAGTATCTCATTTATCCGCAAGTCCATGGTACTTTGCGCCATAAGGATCTGCGGAGCCGGGATGAACAGGATAAGAATTCCGGCAAGGATTATTCGATTGTTATACCTCATCGTTACCGGATTTACAATGGTAAATTGCTGTGCTTTTTCGGCGGGTTGACATCCTTTTTGGTGGCAAGGGCCTGCAGCGCCCTGATAATCCTGAAGCGGGTGTTCCGGGGTTCGATTACATCGTCGATGTACCCATAACGGGCTGCATTGTAAGGATTGGCAAATTCATTTTTGTACTCTTCTTCGGCTTTGGCCACAAAAGCGGCTTTTTCTGCAGGATCTTCGATCTTTTTTAGTTCCTTGTTCATCAACACTTCGATGGCACCTTTGGGGCCCATCACCGCAATCTCAGCCGTTGGCCAGGCGTAGTTGATATCCCCCCGGAGATGTTTGGAACTCATCACACAGTATGCGCCTCCATAAGCTTTGCGCAGGATAACGGTAATCTTGGGAACCGTCGCCTCGCCGTAAGCAAAGAGAAGTTTGGCCCCATGGCTGATGATGCCTCCGTACTCCTGGGCTGTGCCGGGAAGGAATCCGGGAACATCTTCCAGGGTTACAATCGGGATATTGAAAGCATCGCAGAACCGGACAAACCTGGCTGCCTTGCGGGAAGCGTTGATATCGAGCACGCCAGCCAGGTAGGCTGGCTGGTTGGCCACAATACCCACCGAGATTCCGTTGAAGCGGGCAAAACCAATGACCATATTGGGAGCATAATAACGATGAACCTCCATAAATTCCCCGTTATCTACGATGCCATGGATCACATCTTTCACATCGTAGGGTTTGTTGGGATTGTCGGGAATAATCTCATTGAGGGAATCCTCCAGCCTGTTGATCGGATCATCACACATGGCAAGCGGAGCCTCTTCCAGATTGTTTTGCGGAAGATAGGAAAGCAGTTTGCGGATCAGGGAGATCCCTTCCTGCTCATCTTCAGCCACAAAATGGGTTACCCCCGATTTCGATCCATGAACCATGGCACCCCCCAGCTGCTCCTCGGTGACGACCTCACCTGTGACGGTTTTCACCACCTTGGGACCCGTAACAAACATGTAGGAAGTAGCCTTGCTCATCACGATGAAGTCGGTCAGGGCTGGTGAATAAACTGCACCCCCGGCACAGGGTCCGAAGATGGCTGAAATTTGCGGAATAACCCCCGAAGCCATGATATTACGCTGAAAAATCTCAGCATATCCCGCCAGGGAAGTGACCCCCTCCTGGATACGGGCACCTCCCGAATCGTTAATCCCGATCAGGGGCGCTCCCATTTTCATGGCGGCGTCCATCACCTTGCATATCTTCTGAGCAAAGGTCTCGGAAAGTGAGCCCCCGAAAACGGTAAAATCCTGTGAAAAAACATACACCAGACGACCATCAATGGTACCATAACCGGTGACTACCCCGTCCCCCAGAAATTTGGTTTTTTCAATACCAAAATTGGTGCACCGGTGCGAAACGAACATGTCGAATTCCTCGAAGCTTCCTTCATCAAGCAACAACTCAATGCGCTCACGGGCAGTCATCTTACCCTTTTCATGCTGCGTGTCGATTCTCTTCTGTCCTCCACCCTGTTTGGCTTCCACCCGCAGGTCGATCAGCTGCTTAACTTTGTCCTGATTATTCATATCCTAACAAATTATAACTTTCACCGGAATAGGGGTTTAAACAGCACAAAATTCGGTCAACACGCCAAAGGTGGACTTGGGGTGCAAAAACCCTATACTCAGCCCTTCAGCACCCTTACGTGGCTCCTTGTCGATCAGCCTGACACCGTTCTCTCCGGCGTTCCCCAACGCTTCCCCTACATTGTCTACCGCAAAGGCAAGATGGTGAATTCCCTGCCCCTTGTTGGCAATGAACTTTCCGATAGGACCTTCAGGATCCGTACTCTCCAGCAACTCGATCTTGGTTTGGCCTACCTTAAAAAAGGCCGTCTTTACCTTCTGGTCGGTAACCTCTTCAACAGCGTAACATTTTAGCCCATAAACCTTTTCATAAAAAGCAATGGCTTCTTCCAGGTTCTCCACAGCTATACCAATGTGCTCAATATGCGTTATGCCCATAACCAAATTCAATTTTGTTTGTAATTATCTGAACTGAAAAGGAAAAATTAAATTGGCAAAAATAATTGAAAGAGCGTTCACCGCATCGGTTTATGAAAAGTATAATCCGTAAGACCCTTTTTTATAACCAGTCCAAATTAGGAATTCTGAGGCTTAATTCCAATCCCGGAATTTAAGCAAGAGTTACTGCTTTCCGGTTTACCGGACCCTACTATAAGAACGAAACCGCGGGAATGCTCCCTGGTAGGCCCGGATCCATTCCGGCCACACCGCGTGATCTGCTACCTGCCAGCCAGTCGCGGATTGCCCGGATGGCATATTTGGAATCACCCGACTCAGCCGGGAGAAAAATGGATAACCATCCCCTGGTACGAGTCCGGCAGGCTCCGGGAACAGCTTATCCAGGTGCAACGGTATCTCTGAATTCCTCAGGCAAAAGGACAGGCACAATTTTAATCCTTCCGGATTCATCAGGGATTTTTTTTAGCGCTCGGTCCGATTACCCCAGTGCGCTCACCGGATATCTATGTGCCACACTCTTGAAATGTAAATATCAAGAAGAACTGGCTACATATTAACTATTTGAATTACAAAACGATACTATGCAATGATAAAAAGGGGGAAACAGCAAGTATGGGGACAGCTGCTTTCAAACCAGGCGGGATTATTCATTTTCCGGTTCCGTGTGGATATTGATCAGGGTATTTTCGCCAAACTTCTCTTTTAGTCTGAATTCGATAACGTTGTTCAATTCATGAGCTTCAACAATGGATGTATCATTTTTAACCCTGACGTGCATGTCCACGACGATACGGTTGCCGTTCCGGCGTGTTTTAAGGTCATGGGGCTCTATCACGCCATTCACCTCCTCAACAATAGTAAGAATATTCTTCTTCGTATTTTCATCAAGCGACTCCTCCAGCAACTCCTTTATGCTCCCCACTGAGATTTGTCCGGCCACTTTCATAATGAAAAGACTTACAACTACAGCAGCCAGAGGGTCGAGGATCCGCCACTGCTTGCCCAGGATAATTGCCCCGCCGATGCCAACCAGGGTACCAATGGAAGAAAATGCATCAGAGCGGTGATGCCAGGCATTGGCGATCACAGCCTGGCTGTTAATCCTGTTTCCCACCCTGATGGTATACCTGTACAACCACTCTTTAAAAACAATACTGACCAGTGCTGCTATCAGAGCAATCATTCCGGGTGGGTCGATAGAATTTTTCAATACCAGTACATCCCAAATGTTCCGGGCTCCGTTGTACAATATCCCCAGACCCACAAATAGCAGGGCAATACCGATAAATGAGGTAGCCAGCGTTTCATATTTTCCATGACCATAATCGTGATCCTTATCCGCTGGTTTTTTTACAATCCGGAAACTCACAAGGACCACCACATCGGTAACGAAATCTGACAATGAATGAATGGCATCAGCCAGCATAGCACCACTCTTTCCCAGAATACCGGCAGCCAGTTTAAAAACCGTAAGAATTATATTGGTAAAAAAACCAACCCAGGTAACCTTATTTGCATGCTGTGCCCGCAACTCCTCACTGATGAAAGCTGATTCGCTATTTTTCACTTTAAGGGACTTTAAACACGGTAAAAATATGCATTTTCTACCGGAATGAGGTTATTTGTAAAGGCATTTCACATTATTATTACCTAATGAATGCAGGTCTCAGGATATGCTCCCGGTAGATGGGAAAATGACCGGCCTCGTCGCAAGCAGCGGGTAGTCCTGAAAGATTACGTGACATATTGATGCACTGCAAAGAGGCAGAAAAAGTACCCTGCAGAGGTTAGATCTGTTATGGGGATGCATTTATTATTGTTTCACTGATTTTGCGATATTTGCACCCATAAAGTATTGTCATGTTATGTGGTTTTTAGTTTTGCTCATTGCGGGCTTTTTTCCCTTGATTTTTGGAGCCAACCTGCTGGTAGATTATGCGTCGGCCCTGGCAAAAAGATACAACATCCCCAACATGGTCATCGGGCTGACCATAGTGGCATTCGGAACATCATCCCCGGAGCTGATTGTCAATGTGTTTGCGTCGCTCAATAAAAATCCGGATATCGTATTGGGGAACATCATCGGAAGCAATATTTTCAATGTGGGCATCATTCTAGGGATCTCAGCCATAATCTATCCATTGGTGGTCAAAAAGACCACCACATGGATTGAGATTCCGCTGGCTTTCCTTGCCGGAGTGGTGGTTTTTATCTTAAGCGGCGACCAGCTGATCGATGGGGATGGAAGTTCTGTAATTACCCGCTCAGACGGGATTCTGCTACTTCTTTTTTTTATGATCTTCCTGGCTTACAATTACATTCTGATGAAAAAGGGCGATTACTCAGAAGATTCAGAAGTAAAAAAGGTTGCTCCATGGAAAGCTATCCTGCTTGTACTCGCCGGTCTGTTACTGCTGGTTGCCGGGGGAAGGATGATTGTCTACGCAGCCATCCGGGTGGCCTCAACATTAGGCATTTCTGAACGAATTATTGCCCTGACCATTGTCTCGGCCGGCACCTCCCTCCCAGAACTGGCCACCTCTGTGGTTGCCGCCCGAAAGAAGAATACCGACATTGCAGTGGGGAATATTGTAGGATCCAATATCTTCAATATCTTCTTTATCCTGGGTACCAGTGCTGTGATTTTCCCTGTTACGATCCCTTCAACCGCCATAGTGGATCTGCTGATGAATGTTTTTCTCAGCCTGCTGATTTTCTTTTTTATCTTTACGGGTAAAGGGCACAAACTCGACAAGTGGGAAGGATTGCTGCTGGTCATGATCTATACGATGTACCTTGGATTCCTGATTTTTTCCTGAATTAAACAGATATACATGCTCCTGCTCTTTATTTACCTGCTGACTGCTCTATTGGTTTCATTTCTTTGCTCAGTCATGGAGGCTGTGCTACTTTCTGCACCAATGACCTATGTGGCAGTGAAAGAAAGGGAGGGTTCAAAATCAGCTCTGGCTTTTATCCGGCTCAAACAGAATATCGACCGGCCAATTACTGCCATTCTGACCCTTAACACCATTGCCCATACTATCGGAGCAGCTGGTGTCGGAGCCCAGGCTACCCTGGTGTTTGGAGAGACCTGGTTCGGTGTCGTTTCTGTGGTTTTGACCCTGCTGATTCTGGTACTCTCGGAAATCCTTCCCAAATCCATTGGAACCCGTTACTGCAGAGAACTTTCCCTCGTTTCAGGAAAAATTATCCGGATAATGATGGCGATTACTTACCCTTTCGTACTGTTATCAGGTGTATTTACCCGGCTTTTATTTAAAAAGGGATCAGAGCAGACAGTCAGCAGGGAGGAAATTTCGGTAATGGCCAGCATTGGCAGGAACGAAGGCGTCTTCGAAGAAAAAGAACAGAAGATTATTCAGAACCTTGTGCGGCTCAAATCGGTAAGCGTTTCAGAAATCATGACCCCGAGGGTAGTGGTAACCGCTGCTGATGAAAATATGGGGTTGGAGGAGTTCCTCAAAAATAAGGAATTTCTCTACTACTCCCGGATTCCTGTTTTTTCCGGATATTTTGAAAATATTACCGGCTATGTGTTTCGCGAACAGGTCTTTGAAAAATTGGCTGAAGACCAGACCAATCTCAGACTTAAAGACATCAGACGGGAAATCGTTGTTTTCTACAAATCGAAACCCCTGTTTAACGTCTGGGAAACATTGCTGGCCAAAAAAGAACAAATCGCTATTGTGGTCGATGAATACGGGGGTATCGATGGCATCGTCACCATGGAGGATATTGTGGAAACCTTGCTGGGATTTGAAATCGTAGACGAAAAGGACAAGGTTGCCGACATGCAGCAGTATGCCAGGGAAAGATGGAAAAAAAGAAAACAAAAATACGATCTTCTCGACAAGCCTTCCGACACCTGATTCCAACCTCATCCGATTCGAAGGAAACGGCATCCGACAGGACTTCTATCACGTTTTGGCCGGAAGCGCAGGATGCTGCAGCCTGCGCTTAAGCTTTATACTTCTGTAATGCAGGAGTCGGAACAACGGGATTAATGGCGGTTAAATCCATTTACCTGAACAGTAGAGGACTTAAGGCGTAGTATACAGCCATAGCGGCCGAGAAAAGGGCACTGGCAAAAAAGCGCCATGCCAGTGTGACTTTATTTTGGATCAAATAATTGGCCAGAATCGAAATCGGGATATTAGCGAGGAACGAAAAAGTAGCAACCTTCAGTATTTCCGGAGTAAGGGTAGCCGCAGTTCCTGAAAAAAGGCTGATCAAGACCAGATGACGGGTTATCCATAACGGATTGAAATAGAGCAGGGCCAGGAGCGTTTTCATGGCCCTCATGGATGTGCCTCTCCAGGCTGCGGTTATCCTCTCTATGTATTTAAAATAATTCGGAATTTCCAATGCATAAATCGTAGCTCCAATCACGGCCATCCCCGCAAGCCGGAACCAGGAGAATTCATGAACCAACAGCGATGCAATCAGGTCACCCGAGGAGTAGATAACCGCGCCCCTGGCGATGCTGGTCCGGGAGTATTCTAATTTCAATGGCTTGAAGATTCGTTGTACAATGCCAGTAACACCTTTTCGGGAGTCAGGGGAGCTATGAAACCGGGTTCAGCCAGGGGGTTGAATGCCCTGATAGCCTCGCGGAGAGCGAAATAGGCACCAATTCCATACATCAGGGGAGGTTCCCCGACCGCCTTTGAATGCAGGTGGGCCAGGTCAGGACCGATGGATTCAAGAGGGAAACAATCGATAGAATGGGGCGCCGCATACACATCGGGCACCTTGTACGTGGACAGGGAATCTGAAAGCAGTTTGCCTGCCGGCGAATAACGGATCTCTTCGGAAGTCATCCAACCAATACCCTGGACCACTGCACCCTCAACCTGGCCCCGGTCGATGGCCGGGTTCATGGAGTTTCCGAAATCATGCACCATCTGCACCCGGTCAAACCGGTAGGTTCCCCGAAGGCAATCAACCGTGGCAACAACAACAGCAGTTCCAAAAACATAATAAGCAAAAGGGCGACCCTTTTCGCTGTTCCTGTCAAACCCGATGCCAGGAGTAGCATAATATCCTGTCATACTAAGACTTATACGATTCGCCAAAGCCGTTTCCACCAGTTTGTTCCAGGAGACCCCGGTGGCAGAGCCGTCAACCCATACGGTTTCATCCCTTATTTCGATGATTTTGGCTTCCGGGGCAATGGTATCCGTAACACAGTTCCTGAGGCGGACCATCAGTTCCTGACATGCCTGCAAGACGGCTTTTCCGTTCAGGTCGGTTCCCGAGCTGGCCGCTGTGGGTGAAGAATTGGCAATTCGGGAAGTATTGGTCGATTCTATACGTACCCGGTCAGTCGGGATAGAAAAAAACCCCGAAACAGTCTGCCTCAGTTTCGTGTTCACCCCCTGTCCCATTTCAACCGCACCGGTGCTGACGCCCACGCTCCCATCCTGATAGATGTGGACCAGTGCATGTGCCTGGTTCATGCGGGTGTTGGTGAATGAAATTCCAAAACAGACTGGCATAAGAGCCAATCCTTTCCGGAAGAGATGATCCTCCCGGTTGAAGATTTCGATATTCCTGACCTGCTCTTCAATGCCATACATCCGGTGTGCCTTTTCCCATGCAGCAACAGCCATCGAATCATCAACCACTTGCCCGTAAGGGAAAGCATCGCCCTTACGGACCAGGTTTTTCGCCTGGATGACCCGGGCCGGGACTCCCAGTTCTTTTGCTGCCAGGGCAATTGCCGACTCCATGACAAACATAGCCTGCGGTCCTCCAAAACCCCTGAAAGCCGTATTGGGAGGCAGGCCGGTTTTGCAGCTGATTGCTGTGGCTGAGACATTCGGGATGAAATAGCTGCCTGTAGAATGGAGCAGGGTTCGTTCCAGGATAGCCGGCGACAGGTCTGCTGCCGCTCCTCCATCCTGGTAATAGGTTACTTCCCAGGCGAGAATCTTCCCGTCAGCCGCCAGCCCGATCCTGAAATCGGCGGTGCAGGGATGCCTTTTCCCTGTCATGACAAGGTCGTCATGCCGGCTCAGCACCAGTTTCACCGGTTTGTTGAGCAGGCAGGCAGCCAGGCTGGCCAGAGTAGCCCATGCCGTGGCCTGGTCCTCTTTTCCTCCAAAAGCACCGCCAAGCCGGACCACCTCCACACAGATCCGGTTCATCGGGAGATCCAGCACCCGGGAAACAGCGTTCTGAACTGCCGCAGGTCCCTGGGTTGAGGAGCAGACCAGCAGGGTTCCCTTATCGCCCGGTGAGACATAGGCTCCCTGAGTCTCCAGGTAACAGTGTTCCTGGGCCCCGGTACCGGCTGTGCCTGTGAAGATATGGGAACACCGGCCCCAGGCTTTTGCCAGATCGCCCGAACGGAAAGTCCTGGGTGGAAATAAATACCGCCCCGCACGGGCTGCCTCACGGGCATCGGTAAAGACCTCCCCCTCTTCGTACTCCAGGCAGACTAGCCTGCGTCCCTGTTCGGCTGCAGCCAAGGAGGTGGCTACCACAAGGGCAGCTGGCTGACCTGCATAGGCCAGTTCCTTATCCGCCAGCAAGGGCTCATCGGCAATAATGCTTCCTATCTGGTTCTCTCCCGGAATATCGGCAGCGGTAAAAATCCGGACTACGCCGGGTATCGCCAGGGCTGCCCCGGTATGAACCCGCTTCAAACGGGCACCTGCAACCGGCGACCCCACCACAACCGCCAACAACGTTCCGCTGATCACAGGGATATCATCCAGAAACTGCGAAACCCCGGACACATGACCTGCGGCATCCAAATTATCCATGATTCCTCAGATTACGTATCATCCCCGACAAATCAGATCTCTCCGGGAAAAATTTCAGAAAATGGGCATAAAAAAGCTGACGCAGCAGCATCCGTTTATAAGTGGCTGACCCCCTGATGTCGCTGATGGGCGCGATCTCTCCCTGCATGACCCCGTTGGCCTGTTCCAGAACCTCCGCCCGAACGGGTTTTCCTTCCAGAAACCGGCACGTAGCCTCCAGGAACGCCGGAACCGGTGCTACTCCGCCGGCTGACAACCCGGCTTTCGCGATGATGTCCCCCTGCATCCTGAGCATCATGGCACTGTTCACGCTGGCAATATCGAGGTGCTCCCGCTTGCTGACCTTTTCGAAATGGAAAAAGTCACCCTCACGCGGGGGTGGGAAACCAACCGACACAATAAACTCCTCCTCCTGTAAATCCGGGGTTTTGTAGCCCAGGTAAAAGCGGCGCAGGGCGACGACCCGGGAGATGCCTTCAACCGTACCGAGGGTTGCATGGGCATCCAGGGCCAGAAACAAGATGGCCAGATCAGCAATCGGAGAGGCATTGGCAAGATTTCCCCCGAGTGTTCCCATGTTCCGGACCTGAGTGGAGGAAATGAGGCGGAAATAATCCTTAAACTCCGGGAAATAATCAAGCACACAATCCGACGCCGCAATCTCCGAGGCGCTTACAGAAGCACCGATACGGATCATTCCATCCTGCAAACCGATATCACTCATCTCCGCCCGCCAGGGGAAGTGGCGGATGCCATTCAGGGACACATCTAAGGGCTTTTGGACCATTATATCCGTACCGCCCCCGGCCGGGAAGCAGCCTCTTACCTCCGGCTCCTCCTGTTGGAGCATCGACTGTAACCGTCCGGGAATTTTTGTGAAATAGGCCGGCAGCCATTGGTTATTCACCAACCACTCAACCGTGTCGCGGGTATCCTGCATTTTTTTGAGTTGCCGGATTTCCTCAGCCGCCCTCAGGATCGGATGGTATCCGGTACAGCGGCAGATATTTCCGTCTACAAGTTCCCTGACATCGGGAAAAACCGCAGGGGACTCAGACAAGAGAAAGCCCATCAGGGATAGGATGAACCCGGGAGTACAGAAACCGCATTGCGTTGCGGAATGGTCAACAAAAGCCTGCTGCACGGGGTTGAGTTTCCCGGTGCGCAACCCTTCAATGGTCACAATGTGTTTACCGCGAGCGTTTCCCAGTGGTGTCAGACAGGAAACCACCGGCCGGTAGTGGATCCTGCTGTCGGCTAACCGGCCTTCGAGAACTGTACAAGCACCGCAGTCACCTTCGCGGCACCCCGTTTTGGTGCCCTTCAGTCCTGCTTTATCCCGGATAAAATCCAGCAACGAAATGCCCGTACCTAAATCAGTAGTTACGGTTTGGTCATTTAAAAGAAAGGATATCATCTCCTTTTTTCATTCAAGAAGTAAATATACGATTATTCGCTGTCGGATGGCATCAAAGGGTTTCTTTCCCGGAGAAAGTACCAGGCCCCTGGTTTTATACCAGCAGGAGACTTCTTCCTATTGGGGGACACATGACGGCAGTGGGCTACCTAAGCACCGGGGTATTGATCCAGGGCAGCTTCCAGAATACCGATACAAACGGCCAGATCTTCCCGCTTCAGAACATAGGCTATCCGGGCTTCATTGGTACCGTAACCGGAAGTGGTGTAAAAACCCGATGCCGGCGCAAGAAACAGGGTCTGCCCGCAGAGATTGAAATCACTGAGCATCCACCGGCAAAAGTGGTCGGTATCCTTTACCGGCAGCCTGGCCATCGTATAAAAAGCTCCCATGGGAAGCGGGGTGTATACTCCCGGAATCCGGTTCAGCCCTTCGACCAGAAAATTCCGCCTTAGAAGGTATTCTCCATGCATTTCAACCATATACTCCCTGCCTGCGTCCAGGGCTGCTTCGGCAGCTATCTGCCCGATGAGTGGTGGACTTAGCCGGGCCTGGCAGAACCTCATCACACGATCGTGCACCTCCCGGTTCTTGATGACCAGGGCCCCCACCCGCAAACCACAGGCACTATAGCGCTTTGATATACTGTCGATAAGGATCACATTCTTCTCTATTCCATCCAGGTGATAAGCCGAGATATAAGGGGCCTCCGAATAGCAGAATTCGCGGTATACCTCATCTGAGAACAGAAACAGGTCGTAGCGCAACACCAGTTCCCTCAGCTTATTCATTTCTTCCCTTGAGTATAGGTAACCGGTAGGGTTGTTTGGATTGCAAATCATGATTCCTCTGGTGTGAGGAGTGAGCAACTTTTCAAATTCCTCGACCGGCGGCAGGGCAAATCCCTCCTCAATACGGGAGGGAATCGAACGGATAACGGCTCCTGCACTGATGGCAAAAGCAGTGTAATTGGCATAGGCAGGCTCCGGAACGATGATTTCATCGCCCGGATCCAGGCACGACAAAAAGGCAAAGGTCACGGCTTCGCTTCCCCCGCAGGTGATGATGATCTCCCCGGGATCCACAGAAATGTCAAACTGCCCGTAATAGGCAGCCATCTTTTCCCGGAGCGACGGAATACCGTCGCTGGGAGTGTACTCAAAAACCCTGCTTCCGAAATTCCGGATAGCATCCAGGGCTTCTTTCGGTGCCGGAAGGTCAGGCTGTCCGATATTCAGGTGAAAAACCTGTATTCCCCGGGCTTTGGCCTGGTTCGCGTAGGGTACCAGTTTCCGGATCGGAGAATCCGGCATTTGCGCGCCCCGTTTTGAAACATGCGGCATATTTTCTCTTGTATATCGTTTCAAAAATAATCATGATCACATAACATACCCCGAACCCTGCGGCTATCAATTTACAATTTAAAGGAAAGATATTCTTTCATTCCGTAAATGAGGGTTCCCGGATCCGCAAGAGAAGTTGGTACCCGGCCAAATGCATAATATTTATCATGTTTTAGTAATCGGGTAACTTTATATATTTGACCCGTAAAAACCTTAATAAACGAGAGATATGATTATTGGAGTGCCGAAAGAGATCAAGGATAACGAGAACAGGGTAGCATTAACTCCTGCAGGGGCCTCAGAACTGGTAAAACGGGGACACAGGGTATATGTCCAGACTGCAGCGGGAACCGGAAGCGGATTCAGGGATGAGGACTATACAGCCGTTGGGGCTGCAATCCTGGCCACCATTGCGGAAGTTTACCAGATCGCCGACATGATAATCAAGGTGAAGGAACCTATCGCCATGGAATATGGGCTGGTGAAGAAGGGTCAGATTTTCTACACCTACTTTCATTTTGCCTCCTCGGAAGTGTTGACGCAGGCTATGATTCAGAGCGGGTCCATTTGTCTGGCTTACGAAACCGTTGAATTGCCTGATCATTCGCTGCCGTTGCTGATTCCCATGAGTGAGGTGGCAGGAAGGATGTCGATTCAGCAGGGGGCCAAGTACTTAGAGCGCACCTTCGGGGGGTCGGGGGTCCTGTTGGGCGGAGTGCCGGGAGTTCCCCCAGCCAGAGTGCTGGTTATCGGCGGCGGTATCGTCGGAACGGAAGCGGCAAAAATGGCTGCCGGACTGGGGGCAGATGTGACCCTTATGGACCTGAGTCTTCCCAGACTCCGCTATCTTGCCGACATTATGCCCGCCAATGTAAAAACCGTGATGAGCAACCATTTTAACATCGCGGAAATGGTTAAAACCCACGATCTTATCATCGGTGCCGTGCTGATTCCCGGTGCCAAGGCTCCTAAACTGGTTACCCGGGAGATGCTGAAAACCATGCGCCCCGGTACCGTCATGGTTGATGTGGCAGTAGATCAGGGTGGCTGCTTCGAGACCACCACCCCCACCACCCATGCCAACCCTACCTTCACCATCGACGAGGTTATTCATTACTGTGTGGCCAACATGCCCGGTGCGGTACCACGCACGTCAACCCTGGCCCTGACCAACGCCACCCTCCCCTATGCCATCCAGTTGGCTGACAAAGGATGGAAAGAGGCATGCCGGAACAATCTACCCTTGCAAAAGGGACTGAACGTCGTGGAGGGCAAGGTAGTCTACCATGGTGTGGCCGAAGCCTTTAATCTGCCCTATACCGATCCGCGGACCATGCTCTGATATCCTGTTCCTGCCTGGAAAACCCTCCCGGCCGGAAAATTATAGCCGGCATATCGAATTATACGGACAGTTTCTGCACCGGTCGGTGTGAATAGTCTGCGCAAACAACGGATCTTCCCCATAGATCCCGGCCAGGATATCATCCAGCTGCAGTTCCATGGCTTGTTCGATTTCGCCGATTTCCACAGCCTGGTTCATTTTCCGGACTCTAAAATCAAAAGACTCCTCCCGGATGCTCAACACGGCATAAACCACAGGAACAATCCGGGAAGAGGAGCTCTTTTCTTTTTTCAGAAGATACGAATAGAGTAATGCCTGGATGATCTCTTTCCTGAGAATCTTTTGCGACCTGTCGAAAAGGTCCTCCAATGAAGAAAAATTCAGGTCTGCCGGCTTCAGTGCACCGGTTTTGTAATCTACCACCCTCAAAATCCCGTTTATTTCATCCAGCCTGTCTATCTTGCCACCGATTCTGATCTTTCGGGGATTCCCGTTTATCAGTATCTCCTGTGTAATCTCCACTTTTTTTTCCAGTCCCACGATCTTCAGAGGAGCCATCTGACGATCCAGTTCCAGCAAACCATCCAGGTAGGATTCAATGGCGGCATAGATCAGGAGGGCTTGTCCTTCAATGAGAACCTGCTCCCACTCTGTTTCGGGTAAGACAAACCAGGCTGAAGCGAATGCTTTCCGTATAGCCCGGCTGATGGCTGCACGGTTGTGAAGGATTTCGTCAAAATCGCCGGGAGCCGACAGTCGCCCGACAAGTGGTTCATAAAGGAGTTCGACAGCCCGGTGGAAGATGTTCCCGAAGGTGAGCCGGTCTATGGTATCGCTGATTTCCTCCGGTTCTTTCAAACCCACTCCGTAACGGAACCAGAACTTCAGCGGGCAGGTCAGGAAGCTGATAAGGGCACTTGGCGAAAGAGGAGCTCCCGTCTGGTTGGAAGCCAGCAGTTGCTCTGCACCCTGCCGTCCCGGCCGAATTGCGACAGCAGGCATCACCGTGCCAGTAAAAGCATAATCGAGACTTTGTCGCACGACCTTATGCGGTGAAAGCATCATCAGCTGGTAACCATAACGGCTGAGCTCACCACCCGACAGGGCTTCTCTGGCCGCACTCCAGGTAGCGATAACCTTCCCCGGATGCTGCAACAAACGGTAGAAATAGTAACCGTACATGGCATCCTGATCGTCGGCACCGGGCAGGCCGAACCCTTTCCTCAAATGAAATGGTATCATGGAAGGAATTACCGGAGCTTTCGGCCACTTTTCTTCATTTAAACCAATGATCAGAACCTTGTCGAAATCAAGGCAGCGGGTTTCCAGGATGCCCATCACCTGCAGTCCAGACAAAGGCTCCCCCTCAAAAGGCACCGAAAGCCGGTTCAGGTATTGCGTCAGCAAACGGAAAAACACGGGAAGCGTAACTTCCGCCTTGCCTTCCTGCCGGAGATTGCGGATCAGGGTATCCATTTTTTCCATAGCCTGGTAGAGGCTGTATAACAGTTCCTGCAATACCTGCTGCTCCTCTTTGCCTGCTGTATTAGCGTAAAGTCTCTCCAACAAACGGAGAAAATAGGCCGGATACCCGGAAACAGAGGCAGGCATAGAAAAAATAAGGGTGTGCAAGTCAGAAAAACCAAGCTCATCAGGAGTGAGGTAGATTTTGTTCCTGGTTTTTATCTCCCGGATCATCAGCCTGACCCGATCACCACCAGCCTGATCAACCAGAGGATGGGTCAGTATTTCCATCACCTGCCTGAAATAGAACCGGGGAATGCCGCCTACTCCCGGTTTTGCATTCCGGAAAAGGGAAATTACCGAATGCAGCAGACTGACCACAGGTGTATTTCTGACGGGGTATCCCATGGTCACGTTAACCGGTCCGGCTTCCGGAGGTATGGCTCCCAGAACCGGAAACAATAAAGACTCATCTGCAAGTACAATCGCTGTATGGTCAAAACCAGCATTACCGTGGGTTCCACAGTTTTCCATGAAGGAAGGAATAACCTGGGCTTGTCCGCAGGAAGAAGCGACTGCCACCAGTTTGATGGTTTTCGGCCGTGAAAAACGGGAAACATCCTGCGAAAAATCGGGCGGTGAAGGGAATAAGCGCACATTTTCACGCATAAATTGTCCTGCATCGTTCTTCAGGTTGTCCAAGAAAAAAAGGTCATAATCCCAGAAGAAACGAGCACGCCCCCGCTCCCGGAACCAGGAAAACATTTTCTTCTCGCATGGGTTCAGGGCATTCATCCCCACAAACCAATATTCCCTGAACGGAGGTTCAACCTTTCCGGAGAAGAGATTTTCCACACCATCCCGCATAATCATCCCGGCATACCCGCTCCCGTTTTTAGCAAGTCTCCCCTTCGCCGCAGCATAGATACCGTAGAGTTTCTCCCAGACAGTGACGAACTCTTTTTCATGGCTGAAATCTTCCCAGGAAGCCAGGGTACCCCAGAATTGTCCGACCATCCTTCTCTGTTCCGCGGTCAGATAATCAAACGGATCACCCAATTCCTTCAAGTCAGAAAGATTGGAGAACAGGTCTTTTGCCTGGACGAGGTATTTGTCTATATCATCGAAATCAGACAGGATTACCTCACCCCAGTAATAAAATTCATCAAAGGGTTCCTCTCTGCCTGTCTGTTCCAGCCAGGTCTCATATAGGGTTGCTACCAGTCCCAGAGGTTCTCCGGGGAGCAGACCGGAAAAAGACATGACCCATTCATTGATGGTAGTCATGGCCGGTCCGATAACAGGGACCTTCAGCAGTTTCATCAGGTAGGCCCTGAAAAACAGCGCTGCGCGCCTGTTGGGAAACACCAGGCACAGCCCGTCAAAGTTGCCCCGCCGTTGTTCTGACAGATATGTGGCGCAAGCTTCCAGGAAACGTTGCATAGCGGATGGTCTTGAAGGGACTAAGATAACCATTCCCGTCGGAAACAGGAAGCAAATGAACCGACTTAGTTTCAACGCACAGGCTGGGGAGGAAGCTTCATCCCCGGTTCCGGGATAGATAGCTTACCCTGCGTTTCAGATAACCGGTACTGATTTGACGAAAGCAATTTTATCCTATTTTTACTCCTCAGATCAAATCTGCTTTTAATAACCTGGTATTTTCGCGGACCATAAACACCAAATACCTGTGGAAATTCATCCTAACTGCACCGATGATGAACACCCAAGGTGTTACCTGAAGGTTGGTACCGTGTACAAACTACTTGCCGGCAAAGACCGGGAGAAACGTCATGAATAGTGTTCAGATCATTGTAACCGTCTACTTTCTGGTAATTATCCTTGCCGGGACTCTGTCTTTTTTCCGGGTCAGAAATGCAGACGACTATTTTGTTTCGGGGAAAAGGGGCAAATGGTGGCAGATTACGGGCAGTCTGTTTGCCACTGTCATGGGGGGATCTGCCATACTGGGTACCCTGGAATTGGGGCAAAAGGCCGGGTGGGCCGGAATCTGGCTGCTTACCAGCGCAGCTGCCGGGTTGTTCGTTCTGGCAACCTTCACCGGCAAAGTAAGCCGGTTGGGCCGCTACACCCTTCCGGAATTGATCCGGGATTTTTACGGCACCAGGGCAGAGCGCACAGCCGGCATACTGATACCCCTGGCCTGGACCGGGGTGATTGCCGTACAAATCATCGCCGGGGCAAAGGTCCTGTCAGGATTACATTTAACCGGATACCAGCAGGGAGCCTGGATCTGCGGAATGGTTTTTCTGTTTTACACCCTTGCAGGCGGTCAGGTAAGTGTGATCAGAACCGATTTCCTCCAGGCTCTCATCATCATAGCAGGCATTATCACCCTTTTTGTGCTGAAAATCAGGCATTCTGATCTCAATACAATAACTTTTCCGTCAGGTGATACTCTTTTCAACGCGAATTTCCATGTTACCGACTTGCTGACTCTGCTTATCACTTATGCAGTAACCTTTACGGTTGGCCCCGATATCTATTCCAGGATATTCTGCGCCCAAAACAGCACTACTGCGCGCAATAGTGTAATCCTGGTGGCCTGCCTGCTCATCCCCGTCAGTGTCATGCTTACCTTCCTGGCCTTCAATACCGGTACGGCGGGTTCAATTCCGGAAAACGGGCTGGGGCTTCACGGACCGGATTATCTGCCGCCCTGGGCCACTGGAATCGCAGGAATACTCCTTTTGGCTGCTGTTATGTCTTCTGCCGATACCACCCTTCTGACCTCCTCCATGATCCTGGCTGAACTGATTACCGGCAATTTAAAAAAGAAAAACAGCTGGAATATTACCCGGATGAGTATCATAATCCTCGGGCTGGCCTCCCTGGTAATCGCACTTCATGTCCCTTCAGTCCTTGATGCCCTGCTGGTCTCCCTGACCTTTTTCTCCGGGGCGTTCGTTCTACCTGTCATCGCAGCACTGGCAGGTCTGAAAGTGAACCGCCGCCTCGCCTTCCTGGCTATGATCATCGGAGGGTTCACCGCACTGGCCGGAAAAATCCTTCAGCAAACATCCACCGGCCATGCCGGTTATATGCTTATCGTTTTGGCCTACCTCCTGAATGCCCTCCTCCTGTTTTTCCCCCAAACAAAAAAAAACCAATCCCCGGAATCTGTCAGGGAAAGCTGATATTACCGGCATTTTTATACATTTGCATTCATACAAACCACCATTCCTTTTTGACATGGAAATTACCCGGAACAGCATTATTTCAATCATTGCCCACGATCTGAAAGATCCGGTAACATCCGTTTCCGGCATTGCCGGTATCCTCCTGGAGCACTGGAAAGAGTTCAGTGAGGAGGAAAAAACCGAAATTATTTGTGAAATACGGGATACTTCCGATACAACCCTGCGGTTGTTAAATGACCTGCTCGAATGGAGCAAACAATTGGCTGAGGTGTCCGGGCCATGTCCCGGAAAGTTCAAGGCAAATCCCGTGGTTACAGGAATTCTGGAAAACGTAAGGCAGACAGCCAACCGCAGGAATATCAGCATATTCAACCGGATCAGCGAATCTCTGAGCCTCTATGCAGACGAGAATATGTTTGCCGCTGTTATCAGGAACCTGCTTACCAACGCCGTCAAATCCTGTCCCCATGGTGGCGAGGTGATCGTGTCGTCTGAACCGGCGGCCGGTTCAGCTACCCTTTGCGTTTCCGATAATGGGATTGGTATGGATTCCATTCGCGCACGGACCTTGTTTTCACCTGGCCAGGATAATCATGGCAACGGATTTGGGCTCATCCTCTGCAGGGATTTTGTCCGGAAAAACGGAGGGCAAATATGGGCTGAAAGCCAGGAGGGAAGAGGTACCAGGGTCTTTTTTACCGTTCCGGTATAAATTTTTCTTGCAGGCACAATTTCCCAGATTCCAACCGGAGTCTTTAGACCAGGCAGGCAATCAGCCGACACAGGAGGTTAACCATAGATCATTTTTCTTGTCATCCCCCCGTCAATAGTAAAATTCTGTCCGGTTATGAAATCGTTGGCCGGATCGCACAGAAACAGGATCGTACGGGCAATATCAGCGCCTTCGCCCACCCTGCCGGCAGGATGCTGGGCATGGTCAGCTTCCGTTAGCACCCCATTGGCCTCGTTTTCTGTTTTTCGGCGTGGTGGGACAGCTATCCACCCCGGGCTGACTGAGTTGACCCTGATTTCAGGCCCAAGACTTATGGCCAAGGCATGGGTCAGGGAAAAAATACCCCCTTTCGATGCGGAATATGCTTCGGTATGTGGCTCTGACTGAAAGGCGCGGGTTGAACACAGATTCACAATCGAGCCCCGGGTTCTCCGAAGCAGGGGAGCACAAAATTTGGAACAGACCAGCGGGCCTGTAAGGTTTACCTCCAGGACTCTGCGCCACTCCTTCAGCGCAAGATCAGAAAGAGGTTTGTTGGCATGGATGGCGGCATTGTTCACCAGCGCGTCTATCCTCCCGAACCGGGCTATTGTATTCCTGAGAGCCGCCAGCACCTCCTTTTCAGAAGATACATCACAGGGAAAACCTGCCCAATCCTTTTGCTCCCGGAAATGCTCCGATTCCTCTGTCAAAGCTTCAACGCTGATATCCCAGACAGCCACACCCCAACCTGCTTCGAGCGCCATTGCTGCCGCTATCCTGCCAATACCCCGGGCCCCACCGGTAATTACCATAATCCTGATCATAATCCCCCTCCATCCTTGAGTTCTCTTTTACTCTTTAATCCCGGTCTTTCACTACTTTTCCTGCTACCCGATAATAGTCCCGGTAAAAACCACAGAGCAAGCCCTCTACCCATTTTCCTTTGCAATCGGCGGGATATTTTACCCTCCGGCTTGGCCGGGATTGTCCGACTGGAAATTTCAATTCCCCAAACTTTGAAATTTCTTTCCATGATTACGATCATGACCTGCTTACAGGGTTAGCAGGTCAGGGCCTCAGTCGTTACAATTTTTTCAGATGAATGGCAAACCCACCCCCTTTTTTCATGGTAAGCTGCAGTTTCCGGGAGGAATCCACCGTTTCCCTGATAATCCGGTAGTCTGAAGCCAGCTTATTGGCATTGACCCCGTCGAGGAACATTTCCGCTTGGTAACTTCCCGGAGTAAGGCGGGAAAGGTCCACTTCCACCACCCTTTCGTTCCAGTCGGTCATTCCCCCGAGATACCAGTCCTCCCCTTTTTTCCTGGCCATCACCACATACTCACCCAGTTTCCCGTCGAAAACCACCGTTTCATCCCAGGTCACGGGCACCCGTGACAAGAAAGAGAGGATATCGGGGTACTTATCATACGCTGTCGGAGCATCGCAAAGCATCTGCAGGGGAGCAAAATAGACAACATACATAGCCAGCTGATGACACCGTGTTCCGTAACTCATCGGGTTGTCGTTGCTGGTGAGGAATTCCCCCTCGATGGAGTTTCGCATGGCACCGGGTGTGTAATCCATCGGGCCTGCTGTCATCCGTGTAAAAACAAGATCCACATTGTGTCCCGGAGTTTCGTTGATGCCGAATTTGTTGTATTCGTTGCCCCGGACGGCTTCGAAATTGATCACATTCGGCCAGGTACGGTTGAGTCCTGCCGGTTTACTGCAACCGTGGAAGTCGACCAGCATCCTGTGCCTGGCCGCTTCAGCTGCCAGTTTTTCATAAAACTGAACAGCCACCTGGTCATCTCTGTCGATGAAATCAACCTTTACCCCCGCAATGCCCCATTTTTCGAACAGGCGGAAAGCTTCGTCCATCTGCCGGTCCAGGGTGTGCCATACTGCCCACAGGATAATCCCCACCCCCCGTTCCCGGGCATACCGGGTCAGGTGATCCATATCAAGGCGGGGAGAGAGCAGCATCAGATCGAAGGGATCGCTCCACCCTTCATCCATAATGATGTATTCCAATTTGTTACGGGCTGCAAAGTCAATATAATATTCATAGGTCTGATTGTTTATACCGGTCTGGAAATCAACGCCTTCCAGATTCCAGGCATTCCACCAATCCCAGCTTACCTTTCCCGGTTTTACCCAGGAAGCTTCTATCGCTGCGGGACGGGCGAGCTTCCAGACCAGTTCGTTATCTGCCAGTTCCTTATCTTCCCTTGCCACGCCAATTACCCGCCAGGGGAATACCCGGTCACCCCGGGTTTTGGCCAAACAGGCCTCCCTGCGGGTGACCCGCAGGTTAAACTGGCCCCAGCCTGCCTGTTCCCAGGTTGCCGGAAAACCCGGGAAGAGAGCCCGCAAATGGTACCGGCTGTTGCTTCCGGGACGCATGAGATACATTCCCGGGTAATCGTGCAGATCCGATTCAGTAATCAGCAATTTCAGCCCACCTTGATCGACCACCATGGGAAGGGAGGAAAAAGCCTCCTCCTGCATATCACCGATCCGTAAACGACTGTAGGTTTTTTCATAGGAGGTCTGGAAATCACCGGTCACATGGGCAATGGCCGTGTAATTCTCCGCAAAACGGTATTCCACTTCTTCTCCCAGGACTGTCAGGGGTCCCTTCAGTTGTGTCTTCCAGCGGTACGCCACACCATCGTTATAGGCCCGGAAAATCAAATGGTATCCCCCTTTAAATACAAGTACCAGTTCGTTGTACGTATTCCGCACCCGGGTGCGGATTCCGAAAGTATTTTGGAGAATCTCATCCACAGGAGTAATGGTAACACCCTCCAGAACAGGATCTAAACCCAAGGTTCCCGCTTCTGCCGTAACCATGGAGAGGGGGGAATACTGTATCACCCGGATCCCGTCAACCTCCAGGTTGTAATAGATCTTACCTGTAAATACGAGGTTGACCCGGAGTTTGCCATCGGGAGAGGCAACCGTTGTCTGCTTGTCGGGAGAGGCCAGAATGCCTGTTCCGGTCAGGGTTATCAGCATAAAAATCATGATTCGCTTCATAGAACTGATTTATTTTAATGCATAATGGAATTTCCGTGGTACAGGGGTTTCGAACCGCATTTCGGCACCCGTCACAGGGTGACGGAATGCCAGGATCATAGCATGAAGTCCCAGCCTTCCGATGGGGTTGGCTACCGATCCGTATTTTTTATCCCCTGCTACCGGGTGACCAATATCCTGCATATGGACCCGGATCTGGTTTTTCCTGCCGGTTTTGAGAGTTACTTTCAGCAAGGAATAGTCTTTCCCGGCGCGCAGGGTTTGGTAATATGTGACTGCCCACCGGCCGCTGCCCGGTTCGTGGTCTGAAACCATGTGCATGGCCCGGTCTTGTCGCAGATACGAAGAGATTTCACCTTCGGGAGGTGTTACCACGCCTTCCACCAGGGCCCCATACACACGTTCCAGGATCATGGAATCCCAGTTGCGCTGGAGGATCTTCTGAATCCCGGCATGCTTGGCAAACAGCATCAACCCTGACGTATCCCGGTCGAGGCGGTGGACAATGAAAATTTTTGATGCCGGATTGTTTCGTTTGATGTGGTCGTACAACAGGCTGTAGGCTGTTACGTCCTCTTTTTTGCCGCGCGAGGCCACCGATAGTATTCCCGCATGTTTGTTGATAACTACCAGGTCGTTGTCCTCGTAGACCAGGGTAATCCCCCTGAAATCCCTGGAAGGGCTGGTTTTATTCCGGGAAACCGAAACTTCCTGCCCCGGTTGAAGCATATAATTGTATTGCGATACCGGCGTCCCGTCAACCAGTACCTGGCGGCATTTCAGAAAGGTCTTGATATTGTCCCGGTTTTTGTGCGGCATCTGTCCAAGCAGAAAAGACATCAGTTCCTTTTCCTCACGGACGGGAAAAACGGGTGTGCTCCGGCCTCTCTTGCCTACAGGGTTAAATTTATTCTTCATGTTGTTTTCAATAACTTGCTGAAAGAGTATTCAGTAACGCCACACCAAAACACCTGCCGGATTGATGGTTCTGGTACCGACGAGTATTTTCATATATTCCGGTAATTTCATTTCGTAGGGTTCGTCGGAGTAGTTCAGGGCAATACCGAAGCCGTCGCGGTATTCCACGATGACTCCCTCCGGGTAATGGGCTACCGGGATGTTCTTTTGCCGAAAGAGTCTAACCAGGATTTCCTTTTCCAGTTCTCCCGACTGGCTGTCTACCCCGGCATAGGTTACCGAACCGGCACCCTGCCGCGTATAGGTGACAGCTGCCCTGCCAGCATAAAAATCCCCCTGGTAGGTGGCCCACGTCTCGGTTCCCTGCCTCGGCTTCAGAATCTCTCCCCAGCTGGTCCACCCGTATTTCTTTCGGTTGTACATAACAGAGTCGGGATGACCCGGCATCAACAGGTCGAAAAATTCAATCTCGGCACCGATAAGGTTGTAGAGAGGAAAGGCAAAGGGGGCTTCCCACAAATACCCGTATGGGTCCTGGTGACCGGTACGGACCGTTACAATCAGATTGCCCCCGAGTTTGGCATACCGTTCCAGTTTTTCAATCACTTTCGTGTCGACCTGCTGCAAGGCTGGCACCACCAGAAATGGATAACCTGAAAAATCACTTGTGTCGCGGATGAAATCCACCGGAGCTCCCAGCGACTTTAAGGCTTTATAATACTTCAGAATATGCCCTTCTGTATTCCACTCCGTGGTTTTGGGATTCAGATTGATGGCCATTACATTGTCCGCATCGAAGAGAATAGCGGTTTTCCGTTTCAGGTAATCGGCCGGTGGCTTTGGATTGGGGTTAAAATGGTTTCGCAGGAGCCGGATTTCCCCTGCAAAAGCGCTGAATTCCAGTCCCCCGGGAGTAGGAGTGATCCCGTCGGGTCCGACAATCCCGTAATGGTATTGTTCGTAGCCGTACAGGGGAGCCCTGTATCGGTAGGTGCAGGTGAATTTGCTGCCTCCGGCAAAGACATGCCAAAGCCAGAGACGTACCGCTCCCGGCAGTGGCTGGGGATTGACGCGGCCCCAGTTTACCTGACCCGGTTGTAATTCCATGACTCCGTAATAACCTTTCAGGGGTCTGAAAAAATCATTGGCCATTGCTATGCGCGAATACTCCCCGATACGGAAACCTTTGGGACCTATTCCCGGATCACTCCCATACACCATATACCGGGTGTAGGATACAAAATCGAGCTCTCTGCTTTTTCCAATGTAGCCCACATCGTACATGGGAATATAATTTGAGGTGATCCACTGTGCCGGGGTTGCATGCCGGCGGATGACCCTGGCCTGCTCGTCCAGGAATGAGGCTGTTTCATCATCAGAAAACCGGGCATGGTCGAGCCGCTGGTGGAGGTTCATCCCCCACTGGGAGTGCCTTGGAATGTTGATTTCGGAAAAATCACTGTAGGTGCCGCTCCAGAACTGGTTGCCCCAGGCTTTGTTCAGTGCTTCAATCGTACCATATTTCGTTTTCAGCCACTCCCGGAAACGGGAATGCGCATCATCGCTGAAATCGTTGAATTTACGGGGTTCATTGTCCAGCTGCCAGCCGAAAACCCGGGGATCGTGGCCATAACGGCGTGCCAGCTGCTCCACCAGTTTCAGGGAGTATGCCCGGTAGAAATTGCTTGAGTAGGAGGCATGCTGTCGCGATCCGTGGTCATAAAAGGTGCCATCCTCGTTTTGGGCCAGGATTTCCGGGTGTTTTCGCGTCAGCCATACCGGTGGGGTAGCCGTTGGAGTGCATAATACCACTTTCAGCTGGTGTCTGGCAGCCAGCGCAAGGGCGCGATCGAGCCACCCGAATTCATAACGCCCCTCTTCCGGCTCCAGTTCTGCCCAGGCGAACTCCCCAAAATGCGTGAATTCAAAACCCAGGGAGGCCATTCTCCCCAGATCCCGGTTCCACTGCGAAGAATCCCAATGCTCCGGGTAATAATACGCTCCGGTCAGGGTCAGGTCAGAGCGCTTAAAAAACTGGTCACCCTCCTGCGCACTTGTCAGGATACCGGATAAAACCAAAATAACGAATGCTGCTGTGCTTTTCATGACCACTTATTCATTCTGCTGTTCAAGGGTGCAAGATAATGAAAAAGAGAATTTCCGGAACGTTGCCCAGCTGGTATTTATCCCATCCTGACAGGGTATGGGATGCTAACCCTTTGATAAACCGTTAATGACAAGGGTACCGCAAGCTCCCAGTCCGGAAGCGTTCGACGGATTGGTTGAATGTCATTCCGGATGATACAGATCATATTTCGGGAACCTTTAAATTTTTATGTTTGCACCTCCATTCACTGTTTTATGGAATAACCAGAGCAACCCATTTATGAACAATCCATTCACTTTCAACGCCCATCCGCTGGTACGGTTTCTTCAGAAACCGGCAGCTTCTTTCACCCGCGAAGACCTGATCTCCTATGTGGAGGCCCATCAAATCAGGATGTTGAATTTCAGGTATGTGGCCGGCGACGGCCGGCTGAAAACCCTCAACTTCGTTCTCACCGATACAGATCACCTCATGGATATCCTCACCTATGGCGAGCGGGTTGACGGGTCGAGCCTTTTTCCCTTTATGGAAGCAGGAAACAGCGACCTTTATGTGGTTCCCCGGTACCGGACTGCTTTTCTGAATCCCTTTTCGGAGGAACCGGTTCTGGAGATCCTCTGCTCTTTTTATGATCACCTGGGTAATCCGCTGGAACTGGCACCCGAATACGTTTTGGGAAAAGCCATCAACCGTTTCCGTGAAACCACAGGAATGACCATGAAGATCATGGGAGAGCTGGAATACTATGTCAACAGCCAGGCAACCGGGTTTTTCCAGGCTACAGATCAAAAAGGATACCACGAATCGGAACCTTTTTCCAAATTTGAGGGGATGCGCAAGGAGGCGTTGAAACTCATCGCCTCCTGCGGCGGCATGGTAAAATATGGACATTCGGAGGTGGGGAATTTCATCAAAGATGGTGAAGCGTTCGAACAACACGAGATTGAGTTTCTCCCCTGCGACCCTGAATCGGCTGCAGACCAGCTGGTGATTGCCAAATGGGTGCTCCGGATGCTGGCAAAAAAGATGGGCGTTGAGATCAGCTTTGCCCCCAAGATCACTGCGGGGAAAGCCGGCAGCGGTCTCCACTTCCACATGCTGGTGGAGAAAGAGGGCCAAAACCTGGTTCTCGAAAACGGCAGGATCTCCGATCTGTCTAAACGGGTGATTGCCGGCATCCTCGATTTGGCTGACGCCCTGACAGCCTTCGGGAATACCATACCCACCTCTTACCTGCGCCTGGTGCCCCACCAGGAGGCGCCAACCAACATCTGCTGGGGTGCCCGCAACCGGTCGGCACTGGTGCGCGTGCCGCTGGGGTGGACCGGGAAGATCGACATGGCAGCCACAGCCAATCCTTCCTACCCTCCTGAAATACCTGCCACGGCCAACCGCCAAACTTTCGAATTCCGTGTGCCTGATGGCAGCGCCGATATCCACCTGACCATGGCAGGACTGATCATGGCGGCAGAACACGGCATTAAAATGGAAGGCGCCCTGGAAATGGCCGAAGAACTTTACATCGAGGGAAGCCTTTACGGCAACCCCAAGGCACGGAAACTGGAGCAGCTCCCGGCCTCCTGTGTGGAGTCAGCCACCCGGCTGGAAGCCAAACGCTCCCTCTTCGAAGCCCGCGGCATCTTCCCCGCCCGGCTCATCGACTACACCCTCGCCCACCTGCGGAGTTTCAAGGATGAAAACCTGCGCAGTGAGCTGGCCGGGAATGAGGAAGCCACAAGAGAACTGGTGAGGAAGTATATCCACTGCCAATAGGGTGATATCGGAAACTTTTGGCTTCCGGCCTTGTCGTGAGCCGGGGTAACTGTCGGCCGAGGGGGTGAAGGAGAAAGTCATGATGGCTTTCTCTCCGATCCGATAATAATCTTTGTCGAGGGAAAGACTTTGAATCGTCGCACTTACTCCTTGCAGAACATAATGGACAACAATTGAGTTGGATAATTCGTTTCCACTGCATAAGTATTATGATCATCTGTTATAAGACCATCCACAAAACCTGTAATCCATTATTTTCAAAAAAGTAGTGCATTCAATTCGTAGCAATTCACTATTTTTGTAATAAAAGCATTCAATGAGCACGGAAGAAATAAAGACAGCCCTCCATGAGAGCATAGAAAATATTGACGATAACGATTTTCTTTCCGCCCTGAAGCAAATTATTGAAAGAAAATATACTTTGCCGAAAAAACCGGAATTAACAGATTGGCAAGAAAAACGAATCGAGGAATCTTATCGTCAATTTGAAGAGGGAAAAACATTCACCAATCATCAGGCTGACTTATTGGTAGAAAAATGGTTAAGCGAATAATCTGGTCTGCAAATGCCTTATCTGACCGTATCGACATCTTAAACTACTGGTACTTGCGGATTGGAAATAAGAATTACAGCCGGAAGCTTGACAATTCGCTTAAACATTTAATCAGCCATCTGGCTAAATTTCCTGAGATGGGGAGAAAACTGGAGAACCGTAATGAGCGGTTTCTTGTAAAAGATGCTTACCAGATATTTTACTCCATAATTGAAGACAGGGTAGTAATACTGCATATTTGGGACAGTCGAAGAAATCCTGCTGATCTAAAACTGTAAAACCGTATTTACAGATAATTTCAAGCGCGATGTCCTCGGTGGAGCCGGAAGTACGGATGGGTGAGCCCCACCGGGTAACTATCGGCTGAGGGGGTGAAAGAGAAAGTCTTGATGGCTTTCTCTCCAATCCGATAATAATCTTTGTCGAGAGAAACACTTTGAAAATTCCTCAACTTGAGGGATCCACCCTTTTAAGCTTGGGCTCAGGCTCATTGACGGCACTCACCATGGAGGTCCAGAATATTTCGTGTGAGGAATTAATATTTGACTGAAATGATTCCGGAAGTCTTGCCCTATCAAACAGGTCAACTAAAATGGGAATGTTGCTTTCACTGATTTTCTCCCTGAGATCCTCCAAAATATCCAAGGGCACCCGGGCACCATCAGGAGTATCCAATACCAGATCCAGGTCGCTGCCTTCGTGTGCTGTCCCGTCCACACGGCTGCCGTATGCCCAGACTTCCACCGGAATGGTCAGTTCCGCAAAAATATTCAGTAGTATTTCTTTGTATTTAGATTTGATAATCATCCTATTGTTGTTTAATAACCTCCAACAACAGTCTTTTTGTGGAATTATCATTGATCAAATAGTTCCCTCGTATAAATCCCAAATAGGGAAACACATTTCATAATCGTTCCAAACAATATCGCCATAACGTAGAGAAAAACCTGAAAACAAGTGTTTATCAAGGTACTTTTTTGTCATGGGATTTCTTGCTTTACTCAGAAAACCTTCGAAGTTAATAATTCTATCGTTTCCGTCCGAGAAAAGAAATTTAATCCTGTAATCCCCCAGGTATTCAGCTTTATTTATAGCAATAACCATCTTACTTTTTTTTTCCTTAATTATTTCCCGGAAATTTCGAGCACGATGACCTCGGGCCGGCCTGAGGTGCGGATGGGCGGGCCCCAGGTGCCCACACCGGGGGAAACGTAAAAATGGGTGTTTCCGATCTTGCCATAGCCTGCACTGATCTCAAAGATGGCTTTGGTAATGTGGTTGAAAGGCCACAGCTGGCCGTGATGGGTATGCCCCGATACCTGCAGGTCGACCGGATTTTTGGCCACTTCCGAAAGATGGTAGGGTTGGTGGTCCATGACTATCACAGGAGTGGTAGTATCTGCTTCTGCCAGAAGGGTTTCAAGAGATTTCCTCTCCCCGCGGAACATCTGCCGGCTGGTGATGTCTTCCCTTCCTGCCACCGTGACCCCCGAAGGAAGCACGACCACACTGTCGCGCAGCACAGTGATGCCGTGATCGCGCAGATATTTTTCTGCTTCTCCGGCATGCCCATAGAACTCATGGTTGCCCAATATAGCAAATGACCCCTCTCTCGCCTCCAAATTTTTCAGCAGATCACCCAGGTTATTGCGGATTACCGGTCCCAGGTCTTCATCAAAGATATCCCCTGCCATCAAAATCACATCCGGCTTCTGAAGGTTAATCAATTCAGTCAGTTTCCTGAGCTGAGGGTGTGAAATGGTGATCCCGAGGTGAATGTCGGAAACGAGAAGCACCCTGTACGTACCTCCGGGGACCTGTTTTCTCAGCGCGATCGTCTGTTTTCTGACCACAGGATTCCGGGCATTGATATATCCGGCTATCAGGATAACCCCCGTTACCAGGTATACCACCAGGGCAATCGCTTTGCCCCGGGTACTCAGCCAGGAAAAATCGAAAAAGCCCCCCACCCCGCGGATGTGAGCAATGCCCCGGAGAATGTCAACCGCCAGGAAGAGCAGGGTGAGGTAGACCATGGCCCCCAACCACCAGGATCCTGAGCGTATCAACCATTCAGCCATCCCGGTAGCACCGGAACGCTCCAGAAATCTTCCCGCCAGGTAGGAAAAAGCCACCATCCAGAAAAGAAGTCCCCCTATCCATCGCATGCTGTCACCTGCATGGAAAAGAACTTTTGTGCGGAAAAACAGGTAACCGTTCACCAGCGTCAGCACCGCCAGTACCACCAGGAAAAATAGTATCATACCTTGATTTGGTTTCATAAGGACCATGTCATTTCTGCTTGCCCGCCGGTACTCCTGCCTATCCACCGGGACAGCATTCCGACCTTTCGGTGCATCTAAACCGCAAAATAAAGAAAAGGTTCCGGTTAATACGCGGATTTTTTGCTACCTTGCTGACTTTCCTTCCTGCCGGGGCAGAATCCCGGCACCTCAGGCAGCAGAGACAGGGTCCTTACGCACCTTTTTAATGCACCGGATAAGGCAGGACAGACCCCGGCGTAACAGGATTTGTTCCTGAACCACCGGGGTGGTGTGACAGGGTTGCGGAAGGGAAAGACATTAAACAAGGAATGAAGAGGTTATACTGGTATGTTGGTTGGTTACTGGCCATGTTGCCTGCAGCGGCACAGCCAGCAGATCCCGGATGCAATGCTTGCCGGGAGGTGGTTCCTGTTGGATTTGCCTCAGTTGCAGGCGACGGATTCGCCGGACCCGTAACGGGAGGCGGTAACCTTCTCCTGACCGCAAACGTGGTCTCCATAAAGGGACCCGCAGAGTTCCAGAGACTGGTGTACCTGCTTTACGACCGCATCAAAGCTTACAAATACAAGGCAGACAACGGGACAGCCAGGTATGCACCTCTGATCGTCATTCTTGAAGAAGGTATCTACCCCGAAGCCGGTGAAGTGCCCAACAGTGGCAGTGTTTGGGGAAACAGCATGCTCTCGGTCGAAGAACAGGGTGACCTGACCATCATCGGGCGGGGGGAAGTAATCCTCCATTTCGGCATTAATGTGAAGCGCTCCCGGAATATCCTTCTAAGAAACCTGACCTTTCAGGATTATTACGACGATGGCATTAACATCGGGGAAGAGGAGACCCACCACGTATGGGTCGACCATTGTACTTTCGGGCACCCGTCGGTTCGCCCTGAAAACAAGGACCACCCCGACGGCGGGGTGGACATAAAAAACGGCACAAGTTATAACACGGTGTCCTGGTGTCTGTTCCGAAACAGCTGGAAAACAGGCTTGGTGGGGCACTCCGACAAAAACGGGGATACCGATACCGGAAGGCTGAAAACGACCTTTTACATGAATCATTATCAAAATACCCATTCCCGGCATCCGCGGGTACGGTTTGGGGAAGTGCACGTGCTTAACAACTATTACGAGGGAATTACAGGATATGGTATTGCCGCAGCCAACGGAGCCCTGGTGGTTGCAGAAGGCAACGTTTTCGTGAATACCGTATGGCCCCTGTATGCCGATCGCTCAAAAACCGATTTTACAGCCCTGTTCGGAAACTGGGAATCCCAAACCGGCAATCTGCCGGCTGCCGGGCTCAGGCAATTCAACAACATTTACGACGACAGCGGACTGACCCAGGTTTTCACCTCCGGCGATATCAACCCGGCCATGCTTAATCCGGGAAATAAGTCCATCCGTTTCGATGAACTGAATCCCGGGTCGGTCTTCAACCCTGCCGATTATTACCCCTACACCCCTGCCGGTGCATCCATGGTGCCATCTCTGGCCGGGAACTGTGCCGGTGCCGGCAAGGTTGACTTTTTCACGGATCTCTCATCCGCAGAAAACAGCCCCCACCTGCCCGTCAAAAGTCTTCTCAGGGTATTTCCCAATCCGGCCGGCAGCCGATTTTCGGTTGAAACCACCCAACCCGGCCGGTTAACGCTTCTGGGACTTGCAGGGACTATTGTGGCGGAAGCCTTCGCAGAACTGGGAATTCATGCTTTTTCAACGGAAGAACTTCATCTGCCGGGCGGAATCTATATTATCCTTTTTCAAACCGGGGCCACCCGGCACCAGGAGAGACTGACGGTCGTCATTCCGGAATAATCCAGACGGAAAATGGTTACTTCTCACGAGGATCACCCTGAAGGGGCATTTTCGCCATTTTTTCAACTTCCACCGAGGGATGACCAAATTCGACTGCCACTTTTCCCAGCAACAGATAGACACCCCGTCCCTTTAAGGGATACTTCTGAAGGGAATCCGGGAAATGGACCGTATCGAAGAACTCACCATACCGGTCCAGGAAGCAACCGAAATACATCACCTCTCCCCGGGAGGTACGCACATATTTATAGGTTACCAGCAATCCCAGCAATTTGATGGTTTCCCCCTCCCGTTCTGCCAGTTTGTTCGTAAGGACAGGACCGGACCAGCAGGTCTGCAGCATTTCAAAAAAGCTCATGGTCACCGGGAATCCGAGCAACTCGAGTTCATCATAAACCGCTTCCAGCCTGTTTTCTTCGAAATTCGGCAACGTAAAAGTCTTTCCCGGATGCATGAACAGTTGATGCTGCACCTTCGGCCTGCTATTACGGGTCAACAGCATATGAACTTCCCATAGAAGTTTAGCTTTTGATTTCCCGGTAAAACGGAGAGCTCCGATCCGGATCAGAAGGGTTATCTGCTCTTTCTGCAAGGGTACCCGGCTCACAAAATCTTCGAGAGAGCGAAACTCACCGTGCCGTCGCCTTTCGCCGACGATCAGACGGCCACTTTTTTCTTCCAGTCCGCTGATCAGCACAAACCCCAGATAAATGGTTTTGCCCTCGATGGTATTTACCATTTCGCTGTGGTTGATGCAGGGCAGCCCTATCAGAGCTCCGCAGCGTCGCGCTTCGTTTACATATACCCAGGTCTGGTAAAAACCACCGAAGTTGTTCATTACGGCAACCATGAACTCCAGGGGATAACGAGCTTTCAGGTAGAGGCTCTGGTAACTTTCCACCGCATAGGAAGCTGAGTGAGCTTTCGAAAAGGAATATCCGGCAAAGCTCTCAATCTGCCGCCACACTTCTTGTGTGAGCTCCCGCGGATACCCCCGCCGTTCGCAGTTCCCGTGGAAACGCTCCACAATTTTCTGAAACTCCGCCTTCGAACGGTACTTTCCGCTCATCGCCCTCCGCAGCACATCAGCATCAGCCAGATCCAGACCGGCAAAATGATGGCATACCTTCAGCACATCTTCCTGGTAGACCATCACACCATACGTCTCCTCAAGCTGCTCCTTCATTACCGGATGCAGGTAACGGATATGGCCGGGATCGTGAAACCGGCGGATGTACTCACGCATCATGCCGCTTTTAGCTACCCCCGGCCGGATGATGGAACTGGCAGCCACCAGGGTCAGGTAATTATCACACCGCAGTTTTTTCAGCAATCCCCTCATAGCCGGACTCTCAATGTAAAAACACCCGATAGTTTCGCCTGCTATCAGCTGCTCTTTCACCTTTTCATCTTTCTTGAAATCGTGAACCCGGTGTATGTCGATCTTTTCCCCCCTGTTCTGCCGGATGATATCCACACTCTCCCGGATATGGCCGATTCCCCGCTGACTCAGAATGTCAATCTTTTCAAATCCAATCGATTCAGCCACATACATATCCCACTGGGTAGTCTGGAATCCCTTAGGTGGCATGTCGAGTGCCGTATAATAGTTGATAGGCTTTTCCGAAATCAGGATGCCCCCTGCGTGGATGCTGCGGTTGTTGGGGAAATTATCCATCAGGGCGCCGATGCGGAACATGCGGCGGGTAATATCGTTCCTGTTAAGATGACTCTCCGGCTCATTCACCAGGGTTTCAATTTCCGGAGCAGGCAATCCGTATACCTTACCCAACTCACGCAGGGTGGAGCGCCCCTGAAACGTATTGATGGTTCCCAGCAGTGCCGTATGCTTGTATCCATACCGCTTGAAAATATAGTCCTGAACCTCATCCCGCTCCTTCCACGAAAAATCTATATCGAAATCAGGAGGCGAGCTTCGTTTGGGATTGATGAATCTCTCAAAGTAAAGATTTAACTCAATGGGATCAACATCTGTGATTCTCAGACAGTATGCCACGATACTGTTGGCTCCGCTACCACGCCCCACATGGTAAAAACCCCGCCCCATTGAATAACGGATGATATCCCAGGTAATCAGGAAATAGGCGGAGAAACCAAGCTTATCGATGATTTCCAACTCGTGACGGATGCGTTTCAGTGCCTCCCCGTCTTCCCCATACCTGTATTTCCAACCGTCCAGAGCCAGCTTTTCCAGCAATACCCGGTCGTCGTTCCTGCTGCCAGTAAAAGTTTGCCGGTTCTTCACAGAACGGTAATCAAACTCAATGAAACTCTCTTCCGCAATCATGGCAGCATTCTGCAACAATTCAGGAAACCCGTCAAACTTTCCCTTCAATGTCTCTTCCGAAACAAATACCTCTCCTTCCGGGGCAACCATTTGCAACGTAAGCTTGCTAAGCAGGATGTTATGATCGATCGCCCTTAAATGACGGTGAAGCAAATAATCATCTGCATTCGCGAAAGTCACCGGAATCCAGGCTGCCATCTTATGGTAATCCTGCCGGGAATGCTGTATCCGTAAACGGTTCAGATCCGGTTCGCGTACCCCCAGAAATTCATTATCCCTCAACTGTTCCGGGTTGCGGCTTCCATAGGGAAACACAAACCAGGCATTGGAGAGTACCGGAGGCATTCCGGGAAAAGGCTTTTTCTCTATCAGGTGAGTACTCAAAAAATCGTTCAGCTCATAAAATCCCTCGTTATTCATCGCAATACCCGTATACATCGGCAGATCGTCATTTCGGAATTCAATGCCAGCCAGGGGTTTAATCCCTGCTTTTCCACATGCATTTACGAAGTCTGGAATCCCTGTGGAATTGTTGATATCAGTGAGCGCCATGGTTCTTACCCCTTTCAGCGAAGCTTCCTCTGCCAACCGTCCGAGGGAAAGCGTCCCGTAACGAAGACTGAAATAACTGTGACAATTGAGATGCACAATGATTATATTTTAATCATACAAGACGACCATAATATAATCATTTCCTGTTATTATCAAAAAGGATTTTCTTATACTCATATATTTCTGGAACCCGGCAGTTACAAATCCGATTGGTGCCAGGGTACCGGGGGCTCCCCAACCTTCATCCGTATGCGGCGCTCTCCCGGGAAATAATTGTTGGTCCTGTTTCCCAGGTTACGGATCCATCCCAGGGGGAGGTCCCGGTAAGATACCAACTGCCAACCTTTTTCAGATGAAACCGGTGGAAGAGGTTGTTTTTGAAGGAAGCGAAGGGCATCAGGAAGGTCTGTCTCATAAACCGGAAAGACGTCACGGTTCAGTATCAGGGAGTGTGCGAGGTCCTGGTGGGGTAGCAGGTTGGCTTCGCTGCCCGTAGCAATGGCCGTTCCGGGTCTGCAGATATACAATTCCGTTTCGAGGAGCGCTAAGAGGTTCATCCAGGAAGAGGGGAACAGGGTAAATTCGTTGTTGTTGGCAAGAATCTCCCCTTGAAAATCCGGTATCACCCAATTTCTGAGGCTCTTCCGGACCCGGTTATCAGCGGGGATCCATTGACGGGGGAAGTGTTTACCGTAACGGGAAGTAGCGGGAGTTCCTGTTTTGCCGATCAGGGCCAGGAAAAAACCTTCGCTTCTGGTGCGGTGAGGATAGAACTGGTAACCTGAAACGGCTCCTGTACCGGCAGTCTGGATATTCCACGCCGGCGGGATGGCAATTGCAACAGGACAGGCATCGGGCTGACTGGATAGCCAGGCTGCATTTTCCTCATTTTCAGCGGGGTTATAAGTACAAGTACTGTAAATGAGGTAACCTCCCGGTTTGAGGCACTTCCATGCTTCCGAGACGATGCGCTTCTGACGGGCAGCGCAATGAGCCGCCTGGTGGACCGACCATTCCTGCCGTGATGAAGGTTCTTTGCGGAACAATCCTTCCCCGGAACAGGGAACATCGGCAACCACCAGATCGAAAACGGGTTTTAAACGTCCGAAACCGGCCGGATCGTTGCTGGTGACCACCACATTGGGATATCCCCATTTCCCGGTAGTCTCTTGCAGGATAGTCCTTCTGCCCCGGATCACCTCATTCGAAACCAGCAGGTCTTCAGGAGATAACAGGGACAGGAGATGAGTGCTTTTCCCCCCGGGAGCGGCACATAAATCGAGAACCAGGGCGGGAGAAGCAAGCCTAAGACTGAGGAAAGCGGCCTCCAGAAACATCGAAGCTGCCTCCTGCACATAATAGGCTCCCCCGTGGAACCAGGGATCCAGGGTAAAGAGGGGACGGCGGGATAAATAAAATCCTGTTGCACACCAGGGAATCCTTTCAGCCGGGAAAGGTCCTTTCCAGCGCACCGGATGCAACCGCAGAGAAACAGTGGCTTCCTGGTCGATAGCGGAGGCAAATCCACCCCACTCATCACCCAGCTGCATCTTCATCCGTTCAACGAAGAAAACCGGCAGTTCTACAGGTCTGTTCTCACCCATTTACGTAATTTCCGGCCAAAAATACCTTTTTTCAACAACATCGCTGCCATTGCACCTGGGATCACCTTCAGGCATAAACTGCAGAACGCGAAATATTTTGAAGTATAAGTACATGGTATCAAATTATTATTTAATATTGCACCGATTTGAGCATTGACAGCAGCGCGTCCTGCACTTTCTGAGCCCAACAGAGTTTGAAAAGTTCAACGGTCTATCTGTTCTCAACCTCGTCACCAATTATTTTTTAACTTTTTTTTTATTTTAATGAACATTTACATTTCAAATTTAAGTTTCGATGTCAGTGACAGCGATTTAAAAGAGCTCTTTGAAGAATACGGACAGGTTTCTTCAGCAAAAGTGATTACCGACAAGTTCTCAGGCAGGTCGAGGGGTTTTGGTTTTGTAGAAATGCCTAACGACGACGAAGCAAACAAAGCTATCGAAGAATTGAATCAGGCTGAATACGATGGTAAAACCATCAATGTTTCAGTTGCGAAGCCTCGTGAAGAGCGTCCGGAAAGAAGATCTTTCGGCGGTGGTGACCGTGGCGGGAATCGTGGCGGGTTCGGTGGAAACCGCGGAGGTTATGGCGGAAGCCGCGGAGGTGACCGCGGAGGTGATCGCGGACCCCGTCCGGGAGGCGATCGTGGAGGTTACAACAAGTATTGATCGGCTGACTTGGGTCTTTACCGGCCATCCCGACCGGCAGATACAGAAAATTATTTACTTTATGCGATAGAAAAAGAGGCTGCGGCCTCTTTTTTATTTTATACCCCTCTGCCGGTTCTGCTGATCGTATCCCAGGTAAAATATCCCGCTTATTCTTCCAGCCGAAGGTTGGTTTACACTAAAAATGATAAATTTGAGGTCGATAATACAGATGAAAAGCAGAACCATCATTACCGGGATTCTTTTGCTGGCAGGAATATTGCCTGTTTCAGGCCAGTTATCAGGGGGAGGGTACCCCAGGGATGCCGGTATGAAAAGCAGTCTGGCAACAGAAATCCTGCCTCCTGCCAACAATGAGGTTCTGCGCTGGCAAAACGCTCAGTCTCCGGGGTTGTTAAAACCGCTGACCTTTGCCCATCCCTTCAAAGTCAGGCTTAACCCCAGTTCCCATGGCACCTGGTCACGTTCTGCTGACGGCTGGCAGATCTGGCGGCTGAAGATCGTATCGGAAGGAGCCTTGTCTCTGAACGTCCTTTTCGAGAACTTCAGCCTCCCCGACAAGGCACGGCTATTTCTGTACACCCCCGATTACTCCTCCATTCTGGGGGCCTTTACCGCCGATAACAATACGGAAGAGGGGATTTTCCAGGTTTCACCCCTCCCCGGCGATGAGGTGGTGGTTCAGTACGAAATTCCCGGAACTGTTGATAACCCCGACGGATTTGTGATCACCCGGGTGAACCACGACTTCCTGGGAATTTTGAAATACGAGGACAAGCGCAGACCCCTGAACACTACTGCCGGGGCCTGCAACACCGATATCAACTGCCGGATTGCAGACAAATGGAGGAACGTTCAAAACAGCACCTGCCGGGTGATGGTCCAGGGGACGGTGTTTTGCACCGGCACCCTTCTCAACAATACAGCCCAAAACAGGAAACCCTACGTACTGACGGCTAACCATTGTGTCGGCACCAACGCCTATGCCTTAGGCTCCCTGTTCCTTTTTAATTATGAAAGCCCCTATTGTGGCTCCCTCGACGGCGATGTGTCACACTCCCTGACAGGCAGCAGGTTGAAGGCCACTTTCGACAGCCTCGACTTTGCCCTGCTGGAACTAAACGTACCCCCTCCCCCGACCTTCAGACCCTACTACGCCGGATGGAGTCGCAGTACCCAGGTCACCGACACCCTGGCCATCATCCACCATCCCCAGGGAGATATCAAGAAAATAGCCGTCGACCATAACATCCCGGTAATTACCTCCTTTTACCCCACTTTTCTCAACAATGCCTTCTGGAAAACTCTGAAATGGGAGGTGGGCACCACGGAAAACGGTTCCTCCGGAGGTCCCTGTTTCAACCGCCAAAAACTCCTTACCGGTACCCTGTCGGGCGGCGAAGCCTCCTGCAGCAACTCGGTAAATGACTATTTTGCGCGGTTCGACATGGCTTGGGATTACAGGACCGACACCCTGAAGCAGCTGAAATACTGGCTTGATCCCCTGAGACAGAATCCTCTTACCCTCGAAGGAAAACAATTCTTTGAAAAAGAGGAACTCTGTAAGACCTTTACCAACCTCAGCGAAGGAGACGCCCACCAGTTGCTTCGCACGGTTAACAGCTCAGGTGCAGATGCGGGATACTGGACCGGCACTAACGGCAACGGAATTACGGAAGTGGCTGATCTTTTCACCATTCACGGGAATGAGCAGATCAGAGGTGTCTCTCTGGGCGTTGCCCGAAAACACCAGACCAACCGGAATAACGGCAGTTTTATCACGATCAGTATTTACAACTTCTCCAACCAAACCGCTACCCTTGCCTATTTCAAAGACTCCATCCTTTTACGGAACCTGGTTACAAACGCCATGAACCTGGTAGACTTTGACCAGGTCGTTGAGCCTGCTGACACTTTTCTGATTGCCTTCAACCTCGAAAATCTCAAATCGGGAGACACCCTGGCTTTGTTTCATACCATCCGCAACGGGAAAATGCCTAATAGCCTGTGGCTCCTTAAGGCAGGAAACTGGGTGACATTCCTGCAGGAAAATCCCTCCGGTTATGCTGCTTCTCTGGCGTTGGAAACCACTGCCTGTAATGTGGGCATACCCAGTAACGGCCGACCTGTGGAAGACCCGTCACTTCAACTGCAAGTCTACCCCAACCCTGCCACATCCAAGATCCAGATATGGTCAAAAGAGCCGGTTGCCGAGGATCAGGTTTCCATTTATAATATGCAGGGGAAACAGGTAAAATGCCGCATCGGCAGGACCGGCCCTCTTCACCTGGAAGTCACGCTTGCCGGTAATCCCCCCGGCATCTATCTGGTTAAAATCCGCTACAAGTCGGAGTATATTCAAAGTAAATTTCTTTTTGTTCCCTATTAATCCGACATGCAGAACCGTTTTGTACAAATGGTTATTCTGCTGTTAAGCCTTGGCTCCTGCAGCGGGCCGGGCAGCCCGGGTGACACTGCTGCCGGTAACCGTTATGCGCGTGGATTCACCATAACCACCGAAGGACGGGTGAAACGGCTGGAAGTCACCAATCCCTGGGAGAGTGCCCGGGATGTGCGATTTACCTATTACCTGATCGATCGCAACGACACCGTTCCAGCCACCCTGAGGGGGAGAAATATTATCCGCGTGCCTGCACGGAGGGTAGTTTGCCTTTCTACTTCCCACCTGGCCTTCCTGGAAGCCATCGGCGAAACAGATAAGGTGACAGGCATTTCCGGCACCGGATATGTAACCAGCCCGGCTGTCCGAAACCGGATAGATGCAGGGCTCACCACTGATGTCGGTTATGGCAGCAACCTCAATTACGAGGAGATACTCAGGCAGGAGCCGGATCTGGTGCTGGTCTACGGTGTCGACAGTGAAATTGCCGGCCACCTGGATAAATTCCGCGACCTCTCCCTGCCAGCCGTTATCTGTGGTGAATATTTGGAAGATACCCCCCTGGGAAAGGCTGAATGGATCCGTTTTGCAGCCTCTTTTTTCGGGAAAGAGGAGACAGCCGACTCAGTTTTCAGTACCGTCGCAAATAACTACCTGGAACTGGCGCACCGGGCTTCCGGCGTTAAACATCTCCCCACAGTGATGGTGGGCATTCCCTACCGGGATTCCTGGTGGGTGCCCGGGGGCCGATCTTACCTTTCATGCCTGATTGCCGATGCCGGAGGAACCTATGCCTCTGGACAGAACCGTTCTCACGAGAGCTTTGTCATCTCCCTGGAAGAGGCACTGATCAGGGCTTCTGCAGCCGAAATCTGGATCAACACCGGGACTGCCTGCGAACCCTCTGATATCCTGGCTGCCGACCCCAGACTTGCTTCTTTTCCTCTTTTCACCAAGGGGAAAATCTACAACAACAACCTCCGGACAACTCCTGCCGGGGGAAATGACTTCTGGGAGGGAGGAACCGTCCGGCCCGACCTGGCGCTTGCCGACCTGATCCGCATTTTCCATCCCGGGTTGCTGCCTGATGATACCCTGACCTATTACCGACAGATCCGATGATGGGAGATCTTGGTGCACCAGGCAAACGACGCCACGGGATCCTGTTCCTGCTGTTGGCGCTCCTTTTGGTTTTACTCTTCGGTCTCGACTTGTTCATGGGGTCAGTAATGATACCCTTCAGGACAGTTGCAGAGGCACTCTTCAAAGTTCAGGAAGGACAGGAGACCATCCGGACCATTATCCTGGAATTCAGGCTACCGAAAGCCATAACAGCTGTCCTGGCTGGTATAGCCCTATCTATAAGCGGATTACAAATGCAGACAGTATTCCGGAATCCCCTGGCGGGACCTTACGTTCTGGGGATCAGTGCTGGCGCGAGCCTCGCGGTAGCTCTTTTTTCTCTTGGGATGGCTCCTCTTTTCATCAACGGGTTTTCACTGGCAGGCAGCGGGTCCCTGGCCCTGGCAGCATGGACAGGCTCTTTCCTGGTCATGCTCCTGGTCCTTTATGTCTCTGCCCGCGTCAGCGACAATACGACCCTGCTGATCCTGGGCATCCTTTTCAGCAGCGCAGCAGCAGCTGTGGTCTCCATTCTCCAGTATTTCAGCAGTGAATCGATGGTGAAAGCATTTATTGTTTGGACCATGGGAAGCCTCGGCAGCATCACCACCAACCAGCTCATCGTGGTAGTACCGGCCGTAGTTACCGGCGTGCTGGTCTCTTTTTTCATGGTCAAAGACCTGGATGCCTTTCTTCTGGGAGAGACCTACGCTGCCTCTGTCGGATTGCGGATCCGCAGAAGCCGGTTGGCATTGTTCTTCAGCGCCAGCCTTCTTACCGGAACCATTACAGCCTTTTGCGGCCCTGTGGCCTTTGTCGGCATCGCTGTGCCCCACCTGGCAAGAGTCATCTTCAGAACCTCCCGTCACCGCATTCTTCTTCCGGCAGTCCTCCTCCTGGGTGCCGATGCTCTCCTGCTCAGCGATATCCTCGCCCAACTGCCGGGACTGCAGACTACCCTGCCCATCAATTCCGTCACCGCCCTGATGGGAATACCCATTGTGATCTGGATGGTCATCAGTAACCGCAAATTTACCGCTCTGTGAACAAGCCCGGCAACCATAACGCATTGATCATTAACAATCTGACTATCGGATATCCTTCCGGAAAGGGAGAAACTCCTTTCAGGAGAGAATTCATAAACTTCTCCGCCCGCCAGGGCGAAATGGTGGCCCTTATCGGCCCGAACGGCACAGGAAAAAGCACCCTGCTGCGCACCATGGCCGGTTTACTTAGAACGCTTGACGGCACAATCCTTCTGGATGGCCGCCCACTGGGTGACTTCTCAAGGAAAGAACTGGCCCGGACCCTCAGCTTTGTTGCAACCGGATATGTGGAAATCTCTCATATGACCACTGCCGAAATGGTCGCTTTCGGCAGATATCCCTATACCAATTGGAGAGGAACCCTGTCAGACCGTGACCGTCGGAAGGTACTCGAATCAATGGAACATACCGGACTCCTCCCCCTGGCGCAACGGCAGGTGTCCCAGCTGAGCGACGGGGAACGCCAGCGGGTGCTGATTGCCCGGGCCCTGGCACAGGATACCCCCTTTATCCTGCTCGACGAACCTACTGCCTTCCTTGATGTGAACAACAAGTACGAAGTCTTTCATCTCCTTCATCAACTTGCCCATATACACCGGAAAATCATCCTCCTCTCCACCCACGATCTGGAAATCGCCCTCCGGGAAATGGATAAACTCTGGATTCTGACTCCGGAAGGCTCCCTGGAAGGAGCCCCGGAGGATGCGGTGTTGAACGGATGGCTCAGGATGCTATTTAATAACCCCCGAATGGATTTTGACCCGAAGGAAGGCAGTTTCCGTTTCGTCAGAGAGACTGCAGGAATCGCATCCCTGGAGGGTGATGAACCTACCCTGCTGTGGACCCGTCGTGCCCTCGAAAGAAGAGGATTCTCGATCGGTGACAAAAGTATGGCTTCACTTCACGTACGCATCCAGTCAGGCGACACCGGACACCCTTTCTGGCTGATGAACAAAAATAACCTCGAAACCCGTTTCACTTCCATTCATGGACTGATGGAAGCCCTCTGAACCACTACCGGGCTATTTCAGCCACTTGTCGAGCCACTCTGCAAAAACACGCTGCCAAAGGATCCCGTTCTGGGGCTTCAGCACCCAATGGTTCTCCCCGGGAAAATAGAGAAATTTCGCCGGAATTCCGCGAAGGAGAGCGGCATGGTAAACGGCCATACCCTGGGTAAAGGGAATCCGGAAATCGTTGGCCCCATGAACGACCAGGATCGGGGTATCCCAGTTCTGCACAAACCGGTGCGGTGAAAAGGCATACGACCGCTGCGCCTCCCGGTTGGCGGCATCCCAGTAAGGACCCCCGATATCCCAGTTCTCAAACCACATCTCCTCGGTTGTCAGATACATCTGTTCGAAGTTGAAAATCCCGCAATGCGTGATGAAAGCCTTGAATCTTCCTTCGTGATGGCCAGCCAGGTAATTTACGGCAAATCCCCCGTAACTGGCTCCCACGGCCCCCAGCTTTGCACTGTCCACGTATGGTTCCATGGCAACCGCGTCTATGGCCGATAAAAGGTCCCGGATGTTCTGGCCTCCGTAATCCCGGCTGATCTGTTCGTTCCATTCCTGCCCAAAGCCGGGGACACCCCTCCGGTTTGGAGCCACCACAATATAACCGTTTGCAGCCATCATCTGGAAGTTCCAGCGATACGACCAGTACTGGCTGATCGTACTTTGAGGACCACCCTGGCAATAAAGCAGCGCAGGGTATTTCCTTTGCCTGTCAAAATGGGGAGGATAGATTACCCAGGTCAGCATTTCCTTGCCATCCGTGGTTGTAATCCACCGCTTTTCGACCGCTCCCATGGTAAGCTGGTCCGTGATTCCTTTGTTTATCCGGGTAACCATTTCCTCTGTTCCGGTTGATGGATCCACCAGGCAGAGTTCTGCCGGTTGCGACATGGAAGCTTTGGTCATCAGCAACCGGTCGCCCGCCAGGGCAACAGAAGAATAATCATGCATCCCTCCGGTGAGGCATGTAACCACCTGATTTTCCAATTCTGCCCGGTATAACTGCATGGTGCCCTCCCTGGCACTTATGAAATAAATGGAATTACTTCCGGCATTCCAGCACAAATGCTCCGCATTCAGGTCATGTCGGGAAGTAAGATTCATTTTCTCTCCGGTTGCCAGATCAGCCACAAAAAGCCGGATCTGATCGGCTTCATAACCGTCACGGGCCATACTTTCCCATGCGACCTTCGAACCGTCAGGCGAGAATACCGGATTCTGATCCATCCCCGGCATTCCTCCGGTCAGGTTGACAGTGGCTCCGGACGACAGATCGTACAGGTAAATATCGGAATTGGTAGACAGGGAATAGGCCTTACCCGTAAGCTTTTTGGAAGTATAAGCCAGACGTTTCCCGTCAGGGCTCCAGGCAATCTGCTCAGTACCCCCAAAAGGCTTTACCGGCGAATCGAACCGCTCGCCCTCCTGGATATCTTTCAACGTGCTTACCTTCCCCTCTGAATAATCAGCCACAAAGACATGGTCGTACGTATAGTCATGCCAACTGTCCCAGTGCCGGTACATCAGATCGGTTTCAATCCGCGCATCAGCCATCGGCAAATCGGGATAAAGATCGTGGACATCCTGGTCAAGTTTGACATTCCGGATGAAGAAAACTTTCGATTGGTCGGGACTGTAACCAAAGCCACGGACCCCGCCTTCCAGGTCGGTCACCTGGTTACTGCCCGTGCCGTCAGGATTGATTTCCCATAACTGAACCGATCCGCTTACAGAAGAGAGGTATCCCAGCTTCTCCCCATCGGGGCGCCATGCCAGGCTGAACTCGTTTTCCGGGGTGTCTGTAACCCTTACCGGCTGTTCCGATCCGGGCGAAAGCACATAAATATCCCTGTAAGACCTGTTTTCCGGGATGTTGTACCAGGTGACCGTAAAGGCTATCCGGCCATCAGCAGGCGATACAACCGGGTCACCGACCCTGCCGAACGACCACAACACTTCCGGCGTCATCACATCCGACGCCAATAGAGGGGTTTCCGGCACATAATTTTTTACACCCACATCCCCGGGTCCGTTCTGGCAGGCTGCTAACAACAACAAAAACAGATAAAGCAATGATCTTTTCATAATCCTTCCCTTTATTGATCCTGCTAAAATAGCAGGTTTTCCATTCAGTAAAGAGAATTCCTTTTCCGCGAATTAAAAAAAGCGCCCGAAAGCGCTTTTGAATTTTCCGTGCTCTTTACCCATCCGAATCAATAATGGTAAACTCCGGTAAAAACATGGGTTTTGTCATCATAATCTATCGCCCGCACTTCAAACCTCACCGAATCCAGTCCGGCAATCCGGATGCTGTCTAGCCCGAAAGAGACAAAAGCCGACATCGGGTAGACCTCACGGTCCCGGTTTCTGTTGTGCCTCAACTCCAGTTTCACCGGCTGGTCTTCTGGGTAAAGTGCCCCGGGTTTCTTCACCAGGTTGATGAAGTGAACCTTTTCATTTCCGTAGTAACGGATATGAAAATTCAGCAGATGATTCTGACTCAGCCACATTTTCCTGACCACCACTGCATCGTGGCCAATGCTGTCCTCATTGGCCGGGGTCAGGGACAGGATTCCCTTTTTCAGGATCTCACGGGTCGAATTGATCCTTACGTAATACGCATCGTACGTCCCGGAATGCTGCTTATCACCCAGTATCGTAAAATCAACCAACACCCGCGCCCCCTCATCCAACTGTTGACCGCTCCGCCATCCGGCCACCGGGTATAAAACCGTACCGTCATCCAGGCGTATAATTTCCGTTCCTGCCTCCATCTCCAGGGTACCCAGTTCAACCCAAAAGTTCCCCAATGAATAACCCTCGCTGTCATCAAGACAGGATGACAGAACCACCATCACAACGAATAAAACTCCTCTTACAAACTTTTTCATGGCCCGTTCCTCCTCTCTTTTTTGTATTTACTATATAGATGAACAAAAGAATGTCAGGTTGCGTTGTATATATAAAAAAACTGCTTCAAAGGGGTGACAGGAAGCTAAACACCCATTTATTGATGATGCATATATCAAAATATTTTTGCGAAGCCGTGAAGGGTAACGCGACAGTAACAACTGAATGGGAAAAAGAGGGCATATTCTGCGGTTCTTTGGGGTAAAGGGAATACTTTTGCATTGATTTTAACAAGGAAACAAGTTGTGTATGAAAAAATCGTTGGTCTATTTGCTGTTATCAGGAATGGTACTGACCAGTTGCGGAAACAGCCAGGCCCGCAGTGATAAGGATAAGGGAGCGGCCATGGGGAAAGAATCCTCCGTCTCCACCGAAAGCAGCGGCAGTAGCGGAGCTTTTGTCGGGGAGGCCTTGAAGACAGAGGCAGCTGTTACGGCTAAACCCACTGACGCAGTCGGCGGGGGTACGGTGTTGCTCAATAAGGCAACCTTTTTGGCGAAAGTCTGGAATTATGAAAAGTCGCCTTCTGAGTGGGTTTTCCTGGGTGATAAACCTGCTGTTATCGATTTTTATGCCGACTGGTGCGGACCCTGCCGGGTAGCCTCACCGATTCTGGAGGAGGTATCGCGCGATTTTGCCGGGAAGATCCATGTATACAAGATCGACACCCAGAAAGAAGAAGAACTGGCAGCCGTTTTCGGGATCCGCAGCATACCCGCTTTCCTTTATATTCCCAAAAACGGCAAACCCACCATGATGGCAGGGATAGGACGTTCGAAAGAAGAAACAAAAAAGATGTTCGTCGACAACATCAACAAGCTTCTGTTACAGGAGCCCTGAACTGTAAAAAGGGAAAGATCGTTTTGGGTATTTATGGGTTGATTCCGGTTTGATCGGCGGGATTTTTGTAATTTTGGCATGACAACCAATTTTCTGTTAATGCCGAAGTTTTTTTTGATTTCCCTGATTGCCGGTATTTTTATGTCTGCAGGATGTGGCAGGCCTGCCAACCTCAGGCAGCCGGTAGATTATGCAGATCCCATGATCGGGACCGGCGGACACGGCCATGTATTCCTGGGTGCCAGCGTACCCCACGGGGCTGTACAACTCGGGCCTGTTAACTTTGTTAAAGGCTGGGACTGGTGCTCCGGGTATCATTATTCCGACAGTATTGTCACCGGGTTTTCACATACCCATTTGAGTGGCACCGGGATCGGCGATATGGGTGATTTACTGGTCATGCCATATACCGGAAAGCTTAAAACCGTGCCGGGACGACAGGAAGATATCTCTGAGGGTTATGCTTCACTCTATTCCCATGCCGGAGAAAAGGCTTCCCCCGGGTACTATTCAGTACTACTTGAGCGATACGGTATCCTGGCTGAGGTGACCGCATCGGCAAGGGTGGGATTTCACCGGTATACCTTTCCTGCCGGAGACACGGTGAGAATCCTTGTTGACCTTGAGAGAGGCATTGGATGGGATGCTCTCACCGAAGCCAGTCTGGAGGCTGTCAGCGACACCCTTTGGCTTGGGTACCGGCATTCCCGGGGCTGGGCTCCCGACCAGCGGTTTTATCTGTCTCTTCAGATTTCTGAGAAACCCGACGAATACAGGTTTTTCGGTCCTTCTGGTGCTGATGGAGAGAACGCCCTCAGTGCAAAGCCCTGCATAGGCGTTTTCACTTTTTACCCCGGGAGCCCACGGACCATCCTGCTCAAAGCCGGGATTTCCCCCGTTTCTTCCGCCAACGCCCTGAGAAACGCAGAGGCAGAAATTCCCCACTGGGACTTTGACACGACGGTACATCAGGCCCGGAATTCGTGGAACAGCGAGCTTTCCGCTATTCGTATCAATACGAAAAATGAGGCTGCCGCAAGAATTTTCTATACAGCGCTTTATCATCTGAAAATTCATCCTTCTCTTTTCAACGATGCAAACGGGGAATACCGAGGTACTGATAAACAGGCCTATCCGCCTCCCGGATTTGACAACTACTCGGTGTTTTCCCTCTGGGACACTTACCGGGCGGCCCACCCGCTTTTCACCCTGCTCAATCCCTCACGGGTCTCCGGGTTTGTAAATTCCATGCTTGCGGTGTTCGATCAGCAGGGAAGCCTTCCCGTCTGGCATCTTCAGGGCAACGAAACCGGCACCATGGTGGGGAACCACTCCATACCGGTTATTGCCGATGCCTGGTTAAAGGGGATTACCGGATTTGACCCGGACAGGGCACTGGAGGCCATGATAAAAACCGCTGATTCGGATGATGGCGACGGTTTGCCTTTTCTGAAACATCCGGGTTGGGTGGCTGCCGATTCCACCCGCGAATCCGTATCGAAAGGCCTGGAATATGGCATCGACGATTATGCCATTGCACGGATGGCTTCAGCCCTTGGCAGAGAGGAAGAATGCCTGTTTTTCAGCCGCAGGGCCTCTGCCTACCGACACTATTTCGACCCTGACGTACAATTCTTCCGAGGCAGAAATTACGACGGAAGCTGGAGCGAACCGTTTCATCCCGTATACACGCTCCACGAACAGGGAAATTACACCGAAGGCAATGCCTGGCAGTATCTATGGTTGGTACCTACCGACGTAGAGGGGCTCATCGGCCTGCTGGGCGGAGAGGCATCTTTCACCCGTCGTCTGGATAGCCTATTTCTAATCAGCCCGCAGTTAAACGAGGGAGCTTCACCCGATATCTCGGGACTGATCGGCCAGTATGCCCACGGCAATGAACCCAGCCACCATATTGTTTATTTGTATGCCTATGCCGGACAGCAATGGAAAACGGCCGAAAAAGTTCGCACCATTCTGGAAAACCTCTACAGCGACCGTCCGGATGGCATCTGCGGCAACGAAGATTGCGGACAAATGTCGGCCTGGTATATTTTTTCAGCCCTCGGGTTCTATCCTGTAAACCCGGTTAACGGGCCTTACGTCCTGGGAAGTCCCCTTTTCGCCGAAGCCGTCATTAAACTGGAAAACGGGAATTCGTTTACTGTAAAAACCCGCCGCAACAGTCATCGGAACCGATATATCCAAACGGTAACTCTCAACGGCAGGAAGCACGAAAAATCGTGGATTTCCCATGATGAAATTGTCCGGGGAGGAGTTCTGGAGATCACCATGGGCTCCCACCCTAACAGGAAATTCGGGAGTTTGTGCAACAACCGTCCACGCTCCACGTTGGATTTACCCGAACGGGATGATTCACGCGTAAAATCTCTCTTTTGAAATCAGGTAATCCATTTCCGGCGCGAGTGGTGTCTGAGCCCCTGGTATTCCGGGAGAAATCAAGGACAGGACCACCAGGCTAAGCTCTGGATCCATTTTCCGCTGCAATCCGCGGTGGATAAAACCCTCTGGCTTAGCTGCAATTGTTCTACCGGCTGATTTGAATTCCCGATGCTCCTGAAATTTTTTCTCACGCATAACCAGTAATTGAAAAGAGAAAGGGCCTGACATATCTGGAAAGAACAAGTTCAAATGAAGTGGGAAGACCTTTTTCTAGGTGCTGTGCTGCAGAACCGAGTAATCCGGATATACCACCGCTCCGGAGTTTCCAGTTAAGAAAACGATAATATCCTTCTATGAAAGCTGAGATGATAGCCATTGGCGATGAGATCCTGATCGGACAGGTAGTGGACACCAATTCGGCATGGATAGCCCGGCAGCTCACCCTCGCCGGCATTGAAACAGACCGTATTCAGGCAGTGCATGACCGCAGGGAGGAGATCCTGCAAGCCCTGGAGCAAGCCAGGGGGCGCGCGGACCTGGTTGTGATGACAGGAGGTCTGGGCCCTACCCGCGATGACCTGACCAAAGCGGTACTGTGCGAATATTTCGGCACCTCTCTGGTATTGCACCAGCCGACCCTAGACCATATCCGTGACCGGCTTGGAAAACGGGGCATCCCCGTCAACCAGCTGAATCACGACCAGGCGTTGGTCCCGGAAGCCTGCGAAGTCTTGCCCAACAGTCTGGGTACAGCACCCGGGATGTGGTTCCGAAAGGGAGATACCCTCTTTGTGTCCCTGCCGGGGGTTCCCTTTGAGATGGAAGTGATTATGCTGCAGGAGGTTCTGCCCCGGCTGAGAGCTTTAAGCAGAATCGGCACCATACTTCATAAAACCATCCTGACGCAGGGTGTCGCCGAGTCGGTACTGGCAGAGCGACTTGCCGGATGGGAAGTACGGCTCCCCCCGCATATCCGGTGTGCCTATCTACCCGGCCCTATGGGAGTTCGCCTGCGGCTCACCACTTCAGGGACCTCTGCAGAAACCCTTCAGCAGGATCTCGACCGGTACACGGAGCAGTTGGTATTTCTTCTCGGGGATTCTGTTTACGGATTCGACGAAGACACCCTGGCCATGGCGGTAGGAAGACTACTGCTTGAAAAACAAATGATGCTCTCGGTAGCTGAAAGCTGCACCGGGGGTAACATATCCCATCTGGTTACCCTTACCCCAGGCAGTTCCTGTTGGTATGCCGGCGGCATCACGGCTTACTCCAACCAGGCAAAAACCGACCTTCTGGGGGTCCCGGAAGCCACCTTGACGGCCTTCGGAGCTGTCAGCCGGGAAACGGCCGAAGCGATGGCTCTGGGAGTCCGTTCCCGTCTGCACACCGAATGGGCGGTGGCCACCACCGGTATTGCCGGCCCCGGGGGAGGCTCACCCGAAAAACCTGTAGGCACTGTCTGGATTTCTGTTGCCTCCCCGACAAAATTAATTGCAGAAAAATTCGTTTATGGAGAAAACAGAGAGCGGAACATTATCCGGTCATCACAGACTACCCTGCAGATGCTCCGCAAAATGCTTGTAATTGAATAATCCGGCCCCGCCTAATATCCGAATTGATGAAAAAAGGCTTAACCATAGCTTTGGCCATTTTCCTGCTGCTTACAGGAGCAATGATCGCCATACCCTTTCTTTTCCGGGACACCCTTCTGGAAATGACACGCAAAACCATCTCCCGAAACCTCCTGGTGACAGTCGACTTTGAGGGTTTCAAACTTTCCCTGCTGAAAAACTTTCCCAAAGCGGGTCTGTACCTGGAGAACGTGCAGGTAATAGGTACCGGCCCATTTGCAAAAGACACCCTGCTGCTGATCGGTTCACTGAGCACCAAATTCGGCATCCTCGACCTGCTAAGCCCCGGGAATCTGACCATCAACGAACTGATCCTCAACAAGGCCAGTCTTAATCTGCTGATCAACAAAGACAACCTTGCCAACTGGGATATTATCCCCGAAACCAAGGAGAAGACGGCCGGCACAAGCCAGAACAGCAGCCAGGCCTCTTTCGGCATGGAACTTAGTAAAATCGAGGTCACGGGGGCTACCATCCGTTACCGGGATGTAACCATGCCCCTCAACATCGGATTTCATGAGGTAGATCTCTCCATGAAGGGTAACCTATACGGAAATGATACCCGTCTCCGTGTAGAAGGAGAAGCCGGCCTTTTCACCCTGGCATACGACTCAGCATCCTATATCGACGGTGTCAGACTGGACCTTTCCTCTTTGGTTGACATCGACTTCGGAAAGTGGCTTTTCTCCTTTTCCGAAAGTGAATTGCAGGTCAACGGACTTCCGTTCGATGTGGGCGGGAATTTTTCGATGCCTGGTGATTCCTTACTCTTCGACCTGGAATTTGCGTCTCCGGTCTCCGATCTGGCCGGATTCTTGAAACTGGTACCCCCCATGTACGAGGAAACCATCAAAAAACTTCATGCCCGGGGAGAAGCAGAATTTGCCGGCTCCTTTAAAGGACTCTATTATGAAGAGAGCTATCCTGCGCTGAAAATTCTCTTCACTTTGGCAGGGGGTAATCTCCGTTACGAAGGGTTCTCTGAGGAAATAAAAGACATCTATGCCGATTTTTCTGTATTGAAGCCTCAGGGCGGGTTAAACCTGACGTCTGTAGACATTTCGAGGGCTCATGCACAAGTAAAAAACAACCCGGTTGACTTTTCCCTGAAACTCGACAACCTGCTGGAAGACCTCCGGTTTTCCGGCAAAGTTGCCGGCAGACTCAATTTTGACCATCTGAAAGATGCCATTCCGATGGACAGCATGGAGGTCTCCGGCATCCTCGACCTGGACCTTGGAGCCCAGGGAACCCTCTCTGCCATCGAACGCAAGGATTACAACTCCCTGAAAACCGATGGAACCATGGCCATGAAGGATTTCATTTTTTCAGGATCCAAACTGGCGATGCCGGTCATGGTCGCTGCCGGGAAACTCGATTTCGACCCCGGCAGGGTCAACCTTCAGCAACTGGATATAAAAATCGGACAAAGCGACCTGAAACTCACCGGATCGGTAAGTGACTATTATCCCTATCTTTTCGCTTCTGGCACCCTCAGCGGGTCGGTCAGGCTAACCGCGGATTTCCTGAACCTGAATGAGCTGATGCTGCTTCAGACACCCCAAGCCCCGGGAAAAAAGCTCCCGGAAGTTCAGACCATGAACAGTGGGGATACGGTGAAAAGTGCACCTTCAACCTTCAAAATCCCGGAGAATCTGAACCTCAGCTTCGAAACCGACATAGACAAAGCATTATACGACCGGATCTATATTTCACACATTAAAGGCCGATTAACGACGGGAGATGGCCGTCTCAACCTCAGCGGGCTGACCATGAATCTCCTTGAAGGGGAAGTCAGAATGGCCGGCATTTACGAAAACAGGGAGAGCGTCAGCCCCGCTATGGACCTGAACCTCGACGTGATCAGCTTTGATATCCCGGCAGCTTTCCAGTCACTGAAACTGATCAAAACCTACCTCCCCGTAGCAGCCCAGAGTAAGGGGAAATTCAGCACCAGCCTGAAAATGAACGCCCGGCTGAATGAAAACATGGAACTCAGCTTGGAAAGCCTCAACGGCTCCGGATTGCTCAACTCCTACAATGTCCAGATCCTGAATTCCCCGGTCTTCAATAAGATCAAAAGCGTTTTGAGGGAAGAGACTCTCAGGGACATCAGAATCGACGATTTTGCCGCCAGTTTCACCATCGAAAATGGCAACTTAATGCTGAAGCCTTTCAAAACAAAAATCGGGGGACAGGAGGCTACCCTGTCAGGCCAATTGAATGCCAAAAACCTCATCGACATGCATATCGGCCTTGTCATAGCCCGGGAAGCTCTGAGCGAAAACATAGAGAATACGTTGGGTTTACTGCCCGGCCAGAAGAATATCCGGGCCATTCCTGTGGAAATTTTCCTTTCAGGCCCGGCGAAAAATCCGGAAGTAAAAATCGATCTTTCCGAAGCCAGAACGATGATCAGGAAAGAGGTCGGCGGGGCAGCCAAAGAGGATCTGAAAAAGGTACTCGAAAGAGTCGGCGACAGTTTAAAAAAGATCATCCGCTGACAACAGGGAGAAAAGGCAGCCTTGCAGTATAGTGCACGGCCTTCCGGAGAGAATCCACCTGAAACGGATTCCCGCAAGGGAACTTTTCCCGGCCCGGTTCTCCCCGGAATCGCAGGGAAAGAGGCAGCCATGAACATCCGCTGCTGCCGCAATGTGGATTACCACCTCCCTGCCCGCAACAGGATGGGTCAGCCAGCATGACCACAGGCCGGCAAAACTGATCGTATCTTCATAGGGCTTTATCAGGCACTTCTTCTTCGATTTATTGCTGGCCGGCTGTGCTGTCCATGGGGGAATCCTTCCGGTTCATCAGCTTTTCCAACCCTTCTGTGTACTCATGCATGAAAAGTGCTTCCAAAGCCCTGTCGGTATTTTTCAAACCCTGAAATACTGCCAGTGCCCACTCAAAATACCCAATCTGGCGTTCAACCGGCCAAAAGCGGGGTGGCTCCGACACCACCGAGCGGAGGTTGTCGATCTTGTCACCCAGTTTGATCAGCCGGGCACCAACACTCAAAAACCGGGAATGCTCCGTTTGTAAACGTTTCCTTTCGGCTTTGGAAAGCGACTTATCGTCTGACACTTCACTGACATAGGCAACGACAGCTTCGCCGAAGGCGGAGGAGAGCTCTTCCGGAGTGGTAGCCGTATCTTCAAGTGTATCGTGAAGGATGGCAGCCGACAGGATATCTTCGTCGGTGACACCTCCAACCGAAGCCAGGAGACAGGCCACCTCCAGGGGATGGTTGATGTAAGGCTTATCACCGGTGCCCTTTCTGCGCTGCAGGGTGTGCTTCTGTGCCGCGAAACAGGCAGCTTGGAGAAGTTTCTTCATGGTTGTTGGTTTACATAGTACCTGAAATCATTCTGTCCGGAGGAGCCTTATGGTTCGGATTACAGGAATACAGTGACAAAATCAGCAGCGGCAACCTGGTTTCTGTTTTTGATGGTTCTCCTGCCTCCCGCATCACCCGTGACAGCACACCGGCCAAAAACCGTGCAATTCCCGGTCTGGTCGGGCTTGTACCCCTTACAGACCCGTAAAACATCCGGGGAGATCTCATCGATAAGCACAATCTGTGCGTCACCATCGCGCAATCTACCCAGTTCGAACTTCCCGTCGATGACATGCAGGCCCTTGGAAGAAAATTCATCAGAGACGATCTCCGCGATACTTTTTACCAGTTCCACACTCTCCCTAATCTCCTTCCGGGTCATAGCCCCGGTGGCCTCCAGCGCCTCCAGGGTGATAAGAATGTCACTATCGCCCTTGGTCCAAACCTCCACCACTTTACGGAGATTCTTGCAGGGTTGCACAAACGGATACCTCCTCCAGAAACTTCCTGTGGCATTGTTCCTCCAGGTGAACTCAAGATTCTGCAAGGGAGCCTCACCGGCAAAGCCGGGAGCCTCTACGTCCATGGATAACGGTAAGGCAGGCTCCACAACCATTTCGTTCCCGCCGATCGTTTCAATGTAGTGGGATGGAATTCCTTTTCCCTTCAGCAACCTGAAAAAATGGGTAGCAAACCTGCACGCTATCTCCCCCTTGCCCGGAATCTCCCCGACAACAGTATCATATCCCGGATCAAACACAACCTTCCCGTTTTCAAGATAACCTGTTGCCCTGTCGGTGAAAACAAACCGGTATTTTCCGGCATAGGGGCCATCTGTAATGCGAAAAACATCTTTCGACTTACCCCGGTATACAAGATTTCGTTCTTCCATAGTCAATTTTTTGGGTAAATATACACTTCCGGACAGATTCTGCCAACCATTTTTTTGCGTAACCGAAGTACGGAAAAAATTCCTTTCAGGCTGGGAATGACTCCTGAAAGCGGGTAACTTGCAATGCTTCTGCAACCCGTGTAGGTGTGTTTCCACTAACACTGGTCTGAAATCTGTACGCGAGGGTACCTCACGGCAGATCTGCTGATCCGGAAAGACCAGCCATCTCTTAATCCCGGGATTTACCGGTTACTCAAAATATAAATAATAAAATACAACAATAAACATTAAAATATAATAATATAAATGATATATTTGTTAAATAACAAATCCAGAAATCATGAAAGCTTTACAGGAATTGAAGGAACTATTTTCCGTTTTTCAGAATGCGGAATCCTATTTCGATGAACGGAACAAAGAACAATCGGACCGGTTGATCGTCAGGCAGATTTTGGTGATATGCCTGTGCACCTTTGTTTACGGGTTGGTTATGGGAAGCTATCACAGTGTATTGCAGTCTGCGGTGGCCGGGCTGAAAGTTGTCTTTTTGTTTTTATGTACGCTGTTGATCTGTTTTCCCTCCTTTTTTATCATTCAGCAGGTGCTGGGGTCACGAATGAGGTTGAGACAGATGATGGTTATTGTATTGAGCGGGCTACTGCTGATGGCAGTGATTGCGCTCTCTTTTGCCCCAGTGGTAGTATTTTTTCAGATCACTGGTGGGAATTACCATTTCCTGCAGTTGCTGCATGTGGCGATATTTGTTTTTTCCGGCATTTTTGGCATCCGGCTGATCCTCGATGCCTTGAAATTTGCCTGTGAAAAGAAGAAAATCTATCCCCGTACAGGGGTCAATGTGTTTTTGGTCTGGATAGTGATTCTGGGTTTTGTAGGGATCCAGCTTGCATGGAATTTACGGCCCTTTCTCTGTAATAAGGAGGAGGAATTCAAACTATTCCGCAAATACGAAGGGAACTTTTACACTGCCATTGTATATTCCGTCCGGCAGCTGGTAGCCCCCGGAGAAAAGGCGACTCCGGAAGAGAGGGAGAAGTTTCCTTCCGGTTTGCCGGGAAGCTCTGAAAGCCCGGTTCAGGAAGATACGCTGAATGTCAGGGACTATTTTACAAATTAGGCCATGGACGATATCATGACACTGGAGGAGGTGGCTAAATACCTGAAGTTAAAGCCACAGACAATATACACCTGGGCTCAGGATGGTAAGATCCCTTCCGTTAAGCTGGGCAAGGAATGGCGTTTTCGCCGGTCGGTAATAGACCGGTGGTTCAACGGCCATATGGACGAAAAGTTTTCCGGTTTTCTTAACGGGTAAAAGGGCTCGTTTGCCGGTGCTCCCCGGCAGGGGGGAAAAAAAAGCCATCCGCGGTGAAGCGGATGGCTTTTTTCTGGGTTTACAAGTTGTTACCTGCGGGACGGCCTCGAAGAGGCACTCGTGTTGCCAGCGTCAGACCTGGTAACAGAGCTGGTTCCACCGCTGTAGACCTGGGTGGCAGATCCGGAAGCTCCGTACTGACGGCTTGTGGAGATGGCAGGGGTGGTGCGCTGAACCGGCTGGGGGGCAGGGCGGCTGACCGAGGAAGCCGTGTTGGAAGAATTCCTCTGGTTTCTGATGGCATTATCAGGAGCAGGCCGCTGTGCTGGCTGGGTACTGCCAGTTCCGGCAGACCGGCGACCTGTCGTGGCCGGCTTGCCAACAGAGGTTGTTCCACTATTTCCGGTGTCGAACGTTGTCCTGGCAGGGCTGCTGGTTCTACCCGAAGGTTCAGTCACTGTGGCTGCACTTTTTGTCATGACCGTGCCGGCCCTGCGGGAAGCAGTAGTCCCCCGCACTGCATCGGTCGAAGAGGTGCTCCGGGTGGTAACGGCAACGTCGGATTGTCTTCCGGCTGCAGTGCCATTGCTGCGGGTGGCACGCACCCTTGCGCCCTCAGGAACTTCCGACTGCAGTCTGTTTTGGTCTGTTCTTTGATTCCGTGTCCGGAGATCTCTTCCGTAGCTGACTCTGGCAAGGGCTTCCCCTTCCTGCCGAAGCTCAGGACGGGAATACATTTCTTTGTAAGTACCCTTGCTGATGTTTTTGTGGATATCCTTCGACCAGTGCCTTACACCGGCATAGTAAAAGTCGTTGTATCCATGGTAACGCACGTGGTTCCAGTGGCGGAAGTGGGCATAGTAGTGGTCATTCCAGTAGGAATGGTATCCGTAGTAGTAGTGCCAGTACCAGGGATCCCATGTGCTCCAGCTGGCAGGCCAGTAACCCCAGTACCAGGGCGAATGCCAGGCCATGTATCCGGGAAGGTAGATATAGTGCACCAGGGGCCAGGAAGCCACTTCCCAGGCGGAGGTGGTGACCACCGTCACCTGCACGTTTTTGACCGGCCTGCCGTAGTAACCGGGATTGGCGGTTTCTGCGGTGTTGTTGTCGTAGTAAGGTTCCACGATATAGTTGCGGCCATAGAGGGCTTCATCACCCACCAGCTGGATCTGTGCCGATCCGTCGCGGAAACGCTCCACGATGAAGACGGCCACGTCCTGACGGTGCTTCTTGTTCAGCGCCACGCTTAACACGATGTTGTGGACATACCCGTCGATATGGTCGGTCACGTTGATGTAATCAACCCGGCGGTCGCCATTGAGGTCGAGGTTGTTGATGCCGGTATCCTCGCTGTTGAGGGCCATTTCGAAACCTTCGAGGGTTTCCGACTCCTGGAACAGCTTCATGGTAGCGTAGAGATTCAGGTTATCACCAGGGAGACCCAGGTAACCCTCCTGCCAATCCTGAGCCCGGACGGTTGTCGCGGTTGCGATCAGGAGGGCAAGAACTGCGGAGGTGAATAAAGCTTTCATTTTGTTTGTTGTTACTGAAGAACCATCTCTTCGGAAGTGGTATGGCAAATGGCGTACCAAACCGGAATTATTCACCGAGAATACCGGGCCATTCACCGGCATTTTCAACCTATGCTATTAATATACAATGAATTATGAAGAGATAACCCACGCGGAAAATCGGTCAGAAATTAAAAAAAAAGCGCTCCTGCGAGAAAAATATCCGATTTTCAGGTGGAGTTGGGCCGGGACCTCCCGGATATGCCTGGAAAAAAATCAGGAGGCCTTTTACATCTTCCGGATAAGTTGGTTGAGGGCAAGGGCGATTTCAGCCAGTCGCTGGTCCTCTACAATTCCGGGATGGTCTTTGGGGGTATGGGTGATCTCCTGCTCGCTGATGTGGTCGATTAACCATTGGGAGGAGACGGCAATGGCCGGGACACCATACTGAAGGAAGATGCTGTGGTCGCCCTGGGGCCAGGGGATGCCTTCCGCGATGCCCGGGTTTTCTGCGATCAACTCCTGCACCAGCCGGGTTACATCATCGGGCAGGTCAAACGGGGAAAAAGAGGAAGGCCCTTCCTTATACCCCGCACCATCGATATTGATATTCAGGAGCATATGCGGAAAATCCTCCCCGTGGGCAGCAATGTAGGCCATTTGTCCGGATACGGCATAGTAATCTTCCCCGTTAAAGGCCACCAGTTCTATCAGCCGCTCCCCGTCGTAATCCTTCAGCAGTTCCGCCAGAAGAAGCAGGACAATCACCCCTGTGGCATTGTCGATGGCGCCGGGCGATCCCTTTTTGGCATCGATATGGGCGGTGACCACGATCCGTTTTCCGGAAGGATTTCCCCGGTATCCCGAGAGGTTAACCCCCTTTCCGGGGATTCGCTCAGAGCGGGACCGGAGGCTAACGCTTTTCCCTGCAAAGGGCAGCAACCGCACACCCTCCTCCTCTGTCATATAAACAGATGGGATATTGAAGTCGCCGTCCTCGATCAGGGGGAAGGGATAGACGCCGCCGGCCAGGGCGGCATTGCGGCCGGTAGCCGAAATGATGGCCCGCGCACCGCTTTGCTCCAGCAGAGCGACGACCCGCTGGTGTTCCTCCGGATTGTAAAACACAAAATTCTTGGGCATCAGCTGCTCCCTGGCAATCTCCCCGTGAAGGAGAAGGATTTTTCCTTTAGCATCCAGGGTTTCCAGTTCACCGGCCGAGGAGGCGGGGACGAGTTCCCCGGCTCCGTCGAAGGCCAGGGAGTAGGGACTTACCAGAACCCGGAACACTTCGTTGCCGCAGGTTAATGTGGCCCCTTTATCTTCCCAGTCGACGGCATCGAATTCAAGTGTTTCAATGGTCCATCCCCTTTGGGAAAGTTCCGTTTCAAAAAACCGTGTAGCCCGGCGATTCCCCTCACTGCCCACTTCCCTTCCGGGAATCGTGCAGCACAGCATGTCGAGATATTGTCTGCTTTTTTCTGTAAGAATTTGTATTTTCATGATAGGATTTTCCTCAAGTTCAATATCCATAGGGTAGTATTTTAGCGTAAATTTACGTAATTAATAACACAGCAATGAGTGACAATAAGCAACTTTCGGTTATTCCTGACGAAAAGGTAATCGATAAAATTTACTTTATCCGTAATGAAAAAGTGATGTTAGACAGCGACCTTGCAGAACTTTACGGAATTGATACAAGGCGGCTGAATGAACAGGTAAAACGGAATATTAACCGCTTTCCCGAAGATTTTATGTTCCGGTTAACTAAATACGAATTTGAAAACTTGAAATCGCAAATTGCGACATCAAGTTGGGGTGGTCGCCGTAATCTGCCCTATGCATTTACAGAACATGGGGTTTTAATGTTATCGAGCGTTCTTAATAGTGATTTAGCGATAAAGGTCAATATCCAAATAATGCGTGTTTATAGCAAAATTCGCAAAATGCTTGCAACTCATAAAGATCTGTTATTAAAGTTTGAGCAGTTTGAAACGAAATTGGTCGACCATGATGACAAAATTATGCTTATTTTGGAATACATAAAACAGTTTGAAAAGGCCAAACAGCAAGAATTACAACAAAAGAACCGCCCCAGAATAGGATTTAAACCACCGGCAAACCCCACCGCATGAAATCAGTAAAGGAGGTAGCCTTGTGAAGTGCGATTTGAAAAGCGAATTGGAATAATATTAAAAACCGGGACAGAGAGAAAATCTGAAAAATGAAACAAGTTGATCACTATATAGAAGGATTTCCGGAAGAGATGCGCATTTTGTTGCGGCAGATGCGTGAAACCATCCGACAGGCCGCACCCGGAGCAGAGGAGACTTTTGCCTACCGGATGCCTGCTTACAATTTAAACGGACCGCTGGTCTATTTTGCGGGATATCCCAAACACATTGGGTTTTACCCCACCCCCTCCGGGATTGAAGCGTTCAAACCGGAAATCGTTGTGTATAAGTTTTCCAAAGGAGCGGTTCAGTTTCCCCCGGACAAGCCGCTTCCGCACGATTTGGTCCGTCGGATCGTGGAGTTCAGGGTGAGGGAAAATCTGCAACTAACAGGCTAAAGCCCATCCTTTTCTATTCCGGCCAAAAATGCCGCTTCAAGGGTTATAGCATAAAAGCCCCGGAAGGTTTCCCTTCCGGGGCTGAATGAGATCATTTAGGTGGTTTGGTGATCGTCGTCGTCTTTGTAAAAGTCCTGCTTGTAATCTTTTTTGTCCCTGATCTTCTGGCTGAAGTTCATGCGGGCACGCTTCTCCTTGTCGAACATCTGCTTCATATCGACCTCGTTGGCCTCGAATTTCATCGTATTGGTGATGGAGATCTTCAGGGCGAAGTCAACCACATCATGGTTGGCGCCGATGTAGGTGAACGTCCAGTTTTTCATCGACAGTTCATCGATCATCTTTTTAATGGCTTCCCCGCTGAACTCCCGGGAAGCATTTTCCTGTCCGTCGGTCAGGATGGTCACCAGCACGTTGTAGGCGGTCAGGGCACCGGTCACCTACCGGAGGCGCAACATGGAAGTGCCCATGGCATCGAAAAGGGGGGTCATCGAATCGGGCTGGTATTTCTCTCCGTCGATCAGTTCCAGTCTGGTTACCGGTTCGTTGAACAGGTTCTTTGACAATCCTGATCAAGCGCCTCTGCTCAAGCTCCTGAAGAGCCTTCAAAGAATTGTTGTCTGTGGGTTTTATTGTTGAAGTTTGCAAATTTTTTGATTTGGCGTTAAAACCACTCTGGAAAACCTTAAAAACTACGAACATCTCCATTACCCAAATATAGTGAATTCTGGCAAGGAAGCGGGAGAAATAGATGGTGTCTTTCTGATGACGTAACATCACAAAATCCTACCTTCGCATCATCGGTGGGATCACTTGTCCCACGCGCTTAACTAAAACCCTGCATGATGAAGCGAATGCTTATTTTAGCCGCCATTGTGGTGGCATTACTGAACACAGGGTGCACCCCGCAACCCACAAAAACGATATGGCTCGATGAGATGGACCTCAGCACCATGGAGATTGGCTGGGGCTCTAATTACGTGAAAAAGTCGGTAGACAGGAATCCGCTGACCATCAACGGCAATGTTTTTGAACGGGGCGTGGGCACCCATGCCATCAGCAAATACCTCGTTGACCTGCAGGGAGAAGGAAGGAGGTTTATCGCTTCCGTGGGAGTCGATGACGAGGTGAAGGAGCGGGCATCGCTGGAGTTTTTCGTCTTAGGCGACAAAAAGATCCTGTGGCAGAGCGGTATCATGACCGACACCACCTCAGCCATTCCGGTTGAGGTTGATATCCGGGGTATTCAGAAGCTGGCCCTGCTGGTCACCGACGGAGGTGACAACATGAATTTCGACCATGCCGACTGGGCCGATGCCCGGTTTGAGATCACGGGCGACACAATCCTGCCTTTACCGGTGGCTCCGGCCGCCGAACCTTATATTCTGACGCCTCCTCCGGGAGATGCCCCCCGCATCAACGGTCCTTCCGTGACCGGAGCTTCACCCGGAAGGCCTTTTATGTATACAATTCCCGTTACCGGAAAGCGGCCAATGACCCTTATCGCCGCCAATCTGCCGGCCGGATTGGAGATGGAGCCCTCCACCGGGGTGATTTCCGGAAAGGTCAGACAGGAAGGGGAATATACCATCGACATCAGGGCGAAGAATGAAGCCGGGGAAGCCACCCGTACGCTGAAAATCATCATCGGACAACATAAGCTGGCACTGACGCCTCCCATGGGGTGGAACAGCTGGAACAACTGGGCCTGCGCCGTCGACCAGGAAAAGGTTAAAGCCGCGGCCGATGCCATGGTGTCCAAGGGACTCATCGGGCACGGATGGAGTTACATCAACATCGATGACTGCTGGCAGTCGCGCGAACGGACAAAAGCCGGTGAACTGCTTCCCAACGAAAAATTCCCCGATATCAAAGGGCTGGCCGATCATGTCCACAGTCTGGGACTTAAGATCGGCATATACTCTTCGCCAGGTCCCACCACCTGTGCCGGTTACCCGGGAAGTTACCAGCATGAGCTAACCGATGCCCGCACCTGGGCCGGTTGGGGGTTCGACTATGTGAAATACGACTGGTGCGGGTATAGCCGTGTCGTGGAAGACAACTCCCTCGAAGCCTATAAAAAACCTTACCTGGTCATGCGGGAAGCCCTTGACCGGGTCGACCGGGACATCGTCTACAGCCTCTGCCAGTACGGCATGAAGGATGTCGCCGCCTGGGGGGCTGAAGTGGGTGGTGATTTGTGGCGTACCACCGGCGACATTGGCGATTCGTGGAACAGCCTCTCCTCGATTGGCTTTTCCCAGGATAAAAACTCCCCGTATGCGGGGCCTTCGGCATGGAACGACCCCGACATGCTGGTGCTGGGGTATGTGGGCTGGGGTGCCAACCTCTCTCCCACCCGGCTTACCCCCGATGAACAATACAGCCACATCTCCCTCTGGTCGCTGCTCGCCTCGCCCCTGCTCCTGGGTTGCGACATGGAGCGGCTCGATGATTTTACCCTGAACCTGATCACCAACGACGAGGTCATCGCCGTGAACCAGGATGCACTGGGAAAACAGGCCGTTCCTGTAGTCCGGTCCGACGGCGTGGAAATCTGGGTAAAAGAGCTGGAGGATGGCGGTAAAGCCGCGGGCATCTTCTACCTTGGGAACCATGCCAACGATCCGGTGGAGATGTTCAACTGGGAGAATGAAAATTACTCCCGGAAAGTAACCGTAGACCTGGCCACTCTGGGATATACGGGAAAATGTAAAGTTCGCGACCTCTGGCGCCAGAAAGATTTAGGCACCTTCAGCGGCACCTTCGACACCGAAGTGCCCTTCCACGGGGTGGTTCTGGTGAAGATCACAGCGGGGGAATAAACCAAAAACAGGTACCGGGCTGGTTCGGAATTACCATGTCAGGCTGGATTCCCCGTGCGATTTTCCAGTCCGGAAAGTCCGTTTTCTTATTTTCAATGGGAACCAATGCTTTCTGCAGTGGAACTCATCAATCCGGCTGTCTGGACCTGCGCATCCTTTTCGGACCATACCAGAGCCAGAAGCCGGTGCCGGTGAATATCAGCAGGGCCAGTCCCATAAAAGTCGTATAGGCTAGCTTGAAGAGGCCACTCCGGATTCCCAGCAGGCGGTCCACTATGGTACCGTCGTGGATATTCTCCACCAGGTCGGAATAACGGATGCCTGCATGCAGCAACTCCCCGGTTGCCCCGTCCAGCTGGATCTCCCTGTAGCCTTCCTCAAACACAAATTTCAGCATTCCTTTGTCGGTCCGGATGTCGATCCTTTCCAATTCCATTGACACATCCGGCCCAACAGATTCCCTGAGAAAATCACAAGCCCGTTGGTGCAGACTGTCAAGGGGAAGCCAGGCAGCCAGGTTTTTCGTAGTTCCCGGGTAGGTCTCCGGGAGGATCTTCCCGCTGCTGTTCTTTTTCCAACCCAGGATGATCCCCGTGGAGGCAAGAATAAAAAACAGAAAGAAGGAAAGGATGGCGGTAGTGCGGTGGATTCTCCGGACAGCCCGCAGCAAGCGGGCATGTTGTTTACGCCTGATTTCCCTGTTTGTGGTCATTGCTGATTCTGACATCTTACATCAATAAAATCAGGGGCAATTTAGCATATTATGGACTCTTTACAAACAGCTCTACACCGTATCACCGGATAACAAGGAGGAATTACAGGACGTTTGTATGAATCTCAGGGTATTTTTCTATCATTGCAGGCCGGAGGCAAAAACGGAAATGGTAAGGACATTGTTCATAACACTGGGAAGTATCTCCCTGGGTTTAGGGCTGCTTGGCATTGTGGTTCCCGGGTTGCCGGCCACGCCCTTTTTTCTGCTGACCGCAGCCCTCTACCTGCGGAGCTCTGAAAAGCTCTATCATAAGCTGGTGACCGGCACGGTGGCCGGAAAGTATATCCGCGATTTCCACGAAAAAAAAGGGATGACCCTGAAAACGAAGAGTTGGTCCATCGCATTGATGTGGACCATGGTTACCCTTTCCTGCCTCTTCGGGCTGGAATCCCTGACGGCCATTATTATCGTCGTGGCCACCGGTATTACCGGCACGGTGGTGATGGGATTTGTGGTCCCCACGGTCCGTGACAATCAGGTGAGAAAGTAGAAACTCCTATCGGCCGAGCCGAAGGATAAATTGCTTGATGGTATTCAGCTCGCTTCGGGTCCTTGGAGAATTCGCGGCCTTGTTTTTCAGGTAATCGCCAAGAGCCCTATCTCGTAGGGGCTAATTCCTGAAGTTTCCGGTATTCCCTGATGTGGGAGGCAGCCTCCAGCATGGTGGGGACCCAAATCTGATCCTCCTGTTGTTTAAGAAATTGCAACAATTCCCGGTGGGCTTCCAGGGACACGTTGAGATTATGCTCCCCTCCCACCCCGTGGAAGAGAAAAACAAGCATGGCATGGCTTTCCATGGCCTTCTTCACCAGAGTGATCATTTGATCCTTGCTTTCTCCGTTGATCATATAAGCGCCGGTATTCGAGAGGTCGGTGGTCTTGATGTCCTTCATAACGGGTTGGACGCCCCGGGCCACCGGGAATTCCTGCATGATCAGCTCCGTAAAAGATTCCCCGCCGGCATCGCGGTCACCGCAGGTATAGGCAAAGCTGCGGGTGCGTTTCCCATCGACACTGCCCAGCAGCAGGTTGGCGGCTTGTACCTCATCCATCAGGCGGCGGGGGGAATAGTTGGCCAGGTCATAATCGGGATTCACCCAGTCTCTGCCCGGAAGGCTGCCGTTGCAGGGATGGAAATAGGTATGGTTTCCCAGCTCATGGCCGCGGGCGGCTGCCCGTTTCCATTCATTCATCCGCAGGCGGAAGGGTTCCGAATTTCCGGGGATGTAAAAGGTGCCCTTCATGCCCAGGGAGTCGAGCAGGGCTATGGTATGGTCGAGGTGGACATTCAGTCCGTCGTCATAGGTAAGTACCACGGCGCATGATTTTCCCCGCCAGGCGGAAGCATCCCCTGCAACTTCCGGATTAATGGTTTGAAAGGGTGAAGCGGGCAACCCCTCAAGGTTGTACAGGTTGGCGCCATCGGGATTGTCGGCCCAGGCATAGCGCACATAGGCCGGCCGGGTAACCCGGTTGCTGTAAACCACCACCCGGTCACCCCTGATAAAAGCATCGGCCATGACGAATTTCCGGTCACCGCCGGCGATTTCAAAGCGCGACAGCGGTTCCCCTCCCCGGGCCTTCAGTCCGCCTCCGGTATGGTCAAAGGCAAGAATGATGCTGTCGCCCTTCACCTCATGTGATTTATAAAGGGGACCTGAATAGACCACGTTTTGCTCTCCGTAAGCCAGCCGGAAAGCCCCCAGGGCCAGCCGTTCCCCCACATCCTTTTTATTCAGCGGATGGATATCGTTCCACTCTCCCAGGTCAATGGCCACTGCCATGGCGGTGTTGGGCAGCGACAGCGCCGACCGTTGGGCTTCGCGCAACTCCGCCCACTGACTTTCTACGGGGAGGTAATCGACATCCATAAAATTGGCGAGCTGCACATAGAGGAAGGGCAGTTCCCCCTGTCCCCATCTGGTGCGCCAGTCGCGGATCAGCGCGGGCAGGAGCTTCCGGTAGGCCGCGGCATTGCCGGTATTGGACTCCCCCTGATACCAGAGGAACCCTTTGGCCTTATAGCCTGTCAGCGGCGCCACCATGGCGTTGTACAAGGCTGCAGGCTGGTTCTGGGCACTGAATTGCGGAAACCAGGGCGCCGGCTCGAAGACCTCGCCCACCTTATAATGCCATTCCCCCCGCAGATCCACGGTATGGCCGTTGGCTTCCAGGAAGTAGGGCTTGCCGGGGACAAATCCCCCCTTTCCGGAGTTGTTGGTGACCTGGGCGACGATCAGGTTTTTGCCCGGCTTCAGCAACCCTTCGCGCACGGAATACCTCCGCGGCGGATACTGGTAGGTGATGTTCCCCACCCTTTCGCCATTGACATAGACGATATCGGAATCGACGATCCTGCCCATGAAAAGGCGGGCGGGAACTCCGGTCATGTTTGCAGGAACTTCGATTTCCTTCCGGAACCAAACGACTCCGTTCAGATCCCTGATCCCCTGGTCTTCCCAAAAGCCCGGAAGGGTGTAAGGCTTCCACCCCTCTGCCTTGTAAGCCGGATCGTACCATTTCTGCGGTCCGGTCAACCCTTTGTCCCTGGACTGAGGTACACCAGCCGGGCTGACAATGGGATGCTCCGCCCTCTTCACAGGCTGCCGGTTTCTTTCAATGCTCTTCAGCAGACCGGGAAACTCCCGGAGCCCCTCTTCGCTGATCCACGCCTCAATGGGCGTCCCTCCCACGCTGGCGTTGATGAGTCCGACGGGAACGTTGTATTTTTCATGAATCTTCTTTCCGAAGAAATACGCCACGGCGGAAAAGGTGAGGATATCGTTTGGATTGGCCTGTTTCCAGCTTCCCGGAGGAAGATCCTTCGCTGGTTGTTCCAGGTTGGTGGCAGTGGGGATAAAGAAGTGCCTGATTTGCGGGTAGTTCGCTGTTGCGATCTCATCCGGGTATTTCTCCTTCACCCGTTCCATGGGGAGCACCATGTTCGATTGTCCCGTGCAGATCCACACATCGCCGAAGAGTACATCGCTGACCTCCACCTGGTTTTTCCCCCTGAAAAGCATCTTCCAGGGTCCTCCCGCTTTCTGGGGTGGAAGGGAAATGCTCCAGTTCCCTTCCTTATCGGTCACGGAGCGGAAGGTTTTGTTCCGGAAGGAGAGGGAGACCTTTTCCCCCGGAGAGGCCCAGCCGTGAATTTTCAGGGGCACATCGCGTTGCAGCACCATGCCGTCGCTGATCAGCTGCGGAAGAGTTACCTCTGCCCCGGCATTCTGAGGAACAATCAAAAAACAGAAAAAAATGATCAGACAACTTGTGATTGTATTAAGGACCAACCTGAACCTCTTCCGTATTAGCTTTGCCATGTTTCCTATATTGGTGAATTCCAAATATACCACACTTTACAAACAAGAACAGCTTTACACCCTGCCGAACCCAAAATTCCCTTACGTCAGCAAGAACTTCAGCCTGACCGCCCTCCACCGGAATTTCCGGGTGCTTTTTTGAATGATTTATTCTGTCGGATCTTCTGATGCTTTGGAATAAAAATAAAAAAAAATTATGCTTGTTCAATGGATATTAATTATCACTGCTGTCCGGTTTAGAAATTCCAAAGTGAAAGCTGGTTCTCATCGGACATG
>CAZYUA010000010.1:0-123005 GCA_964650525.1 uncultured Prolixibacteraceae bacterium
AGGGTTTCACTCTAAGTGAAGCCCTGACTTTCTCATTTCAAGTGAAGCCCTGACTAATGTGAGCTTAAGCAGAGAGTCACCGCCTGACTCCCGGTAAAGCAGTCCGCTACTTACCGGAAGAGATTAGCAAGGTATCCCAAACGCGTTCCGAAGTGACCGCTTTCAACAGGTAGGTTCCTGCCCCCAGGATAGGGGCAAAATAGTCGTGGTGTCCCTGGTGGGTAAATACCAGGCGACCCGAAAGATCGTAAATCATGACCTTCCGCAGTTGTTCGCCTGCTGGAACGGACAGGCGGAATCCTTCCGGAAAGGGATTAGGAAACACAGACAATCCATGAGATAAGGTGGCAAACCTGCTTTTGCTTACTGTTCCGATCTTTCTCAACAGCCACAGGTCGGGATCTATTGCTATTTCAGCCACCTCAAAGGGAACCCGGAGTGTAAACAGTTGTCCGCTGAAGGTAGGCTCCAGGCGCACGTCGAGCGAATCGGATTTTCCCGGGTTGTAAAGCCTTACAGACACTGGCAACTCAAAGAAGCCGACCGAGGGGTGGGATGTCTCCTGGTCAAGCCTTAAAAGGAGTGTGTCCTGGCCGGTCATTCCAAACAATGCTGAATACACCGGGTAACCTTCCCCATAGTACCAGTCATCAAAAAACCAGGTCAGTTGCCTGCCTGCAGCGGCTTCCAGGTGATGTACCCATTGCTGGTGGGATGAGAACCCATATCTTAACCGGGGATCTTCCAGATATTGTCTGATGGCACGGAAAAAGGGTTCGTCGCCGAGTACCCATCGGAGCATGTGCAGCAAATAAGCACCTTTGGAATAGGAGAGCCTTCCACTGAAAATCGTATGAATCCGGGTAGTGTCGTTTACATGGACCGAACCTCCCGGAAAGGAAACAATTTCATTCAGGTGGTTGTTTTTCCAATCCCTCCAGGCTGATTCGCCTTTCAGCCTTTGATAGGCCAGGCCGGTGGCATACGTGGCAAATCCCTCATTCAGCCAGATATCCTGCCAGGAGGCCAGGGTTATGCAATTACCAAACCAGGAGTGGGCCAGCTCGTGGGCTGTGAGTTCAAACCCGAAGTTGGTCATATAACTCATGGTTTGATGTTCCATGCCCCCGCCATAGCCAAACTGGGCATGGCCATATTTTTCGCTGAGAAACGGGTAGTCTCCGAAGAGTTCACTGTAAAAACGGATCAGATCTGCCGTTACCGGAGTTTGTTTTTGGGCTGAAACCAGTGCTTCGGGATATACATAGTTCAGTATGGGAAGGTACTTCCCGTTTTCCAGAAACAGGGAATCGGTATATTCAGTGTAGTTGGTTACGGCGATGGCCACCAGGTAGGTTGCGATCGGGTACCGGTGTTTCCAATGCATCGTCCGCTTACTTCCGCTAACCGTTTCGGAAACCAGCAGACCGTTGCTGGCTGTCCGGTAGGGTGCGGGAGCAGTGACCATGATATCTACAGAGTCGATTTTGTCCGTCAGCGTCTGTTTGCAGGGCCACCAGTCCCTGGCACCGTAGGGCTCTGAAAGGGTCCACAATACGGGAACCCCGCTATGGCTGGAGCAAACAAAACTTCCAAAATCTGAAATTTCCGGAACCCCCTGATAATAGACCGAAACAGAATCGGTAGTACCGGCATCGCGCGGATCTCCCAGATCAATGGTAAGACATCCCTCCCCGTGGGAAAAAAGAAGGGGAATTTTGCCGCGTGTGACAGAATCCACCTGCAAACTATCCGAAAGGTCGAAAGAGATCCGGGAGGTCCCCGGGATCGTAACCCGGAACCGGGAGGTAATTTTTCCGGAGATGAAGCGGACTGCAGGATCGACCTCCCATTCCATCCGCTGGTACAGCAGGTCGGTTTCCGAAGCTCCGGGTGTACCGGCGAACGTCCTGTTTTTCATCCATGCAAAGGATTCCATGTGCTCCGGGCTTCCGGTAAACCCGTAATCAGGCTCCTGACCGTAAGTGTGCCAACCCATGGAAAAAACCAGGACCAGGAGCAGATGCGGACAGAACGTTTTCACTCGTAAATAGTTGGGTTAATATTATGAACTACCCCGCCGCAAGCAGCGGGGTATCTGGCAGGAAAGCCCTTTCGTGGTTTTTTACTTTTCCAGTTCTTTCCAGGCAAGGGCACTGGCGCCGACGATGGCAGCATCGCCGGGTTTAAGCTGCGAAGACAGCACGCTGATCTTGTTCTTAAAAATGGGAAGCAGGTGTTTTTCCATGCTTTCGATGGTCGGTTTAAAGATCAGGTCACCGGCAGCGGTCGGACCGCCAAAAAGGAAGATGGCTTCGGGGCTGAGGTGGTGTACCGTATCGGCGAGTCCCTGACCAAGGTAAGCCCCGGTCTTCTCAAAAACCATTTTCGCGATGGAGTCGCCGGCAATGGCGGCATCGTAAATCATCTTTGAATCCAGATCGAGGAACGATTTATTTGCCAGCAGGCTATCCGTAGCATTATACTGCACCATGAGTTCGAAGGCGGTCCGCTTCATGCCTGGTGCCGAACAGTAAGCCTCGAGATGGCCCAGGGAACCGCAGCCGCACAGGCGGCCTCCCGGGATCAGGGTGGTATGCCCGCACTCACCGGCAAAACCATCGTGTCCGTATACAAGGTCGCCGTTGACCACCACACCGCTGCCGACGCCGGTACCCAGGGTATACATGACGAAATTCTTCATGCCGCGAGCACCGCCGTAAATCATTTCCCCAATGGCGGCCGCATTGGCATCGTTGGTCAGCGCCAAAGCCGGCATTTCGGGAAAGTAGGTACGTAACAACTTCACAAAATGGAGAACCCCGCGGAAAGAGAGATTGGGCGCATATTCTATGGTCCCGTTATAATAGTTCCCGTTGGGGGCACCAATCCCGATCCCCTGAACTTCGAGATTCTCATTCAGCAACATGGCTGAATTGATCAGGCTTTTGACAGCCGTGGCCAGCTCCTCAATGAATTTTTCAAAATCACCGTGGGTAGCGGTAGGAATGTTGTCCTTAAACATCACATTGCCATCCTTGTCTACCACCCCGATGGCCGTATTGGTGCCACCAACATCGACACCGATGGCAACTTTTTTCATTAAGATCACATCATTTTTTTTCACACAAATACATTTTAGTTAATGTTATACCATTCAATTATATGCTACTGGATAATTCCTTCTGCCTTTCATTTCCGTGGATCTCTCCGGCCTGCCGGCAGTGCAGGAAGGCATGCGAAATTTTAACATTGCCTTTTGTCCCGACTCAGCCGGCAGGCTCGTTTTACCCGTACATTTTTAAAGTAAATAACTTGATTTCAATTTATATCCTATCGCAAAGAAACAAACTTCTTTCATAGCCCGCAGCACCCGTCCCGGTATACCGGGACCCGTCCCGAATATCAATCATTTGCGGATACCATGTCCCCAGACAGCAAAATAGAATATATAAAGATAACAAATGGCAGGGACGATGAATGCCCAGGTGTAACCGGCAGTATCGGCAATTTTACCCATGATCGGCGGAATAATGGCTCCGCCGAGGATCAGGGAGTTGATCAGTCCGGAGGCGGAACTCAGCTCTGCCTTATCCAGGCCTTTCACGGCGAGGGCAAAGATATTCGGGAACATGATCGAATTGAACAGTCCGATGGAAATGACAGTCCAGAGAGCTATAGATCCTGTGGTGAAGGTCGTGGCCAGATCGAGCAGGGCAGCCACCAGGGCAAAAACAGCCAGGGTTTTGGCAGCTTTCCCGGTTCCGACCTGCATGATGACAAAATTGACAACTGCGATCAAAGTAAAGATCAGGCCTATAGACCAGTTCCAGTCGGTTACAAACGAACCGGAGACCAGGGCAAGCAGTAATACCGGCAGGGCATAGGTAATTTTTTTGGTCGATGCCATATCGGAGAACATGAAAGAGCCGAAGAAACGGCCTACCATGGCGCCGCCCCAGTAAATGGCTGCATAGGTGGAGGCCATTTCCGGAGTCATGGCCAGGTTGGTTTTCAAATAATTGACAATCAGACCGGCATTACCCACTTCCGCACCGACATAAGCAAAGATCCCCAGGGCACCTAAAACAACATGGGGATATTTCCAGATGCTTTTTTTCTCCGTCTTCACGGTAACGATGGGCGGGAGTTTGATTAACCAGATGGCTACAGCCACCAGGAGTACGAAGATCCCCATGATGATGAAGGGAAGCGGAACCCGTTCAGCAGCAATGGTATTGTCTTGCGGAAAGGTGAGTCCTTTGAAAATGGCTACCGAAATCAGCCAGGGAGCAATCATGGTGGCAATGGAATTGAGGGCCTGGGTCAGGTTCAGGCGGCTGGAAGCTGTCCGCTCGGAACCAATGGCAGTAACATAGGGATTGGCAGCAACCTGAAGGAAGACCACACCCGTTGCCAGGATAAACGTACCAATCAGGAAGACGGGAAAGGAAGGAATCCTGGCAGCAGGAATGTATACGAAACTTCCCAGGGCCATCAGCACCAACCCTGCAATGACTGTCCGTTTATACCCTATCAGGTCAATCAGCTTGCCCGTGGGAATCGACATGATCGGATAGGCAATGAAAAAAGCAGAGGAGAGCAGCTGAGCCCCGAATTCGGACAATCCGAAGATTTCCTTTACCGGGGCGCTCAGGGTGATGATGAAGGTGGTGGCAAAACCAAAAATAAAAAAGATGGCACCAAATACAGACATGCCAATCAGCAGGTTGTTACTTTTACTTTCCATGTTTGATTTATTTAAGATTGATCATTTCCTGTGCGGGAAGCTTTTTACAAAACCAAACAAATGTAAAAATATTTGTTTGCGAAACAGGAAGGCAAAGCCTGATTTTTCCCTTTCGGCTGAAATTGCTAGTTTTGCAGGATCTGAAACCTTGCGGACATGAGAAACAGGCTATTTCTGGTTATCGGGTTACTACTGAACATGGGGTTTTGTCTTGAATCGGCGGCCCAGCTGGCAGCCGGTCAGGCAAAGTACCTGGGGAACATCGGTGGCAACTCCATTCCTGCTGATTTCGGCAGCCTGTGGAACCAGATTACCCCCGAGAACGGGGGCAAATGGATGTCGGTGGAGTCGACCAAAGACAAGATGAACTGGTACAGCATGGACGTATCTTACAATTACAGCCAGAACCATGGGATTCCGGTGCGGTTTCACACGCTGGTCTGGGGCCAGCAGCAGCCTTCCTGGATTACTTCCCTGCCTCCGGAAGAGCAAAAGGCCCAGGTGGAGGAGTGGTTCAGGCTGGTGGCAGCCCGCTACCCAAAACTGGATATGATCGATGTGGTGAACGAACCGCTTCTTTCGCATGCTCCCGCAACTTACCGGGAGGCTCTGGGAGGCAGCGGCACCACCGGTTGGGACTGGGTAATCTGGTGTTTTGAAAAAGCCCGGACCTACTTTCCGAATGCCAAGCTTCACATCAACGATTACGGCATTCTGAGCAGCGGTACCAATGTGCAGGAGTATGCCAAAATCATCCGCCTGCTAAAAGACCGGGGGCTTATCGATGGCATCGGGTGCCAGGGCCATTTCCTGGAAACCACTCCCGCCTCCATTGTCCGCTCTAACCTGGCCAACCTGGCCACCCTTCAACTTCCTATATACATCACTGAATTCGACCTGAATCTTGCAGACGATACCCAACAACTGAACAAATACCGCGAACTGTTCCCGATTCTGTGGGAGCATCCAGCCGTTAAGGGGATTACCCTGTGGGGTTACCGGCAGGGATCCATCTGGCGCGAAAATGCTTTCCTGATACAAAGCGACGCCAAAGAGCGCCCGGCACTGACCTGGCTAAGGGAATACTTTACCCCTGCCGGAACGAACATAACCGGGAAACCCGGCATCTCCGTATTTCCCAACCCGGCTGCCAACTACCTGCATATCTCCGGTGCCGGAAATTATGACCTTGAAATCTATGCTATTTCAGGAAAACTGTTACACCGGGAAACCATCAGGGAAGCTTCACACGTAATACCTCTAAGTACCTTCAAAGAAGGGTATATTCTGTGCCGCCTTTCTTCATCTGGTTCGGTCCTGACATTTACAATTTTTCACAGGAAGCCCTGATCAGGAATGCGTGCGCATGATTTTCGGGTAGCTGTCGTTGGTTCTCTGGAAATATTTGTAGCTTTATGCAAAAATCAGGCTTATGAAAGATTTATCAAGGCGCACATTTATCCGGAATGCAGCCTGGGGAACCGCCGGCCTCACCGTTTTCCCCATTTTCCGGAGTCTGGGTTACAGTCCGAACAATACCATCAGGATAGGATTTATCGGGCTGGGGCAACAAACCAACAACCTCATCGAAGGATTCAACAAAATCCCGGGGGTGCAGATTGTGGCCGGAGCCGACGTATACGAAGTCAAGAGGCTCCGTTTTGAAAAAAGGGTGAAGGCATTTTACCAGGCCAAAAATGGGAAGGCGGATGTTTACACCTGTAAAGACTACCGGGAGATTCTGGACCGGAAAGATATTGACGCGGTAGTGATTGCCACTCCAGACCACTGGCATGCGCTGATTACCCTTGATGCCTGCAGTGCCGGAAAGGATATCTACCAGGAAAAACCGATCATCTTTACCATCAAGGAGGGATTGAAGGTTGTTGAAGCGGTAAGAGAGAGCCATGTGATCTTTGCCACCGGGAGTCAGCAACGCTCCGATTCGAATTACCAGCATGCGGTGAATATGGTTCACCGCGGAGCCATCGGGAAACTTGTGAAGGTCTTTGCCTATGTAGGTCCCGGGCCTGATCGCTATGATCTTCCGGAAGAGGCGGTACCTGCGGGTCTGGATTGGCCTTTATGGCTGGGTCCGCTCAGGAAGGTTCATTACCATTCCTATCTCAACCCCCCGGTGTCGCTGGAGCCCCCGCAAAACGAAACCTACTGGGCCAAATGGCGCTATTACAAGGAAACAGGCGGTGGTTTCCTCTGTGACTGGGGTGCCCACAACTTTGATATTGGCCAATGGGGACTGAAAAAGGACCATAGCGGCCCGGTAAAAATCATTCCTCCGGGATACCAGGGAACGCAGTATCTCACCTTCGTATACGACAACGGGCTGGAAATGGTCAACCAGCCCTACGATGACAAGAAAACCCTGGGTATCAAATTCTGGGGAAACGACGGATGGATTGAAGTTTCCAGGGGAAGCATCGCTGCCTCAGACAAAGAACTGCTGCCATCGGCCGAAGCCATAGCCGATAATGGCAAATACGAAGGGAGCCCCCTCCATATTATTAACTTCATCGAGTCTGTGAAAATGCGCAGGGATCCGGTCGCAACCGTCGAAATCGGACAAAGAACGGCAACCACCTCTTTACTGGGAACCATTGCCCTTGAACTGAGGAGACCCATTCACTGGTCGCCCGGCATGCAGTATTTCATCAACGATCCGGAAGCCGAAAAATTCTTCCACAGGGAATATGAAAACGGATACCAATTGTAATGTAAACATGACAAAATGAACGATTTTACCCGAAGGGCATTTGTCCGTACCTCCCTGGCTGCCGGTGCCGGAGCCCTGCTGTTACCCGGACAGGTTTCCGCGGGGACCAGCAGCAAAATACCACTTCCCTCCCTGAAAGGGAAAAAAGTCCTGTACGTTTACGGGGGTTGGGAAGGGCACGATCCGAAACCTTCGGCCGATCTGTTTGTTCCCTGGCTTAACGCCGAAGGTGCTGAAGTGGTTGTATCCGACACCCTCGATCGTTACACCGACATCGCATTGATGGAATCGCTCGACCTGGTGATCCAAATCTGGACCATGGGCAAAATTACGAACGAACAGGAGGCGGGATTACTGAAAGCTGTAAAAAACGGTGCCGGTCTTGCCGGCTGGCATGGCGGCATCGGAGATTCGTTCAGGGAGAACGTGGAATACCAGTTTATGGTGGGGGGGCAATGGGTAGCCCACCCGGGAGGTGTGATCGATTACTCCGTGCAGGTTACCAACCGGAAAGATCCTGTAACCTTGGGACTGAAAGATTTCAACATGCACTCCGAACAGTACTACATGCACGTAGATCCCAACGTCAGGGTACTGGCTACCACCACTTTCTCCGATAAACACGCCTTCTGGATCGACGGATGCGTCATCCCCGTGGTATGGAAAAAATACTACGGCAATGGCCGGGTTTTTTACTCCTCCCTTGGGCATGTCATCGGAGATTTCCGGGTTCCGGAAGTACTGGAAATACAAAAACGGGGAATCCGGTGGGCTGCCGGAAGCAGAGTTCTGCCGAAAGAAAGCTGGAAAGAGCCCCGCTACCGGTAGTTGTTTTCTACCACCTGCGTGCCTGGTTTAAGATCAATATGTTGGCATGAATAAAAGAAGCCTGTTCTTTGTGGCCGGGATTTTTTGGCTGGCTGCTGAAGCTGTATTCGGCCAGTCTTACACTCCTGACTGGGAATCGCTTGACCGTCGCCCGGTTCCGGAATGGTTTACCGATGCCAAATTCGGGATTTTCATTCACTGGGGACTTTACTCGGTTCCGGCCTGGGCTCCGGCAGATGCCGATATCGGTATTTATGCCAAATACGCGGAGTGGTACTGGTGGCGCATACACGAAGATAGTGAGGCGGGGGCCCTGTTCCGGGCCCACCACGACAAAACCTATGGCCCGGGTTTTCCCTACCAGAACTTTGCTCCCTTCTTCAGGGCAGAGCATTTTGACCCGGAAGGGTGGGCCGAGCTTTTCAGAAATGCGGGAGCCCGTTATGTGGTGCTCACCTCCAAGCACCATGAAGGATTTACCCTCTGGCCCAGCGCCCAGAGCTGGAACTGGAACGCCACCGATGTGGGGCCTCACCGCGACCTCTGCGGCGATCTTACCCGGGCTGTTAAAGAAGCCGGGTTGCACATGGGTTTCTACTACTCGCTCTATGAGTGGTACAATCCCCAGTACCGGGAGAAACCAGCTGACTATGTTGAGGAACATATGTTGCCTCAAATGAGGGATCTGGTTGTACGGTACCAACCCGACCTTCTGTATGCCGATGGGGAATGGGATTACCCCAGTGATTTTTGGAAAAGCACCCGGTTCCTGGCCTGGCTGTTCAACGAATCTCCGGTGAAAAACAGTATCTGCGTCAACGACCGGTGGGGGAAGGAAACACGGGGTGTTCACGGAGGGTACTACACCACGGAGTACGGTATGGTCCATGACCAGGCCGGGGCTGACATCTCCGGCCACCCCTGGGAAGAGTGCCGTGGTATCGGCACATCGTTCGGATACAACCGGACCGAAGACCTGGACAATTACTTATCTTCCGATGCACTGGTCGACCTCCTGGTAAGTAAGGTTGCCGCCGGAGGAAACCTTTTACTCGACATTGGACCCACAGCCGACGGGCGCATTCCGGTCATCATGCAACAAAGATTGCTTGACATAGGTGCCTGGCTGAAAGTAAACGGGGAGGCCATCTATGGCACCCGACCCTGGGATACACCAATACCTGACGGAGCAGATTCCACCCTCTTCTACACCACAAAGGGAAAGGATCTGTATGTGATCTGTACCCGCTGGCCCCAGGAACCGGTGGTGGTTCCCGGTATCAGAGGAGCCGGAAAGGTCAGCCTCCTGGGAAACAGCCAACCGGTGAAAGCAAAAGTCAGGGACGGAAAACTGATCATTTTTCCCCCAACGCTGAATCCGGCAGCCAACCCCTGCGACTATGCCTGGGTATTCAGCGTGCAGGACGCACGCACCCCGTAATTGAAAGGGAGCCACCCCGAACTTCCCGGTTTCTAACCAGCCGGTATCCCGGAAATAAATCCCTGCCTTACAGAATTATTTCCTCTATCCTGCTTTTATGAGCCCTAAGTGAAGGAAAACCTTTAAAAAACTCTTATTTTTGTAATTATTCCAATAAATAACCATCTAATCAGATTAAACAAAGCAAGGGAAATGGCAGCACCAGACAAAGGGTTCAATTTCAAACGCCTGTTTTTCAGAGATGTGGAAACTCCGGGACCGGAATACCCGGCACAGGAAATGCATACCCCTATCCCCAGACCCCAGGGAGAATTTATTTCTTTTCCCCCATCTTCTTCAACCACGGCAAACGATCAGTCTCTGGTGGAAGATTTTGTACAGCGGTTGCAAAATCTGATCAACCAAAACAACCAAACAGGATTTGACTTTCTGGAATTTACGGAAACGTTGTTCGAGGAAAAGCAAATTCCTGACAATGAAGTGTACAAAACGGTTTACCGGATTGCCAAAAGAATCGACAAATCGCTGACGCCGGAACGTTTGATCGAAAGCGCGAGGTACTACAAGGACCTGGTTCAAAAAACCGCCGAATCTGAAATCAGCAAGGGAGAATCCAAAAAGCAGGGATTGCAGGCTGAAAAGGACACTGAAAGAAATAACCTCGACAGCAACCTGAAAGATACCCGGTCGAAAATTCAACAGCTGTCACGTCAGATACAGGAACTTCAAAACCAGGAGGTAACCCTGGGCAACCAACTGGTTGCCATCGACCAGAAATACAACACGCAGGTTATCGACATCGACCGGAAAATCACTGCGATAAAAAATGCCAAAGAACAGGTAGTACTAAGCATCGTCGACATTGAAGCCGGGATTAAAACCAATCTCACATAGAAACAGAACTTAACAAATCTACCATCATGCAGACCGAAACGAAAACAGTCACCCAGTTGCCTATCATGAAGTATTTCGATGATGCCAAGCTGGTTCAAACAGGAAAAGAGACACTGGGAAAATGGCGCCAGGGGGAAAAACCGATTGGTGCCATCATTGCTTTGGTTCTGATCGGGATCCTGGGTTATGGAACGGTCAGATGGATAATCCCCGCAGTATTCGGGCTCCTGAGTCAGGTAATAGCGGTCATTGTAAGCATACTGGCCATTGTTCTTGTAATCCTCCTGATGCCTGCCATTTTCAAGCTTTTCCGGAGGATCGTGCGTTGGTTCCACAAAGCCATCATCCGGTGGAATCCTTTTGATGAGCTGGATGAACAGAAGAAAAAAATGTGGGAAACTCACGATATGTATCTGAGGCACAAAGCAAAGATCAAGCAGCTAAGAAACGATTTTGAACAAATGTCAAATGACACCCGCGCTGTAGCTGAAAATTCCAAATCGGAAGTGCAGCGGCAGACCCGGAAAGCGGGTGAGATAAAGGCCATGATGGCGAAGATCGTGGAAGAGAAGGGGGAAGCGGTAAAGGAGACCGACGACTATGTGGAGTTGCAGCAGCAGTTTATCAACGCGACCTCTGCCGGTACCAGGGCCAATACCACGCTGGAGAAAAATATCGAATGGACGACGAAATATGCTGCCCGTTCGAACATTTTTGCCAACCTGGACCGGAAACTGGCCATCGGAGCCACCCTTCTGGAAAATAAGATCAAGGATTTTGAGGAGAGCATCAGCATCATGAAGAAAGATTGGGAGATGGCAGCCGCTTCGCGGGGTGCTACAGCCATTCTTAACGAAATTCTTGGTCCCGGTGGTCAGAACTGGAAACTGGAATACGCCCTTGAATTTGTTGCAGGCCGCATATCGGAAGATCTGGCCATCACCGCTCAGAATCTGGAGGATCTGGACCGGAATACCACTGCTTTCAATTTTGACAGCGATGAGGCATACGAAAAACTCCTCGCCATCGGCAACAAACTGGATGAGGGGAAGCTGGAGGTTCCCGACCCGGCGAAAATTTCCAATCCCAACCACAAGCTGTCGCGCGAAGAAAAACAATCTGCAGGTCCCCTGGGGGATATTTTCTAGTTAACCGAAGGTTTAACCGTAACCAAATAGTATCAGAAAATGGCAACCGAATATCAGAACAAACGTGGGAAGTCCATTCCCGGATTTCCAAAGAACTGGACCCTTGGCTTTCAATTGATTGTGTTAATCCTTCTCCTGGGAGCCATCGGAGCAGGGGTCTATTATGGCTATCCCTATCTGAACAAAGCCTCCGGCGTTGAAAAAGCCGATTTGCGGGGAGGGTTCAACAATTTTGTTGGTTTTGCCCCGGGTATTCACATGAACGGGGGAGCCAAACCCGACAAGAATTCACGCATGTACCGGGAATACGGCATCCTGTTCGATGCGGTACGGATGGACGATATGCAAAAACTCAACGATGGGCTGAAAAACGGTGATCTGGACTTTATCTTTACCACCACCGATATCAGTCCTATCGGAATGGACCGGTCGAGTGACCTGGCGAAAATGTCGGTCGTGCAGTTTCTGAAAATTGATGATTCGCGCGGCGCCGATGTGTTCATCGTGGATGAGTCGATAAAGACCGTCTCCGACCTGAAAGGGAAAAAAATAGCCTGTGCTTTGGGCTGGCCCAGCAATACGCTGCTGCATGCCACCCTGGAAGCCGGCGGGCTCACCGAAAATGACGTGCAAATTTTACCCATGGCGGATCCCTTTGCCGCAAAAACCGCCTTTATCACCGGCAATGCCGATGCCACGGTGGTTTGGTCACCCGACGACGAGGAGTGCCTGAAATCAAGGTCTGCTAAAGTTCTGACCAGTACGTCCCTGCTTCCCAATATCATTATGGACGGATTCATTGCCCGGAAAGAGGTATTGGAGGCCAAGAAGGATCAGTTTGTGAAATTCTCGAAAGCCTGGCTGGTGGCCAATTCTGAAATGAGTGACCCGGTGAAGATGGCGCAGGCGGCCCAGACTTACAAAACAGCCTTTGAAGTCCCCGATGACGTCAGCATCATCCTCGATGGCATGAAGAAAATCCATTTTGCCACCTATGGCGACAACATCAACTTTTTCGGGTTAAGTACCGATTATACCGGCATCACCGGTCAACAGCTCTACACCAAGATGGCCCGGGTTTATAAAAACGGGTACGGTAATAATTTAACGAACGTTGTGCCCTGGACAGAAGCCTCTTACCCCGGTGTTGTGCAGGCCATCACCGACCTCACCGGAGTTGCCCACGGACCTGAAGGCCAGATCCAGTTCGGAACCCCCACTGCTGCCGATGAAGTGGCGCCGGCAGTTGCCATCAAACCGGTCATCATCAATTTTGCCACCGGCTCCTGGGCCCTGACCCCCGACATGAAAGAAAAAATTGAAAACCAACTGGGCCTGTTGTCGGTGGAGTTCGCAGGCATGAAAGTCCGTATCGAGGGCAACACCGACATCGTGGGCAGCGCCGCCATGAACCGCGATCTCTCGTACAAGCGGGCCAAAGCAGTTTCCGACTACCTGGTAAAGACATACAACTTTGATCCCAATCGTTTCATCATTGTCGGAAACGGACCCGACAAGCCGGTGGCAGACAATAACACCGAAGAGGGCCGTGCCGCCAACCGGCGGACAGAGTTCCAACTGCTGGCTCAATAGGTTGACAGGGATTTTTTTAACGAGCTACCGGCAAGAAGTTGCAATTTACGATTAAAGTGTAATTTACCTTTACACCTTTTCCCGGGACTCTGGAACAGGAAGGAGCGTGCAAACACCCTTTTCTCATGCTTCGGGTGTCAGACGCCTTTCAGGGTAGAGTTTTGTATATTCCGCAGAAATTCAGATCGTATGGACCTATTAAAGAAACTTTTCAAATTTGCCGGAGAGGTGGATACCAAAACGGCACTCGGTGTCAATATCCTGGGGTGGTTGTTGCTGCTCTTTTTCTGGTGGCTCATTCCGACCATGGGATGGGTTAAACCCACCATCCTGCCATCGCCCATCGATGTGTTCGGTTGTATCAAAACCCTTATTACCGAGCGAAATCTGATTTACAATACGGGGTATTCCATCTTTATTAACCTGGGCGGATACCTTCAAGCCATGGCACTGGCCATCCCCCTCGGGTTCCTGGTCGGACTGATTCCCTTTTTCAGGCATCTTGTCAGCCAGCAGATTGAAGCCATCCGGTTTACCCCCCTGCCTGCCACCACCGGGATCTTCATGGCTCTGTTCGGTCTTGGCCTGGGCGTGAAAGTCGAATTCCTTGCATTCGGGATCTTCGTTTACCTGCTGCCGGCTATTGCCCAGAGAATAAAGGATATCGATACCGACGATCATCTGAAAGCCCTGAAACAGACCATGTGGACGCTGAATGCCAGCCCCTGGATGACCCTGAAGCATTTTTACCTTCCCTCGGTTCTCAGCCGGTTTTCCATGGATGTGATCAACCTGGTTGCCGTGAGCTGGACCTATATTGTCATTGCCGAAATGGTGAACGCCCAGGGAGGACTCGGATCGATGATCTATATGGCAACATCGCGCGGATCGCACGTCGATCAACTCTACGCCGTGCTGCTGCTGATCATTTTCATCGGTTTCGTGCAGGATAAACTTTTAAAACTGCTGGACAGAAAGCTCTTCAAATTTAAATACGCCTGATGATGAAAAGGAATATTTTCCAGAAAAAGGAGGATCAGGAGATTCCCCGGACGGCCGAAACTACCCCCGCTGAGGAACCGCTGGCAAAAGCAAACATGCCGGCTCCTCCCGGATATCCCTCTGCTGATCAGATGCCTGACATCATCAACCTTGTAAACATCAGCCAGATCTATTCAGAACATATCCCTCCCAACATCGTCTTCAGTGATTTTAACCTTGACATTAAGGATGTTCCCGATCGGGGACAGTTCATCACCATCATGGGAAAATCGGGTTGCGGAAAATCCACGCTGCTGCGCTATATTTCAGGCTTGCAGGAACCCACTTCCGGCGAGGTCTATATTTACGGAAGAAAAAGAACCGACAAAGACCGGATTCCCATGGTGTTTCAGCAGTATACCTCCTTCGAATGGAAAACCGTGCTGGAAAATGTCGCCCTTCCCCTGATCCTGAAGGGTGTGCCGAAAAAGGAAGCATTCGACAAGGCGATGGTAATGATCAGAGTAGTCGGCCTCGAAGGACATGAAAAGAAGTGGGCCAAATATCCGACCCTTTCAGGGGGACAGTTGCAAAGAGTGGCCATAGCCCGGAACCTGGTGGTGAACCCTCAGATCCTGCTGATGGATGAGCCTTTCGGCGCCCTGGACACTGTAACCCGCAAACAGATCCAGCTGTTCATGCGTTCGATCTTTGAAAATGCCAGACTGGATCCCACGGTTATCTTTGTAACCCACTCGGAAAGTGAAGCGGTCTTCCTCTCCACCGATATCATCATATTAGGTTCTTCGCCTGCAACGGTACGGCATCATATCACAATTGACCTTCCCCCGGTCAGAGATGATTCGGTCAGGTATTCCGCCGCTTTTACCGAAACGGTTAATCATTTGGGGATCCTGATGGAGGATCTTAAAAAAGAAAAAAAACAGGCATAGACCCGGAACAGAAAACCCGCGATCTATCTGTCCCTGAACCATCTGTTGAAGCAAATACTGATTCCCTGACGCATCCTTATTGCTCACCTACCGGATAAAAAGCAACTCACGGTACTTGGGAAGGGGCCACATTTCATTATCCACCACCATTTCCAGCTTGTCGATATGGTACCGGATATTCTCAAAGCACGGCAGGATGGTGTCGTTGTAGGCTTGCGCCCTGGCCACCGTATCCTCAATCGCGTTAGCCGCTTTTCTGGCTTCCACCATGTCGTTTACCAGCGTCTTGATGGATGAGTTATGGCAGCTGATCTCCCTGATCAGCTGTTTCCTGCCGGCAGAGAGTTCCTCGTATTCGCTGTTGGTGAACACCTCCTTCAGGAGTTTAACATTTTCAAGCAAGACCGTCATATAGCGTACCGATACCGGCACGATGTGGTTGATGGCCAGATCGCCCAGCACCCTGGATTCGATTTGCACTTTTTTGATGAATTTCTCATATTCGACCTCCACGCGGCCATGTAACTCCCTTTCAGTCAGGATCTCCAGCTTTTCAAACAGGGTTGCGTGCTCAGGCCGGAGCCATGCTGACAAGGCCTCCGGCACATTGTTCACATTGGAGAGCCCCCGGCGGGCAGCCTCTTCAACCCATTCTTTGCTGTATCCGTTCCCATTGAAACGGATGGGTTTTGACTCCTGAATCAGCCTCTTCAACACCTGGAAAATCGCTTCATCCTTTTTTACACCCCCGGCAATGAGTTGATCCACTTCTTCCTTAAAAGTGGTTAATTGTTCGGCCACCACAGCATTGAGAACAATCAGAGCTGAAGCGCAATTGGCCGACGAGCCTACAGCCCGGTACTCAAACCGGTTTCCGGTGAAAGCAAAGGGGGAGGTCCGGTTCCGGTCGGTGGTATCCAGAATGATCTCCGGTATCCTGCCGATGTTCAGCTTGAGGGCCGTTTTTTCTTCGGGCGTCATTTTCCGGTCCGACACGGCACTCTCCATGAGATCAAGCATGTGAGACACTTCTGTTCCCAGGAAGACCGAAATGATCGAGGGGGGAGCTTCGTTGGCTCCCAGCCGGTATTGGTTGGCAGCGTTGTATATGGAGGCACGCAACAGGTCCTGGTAGGTGTATACGGCTTTCAACGTATTCACAATGAAGGTCAGGAACTGAAGATTGGACTTCGGATTTTTTCCCGGGGAGTAGAGATTGACCCCGGTATCGGTTTGCAGGGACCAGTTGTTATGTTTCCCGGAGCCGTTGATGCCGGCAAAGGGCTTTTCGTGAAACAGAACCCGGAATTTATGCCTGCGGGCAATCTTCTGCATGAGGTCCATGATAACCTGGTTGTGGTCGTTGGCCAGGTTCATCTCCTCATAAATGGGTGCCAGTTCAAACTGGTTGGGGGCTACCTCGTTATGGCGCGTTTTTACGGGAACCCCCAGTTTATACGCCTCATTTTCCAGTTCAATCATGAATCGGTTGACCCGGGTGGGTATAGAGCTGAAATAGTGGTCTTCGAGCTGCTGATCTTTCGACGAGGAGTGCCCCATCAGGGTCCTGCCCGTCAGCACCAGGTCGGGACGCGCCAGGAAAAGGGCTTCATCCACCAGAAAATACTCCTGTTCCCAACCCAGGTTGGCCCGGACACTCTGCACCTCCTTGTTGAAATACTGCGCCACTCCCGTGGCCGCCACATCAATGGCCCGCAACGAACGCAACAAGGGAGTCTTATAATCAAGGGCATCGCCGGTATAGCTGATGAAAATCGTCGGAATACTGAGGGTGGTCTCACTGATGAATGCCGGAGAGGAAGGATCCCAGGCCGTATAGCCCCTGGCTTCAAAGGTGGCACGGATGCCCCCGCTGGGAAACGAAGACGCATCAGGCTCCTGCTGCGCCAACATCTTCCCGCTGAATGCCTCGATGACCCCCCCAAGACCGGTATACTCTATGAACGCATCGTGTTTCTCTGCCGTACCGTCGGTCAGCGGATGAAACCAATGGGTGTAATGGGTCGCCCCATTTTCCAAAGCCCACGCTTTCATTCCCTGAGCCACCTGATCGGCCATCCGCTGATCAACTACCCTCCCGCTTTCAATCGCTCCCATCACCGCCCCGAATGCTTCCTTCGACAAATATTTCTGCATTTTGGGCTTGTCAAAAACCAACGATCCATAATAATCAGAGGTCAGAAGCTCCTCCCGAACCATCGGCCGCGGTTCACGGTTCATCACCTCTTCCAATGCCTTAAACCTGATTGTCGCCATTTTGCTTATTATTAGTTAGGTTGTTATCAAAAGTAAAGATTCTTCGAGATGAACCTTAAAAAATATACAGGTATCTTATAAAATATTACATTAATTTAATAATAACCCCCGTTTAAAATAGGGTGTTTTTTATTTTTTTACTATTTTCTATGATGGGATTAAACGATATGGAGCCGCTATTTTTCTCCACCTGCTGGTACGGTAACCCGTTTCCCGGCAGGAGCCATCCGGAACCCATCTGTCCGGATTCATGGCGTCCCGGGAACAGACCGGCAAGACAATCCTGAAGGGTTTGGACGGCACGTTTAGGTTAAGGTCTTTTTTTTACGGTTAAAAATTTGCCCCTGAAAAAAGAATTGGCTTATTTTAAACAGAAAACAGGGATGGCAAACCGGAACATCCCTACAGCCCGGTTGGGGTCTGTAACTGGTTCATTTTGGGATTACCCGGGAGGTATAGCGGGAATTATTAACGAGTCATACCATATAATGAGATGCTGAAAGGAGTATCACCATTGATCAGTCCGGCCTTACTGGAGGTATTGTGCCGGATGGGGCATGGCGACGAGATTGTGTTTGCCGATGCCCACTTTCCGGGTGAAAGTTTTAACCACCGGGTGTTACGGGCCGACGGGCTTCGGATTGCGGCATTGCTGGAGGCAGTTTTACCATTGTTTGAGCTGGATTCGTATGTTGCCCATCCGCTGGTTATGATGGCAGCCGTACCGGGCGACCAGTTGGATCCTGCGGTGGAAGCAGCCTACCTGGAAGCGGTACGGAAGAGCAATCCCGGGGTTCCGCCGATCGAAAGAATCGAACGGTTTGCCTTTTATGAGCGCACCCGGAAGGCATTTGCCGTTGTAATGACAGGCGAAACGGCCAAGTACGGAAACATCATCCTGAAGAAAGGGGTGACGCCGGTTTGAACTTCCGGCAGACAGGAAACCAATGGCAAGAACATTCAAGCACAAGACCATGAATACAACCCGTGAGGCAGTAGATCCGCAAAAAGTCCCGGCGTTCCGCTTAAGGAGCGGGGCAACCATTCCCTCGGTGGGTCTGGGGACTTTCGGATCGGATCATGTGACCCATGAACAGGTGGCCGCAGCTGTCGGCCAGGCCATACGTCTGGGTTACCGCCATATAGACTGCTCCTCGGTTTACGGCAACGAAAAACAGATCGGCAAGGTGCTGAAAGAGCTTTTTCGCGAGGGGTTTGTCAGACGGGAAGAACTGTGGATCACCTCCAAGGTTTGGAATGACCGGCACGGGGAGGTAACCGGGGCTTGCCGTCAATCGCTCGACGATCTGCAGCTCGACTATCTTGACCTTTACCTGGTGCACTGGCCTTTTCCCAACTATCATCCTCCGGGATGCGACGTCACAGCCCGACATCCGGATGCCAGACCCTACCTTCACGACGCCTACATGAAAACCTGGCAGCAGATGGAAGCCTTGGTTGCCAAAGGATGGGTGAGGCATATCGGCACCTCGAACATGACCATACCCAAGCTGGACCTGCTGCTCCGGGATGCTTCCATTCTTCCGGCTGCCAATGAAATGGAACTGCACCCTCATTTTCAGCAGCCGGAGCTTTTCCAATACGTAGTAGAAAAAGGGATCCTCCCCATCGGGTATAGTCCGCTGGGGTCGCCCAACCGGCCTGAACGGGATCGCACGGCTGAAGATACCGCCGACCTGGAAGACCCTGTGATCGCAGACATAGCAGCCCGGCATGGTATCCATCCTGCCGAGGTTTGCATCAAATGGGCTGTCCAGCGCGGTCAGGTTCCCATTCCCTTTTCGGTAAAAGAAAAGAATTTCGCCGGCAACCTGCGGGCCGTGACCCTGGATCCCCTAACCGCAGAGGAGATGAAGGAGATTGCCGCTATCGATAAAAACTGCCGGCTTATCAAGGGTCAGGTATTTCTCTGGAAGGAAAACCAAACCTGGGAAGACTTGTGGGATGTCAACGGAGTGATCACTCCGCCCTGACATCGCACCACGCCACAGGCGTTCTCTCCAAAGGGAAAAACCCGCTGGTCAGTGTAGTTCTCCCGGGACAATCCATCCCACAATCCCTGGCAGGAACGGGAACAGCATCAGGGCAGGAAAGGCCGCCCCATGGGAATCCTCAGGAAAAGGCACGATCCTGAGATTGGAATTAAAGCTGTATAAATCTGTAATGCATTCATTTCTGAAACTAAACGAAATACAGGCATATGACAACACCCGGAAAAAAAATGATGGCAGCCTATTTGCCCGGCAACAGCACAGTGGTGCTGAAAGAGGTGGACATACCGGTACCCGGGCATGGGCAGGTATTGGTAAAAACGAAATCATCGACGATTTGCGGTAGCGATATCAGGGCTATCTACCACGAGCACCTGGGCAAAGGCCCCGAAGGATACCAGAACAAGATTGCCGGCCATGAACCAGCAGGCCAGATTGTGCAGTGCGGTCCCGGCATGAGACGTTTCAAACCCGACGACCGGGTTATAATCTACCATATTTCAGGCTGCGGCGTGTGCAACGACTGTCGCAGGGGTTATATGATCAGTTGCACCAGTCCCCACAGAGCCGCCTACGGCTGGCAGCGCGACGGGGGGATGGCCCCCTATATCCTGGCCGATGAAAAAGACCTGGTTCTGCTGCCCGATGAACTGACCTTCACCGACGGAGCCCAGGTTGCCTGCGGATTCGGCACGGTGTACGAAGGAATTGAAAAAATCGGCATCAGTGGAAACGATGCAGTTCTGGTAACTGGACTGGGTCCGGTAGGACTGGCCGCGCTGATGGTTGCCAAAGCCATGGGGGCCTCCCTCCTCATTGGCACCGACGTGTCGGAAGAACGGTGCCAGCTGGCAGAATCGCTGGGACTCGCCCATAAGACTTACGTGGCCACAGCGGACCTCCTTCCCATGCTGCTGGCCGAAACCAAAGGAGCAGGATTTGAACGTTCGATCGATTGCTCCGGACATACCGCGGCCCGCCAGCTCTGTGTCAGGGCTACCCGGAAATGGGGAAAAATAGCCCTCGTCGGCGAAGGAGGCTCCATGGAACTGAACCCCTCCCCCGACCTTATCCACGACCAGAAAACCATCTATGGCTCCTGGGTCACCTCCATCTGGAAAATGGAAGAATTGGTGGAACGGCTCGTCCGGTGGGGTATCCATCCTGAGGAACTCGTTACCCACCGGTTCACCCTTGACAGGGCTGCCGAAGCCTATGCCCTTATGGCCGGAGGCAATTGCGGTAAGGTAGCCGTCGTCTTCGACGAAGAGATCCGATGATCCGACGAAAAACGGGCACCTCTCCTGAGATGCCCGTTTTGGTGGGTTGTACTGGAGTCGAACCAGTGACCCCTACCCTGTCAAGGTAATGCTCTAAACCAACTGAGCTAACAACCCTTTCTGCTTTGTTACGGAAAAGGAAAACAGTATTTCCTCCCCGGAACGGCAAAAATAGCAAAAAAAATCTTCTGAGATACAGCTCTGAAAAAAATGAAACAAAAGCCACCCCTCCTGAAGAACGACTCCGGGAGACCGGTTGTATAAGGTAGGGACGTAAGAGTCTGAATTAATCCCTATTGGAACCCTGAAAGACAAACAACGCAAGACCTCGCAATCAGGAAAGGAAACGTCTTCTGTAACCTGCGGCAAAAAAGTCGCATTCTTCTTCAGTCTGAGAAATTTTTCCGGCCTATTTTACCGTTCCAAAGAGTATCTGATGCCTACGGTTGGATAGCAGTGAAATCCTTTTTGCCCACCGAAATTGACATCCGCTTCCGTTTCTCCGCCAAGGGCAAACCGGGGTGTCAGATGGTACCACAGTTGCGGTTCAGCGCTGAAACAAAATTTGGTGGTGCCTCCCTCAAAAAAAAGATCTTCGCGCCAGAAATCGGCAAAACCCGTAAAAGAGAGTTTCCCGCCGAAGAAGTGGATATACCACACACCGGTAATCTGGAACGAAAACGTATGTTTGCCCCGGATAAACTTATGTAACAGCTGGAGTGTGAACCCCCGGGATAAATCGCCGGCATCCAGGGAGTATTCAAGGCCATTCAGAAAAGCACTCTCGATCGGGTAGACATGAATGGCATTCCCGGCTGACAGGGCACCCATACCCCCGTTGTATTCCGTGTGGAATGCCAGCGGGAACTCCCGAAAACGGAAAGCCCGGGCTATTTCGAGGTAGGCCATGGTCACCCCCTGAATCTCCGGAACGCTGTTATAATCCACATCCGTAAAAAAGAAGGTGCTGCCGTGCTTGTCTGGCACGAATTCTTCAATGGTCGACGTGAGATAACCGCGGTTTCGGCCCATATCGTAATGCAGCTGGATATTTTGCGCCCGGGCGATCCCAATCCCGGAAAGGAATAGCAGACACTTCAGGAAAATAAGGATTAACCAGGTTCTCCTGTGGGTTCGATCGGTTATTGATACCGGAAAGGCCATGGCTTCGTTATGGTTGGGTGGGATGGATTTTTCCGGACTGTTTCAGGCAGGTACCGGAAAATTGCCCTGTGTTGCGGTTTTCCGGGAAACCCCCGGGTTCTCCGCAGTGCTTACCGTACATTTCCGGGAACAAATTTAATGTATTCCTCTGTATGTTGGTCATAAATGAGCAGATCCTGCAGAAGGAAATCGGGAAATGCGTCGGGCATTGATACGGTGAAAATGATTATTTTAACTGCGGAAAAATGGAGGGTTTATGGAACGAATGAATCGCCGCCTGTTTATCCGGACCGGAATGGCAGGAATGGCAGGGTTGACGCTGGCAGGGGCAGCCTTTCCAAATGTTGTGATACCGGAAAAGAAAACGGCTATGATCGACCTGGTTCAATTGGGAAAAACCGGGCTTCAGGTACCAAGGATAGCTTTGGGTACCGGTTCTGTGGGAGGCAACCAGCAGTCTAACCAGACCCGGCTGGGGAAAGAGGGATTTGTTGGTCTGGCCCGGCATGCATGGGACCGGGGAATCCGGTTTTTCGACATGGCCGACTCGTACGGTTCGCATACCTTCGTCAGGGAAGTGCTTAATGAAGTGCCCCGGGAAAAGAGCATCCTGATGACCAAAATATGGACTACCGATACCAGCTGGCAAAAATGCGGGGAGGTGGGGAAAACCCTGGACCGCTTCAGAATGGAAACCGGCAGCGACTATTTCGATATTGTATTGCTGCACTGTCTCATGAGAGGCAACTGGCAGGAAGAAAAAAAAGAGTTCATGGATGGGCTTTCGAAGGCCAAAGAAAACGGTTTGGTGCGGGCTGTGGGTGTCTCCTGTCATAACTGGGACGCCATGGTTAAAGCCGCGGAAGATCCCTGGGTGGATGTTATCCTGGCGCGGATCAATCCCTTTGGTGCTCACATGGACGGTACTCCGGAAGCAGTCAGCGAACTCCTGCTGCGGGCCCGTAAAAACGGAAAGGGCATCATCGGAATGAAAATCTTTGGTAACGGCGACTTTACCTCTCCCGGCCAACGGGATCAATCCATTAACTTTGCCATTTCCGGCGGCACTGTCCATTGCATGACCCTGGGTCTCGAATCGGCTGAGCAGGTTGACGACGCGGTGGAAAAGGTGATACAGGCGGTGCGGACCTATCGATAAACCGACTCCGGCACCGCAGGAGGGGTACGGACAGGAATCGCGGCATCCACAGAACCTTCCAGCAACCAGCCCGACGGGAAGATGGACCAACCCGGAAACAAGCCCGACAGGTATCTCTCTGATCCGTACTGCTTTCTGAAGCCCGGGACCGGTGCTTCCCGTTAAGATTCCGGAACCAAATCCATGAAAAAAACCCAACAAAAAAGGGAGCTCATCAGCTCCCCTTTTTCAAATGTTAACCCCCAAACACACAATGTCAGATCTATATCTGACGTGAAGTGGTACGAAGATAATACGAAATTCTGACAATTAAAAATATTTTTGAAGAAAAAGATGAAATTTCGAAAAAATTAACATTCAATCGGAAATATCCGCTTCCTCCCCGCGAAAACAACTGTCCAAGGTTCTGATGGTCATAACTTCTTCGAGTTTCTCCAGTGGCAGGCTGGTAGTAAGATGCACGGTAGTTTCTTGTCCGGGCAGCAGGTCGAAATAGTTGTCCGAGAAAAATCCCTCTTCGTCACCGGTCTGCAAGTAAACGTTTCTGGCAAGCTTGTCGGTTGAAAGGGATATCGTAAAACCTTTCTCCGCTGGTTCGATGGTGAATTTCACCTTCGGGACGGGCAGGACAAGCTCTTTAAAAGGTTTGAAATACAACAGATTGGAGGAAATAACTTTTTCTTCTTCGAGATATTCAGCCAGCAGGAGCATCCCGGCCGGGTCAGCACCGGCAAGGAATTTTTCCAGGTTTTCGGCAAAAACAAGGGGAGCTGATCCGGCCGGGATGGTAACCGGAGTCTGGTAGTTCCGGTGGATGGTTCCTCCGAAGGTTTCCAGGGTCAGGCGGAGCACACCCTTTCGTTCAGTCTGCAAGTCATTGATTATGGATACCTTAACCTCTGAGCCATCTCTGAACGGGGAGACGAGAATAGGTTCAAAGGCCTTTTTTACATAATACTGCAGCGCCTTCCATTGCTGGTAGTAGTCGGTGGAGCTCCATGAGGCCACCGGCCACACATCGTTAATCTGCCAGAAAAGGCTTCCCATGCAAAAGGGGGCAGCCCGCCGGTGTCCTTCCAACCCGAATTTGATACCTTCAGCTTGCAAAACATGGTTCACGTACAGGAAAGATTCAAAATCCCGCGGCTTGTCGTATTCTTTCAGCATATAGTACTCGATGGTACCGTTCCCGATCGAGGAACGCTGATGGGATTGCATAACCTCCGAAAAAATATCGTAATCTTCGGGAAGGGCATATTTTCTGACGGTTGCAATAGCAGGGAATGACTGGAACCCGTATTCACTCATAAACCGGGCGATGTGGGTGGCATAGGTTTCGAAGGGCTCTTTCCCCCACCAAACGCCCCAGTAGTGTTCGTCGCCGTTCACGAGATCGGGGATGATGCCCATGCCCGAGGAGGGACTGGAATCCACATAGCCCCGTTGGGAATCGAAATCCCTGACGACCCCTGGCAATATTTCTAGGAAAAGATCGGTATAACCTTTCCAGATTTTTGCAGCTACCGCAGGGTTTTTTTCTTCTTCGGTCCTTTTCCATCCCCAGTTAAACCAGGCAACCAGGTTTTCGTTATTCCCGCACCATAAGGCCAGGCTGGGATGGTTACGGATCCTTTTAACGTTATCGATGGCTTCCTGCCTGGCGTTTTCGAGAAATGCCGGATCTCCCGGGAACATGGCGCAGGCAAACATAAAATCCTGCCATACCAGGATTCCGGCTTCATCGCATAAATCGTAAAAAAGATCCTCTTCGTAAATGCCTCCGCCCCATACACGGAGCATATTCATGTTCGAAACTTTGGCGGTTTGGATCACCTGGCGGTAGTTTTCAGGTGTCACCCGCGGCAGAAAGACATCGTTGGGGATATAGTTGGCACCTTTCATGAATACCGGAATCCCGTTCAGCCTGAACAGGAACGTGGTGCCCAGGCTATCTTTCTCCCTTACGAATTCAAGGGTTCGTAAACCTATCCGGGTGGAGACCGAAGATTCTCTGCTGCCAACTCTTAATTTTCCGTTAAGCGTATAAAGATGCGGCTCACCAAGGCCATTGGTCCACCATAACCGGGGTTCCGGAATTTCAAAATTCAAACGGTACAAGGCTGTGCCCGGAGTAAGACTTAGGGATTGGGCAGCCAGCAGGTCACCATCATTTTCCACCGAAAGACGGGCATTCCCATCCTCCCCGGCTTCAATTTCAAAAACAGCGGTCAGGGTTGCATTCTCTCCGGATATTGAATGCTGGACATACTGAATATCGATGATCCTCGCCTCATCCCAGGCCTTCAGGAAAACAGGACGCCAGATTCCGCTGGTCACCAGCCTCGGCCCCCAGTCCCATCCATAATGATACCCTGCTTTGCGCGTGTATACACTGACCTGCTTGCCCCCTTCCACCTGGCCGATTTCAGCCAGATCGTTCCCCGATACCGGGATCACATATCCGCAGGCATCATATTTCTGAATACCCACCCCTATGGGAGACCGGAAGAGAATTACCAATTCGTTATCGCCTTTCTTCAATACCGGTTTGACATCAGCCTCCCACTCACGGAACATATTATCGGTCTCGAGCACTTTTATCCCGTTTACCGATACAACGGCATAGGTGTCAAGCCCTTTGAAATCCAGAATGATCCGGTCCCTGTCCAGCAAAGAGGCACCAACAGGAAAAACAGTCCGGTATTCCCAGTCGGCTTTGTCCACCCATTGCACCTTGTGCTCATTCAGCCGGTAAAAGGGATCTTCGATAATCCCGTTGGCCATGAGGTCGGTATGGACAGTCCCGGGGACTGTGGCCGGCAACCATTCGTTCTGTCCTGACTGGCGGAAGGTCCAACCATCAGAGAGTTCGACGAGTGTGACGGATTCTTTTTTAGGCGGAGTGCATCCCTGGTGCCAACCCATCGACAACGCAAGGATCGCGGCCGGAAGAATTTTTTTCATACGACTGTTTTACTATCGACCATACAACACAAAACAATAGACTCCGGGGCGCCTTGCATCCCGGCTCATTCTAGCGTGCCCGGCTTCCGTTTTGCGGAAATTGCCGGCAGAGAGCTCCTGGAAAAAAGTGAACCGTCAGGACTCCGTATTTTTACTGGTATCCAGTTTAAAGGGCAGGTAGAGGGGACAAAACCGGAACATGCCCGTAGCCAGGATGAGCACTCCCAGTAAGCCCCACCAGGAGTGAAAGACAAAACCCAGAACCAGGAGGATCAGTCCGGCGATGATTCTGAGCCAACGGTCTGTTTTACCTACATTACATTTCATAATTGCAAATATTTTGTTTCTCCGACTGATGTTCGGTGTTCGGTCAGCCTGACCATTTTCAGCAGTACCTGGGCTAACCTGTTGTGAAAGAACAATGGAATGGCAGCGGGGATGGCAGCCGGCCACCCAGGGAGCAGGAAAAAGCTGACCGGAAGCCTGGCACACCCAAACGTCCTAAGGTTTTTGAGGATGGTCCCGGCCGGATGCCTGGAACGTTAACCCCTGACGGCAGAGATTCCCGGAAGGTCGCGTCCTTCAAGGTATTCCAGAAGGGCGCCGCCGGCTGTGGAGATGTAGGAAACATCGTCTGCAAATCCAAACTGGTTCACACAGGCAACCGAGTCTCCGCCTCCGATCAGGGAGAACCCCCCCTTACGGGTAGCCTCCACAATGGCCTGGCCTACAACCCTTGAGCCCCGGGCAAATTTCTCCATTTCAAATACGCCCACGGGTCCGTTCCATAAGATGGTGCCCGACTCGCCAATGACTTTTCTGAAGAGTTCCAGGGTTTCAGGGCCTGCATCAAGTCCCATCCAGCCATCGGGAATTTCATCAGCCCTGCAAACCATAGTGTTGGCATCGTTCGAAAAAGCATCAGCAGCTATAACATCGGCAGCCATAAAGATCCGGACCCCTTTTTCTTTTGCCGCGTGTTCCACCCTGAGTGCGGTTTCCAGAAACTCATCTTCGCAGAGGGAATTCCCGATTTTGCCTCCCCGGGCTTTGACAAAAGTAAACGTCATGCCACCCCCCAGGATCAGATTATCGACACTCCCCAACAGGTTTTCAATGATGGTGATTTTGGTGGATACTTTCGCACCCCCCATGATAGCAGTCAGGGGTCTCTTTGGGTTTTTCAGAACCTTATCCAGGCTTTCCAATTCACTTTCAATAAGATAGCCGAACATCTTATCGTCAGGAAAAAACTGGGCTATCACAGCAGTGGAGGCATGAGCCCGGTGTGCCGTACCAAAGGCGTCGTTGATCCAGCAATCGCCATTGGCAGCAAGCTGACCGGCAAATTCCACATCGCCCTTTTCTTCGCCCTTATGGAAACGGAGGTTCTCAAGCATCAGTGGTTCACCCGGCTTCAGGGAGCGGCACATCGTCTGCACCTCCTCCCCGATGCAATCAGGGGCAAGTTTAACATCCGCACCCAGCAGCTTGCTCAGGTGCCCTACCAGGTGGCGCATGGAGTATTTGTCTTCCGGGCCGGATTTGGGCCTTCCGAAGTGGGACATAATCACCGGAGATCCCCCCGACTCCAGGACCTTACGGATGGTCGGAATGGCCGCCCGTATCCGGGTATCGTCGGTAATAACAAAATTCTCATCCAGGGGAACATTGAAGTCAACCCGGATCAGAGCCCTCTTTCCCTTAAAATCGTAAGAGTGTATGGTCTGCATATTCAACTATTTAAATGAATTAATTCTCCCCAAAGATATATAATATACCATGATCAGACCATGGTCTTTCAGGACCATTTTTGCAATTTAATGATCATATAACCTGAAATATTGGGCAGAATCACCTATTTTTGAATCCGTCAAACCTGCCGGTTTGACCCTTATTTTCTTTTGGAATGTTATTTAGTACGATCATCGGGCAGGCACAGGTCAAAGAGCGACTCATCAGGTCAGTAGCCGAAGAACGCATCAGCCACGCACAGATGTTTTCAGGACCTGAAGGTTCGGGGAAACTGGGACTGGCCATCGCTTACGCCCAATATATCTGTTGCCAGGAGCGCTCCGGGAACGACAGTTGCGGCGCTTGTCCCTCCTGCCGGAAATTTTCCAAATTGGTTCATCCCGATCTTCATTTTGTGTTTCCGGTGTTTAAATCCAAAAACGTTCAGAAGGCTTTTTCTGACGATTTTCTGCCTGCCTGGCGCAACATGGTTCTTTCTTCCCCCTATTTTTCCTTGAATCAATGGATCAGCCTAATCGATGCAGAAAATTCGCAGGTTACCATGTATGCCCATGAGAGTGATTCCATTCTTCGTAAACTGAATTTCAAACCCTGCGAGGCGGAATTCAAGACCATGATTATATGGCTTCCGGAAAAAATGAACCCCTCCTGCGCCAACAAATTGCTCAAACTGATCGAGGAGCCGCCGGTAAAAACCCTTTTTCTGCTTATCACCGAGGATGAAGGGAGCATCCTTCCTACGATCCGTTCCAGAACCCAGGTGATCAGGATTCCTCCCCTAAAGAATGGTGAACTGCGCCAGGCGTTGGAAGAAGAGGGGCGGTATGACCAGGAAACCATCGGGGAGATCGTCCATATGGCAAAAGGTAATTACCTGAAAGTCCTTGAGTTTTCCAATCCCGCCGAAAATAAACTTCGCAACTTTGAGGTTTTCCGGAAAATCATGCGCTTTGCCTGGCAGTCGAAAGTTATTGATCTTCTTGATCTTGCAGAAGAAATTGCCACCTTCGGAAGGGAGAGCCAGAAAGATTTCCTGGTCTATGCCCTCGAGCTGCTGCGTGAATTTTTCGTGCTGAATTTCGGAAAACCGGAGCTCGTATATATTACAGGCGAAGAAAAAACCTGGGGGAAGGATTTTTCTCCCTATATCAATGAACGAAACATCATACCTCTGAACAGGGTCTTCGAAGACGGGCTTCTTCACATTTCCATGAATGGAAATCCCAGGATTATTTTCACGGATTTATTTCTGACCGTGGTCAGGCTGATCCGGAAATAAACGGGGTACCAACCGGTTGAGAAAGGGTTCCCCGTGTGTAGACCCGGGAAATGGAAGCGAATGCCCGGTTTACATAGAGTTAATTATTAATTTTGCAGTGTCGGGCTGCCTGATCAGGGTATTACCGGTAATAAGACAAGGTATGGAAACCAGAGCATTATTAGATAGAGCCATTTGTAAGACCCAGAACGGTTACTGTTCCAAACTGAGCGTCACCAACTGGCTTTCAGATGTACCGAATGTTACCAATCCGAATCAGATTGTGGAAGTCCGGTTCAAAAACACCCGACTCGATTATTTCAGGAATGTTAACGAACTGAAGCTCATGCCGGGCGACCTGGTAGCCGTAGAAGCCAATCCCGGGCACGACATTGGGGTTGTGTCCCTCACCGGCGACCTGGTTTTATTTCAGATGAGAAAACATAAACCTTCGTTCATCAACGGGGAATTCCGCAAGATCTACCGGAAAGCCAAACCTGCGGATATCGAGAAGTGGAGGGAAGCCATCCTTATGGAACATCCCACCATGATCGAGTCAAGACAGATTGCCAGCGACCTGAAACTGAACATGAAAATCGGGGACGTGGAATACCAGGGAGACAAAACAAAGGCCATATTTTACTACATTGCCGATGAAAGGGTTGATTTCAGGCAACTGATCAAGATTCTGGCGGAGCAATTCCATATCCGGATCGAAATGAAACAGATCGGAGCCAGGCAGGAAGCCGGGAGGATCGGAGGCATCGGACCCTGTGGACGGGAAATATGCTGCTCTTCCTGGATCAGCAGTTTTATTTCGGTATCCACCAATTCCGCACGGTACCAGGATCTCTCCATGAATCCCCAGAAACTCGCCGGGCAGTGCAGTAAGTTAAAATGTTGCCTCAATTTCGAAGTCGACATGTACCTGGACGCCCAGCGGAATTTTCCACCCACCAACATTCCCCTGGAAACGGAGAAGGTCAGATATGTATTCCAGAAAGCCGATATTCTGGGGGGGATATACTGGTATCTGCCACAGAGCAGTGATCTGGCTCCCAGCCTTGTACCAGTAGCTATTGAAAGGGTGAAAGAGATTATGCGGATGAACAGTGCCGGTAAACGCCCTGACAAACTGACTATTGAATCGACAACTCCCCGGCAAAGCAATGACGAGACCTTTCAGAATATGGCCGGTACGGAAAACATAAACCGGTTCGACCAGCAGGAAGCCGGCCGGAGAAGAAAGAAGAATCCAAGAAAACCAAATGTCTGGAGGGGAAACCGATGAAAGCTGGTATAATACGGAACCTGTTGGTGGCAACGGCGCTTCTGGTATTTACTTTTTGCGACTCCCGGAAAGTCTTTGACGATTATTATACGCTTCCCAAGGCTACCTGGATGAAGGATTCGGTACTGACCTTCACATTTAAGGTTGAAAAGAAAACAGATATACACAACCTGTTTGTAAATATCCGGAATGATCAGTCGTACGGGTTCAGTAACCTTTGGCTCTTCATTACCGTCCAACCGCCGGCAGGGGCGTGCAAAACCGATACCATCCAGCTGACTCTTGCAGAGCCATCCGGCAAATGGTTGGGTAAAGGTATCGGAGGCATTTATGACATCCGGACGATCTACCGCAGAAATGTCTACTTCCCCGACTCCGGCCTATATACGCTGCAACTGCGTCATGGCATGCGGCAGGAGAGCCTCAGGGGTATCAACGATGTCGGAATCAGAGTCGAAAAGATAAACCAGTAGGTACCTGTGGGAAAAAACAAACTGGCCAAATTTGCCGAAATGGCTCACTTCTCCAATGTGATTCAGGTTACTTTCAATGAGTTGCTGCAAAAAGAGTTTCCGTACAAAGGAAAATGGTCGCCGCTATGGTTCGGGAACAACGCCCCGGTAGTAGTGGAAATGGGATGCGGAAAAGGAGAATATACGGTCGGAATGGCAGAGAAATTCCCGCATGTTAATTTTATCGGAGTCGATGTCAAAGGGTCCAGAATGTATACCGGTGCCAAATACGCCCTGGATCATAACCTCCGGAACGCGGTATTTGTCAGGTCCCGGATTGAAAATTCGGAATCCCTCTTCGGGTGCAGCGAAATCAGTGAGATCTGGCTGACCTTCCCTGATCCGCAGATGAAACAGGTAAAAAAAAGGCTGACCTCTTCATTTTTCCTTCGGCGCTACCGGAATTTCCTCCAGGAGGAGGGCATCCTGCACCTGAAAACCGATTCCTGGTTTTTGTACAGTTACACTTCTGCCCTGGTTTTGATCAATAACTTCCGGGTGGTTGCGCAAACTGCCGACCTGCATAACTCCGGCATCACCGGTCAGGTACCGGATATCCGGACGTATTATGAGGACCTTTGGATTGCCCAGGGAATACCCATTAAATATGTATCGTTTCTTCCGGGGGGGAAGGGGGAAATAGAGGAACCTGCCGGGGAATTTGAACGGGACAGTTACCGGAGTCGCGGCCACAACAGGATGGGAGGCGTAAAGAATGGAGGATTTTTTCAGCAGAGTATATAGGATTGTGCAACAGGTTCCGGCAGGACGGGTCACCACGTACGGGGCTGTGGCGGCCTGCCTGGGCAGCAGGGGTTCAGCCAGGATGGTCGGATGGGCTATGAATGCAAGCCATCATGCATCCACCTGGATTCCGGCCCACCGGGTCGTTAACCGCCATGGCCTCCTGACGGGGAAACATCATTTTGACTACCCCCGTGCTATGCAGGAACTACTGGAAAATGAGGGCGTAAAAATTACCGACGACCAGGTAGTTGATTTTTTAACCCTTTTCTGGGACCCCCTCAGGGAACTTAAAATGGACATGAACGATTAAAAAACTCAAAATGAACGAAAACCATCGGAAAGCGATTTTGCCGAAAGAGGTGAAAGAAGCTCTGAAACAGGTGTTTTATCCGGGGAGCGAACAAGACATCGTTACAGGCAACAGGGTGCAGGAAATAAGGATTGCCGGCCGTGAAATCAGTATGTCGCTGGTCTTTGATCATCCGGAAGACCTGCATATCCAGGGAGTGGTATCTGCCGTGGAGAACGCCTTACAGTCCCGGCTGGGAGCAGACGGGAATCTGGAGTGTAAGATCTCGGTAAAATTTCTGCAGGACATGGAAAGGCCCCTTTTGCCAGGAGTGAAAAATACCCTGGCTGTGGCGTCGGGCAAAGGAGGCGTGGGGAAATCAACCGTGGCCGTGAACCTGGCAGTGGCGCTGGCAGCCATGGGTAAGTCGGTAGGCCTTATCGATGCCGACATTTACGGACCCTCCATACCGATCATGTTTGGCAGCGAAGATGCCAGCCCGGAAGCCCTGAAGGTGGGTCAGCAGACTCTGATCCGTCCGGTGGAAAAATTCGGGGTTAAGTTTCTCTCGATCGGATTCTTCGTTTCTCCGGGGAATGCCCTGATCTGGAGGGGGCCCATGGCTTCGAACGCCCTGAAGCAGCTGATTGCCGATGCACAGTGGGGGGAATTGGATTACCTCCTGGTCGATCTGCCTCCCGGAACCTCCGATATCCACCTGACACTGGTCCAGACGATTCCCCTCACCGCTGCCATTATGGTCACCACTCCCCAGGAAGTTGCGCTGGCCGATGTACGAAAAGGGGTCAACATGTTCCAGAGCACTTCCATTCAGGTTCCCGTCCTGGGGGTCGTGGAGAACATGTCGTGGTTTACTCCGGCAGAGCTACCCGGCAATAAATATTATCTCTTCGGCAAAGAGGGCGGGAAAAACCTGGCAGCCCTGCTGGGACTTCCTTTGCTGGCCCAAATCCCGCTGGTGCAAAGCATCATGGAGGGAGGCGATAAAGGCATTCCCGCAGCAGCCGGTTCCGATCCGGCTACAGAGGCAGCTTTCCGGCAACTCGCCGGCAGTGTGATCCGGGAGGTGGAACTCAGGAATTCCCGGAGGGAACCCACCCGCAAGGTTACCGTCACAAGAAAATAAAAAATCCGGCAGGTTTTGTATGTTTGTACCACTCCTGACCGGGTTTTCCCGGTTGGTAATGCAATATTTATCAAACATCTGAGTTTATCAATACACGCTAATCCGTGATTTTTTTGAACAAAGCACGAACCCATATACTCTGGATTATGATGGTGTCCGGGATGATTTCGGGTTGTACGACAGAGAAAAATACCCGTGCATCCAGGGCTTATCATAACCTTACCGCCAGGTATAACATCTATTTTAACGGAAAAGAGAGCCTGATTGCCGGCGTGGAGCAGATTGAGAAGGGCCTGGAGGATGACTTTACACAGATCCTTCCCGTCTACAAGGAGAGTTCGCCTTCCGCAGAAAATATAGCCCGTGCCGACATGGACAATGCCATTCTCAAAGGCAGCAAACTGGTTCAGACCCATTCGATCACCAAAAAGCCCAAAAGGCAAAGAATCCGGACCCGCAAATACCAGCAATTCGCCAGTCAGGAGGAATTCAATGAATGGATAGACGACAGTTACCTGCTGATCGGGAAAGCCTATTTTTACCAGCACAATTTTGCTTCCGCCACCGAGAATTTCTCATACCTCCTTCGGAAATTTCCGGAAGGAAAAGCCGGCAACGAAGCAAAGGTTTGGCTTATAAGATGTTATAGTGAACTTGATAGATTTCCTGAGGCACTGGAAATGATTCAGTCCATCCAGTCGGACAAAGGTTTTCCACGCCGTCTGGACAAGGAAGTAGCCAAAGCAGCAGCCGATATGTACCTTAAACAGAAGGAATACCGGGAATCGATCAAATTTCTGGAGATTGCCAGAGATAAAAGCCGCAGCGGCAGGGAAAAAGCCCGTTTACAATACATCACTGCCCAGTTGTACCGGGAAATCGGCGACGAAAGCCAGGCAATCGAAGCATTCAGGCGGGTAAAGAAGCACAATCCTTCCTATAAGATGGCCTTCAATGCACGGGTCAATGCGGCAGGGATGTTTTCCGGCAAGGGAGATCCTGCAAAGCTGAAAAAAGAGTTGCAAAAGATGCTTCGGGACAATAAAAATACAGAATTCAAAGACCAGATTTATTATGCCCTGGCCAATGTATATTTCAGGGAGGGCAACCGCACCCAAGCCATTGAGAATTACCGTAATTCTGTTTCCTCCAGTGTCGATAATGATTTTCAGCTGGCCCAATCGGCCCTCACGGTTGCCGGAATCTATTTCGAAGATAAGGTCTACCCCGATGCACAGGCTTATTACGACAGTGCCATGATGGTCATCGATGAAGAATACCCCGACTATGATAAGATCAATATCCGCTATACCAGTCTTTCAGGTCTGATCGAAAACCTGACCACTATTGAGGTCCAGGACAGTCTTCAAAAACTGGCCCTGATGCCCGAAGGTGAACTTAATACACTGATTGACAAGTGGATAGCAGCCAAAAAGGAACAACAGAGACAAGCAGAGCTGATGGCAACCGGCGATCAGTACCAGAGAGGGTATTACCGCTCCAATGAATACCGTTTTGGATTGGGCCGGTCGGACGAGGGAGGAGGATGGTATTTTTACAACCCTCAGACCATTTCCTATGGCAGAGCCCAGTTTCAGCAACGCTGGGGCAGAAGAAAACTGGAAGACGACTGGCGCCGTACCAACAAGAGCATCGTTTCCATGGCTGATATGGAAGGCTTTACCGAACTGATCGACTCGACAAAAATCAAACCCCGGGTTGAGGATCCTCTGGAACGGGACTTTTATACCCAGGATATTCCTTTCGGAGACTCCCTGATGGCGATTTCTCATGAAAAAATCAGGGATGCTCTTTACAATGCCGGGAAAATCTTTAAATCGGACTTCAGCGATTATATACGGTCGGCTGAAATGTTCGAAGAACTGAACCGCCGTTATCCCGATAACATTTACCTGCTTTCGAATCTGTACGATTTATACGACTTGTACGAACTGATGGGAGACCCTGTCCGGGCAAAGGAATACCGTGATCTGATCATCAACCGGTATCCCGACAGCAAATTTGCCCGCTACCTGCAAAATCCCAACTATTTTATTGAGTTGCAAGCCCAGCAGGACAGCCTTAACCGGTTGTACCAGGATATTTTTTACGACTATAAGTCAGGGCGTTATACCAGTGTTATTGCCAGAACTGCCGGTTTCAAAACCATGGAACCCGACAGTTTGCTTCTTTCCAAAATCGATTTTATGCAGTCCGTAAGCCAGGGAGCCATTTCCGACAAACGAAATTTCCAGACATTGCTCGAAAAATACCTGTCAGACTATCCCAAGGCGGAAACGGCTCCCCTGGCCACTGAAATATTGACACTCATCAAAGACAGTACCCTTGCCGATTACCGGAAACTGGTAGACATGGGTTACCTCCACGAGGAAATCAGGAATACAGAACTTCAGGCAGGCCGACAACCTGAAAACGATGAATTCGGCGGAAAATACAGCTATGATGAGGACCTGCTTCACTATTTCGTCATTGCCTACTCCAGTCAGGCAGGGATTGATGTGAACAGGCTTAAATTTGATATTGCGAATTACAACCTCGACCATTATACCCGTCTTGATTTCGACATTGAAGAAGAGATCCTGGATAGCCGCACCAAAATGCTGCTGGTCAGATCGCTCGAGAACAAAGAACAGGGTCTGATTTATTTCCGGGCTCTCATCCGCCAGTCTGAAGTTTTCAGAGCCCTTTCGAACGCCGACTACGTCAACTTCATGGTTTCATCGACCAACTACAGGCAAATTCTGACTGAAAAATCGATTTCCGACTATCTGCTTTTCTTTATCAGAAACTACAGCCGGTTCATCGGACCGGACTTTGAGCGGGAGGGGGGTTCGGAAGAATCGCCTGAGGAATTGATGGCCCGGGCCAAACGGGAAGATGATTTGCTGAAGGAAAGAGGACAGTTTGTAACCGTTGATATACCTGGTAACCGGGGTAATTTCTCGTTTGACATAGACACGACCCAGACATTTATTCTTGCCATTAAAGATAAAAATTTATCAATCAGAACATTACTGACCCAGTTTGCCGATTTTAACAGGGATAATTTCAGAATTTGGAACCTGGCTTTGCAGCTGAAACAAGCGGGTGACTATCAGTTTCTGGTTGTCAGGGGGTTGCCGGGTTATTTGGAGGGAATCTCTTATTTCCGTAAGGTTATTCTCGAGAGGTCCCTGTTCAGAACCCTGGGTCAGACCAGTTACCGCAACTTTTTACTCACCGATGTCAACCTCAGCAAATTGCTTGCCGGGGCCGATGTAGACGACTACCTTGAATTCTTCCGTATAAACTACATCCAAAAAGCAGGGCAGGTACAGGAAATGCCGGGAACAGAGGTGCCCGGTACCGGTAGTCAGACCGGAAGTACCCTTGCAGTTCCTCCGGCAACAGTCGCCGGACCTTACACCCGGGAACAGGATAAAGACCACTATGTTGTCATGGTCGTGCCTGTTGAGGGGGTAAACCGGGAAGCGCTGTTGTCCGGATTCAGGGGCATGATGGATTCCGATTATGCCTCCCTGTCATTGACCCTGGACGATAAAGCCCTCGACGGTTTCAGAAATCTGATCCGTATTGCCGGCTTTACCGAATCGCAGACAGCAAAGGACTTTGCAACCCGCATGGTCAGGCAGCCTGCTATCCTGTCGGCTTTGGGCAGTGCCACCTATCGCTCCTTCATCATTACTCCCGGTAATTTTTCTGTTTTCCTGGATCGGAAAAATATTACCGAATACCTCGATTTTCAACAAGGAACTTACGGCTTCTGATGAAGCAACCCCCTGTACCAGGCAGATTCTGAACAGATGTATTTACCGACATTTTGAATTTTACCATTTCCCGGATATGAGAAAAATAACGATTCTGTGGACAGATGACGAAATAGACCTGTTAAGGGCCCACATGATATTCCTGCGCGAAAAAGGGTATGCGGTAGATACAGCCAACAATGGATACGACGCATTGGAACTGGTGCAGAAAAACCATTACGACATTATTTTCCTGGATGAGAACATGCCGGGACTCAGCGGACTCGAAACCCTTTCGCGGATAAAAACCTTTGCCCCTGATATCCCCGTGGTAATGATCACCAAAAGCGAGGAGGAGAGCATCATGGATGAAGCCATCGGGTCCAAAATTGCCGATTACCTGATCAAACCGGTTAATCCCCGGCAGATTCTTCTGTCGCTCAAAAAAAATGTGGAAAAAAAACGGTTGATTACACAAAAGACGACGTCAGAATACCAGTCGGAGTTCATGCAAATCAGGAACCGTTTGAATGACCGGCTGTCAACCGGTGATTGGGTTGATTTATATAAAACCCTGGTTTATTGGGAACTTGAATTGGGTTCATCCGACGATAAGGCCATGGATGAAGTCCTGGCCCTGCAGAAGATTGAAGCCAACCAGGCTTTTTCGCGGTTTATCAAGGACAACTACCTCCGATGGCTGGGTAAACCTTTGGGCGAAAGGCCCTTGATGTCAACCGACCTGGTCCGGCAAAAAGTTTTTCCCCTGTTAAATGAAGGGAAAAAAGTCTTTGTTCTGGTGATCGATAATCTGAGGTATGATCAGTGGAGGGTTTTAAGTCCGGTCATCGGGGAGTATTTCAGGATCGAAGAGGAGACCCTTTATTACAGTATTCTGCCCACAGCCACCATGTACGCCCGGAATGCCCTGTTTGCCGGACTGTTGCCATCAGAAATTGAAAAGATCTACCCCGACCTGTGGGACGATGACGACAATGAGGGAAACAAAAACCAGCATGAGGAAGAGTTGCTGCAAAAGCAGATGGTAAGGTCGGGACGCAAGGAGAGAATCTATTTTGAAAAGGTAACCAACCTGAAAGGGGGCAAAAAAATGATCGACTCGGCACGAAACATTAAAAACAGTGACTTGTCGGTTATGGTGGTGAATTTTGTGGATATGATCTCGCATGCCCGTACGGAGATGGATATGATCAAGGAACTGGCGGCAGACGAAAAAGCGTACCGTTCGCTCACTTTAAGCTGGTTTAACCATAGCTCGCTTATTGATTTGTTAAAAGCAGTAACTGACCATGATATCAGGGTGATCTTAACCACCGACCATGGCACCATCCGGGTAATCAACCCGGTGAAGATCATCGGCGACAGGGAGACCAATGCAAATCTGAGGTACAAGGCTGGCCGCAACCTTAGCTACAAGGCCAGACAGGTTTTTGAAGTCACCAACCCCCGGGAGGCTTTCCTGCCTTCACGGAACGTGAGCACCAGCTATATTTTTGCCCAAAATGCCGATTATTTTGTGTACCCCAACAACTATAACTATTACGCCAATTACTATTTTAACACATTCCAGCATGGGGGAATTTCCATGGAGGAAATGATTATCCCGGTGGTGACCCTGGCACCCAAAAGGTGATGCTTTGCGGCCTGGTAGTCTCACATGGAAACCGGTTCCGGGTCAGAGGGTTTTGTCTTTTCTCATCTGGGCGTACAGCTTGTTGGCGAAGATAAAGTCGTCCAACACCTGGTTCCCGGAATTCAGAATGTGCTCTCTTGTGCCTTCCCAGCATTTTTCGCCGTCGTGGAGAAACAAAATGCTTTCGCCGATCTGAACCACCGAATTCATATCATGGGTATTGATGATGGTGGTCATATTAAATTCCTTGGTCAGCATCTGGATCAGATCATCGATGAGGGTAGCGGTTTCAGGATCGAGGCCGGAATTGGGTTCATCGCAGAAAAGATACCGGGGATTCAGGGCTATGGCCCGTGCTATGGCCACTCTTTTTTGCATGCCCCCGCTGATTTCGGAAGGATACAGGGAGTGTGAGCCGGTGATGTTGACGTGGTCCAGACAGAAGTTGACGCGGTCCTCTTTCTCCTTTAATGAGAGGGAGGTGAACATATCCAGGGGAAACCGGATGTTCTGCTCTACGGTGAGACTGTCAAAGAGGGCACCACCCTGGAAAACCATTCCGATTTCACGTCTCAGGAGTTTGCGGTCTTTGTGTTTCATCGCCGTAAAACTGCGGCTATCGTACAGGATCTCTCCCTCATCGGCTTCCAGCAAGCCCAGGATACACTTGAGCAAAACCGTCTTTCCCGATCCGCTTCGCCCGATGATCAGGTTGGTTTGGCCTGCCGGAAACGCCATGGTTATATCTTTTACCACCGCTTTACCGTCAAAGAGTTTGGATACGTTCCGGACTTCGATCATGTCAGCAACAATCGGGTTAAGATCAAATCAAAGAGCAGGATCAGAATGTTGGTATTTACCACAGCCTTGGTGCTGGCCTTGCCGACTTCGAGAGCGCCGCCCTGGACGAAAAAGCCGTAGTAAGCCGGTACCGATGCCACCAGAAAACCAAAAAAAAGCGACTTGATCAAGGAGAAGGCAATGTAATAGGGTACGAAAAGATAGCGAAGGCCATCGAGATAATCAGCCGCAGAAACAACACCAACAGCCGGCCCGACGATCAGCCCGCCGAGAAGCCCGAAGAAAATACTCAGCACCACCAACACCGGGAACATACAGACAACCGCAACAATTTTGGGCAAAATCAGGTAATTGGCGGCGTTAACGCCCATGATTTCCAGGGAGTCAATTTGCTCGGTCACTTTCATACTACCGATTTCAGAGGTTATGTTGGAACCGATTTTCCCGGCCATGATTAACCCCATGATGGTGGAGGAGAATTCGAGGATCAGGGTATCGCGGGTCCCCAACCCGATCAGGGAGGCGGGGTAGAGGGGATTGGTGAGGTTATAGGCCAGCTGGATCGTCAGGATCCCACCAATAAACATCGAAAGGATAACCACAATGCCGACAGAATTAACACCCAGGGACTCAATTTCAAGAAACAGCTGACGGACATAAAGCCGGTGTTTTTCAGGGCGGGCAAAAACCCGTCTCAGCAACCAGAAATAGCGCCCCACATGAAACAAAAAATTCATGCCTGCTGATTTTTTTTTAAAAATACGAACTTATTTGCATTCTTCGACAACATCACCGCCTTGTTCCCGGGTAAACCTCCTCAAATATTCTTCTTTTATTTCAAAATATTGGATATTTTTGAACAACCACAAAAACCAGTTCATGAACAACAACTATTGTGTTATCATGGCCGGCGGAATAGGTTCCCGTTTCTGGCCTCTCAGCCGCAAAACCATGCCCAAGCAATTCCTCGACATTCTGGGGACCGGGCGGACCTTATTACAGCAGACTTTTGACCGTTTTTCAAAAATCATACCCATTGAGAATATTTATGTTGTCACCAACGGGGAATACAAACCGCTGGTAAAGGAGCAGTTACCCACAATACGAGGTCGTCAGATCCTTGCAGAGCCTTTGCGCCGTAATACGGCACCCTGCATTGCCTATGCCGCCCACAAGATAAAAACCATCAACCCGGATGCTAACCTGGTGGTTGCCCCATCCGACCACCTGATCCTGAACGAAACAGAATTTCTCCGCCAGATCAGCCTTGGTTTGGAATTTGTTGCCACCAACGATGTTTTGCTGACCCTGGGCCTTCTGCCCGACCGCCCGGAAACCGGGTATGGATATATACAGATAGGTGAAAAATCTGCTTTCAGGGACCTGGATAACCTGTACCACGTTAAAACCTTTACCGAAAAACCCGACCTGAAAATGGCCCGGATTTTCCTTGAAAGTGGAGAGTTTTACTGGAATTCAGGGATTTTCCTCTGGTCTTTGCAGTCGATTCTGAAAGCCCTCGAGACCCACTTGCCCGAAGTAGCCAACCTGTTTTCGCTGGGGGAACGACTGTACCATACACCCGATGAAACTGCCTTCATCAATAAAATTTACTCCGAATGTATGGGCATTTCCATTGATTACGGGGTCATGGAAAAGTCAGACAATGTCTTTGTGTTAACTGCCGATTTTGGCTGGACCGATCTGGGGACCTGGGGCTCCCTGTATGAAAACCGGGAAAAGGACGAAAACGGCAATGTGGTGAATGGTTCCGGCATTTTCACTTACGATACCCGGAATTGCGTCATCAGCATGTCAGACAACCGGATTGCCGTTCTTCAGGGCCTGGAAGATTACATCGTAGTGGAATCGAAGGGTATCCTGCTGGTTTGCAGACGGGAAGATGAACAACAGATCAGGCAGTTTGTCAATGACGTACTCCTCAATAAGGGACCGGAGTATGTATAAACCCTGCCCCGGCCGCCGGGATTAAGGTAACCGGAAATCAGCAGGTTTTTATACCGGTTGTGCAATACAAACGGAGAAGTGCCTTACCCGAGGGTGGGGGCAAAACCGGGTGCCCGCCGGTGCCGGGAGGCCTGCTCATAGGCAAAGGCAAGTTTCAGTAAGACCGGTTCACTCCAGGCCTTACCGAAAAAGGAGATACCTGCCGGCAATCCATGAATCGTTCCCATCGGAACAGTAACATTCGGATATCCGGCAATGGCTGCAGGCGAAGAGCTGCCTCCGCTGAAATGATCTCCGTTAACCGGGTCGATGGTCCAGGCAGGACCATTGGTGGCAGCCAGGATGGCATCAAGTCCCTGTTCTTCCATGATGGCATCGATGCCCTTTTCCCGGGATAACCTTCTGGCCAGATGCAGTGCTTCCTTGTACTCAGCGCTGGTGATATCCTCTTTTGCCTGCGCCAGCAGGAATAGTTCCTGCCCGAACCAGGGCATCTCCCTGTCTGCATGCAATTCATTGAAGGCAATGACAGCGTCCAGGCTCTGAACCGGCGCCCGGGGGTGAGTTGCAAGATACCGGTTCAGGTCGTGCTTGAATTCATACAGGAGTACCTGGTAAGAAGCCTGGTTCATTTTGCGCAATTCGGGAAAACGTACATCGCCGGCAATGGTGACGCCCTGTTTTCCGAGCAATTGAACCGCAGCATCAAACAATTCATCCACCCGGTTGTCGAAGCCCAGCAAGTCACGGGCAATGCCGATTTTCAGTGTATCCAATCCCTGATGGTTCAGAAATTGGGTATAATCGGTGAAGGCAGGTCCCGGAGGAATGCCGGTATCCGGATCGCAGGCAGTGGGGTTTGCCAGGGCCCCGAGGAGAATGGCCGAATCGGTGACCGACCGGGCCATAGGACCGGCAGTATCCTGGCTGTGGGCAATAGGGATGATTCCCTGCCGGCTCCATAATCCGAGGGTCGGCTTTATTCCGGCAATACCGTTTATACCCGACGGGCAAACAATGGAACCATTGGTTTCCGTGCCAATCCCGGCCGCACAAAGATTCGCCGACACGGCTGCTGCCGTTCCTGAACTGGAACCACAAGGAGTCCGGTCAAGACACCAGGGATTGCGGACCTGGCCCCCTCTGCCGCTCCACCCGCTGCTCGATCGTTCTGAGCGGAAATTTGCCCACTCACTAAGGTTGGTTTTTCCGAGAATCACAGCCCCCGCCTCGCGTAAACGCTGCACAAGCGGAGCATCCGCATCTGCCCTGTGCCCCTCCATGGCCAGCGATCCGGCTGTGGTCTGCATGGAATCTCCGGTATCGATATTGTCTTTGATCATGACAGGCACCCCGTGCAACGGCCCCCGGATCTTCCCCGCCCTCCGCTCTTCATCCATCCTCCCGGCTATCTCCAATGCGTCGGGATTGACCTCAGCAACGGCCCCCAATAAATGATCCACCCTGCGGATCCTGTCAAGGTATTTCCGGCACAAAGCGACCGACGTCAGCTCTCCTGAATCCAATTTTTCCCCGATCCCCGCAAGGGTAATCTCGTTAAGGTCAAATTCCGCCACATCAACTGCGGCATCTTCACCGACAGGAGAGGAGGAACGACGGGAACAGGCGGCAACACCCGCCGCAGCCCATACGGACCCCCCGACAACAGAGGTTTTTACAAAAGTACGACGTTTCATTTACTGACACTATTGGATTGTTATTATCATCCTTCGAAAAACAGAGTCTCCCCCGGGGCTCATCCACACAGCAGGACCAGGCACTTTCCACCGCCTCTGGACTGTATCCAAATGAACCGGTAAATATATGGCATATTACGGGTTTCGCATCAATCGGGAATGGGAAAACGGCCAGGCAGGCCAGATAATTTTGAAAACAAAAAAAATGAAATACATTTCATATAATAACGTTTTACACTGTATTATATTTGAAAAGAAAAGATTTAATTTGCATTTCGAAAACATATAACTTATAAAACATAAATAAACGAAATGGACAGAGCAGAGCAGATTGCGAAAATCTCCGATGAAACCAGGATTTGGGACATGGTAGTGATCGGAGGAGGTGCCACCGGCTTAGGAATTGCGGTGGATGCCGCCCTCAGGGGGTTTCAGGTTGCCCTCTTTGAACAACACGATTTTGCCACTTCCACCTCAAGCAGAAGCACCAAGCTGGTGCACGGCGGGGTACGGTATTTGAAAAACGGGGACATCCCGCTAGTACGCGAAGCCTTGATAGAAAGGGGAAGACTCAGGCAAAACGCTCCCCATCTGGTGAAGAATCAGTCCTTCGTTATTCCCAATTATTCGCATTTTGATAATGTATTATATACCGTGGGGCTAACCTTATATGATGTTCTTTCCTGGGGGGGATTGAGTTTCGGGAGGTCCTTGTTGATTGGCAAAAAAAAGACCTCAGCCTGTTTGCCAACCATCAAAACCCGGGGACTGAAAGGAGGGGTCATGTATCACGACGGGCAATTCGATGATGCCAGGATGGCCTTATGCCTGGCTCAATCGTGTGCCGACAAGGGTGGTTGCCCGGTTAATTATATGAAGGTTACCGGCATCATTCATACTGAAAACGGAAAAGTGGCCGGAGTTCGTGTAACAGACCTGGAACAGGGCCGGGAATTCGAAGTCCGTGCAAAATCAGTCATCAATGCGACCGGTGTTTTTGTCGACGATGTGATCCGTATGGATCTCCCCGGGTCCCAGAAAATGGTACAACCGAGTCAGGGGATCCACCTGGTGTTCGACAGTTCTTTCCTATCCGGAAATCACGCCCTGATGATTCCTAAAACCTCAGACGGGCGGGTCCTTTTTGCGGTTCCATGGCGAGGGAAAGTGGTGGTAGGCACCACCGATACGGTCAGAGAAAGTCCCGATCTCGAACCCCGGCCTCTGGATGAGGAAATTGAATTTATACTGAACACGGCGGCTCTTTACATGACCAAAAAACCCGAAAGAAAAGATGTTCTATCCGTATTTGCAGCACAGCGGCCTCTGGCAGCCCCACGAAATGTGGGAAAAAGCACTAAGGAAATCTCAAGAAGCCATAAGATCTTTGTTTCAGACAACAATCTGATCAGCATCACCGGGGGAAAATGGACCACCTACCGGAAAATGGCGGAGGATACCATAGACAAAGCCATAAGTCTCGGCCTGGTTCCCCCGGCAAAATGCACATCGCGGAATTTCCGCATCCATGGATACTCCCGGAACGGAGAGAACTCTGACCACCTGAACTTGTATGGTTCTGATAAAAAAGCCATTGAAGAGCTGATCGGATCATCACCCGCCATGGCCGAAAAAATCCATCCCTCCTTCAGCTTTACGGCAGCTGAAGTTGTCTGGGCAGTACGGAATGAAATGGCCCGAAGCGTGGAAGATATCCTGTCAAGAAGGAACAGGCTTTTGTTTCTGGATGCACGGGCAGCCCGGGATGCAGCTGAAAAAGTTGCCCGGATCATGGCCGGGGAAATGAATAAAAGTCAGGATTGGATTACTCAACAGACCGAAAGTTTCCATAAACTTGCAGAAGGGTATATTCTGTAAGAGATCTCCGGCTTACGGAACACCTGAGCAGGCCGACAGGGTTCATGTGCTGGAGTATCCTGCGGCACACGGTGACACGGTGAATTTTGTTTTCCGGCACTGAAAAAGCCTCTGTCCGGATGGGTGTCGCCAGGAAAAACCCGTACAAGGGTTATGCCGCCGGAATACCCGGGATGCTCTCTTGAAACCATCCAATACATTCAGGATTCCATGTCAAAAATTGAAAATGCACTGAAAGCAGCTACTGAGACCCGGACCCTCCGGATCGGACCGGGAATCCTCAGGGAGGTGCACACCATGTTCCGGGAACAGTTTCCCGGCAGGAGTGCAGTCGTCATTGCCGACAGGAACACTTTCAGGGCTGCCGGGAAGGATGTTTCCGACCTGTTCAGGGAACAGGGGATCATTCAGAAGGATCCGTTTATTTTTGAGGATCCGCGGCTCACTGCTGAGTATTCCCATGTTGACAGGTTGGTCTCATTTCTGGGGCCGTTGGATGCCATACCTGTTGCCGTGGGATCCGGCACGATCAACGATCTGACCAAGCTGTCTTCTTTTCTGACAGGCAGGAGTTACTTGTGTGTAGCCACCGCTGCTTCGATGGACGGATACACATCCTATGGCGCTTCTGTAACCGCCGGCGGGGCCAAGCAGACTTTTAGCTGCCCCGCTCCCCGGGCCTGCCTGGCCGACACCGGCATTCTGGTAAAAGCTCCCCCGGAAATGGTGGCTGCAGGGTATGCAGACCTTTTTGCGAAAATCACTGCCGGTGCAGACTGGATTTTGGCCAGCCACCTGGAGGTGGAACCCATCGACGAAAAGGCCTGGTCGATCGTTCAGGGAGGTCTCCGCGATGCTTTATCCGATCCCGCCGGCTTAAAAGCCGGCAACCAGGAGGCCTTTGCCGCATTAACGGAAGGCCTGATGCTCGGCGGGTTTGCCATGCAGTGGTCCAGAACCAGCCGCCCGGCATCGGGAGCAGAACACCAGTTCAGCCACCTCTGGAATATGGAACACCATACCCACCGGGGAGAACCGGTCTCCCACGGATTTCAGGTGAGCATCGCCACCCTGGCCATCCTCGCTTTCTATGAATGCCTGCTTGAATCGCCGGTAGAACAGCTGAATGTGAATGACTGCTGCTCAACCTGGCCTTTACCCGAACAAATGGCTTCTGAAGCACGCCGGCTGTTTCAAGGAACCGACTTCCCCGAAATCGGGCTGCGCGAAACATCAGCAAAATACATCCCCCGTGAGGCCCTGGCAGACCAATTGCACCTGTTCCTCAGAAAATGGCCCCGGATTAAACGGGATCTGGAACAACAACTGGTTCCTCTCTCCGAAGCACAACAAAGACTGAAACGGGTCGGAGCCCCTGTGGAGCCTGAAGAAATCGGCATCTCCAGAGCCCGGTTACGCGAAACCTTCATCCGGGCGCAATTTATCCGGCGCAGGTTTACCATCCTGGACCTGGCTGTCAGAACAAACCTGACAGAAAAATGGCTCAACAGGTTATTCGGTACCAGGGGAATCTGGGAAATTGAATCCACGAAAAAACAACCCTGACAATGCCTGAGTTCTCCCATTATGAGTATCTGAGCCAGATGGGGATCAAGGACCCCGCAGAACTCCTGCAAAGGCTACAAACGATCCGGCATGTCGTCCTCGATATGGATGGGACCATTTACAAAGGCAAGACCCTTTTTCCTTTTACCAAACCCTTCCTGGAGACACTGAAAAAGCTGTCTGTCAGCTGGTCGTTTTTAACCAACAATCCATCGAAAAGTGTATCCGGTTATATCAGACACCTGGAAGAAATGGGGATTTCTGCCACAGAAAATGAAATCTACACATCCGCACAGGCGACCATACGGTATGTAAAGCACCATCTTCCCGGAGTGAAACGGCTGTTTATTCTCGGAACTCCCAGCATGATCAGGGAATTCGGAGAAGCCGGATTTGAAATCGCCGCTGACGATCCCGGCGATCGCCCGGATGCAGTTGTCGCCGGGTTTGATCTGTCGCTCGATTATGCCCGTCTTTGCCGCGCTGCCTGGTGGATAACAAAGAAATTGCCTTACATCGCCACCAACCCCGACAAGGTTTGCCCCACCGACCAACCTACTATCCTGGTGGATTGCGGATCGATCTGTGCTGCTCTCCGCGAAGCAACCGGACGGAATCCGGATGTCATCACCGGGAAACCGGACCCGGGAATGCTGCAGGGTATTTTGGAGAAATTCAACCTGAATCCCGGGCAGATTGCTATGGTGGGTGACCGCCTTTATACCGACATTAAAATGGCTGCCGGCGCCCATGCCCTGGGAATTCTCGTTCTCACCGGTGAAACCCTGCTTTCAGACCTTCAGCAATCGGATATCCTTCCTGATGTGATTGCCGGCAACCTGGAAGTTTTCGGACAAATGCTCATCACAGCAAAAAACAATCTTTTAACGGGAAAAGTCTGACCCGGACTCGTCAGCCAAAACAATTCCCTGGCGGGTATCCTTGGTTTCCCAGTAAAGATCATTGGTCATCCAGCTTTCTACCTCCAGGGCTTTTTCGGTTTCCACAGGAATCAGCAGAGCCAGCTCCCAGGATGCCACATCCTTCATCCAGGCTTCGAGCGTCAGCATCTCATCATAATCCCTCACCAGGCAGTTGTTTTTCATACACTTCCAGTAACAGTCGTTGGTCATCCAGTTTTCAAGCATTAATTCCTCGTCGGTGGCCTGCTCATAATGGCTCGTCGCAAGAGTAAATTTGCTTCCTGCATTGGCCTCCCCGACATACAAAATAGAAGTACAAACCAGCAGCAGCAACATAATCAATAATCTTGTTTTCATGGCTTTCCTGTTTAAGGTTTTCCGCTTTATACTCTTTGTTTTCTGTTTACCCACACCTGAATAGACTGATGTCCTTTGCAAATGTTACATCTCCAGGTATGTTAAAATACTGAAAACCAGTAAACAGGGGGTTTTTTGCCGGTAAACGGAGATATAAGCGGCTTAAACCGGGAAAGGGTGTGCAGCCGGAGAGAGGCAGGCCAACACGCAGGCAGATACCCGTCTGGCCGGCGAAAAGGGGGATTTCGCACCCCTTGGAACAGGGAAAAGGACGAAACAGGCTTTTTACCGTTTATAACGGTCATTCAGTCCTTCTCCTCGGAGAATCATGGGAATGATTTTTCCAATCCTTTCGATGCCTGTTTTTTCCCTTTTGGCTGCGGCAATATATTCGCAGTAATCTCTTTTGGCTGAAAGGGATAAGGTATCGAAAGCCTCTTTCAGAAGAGGGTCTTTGTCAAAACAGGCTGTCAATCGCGCCGGGATTTCCAGGGGAGTATTCCTGGCCGGCCTGATTTCATCGCCGTTTACTGCATTTCGGATGGCCTCAGCGATGTAGCCCCTGATAAGGAGACCCTCCTTTCTGATATCATCAGCTGATTGGAAACGCCATTGCCGCAAGGACCTGGTTTTCCCCTCCTGGGCATTGATTAACCGGACTGCTTCATCTTTCAGCAGGGCACCCTGATAAAACCATAAGCAGGTATACGACTTGAAAGCAGCCATTCCGGCGACATTTTTGCCCGCCGAACAGTAGACGGGTATCCCCCATTTCAGAGTTTCTTCAAGTCCTTCCGATAACAGCAACTCCCTGAGAAGGGAAAGGGCTTCAGCCCAGGGACCGCAACTGTTAATATAGGCTTGAGCGTTTTCCAAACCCTTCATAATATGCTTGTTATAAACAATTATAAAACGACTTCCGTCTTTATTCTCCCACTATTCTATCGTACCCTGGAAAAATCCTGAAAATCCGGGATTATCCCTTTGAATTCGTTGATTTTAGTGCGGTAATTTACTTATTTTGCAGTAAAATCAACCCTGTGGAGATAATAGATTTCATTGGTGAACTGCTCGACGAGAATGATTTTGTGATTATCCCCGGATTGGGGGCCTTCCTGGCAACCTACCAACCGGCAAGGATGGATGAATCAGGCAGAAAGTTCCTTCCTCCTTCCCGTAAGGTTTCCTTTCAGTCCGATATCAGGGTCAACGACGGTCTTTTTGTGCTTTATGCGGCCAAACAGATGAAAATTCCGGTTGGCGAAGCTCAGGAACGGGTCCTGCAGTGGGCCGATGAACTCCATTTCAGGCTGGATAAACGGGAAGTTGTGGACTTCGGCCCGTTGGGGAGCCTGCAGAAAAAAAGGGGAGTTTTACAGTTTACCCCATCCCGGGATGCAGAAAACCTGCCCGGATCCTGGGGTCTGACACCCCTGCTGGCGGAAAAACCTTCTGACCGGGATTCCGGACGGGCAAAGCCTGTTTTCGCTGCAAAGAGGGAAGCCATACAAAAGGTCCGTATACCCCGGAAGATTCTTTTCGCCGGACTGGCACTGATACTGGTTGCCTGTTGTGTCTGGGTCCTGGCATTCAGGCACAACCGGGCGGGTACGCCGCCGGAAAGCCTGGCGGTTATTCCGGACTCCTCCGCCGTGCAACCGCACCAGATACCTTCTCCTGATACCCTGAAAGTCCTGACTACCCCGGCTTCCAAACCGGCAGAACCCGGCTCCGCCGATCGTGCAGGATCCCTGTACTACCTGATAGGCGGAAGTTTTCTGTCGGAGGAGAATGCCGGGAAATATATCCTGAGGATGGCCAAACGCGGGTACCACCCCTTCTCCCTGGGACAGGTGGGAAGTTTTTACCTGGTAGCCCTGGATACCTTTACCCTGCGAAAAGATGCGATAAGAGCCGTATACCGGCTGAACAATACCCAACCCGGGGGTGACGCCTGGATATACCACCCTGCAACCTCCCCGTAAATTTTCATGAAACGCTTCCGTAAAATCACAATTTGTGGTATATTGGTCTGATAATAATATCAGAAAACCGTTTTTTATTTAATCCTAATACCAAAAAAATGAAGCACTTGATGAAAATTGCAGGGATCTTTATTTTTATTCTTGCCCTGGGAGCACTGGTTTCTTCGTGCCGCAGCGGTTCACAGAAAGCTGCTGAAAAAATCATGGAAAACGCCCTGGAAAATGCTTCAGGCGGAGAAGCCCAGGTTGATATCAGCGGAGAAAAAACCGTGATTGAGACCGGGGAAGGACGGTCAGAAATAGACCCAAACGCTACATCCTGGCCTTCCGAAATCCCGGATGACATCCCGGAATTTACATCAGGGAAGGTCACAGGGGTGACAACCACTACCACAGGTGACGGGGTTCATTACAATGTCATTTTTGAAGAGGTGGAAGATGGGTTCATCGACAAGTACAATGCCGAACTGAAAGAGAAAGGCTTTGAAACCAACTTCATGAAAATCGGAGAAAAGGGTGGATCCATTACCGTCGAAAACGATCAGTATGTTATTTTCCTGATGGGTGGGGAAGGCAACGTAAGCTTAGGCGTTACCGTTAAAAAGCAGGAATAGAAGAACACCCCGCTGCCTCTTTGCTCCTGGCTTTGCAACTGAAAGGGGTAGCTGACCGGTTTATAGTGCCAGGGAGTCTTTGCATTATTGCAGGAAGATTCTTCCCGGCAGGTCAGGTGTTGTCAGTCAGGTTAAGAAGAACCGTGCGGATCAACCGGACCACATGATCGACGTTTCTGCGGAATACGCTGAGTACCTCTTCCCTGGGTACAGGAGGTTCCTCCTTTATGCAGGCATCCTAATCGGCCGATAAGGCCACTGCGGCATAGGGTAATCCCGGTTTATTTTCCGGGACGAACTCCGGTTTTTTTCACGGTCTCTGCTGAGGAGATCAGGTCGCGGATATCGCGCGGGGAGAGCTCAATACGTCCTGTAATCAATTCCGGCCGGTTGTAATTGGCCATCATCCTGTTATACAGTTCCGGGTCTTCCTGGGGCAGCACAAACGGTTTATGGGCTATCCCATTGGTATCTATATAAGCAATAAAGGGTCGTGTCATAACGTCATCGAGGCGCTTGCTGCTGAACACCAGCCATCTGCTGTTTGACGACCAGGCAGAATAGCTCTCCGCACTGTTGCTGTTCAATTCCAGTTTCCGGAACGACCTGTCTTTCAGGTTTACCAGGTAAAGGTCACTCTTCCGGTGAAAAATGGTAAAATACCCATAATCAGAGAAAGAGCAAACCATGAATCTGCCGTCGGGAGATACCGATGGCATCGAGATTGACATTCCGGTTGTATCTGAACTCAACACCCTTTCCGTCTCCCCCCAGCGGTTTTGAGTTACATCAAAACCTATGCGCATCAGATCGTAACGGGAGTGCAGCCGGCTTTCCTCATCGCCCCTGACCGCTTCAGGAGCACTGATAAAGTAGAGGCAGAGCCCGTCGGCCGACCAGACAGGCATATTTTCGCGCCGTTCTGTGGAAACCACTGGAGAAGCAAGCACCGAATCGTGTTCCAGATCGTACACGATAAGATCGGAACTCTTATCTGCCACATCCACCACCTTGTCGTTCCGGGTGGTAAGACGGGGGGTCAGTTTTCCCACAGAAAAGGCGATATGGGTTCCCCGGGGGTGCCACGAGGGATAGACACCTCCTGAAAGGGTGTAGGGCCTGCGGGTATCGACGACTGATAGCTGACCATCGCGCCAAATCAGGGTGCCGGGGTGCACGATGCGGAAATGAAGAAGCATCCGCGAAGGATCTCTGGCTGCAAAGGAATGACAATTCATACATCCGAAGCCGGAGGATGAATTCTCAATCAGGGGGCTCTCGTCGAAATTGGTAAGGTTCCGCTGGTAAATGCCCATATCCCTCCACATGAGATAAACGGCATAAACCAACCTGTAGGCGAGATAGGTGTCGATAGGGTCGGCAGATATATGGTTTTCTATGCGGTTGTACCGGAACCACTTATCCTCGTTCCTGACCAGTACGTCCACCGTCAGGATGCCGCCGGGATTTTCATCCAGGATCCTGCGCCAGTCACCGGCGGGAATCCGGATTCCCGCTGAACGCTGCCGGATACGGAGCGGTTTGCTGTTCCCGGCGCTGATCTCCACCCTGTATTCCCTGCCCGATTCCAGGATGTTGAAGTTGAGCGGGGCAATGTTCGGGGGAATGGTAACGCCGGCATAATCCGGGAAAATCCTTACCGCCGTCCCTGTATCGAGGATATCATCGTGAAACGTTGCGCAGCACTGAAACAAAACCGCAGCAACCGGCAGGAATATCCGCAGTCCGGGCAGTCTCCGGCTATCTCCGGCAACCCGCATCCATTTATATAGGAATGTTCTCACCCTCTTCTGTAATGATTTCCGGTTTAATAATCCGGGGGTACACATATTGCACATAATAGAGATAACTCTTTCCGTATTGCGGATAAAGGGCTTTCCTGGCCGACGAAGGATCACCCCTGTACCGTTCTGCCTCCCGCATAAAGTCACCGTACCGTTTTAAGGTGGACTGACTGATCTTCACCGGCCCCTCTTCCGGGAAGCTCCCCAAACCATTATACAGGAGAAAGGCCTCCTCATAAACCTCCGGTATTGTTGTGAAGTAACGGCCTGCAACCCGGAAGAGATCAAGAAATTTTTCAGGTTGCGGTTCGAGGAGGTAATAAAGCATCAGGAACTCATATGCACTTTTATTTCCCGGATTACTATCCAGGAGCTCCCGGAATCTGGCTTCAACAAACGGGCTTAATTCCTTTTCCTGCGGGATGGAGCCTCTTTTCTCCGCGATCTCCCGGTTACCGGAAATCAGGCAGGTATCTTTCACGTAGGGTCGAAACATCCGGACAAAGCTTCTGCTTGTCAATGTGTTGTCAAGCAATCCCAGGAAACGCTCCGCGGCCCTGTACTCCCCGGTTATCAGGTGGATTTTAACGAGCAGTTGAAGGTTTCTGGGGCTGTAAGGATAAAAAACCATCGCTTCGTATGCCCAATGCCGGGCTTCACTGATATACCCCAGGTGGTAATAGAAATCGGCGGCGATGAATGCCCTGTCGGCGAGAAATTCATTGTCGGGGCAGAGCGATTCGGCACCGGCCATCTGGAAAAAATCAAAAAACTCCCCGGTCAGCCGGCCGGCTTTGCTCAGAGCCAGGTTGTAATTAAGGTTGGCCGCAAAACTGTATTCCCGGAGGCTCGTAGCCAGGTTTTTTGTTTTATCCGGGTTTCCGTGGTAACAGTGATAATCGCAGGCAATAATTTTCCTGGCATCAGGCTGAAACAGAACCTTGTGACTCAATACCACAGCCCCTGCAACCACGATAAATGCTACGAAAGTTTTCACCAGGGAAGGGGCGTTGGAGCGGAATCCCGGATAATTCCTTTTTTGAAGATAAGCCGACAGGGTTGCCCATGCCAGGAGCGCAGGCACCGAGACAAGAAAAAGGGAATACACCACCGGGGGCTCGTAGGCCATGAAGTACATCTTAGGAGCAAAGAAATACCCATATTTTTCGCCCGGGGAAAGAACAAAAAAATACCGGCAGGCCAGCAGGGGAAAGAGGACCGCAAAGGCAACCATGAAAGCCGCACCGGCAACCTTCTTCCAACCATTTCCGGAAGGGATAAGAAAGAGCGAGCTTACAGCATAGAGCACCATATACCCGCTGCCGCAGGAATAATATACCAGGGCCGCTCCCGTTACGAAACAGAACAGCCGGCTTGAAAAATTGCGGGATATCCGCAGAGACAGCAGCAGGAACAGCCCAACGAGAATGACGGAAACAACCGAAGAAAACGGAAAGTTGTAATTATAGGCCAGTGCCGGTGCCAGAAGTGCGGGAAGGAGAGCCAGGACACCGTTTCGTTTATCCCGGTGAATAAAAGACATTATTTTCCATACCAGCCACCACAGGAGAAAACCGGCGCACCAGAAGACCAGGGTGCCGGCATACCGGTTGTAAAACGACTGCATGAGAAAACAGGCTGCGTACTCAGAAATGCCTCCGGGATGGTGTACAACCTCTTTCAGGAAGCCGGCAGTAACCAGAAAGGATGGCTGCACATGGTGAAAATACAGCTGCGGCTGAACTACAAAAAAGAGGCATAGCAGGGCAAGCACGGCGAAAATAACCTGCCCTGCAGCAATTAATCTGGTTTGCGATTGATCCTTCATGGATGCAAGACTTCTTCAATTCCCTTTCCGTCAAAAGTAGGAAAATGCCACGACCCGGGAACCAGAACCTATCAGGAAAATGCATACAGAGAGGAACCGGCCGGTGGTGGTACCAACTAAGGTGATTCCCACCCCGGCCTTGTGGCGGTTTTCGTGGATTATTTGCCGGGGCCTTCCGGTGTTAACCGGGTTGAACCAATTTATATTTATTTTTACGGGGCTAAGTCCTGGTCCTTAAACAAAACGCTGTGAAAATTAAAACCTTCAACCTTCAAAGCTGGCTCCTGGTGGTCATCGTTGGTGCTGCCTGGTGGGTAACCGCTTCCATCACCGGACCGTTTCTGCATTATCACTCCCAGCAAACGGGATTCCTGGCCACCTTCAGTTTTTTCAGCAGCTATGCGGTTCAGCCAGGGGGCATTGCCGATTATGTCGCTGAATTCATTGCTCAGTTTTTTTATTTCAATGGGCCCGGAAGTTTTCTGATCGTACTGATAGCAGCGATTCAGGGTATGGTTGCCCTGGACATTGTGACGCGGCTCAAAGGCAAGAACCTTTGGGGCTTCACGGTTGTTGGCCTTCTGGTTCTGTTTGGCATTCTGGTCATGAGCGATTACCGGTACCCCTACTATGCAAGCGTCAGGCTTCTTTTTGCCCTTATTTTCACCTGGCTGTTTTGTTTCGTTCATAACAGGCAACCAAAAGTGAGCCTTCTTGCCTGGCCGTTTATGGCTTTTCTGCTGCTTTACCTGGCCGGCGGCCCGGCTATGTTTGTATTCACGCTGTCCTCAGCCCTGATTCTGGCCATCACCCGGACACCCGGCAAATGGTTTTTCATACTGCCCCTGATGCTGGGTTTTGCTGCCCTTCTTCCCTGGCTCTCTTACCAGTTCCTGTTCCGGACTTCCCTGTCGGACCTGTACAAGATTATTCAGGTACGACATCCGGAGTTACTGGCATATTCCACCTTTTACCAATTATATCTGTACTATTCTCTTTTGCCCTTGTTTTTGCTGGTTGGTCTGTTTTTCCGCACGAAAAAGGGGCAGGAATCCCACACCGTCAGACGAAAAGGACAGGCTCTTCAAAAAACAGCTTTTTATAAGAAAGCGCCTGTCATTTATGCAGTTCAACTAATCTGTCTGGTCCTTCTGGCAGGCTTTCTTTTCAAAAAATCGCATGATCCTGTAAAAAAGAAACAGTTGTATATCGAATACCTTGCAGATGAGGGAAAATGGCAGAAATTGCTGGAGGAATCCCAGCAGATCAGGACCTATGATTTCAGGGTCAATTTTCACATCAACAGGGCTTACGCCCATTTGGGCCAGCTCCCGGAAAACCTGTTCAACTACCCGCAACTCCTGGGCGTGAATGCCTTGCTGTACGACAATTCCACCATCAATGGCAGCCTTACCATGCCCAACAGTGACCTTTATTTTGATCTGGGGCTGATGAGCGAATCGCAGCGCTGGGCATTTGAAGCCCAGACCCTGATGCCCGGAAGCCCGCGAATTTTAAAACGGCTGGTCATGATCAACCTGGTAAACCGAAAATACCAGCTGGCAGAGTCATTTTTAAACGTCCTCGGCCAAAATCCTATCCAACGGAAGTGGGTGGAAAAATACAGGAGTTATGTGGCTGATACGACCCTCGCAGAAAAGGACCCCCTGATCGCAGAAAAAAGAAGATTCAGCCCCAACCGCTATTTTATCCACAAAGGATCTCTTGAAAATCTCAAATTCCTGGTCGAAACCAATCCGGAAAACCGGTTCGCCTTCGATTACCTGATGTCGTACTGTATCCTGGCTACCGATTATCCTGATTTCCTGCACTACCTGCCGATGCATGAATCCTTCAACCGTGGGAAACTCCCCCGCTCCTGGGAAGAAGCCCTGGCTGTCTATATCCTCAGGCACAAATCCTTTCCCCACCCGGTGACACCCGAAACTGTTTCAAAAGAGGTGGTTCAGCGGTTTGCGGAATTCAACAAAATCCTCGAAAAATACAACAATAACCTTCCGGCCGCGCAAAACGACCTGAGAAGGAACTTTGAAAACACCTGCTGGTATTACCTTCTGTACCTCGACCCGAAAGTCACCCGTGTTCTGGATAAAAAAACAGTGATCAAATGAACCGAATCCATGCAGCCTTCGTAGCCGGAATGGCCAGCCTTCTGCTGGCATCGTGTCACTCCGGACCCGGAGCTTCCACAGAAGCAGACAGGCTTCCTTCCATCTTCCCCGATTATTCCGGCATCGTCATTCCACCCAATATGGCGCCTTTGAATTTTCAAATCGACGAGCCCGGCAAAGCGTATGAGGCACGGTTCCTCCCCTCCAGGGGGAAGCCCGTCGTGGTGAAAAGTGCCGATGGGACCATCCGCATTCCCCAAAAAAAATGGCGCCGGCTGTTACACGAAAACAGGGGATCGGAAATGAAGGTAGAGATATTCGTCCAGTCGCCAAGCCGAACCTGGCAAAAATTCTCCCCCATCGTCAACAAAATTGCTGCGGAAGAGATTGACAGCCACCTAGCCTACCGGCTGATCAATACGGGCTACGTATTGTGGAATAAACTGGGCATCTATCAGCGCAACCTGGAAAATTTCGACGAAAAACCGATTCTTGAAAACAGTTCCACCGGCTACGGGTGCATGAATTGCCATTCTTTCAGCAACAACGATCCGGACCAGATGATGATCCACATCCGCGCCATCCACGGAGGCACCCTGATCAGCAGGAAAGGAAAGCTTCAAAAAGTGGAAACCCGGACACCCTATACGCTGAGCTCCGGGGCTTACCCCTGCTGGCATCCCGATGGTACCCATATTGCCTTTTCGGTGAATAATATCGGCCAGTTTTTCTGCGCCGGGGAGGTGCGGATCGAAGTGGCCGACAAAACCTCCGACCTCATCGTATACGACATTGAGAAAAATACGATCACCACTTCTCCGGAGGTATCAACACCCGGCCGCGAGAACCTGCCGGCCTGGTCGCACGACGGAAAATACCTCTATTTTTTAAGCTCACCCCCTCCCGGAAATGACCAGGAAAGGATCGAAGAAAAATATGACCTCCTCCGCGTCGGGTTCGACGTGAACACCAACCAGTGGGGTACCGTGGATACCGTTCTTACCCACCGGCAACTGGGGCAAAGCATCAGTTTTCCCAAGGTCTCTCCCAACGGGAAATTCCTGATGTTCTGCACCAGCGACAATGGGTACTTCACCATCCACCACCCCAAAAGCGACCTGAACCTCCTGAACCTCGAAACCGGCGAATGGCGAAAAATGGAGATCAACAGCCCTCATTCCGAAAGCTACCACAGCTTTTCGAGCGGAGGTCACTGGTTTGTTTTTACCAGTAAACGGCTCGATGGATTGTTTGCCCGCCCTTTCTTTTCCTACCTCGACGAAAACGGAAAGGCCTCCAAACCTTTTGTCCTCCCACAGGAAAATCCCTCTTTTTACCATTCCTTCATCAAAAACTATAACATCCCGGAACTCATCCGGGGGCCCGTGACAGTTTCTCCGCTATCCTTGCGCAACAAGGTTCTCGAAGAAGCCGTTCCTGCAAAACTGGATCCCCGCGTCGATACGGTTTACATGAAAAATCACCTCTCCCTGACAACCGATTGACCTGCCGTTTTCCCCCGGTGTTCTAAGAGGTTCACCAGGTCCCTCTCAGGATGAATGCCCGGTGCAACCATCCGGTTGGCAACGGTTATTCCTTCCGGATATTGAATTAGTTGTCAAAAATGCGTAGTTTCGGCGGCTGTTTTCAAATGCAAAAGTTGAGCCATTCATGATTTTTGACCAATACAGTACCGAAGAAGGAGGAAACGTAAAATTCTCCCGGTTCCCCGGCCAGACTGCCGACGAATACCACCTGATGATAACCCCCGCTCCGGCAGGAGAGGCCTCTTCACAATTTCTGCAGATAGAGACCACCCTCTCCCGGTTTATGGAGAGCCGGAAACTGACCCGGCCTGTGGTTTTTTTTCAGCGTTTTTTCGCCAGCGATTTGTGCAACCAGGAGGATATCATCCACTCAGGCCTTTACAAATCCGGGAACACAGCCTTGGCCGCCATCCAGCAACCCTCAGCCGACGGACGGAAACTGCTGGCATGGATCTTCCTGGTTGATTTCCATACCGGAAATCCGGAAATCAGGCTTGCCGCCAACAGCTTCAGCATCACACACAATAATTATAAACATTTGTTCACTTCCGGCCTGATTGCCGCAACCCCGTCTGATTCCTTCAGCCAGACCCATGAGCTGTTCGGACGCTACCTGGAGATATTAAACGAGGAATCCATGACCCTGGAGGCCAACTGTATGCGCACCTGGATCTTTGTCCGTGACATCGACAATCATTACCAGGGGATGGTGAAAGCCCGGAACCAGGTTTTCAGCAGGGAAGGATTAACCGGGGAGAGCCATTACATTGCCAGCACCGGAATTGAAGGGCAGACAGCCAGGCCGCACTGCCTGGTAGGGATGGATGCCTATGCCCTGGGAGGCACTGATTCCCGGCAGGTCCGTTACCTCAAAGGTTCTTCCCATTTAAGCCCAACCCATGTTTACGGCGTCGCTTTTGAACGGGGTACCGTTGTAGAGTACGGCGACCGGCGTCAGATATTCATTTCAGGAACGGCCAGTATCGACCACCGGGGTGAGATTCTTCATCCCCGTGATGTGAAAGGGCAGACCAGCAGGGTTTTTGAGAATATCAGGGTACTGCTTGGAGAGGCCGGGGCCGGATTTGGCGATGTTTCCTCCATGATTGTGTATATCCGTGATCTTGCCGACCGGGATTTTATGAATTACTTCCTGAACCGGCATTACCCGGAACTTCCTTACCTGGTGGTTCTGGCTCCCATTTGCCGCCATGGCTGGCTGGTGGAGGTGGAATGTACGGCCACCCGCGAGGGCGACAATCCGGGCTTCCGGAATTTCTGATCAGTCCCTTCACCCGGGCACTCTCTGCCGGATTCGTTCCGCTCAGGGGATGCGATTAATTGTTATCTTGCGATGTTTTGATTTTTTTGCTTTGACAGGTAGGATTTGGGCCCCGGTATTGCTGTTTCTGGTATGGTTTGGCGGGTCTGCAGCAGGCCAGACGGTACGGATCAACGAGATCATGTCGTCGAATGCGGCCACCGTTACCGACGATGACGGGGACTATTCAGACTGGATAGAGCTCTACAATGCCGGCACCGGGATCATCAACCTGGTGGGATGGGGGCTTTCCGACAGCTATGCTTCTCCTTTTAAGTGGGTATTTCCGGACGTATCAGTAGGCCCTGGTCAGTTTTTGCTGGTCTGGGCTTCGGGCAAAGACCGCCGTCCGGCACAGGGAGAATGGGTCAACGGGGTGATGCGGGAGGTCTTCGGCAACATCACGGGAACCAAAATTTCATCCTTAACACAACATAGCGCTTACCCCGACCATCCTGCATCCTCCAGGCTGTTGACCCGCTACTTTGAAGCTCCTGTCGATGAATCCGACAATTATGGACAAAAAATCCATGGTTACCTGCAAGCTCCTGCAACGGGAAGTTACACCTTCTGGATCTCGAGCGATGACAATGGCCAGCTATGGCTGTCGGACGATGAGACTCCCGGCAATCTGCGCCTGATTGCTGAAGTACCCAGCTGGACCACCAACCGGCAGTGGGATAAATATACCCAGCAAAAATCGGCACCGGTCAACCTGGAAAAAGGAAAGAGGTACTACATCATGGCCCTGGCCAAGGAGGGTACCGGGGGAGATAACCTGGCAATAGGGTGGCAATGGCCGGACGGAACCCTCGAAAGACCCATTCCGGGAGAGCATCTTTTCTGGCCCGAAGGATATCTGCATACCAACTTCAGCATCAGTGCCGGGGGTGAAGAGATCCTCCTGACCACCCCTGCGGGTACCATGGCCGACGATTTCGCGCCACATGCTCTTTCTTCCGGTTATTCTTTCGGACGACGCCCCGACGGTGCCCCGGAGGTGGGCTATTTCCCGGATCCCACGCCCGGAAAACCCAACGGTCCCGTCAGCTATACCGGGATACTGAATCCTCCTGTTTTTTCGCATCCCGGCGGTTTTTATGGTACTCCTTTTTCCCTTTCGCTCAGTGCCACACAGCCCGGAGCAACCATTGTCTACACCCTCGACGGATCTGACCCCGATGCAGCAAACCTCTCCGGAATCACCTATTCGTATAAGAACCAGTATCCCCAGAATCCGGGATCTCCGACAGGACAGCCCCTGTCACGGTCTTTCAGGAGCAACCTGTATGCTGCACCGGTAGCCATCAGGGACCGGACACCGGAAGCCAACGAGGTCTCGCGGATCTCATCGACCTATAACAGTGTTCCCGGTTATTTCCCTTCAGAACCCATCGACAAGGCCATGGTGGTCAGGGCCCGCACCGAAAAGAAGGGAGCCCTGTCAAGTCCGGTGGTTACAAATACCTATTTTGTCAGAAACGGCGGTCTGAATGCTTATCCGCTGCCGGTTATTTCCATCTCGGTTCAGGAAGACCGGATGTTTGATTTTTACCAGGGCATCTATGTGGCGGGCACCGATTTTGAGTACTGGAGATCGGGCAATCCCAGCGCCACAGCTGAGGGGGGGTCGCCGGCCAACTACCACCGGGAGGGCGATGAGTGGGAATACCCTGCCCACCTGGAGTTATTTGAACCGTCGGGAAACCGGGTTTTGGGGCAGAACGCAGGCTTCAGGATGCACGGAGCGTGGTCCAGGGCCCACCCGTTTAAAAGCCTCAGAATCTATGCCCGCAACGAATATGGCAAGGGAAGCCTGGATTACCCGTTTTTTAAGGACCAGGAGTCCACGATCTTCAAACGCATCGTGTTACGCAATTCCGGAAACGACGCTTATCAAACCCTTTTCAGGGATGCCGCCCTCGAAAAAATGGTCAGCCATATGCGTTTCGAGATCCAGGATTACCAGCCGGCCATTATGTTCCTGAACGGCGAATACTGGGGAATTCACAACATCCGGGAGCGGCTCGACAAGCATTACCTGGCCCGCAAATTCGGAGTGAACGAAGAGCACCTCGACATTCTGGAAGACGATATGACCGTGGTGGAGGGAGACAACCAGCATTACGCAGAGACCCTCAATTACCTGGAACAAAACGGTGTGCTGAGCGGGGAGCAGTATGCTTATATCCTGACCCGTCTGGATGCGGAAAGTTACATCGATTACATGGTGGCTCAGATCTTCATCGTCAATACGGACTGGCCGGGAAACAACATCAAGTACTGGAGACTGCGCACGCCGGAATACCTGCCGGGGGCTGCTCCGGGAAGGGACGGACGGTGGCGCTGGATGCTGTTTGATGCCGACTTTGGTTTCGGCATTTACACCAGCAGCGATTACACCAAAAACATGATGACCTTTTGCACCCAGACCAACGGCCCCAGCTGGCCCAATCCCCCATGGTCGACCCTGTTGTTCAGAAAAATGCTGGAGAACAGCACTTTCCGGAATGAGTTCGTGGTGCGGTTTTGCGACCAGCTGAATACTGCCTTCAGACCGGAAGTGGTAAAAGCCCTCATCAACAGCATAAAAACCACCATCGAACCGGAAATGGACCGGCAGGTGAGACGATGGAAAATGCCGGGAAGCCTCTCTTCCTGGAACAATTATGTCGGCGTCATGCTCAATTTTGCCGACTTTAGACCTGCCTACACCAGGACCCATTTAAGACAGTATTTCGGCCTCTCCGGCGACTATACCCTTACGGTTGATGTTTCCGATCCCGGGCAGGGCTATGTCATCGTCAACACCATCCCCCTCACGAAAGAAACAAAGGGAGTCTCTGAAAACCCCTACCCCTGGCAGGGCACCTATTTCAGGAATATCCCTCTGCGGCTGGAAGCGGTGGCTGCTGCAGGATATGAATTCGTGCACTGGGAATGCAACCAAACCACTTGTGCAGAACCTGTCGTGCAACTCACCCCTTCGGAAAACTGCAGTTACAAAGCCGTCTTTATGAAATCGACAAAGCAGGAGGAGATCATCCATTACTGGAATTTCAATGAATCAGGCACCCCGCTGATTCCTGCCTATACCTTGCTCACAGCAGACCTGCAGGTTGCTTTGCCCGACGGGGGGAGTGCCTGGACGGATACCGGCACGGGTGAAAATTTCATAGCCGGGAATGCACAATTTGGTGACCCTGCCGGGAACCACTTCAGGATCAACCAGCCGCTGGGAGTCGCACTGACTTTTGAAGTGCCTACAACAGGCTATAAAAACCTCAGTTTCAGGTACGAAACCAGAAGATCGGAGCAGGGTGCCGGCATTCAGGTTCTTTCGTACTCCACCAATGGCACCGACTTTTATGAAATTCGCAGGATCATGATTAAAGACGGGAACCCCGCCGTCATAACCCTTGATCTGAACAGGATCGCGGGAGCCGTTGACAACCCCTCGTTCAGGATCCGCATCGGGTTCGAGAGGGGCGAAGGAGGGACTACCGGCAACAACCGGATTGACAACGTCACCCTGTCAGGGTACCCTGTCAAGGCGGTCACAGCCCCGCAAGTGGCTGCTTCAGAAAAAGAATCATCCCTCCGGGGAACTGCTTTTCCCAATCCTTTCAGGGAATACACCACTTTCTGTTTGCAGCTCAGCCGAACTGAAAAGGTGGATGCCGGCCTTTACGACCTTGCCGGGCGGAGAGTGGCCACTCTCGTAAAGGAGGTTCTGCCTGCCGGGAGCAGCCACTTCAGAATAGATGGCAACAGCCTGCCTCCGGGTGTCTACCTGCTGATTTGCCGTGGAGAATCCGGTACCTGCACCCAAAAAATGATCCGCCAACCCTGACCTTCCGGCACTATTCCTGACGTTCCGGCACTATTGAGGTTCCCTCTCCTGAAGGCAGACCACCTGTGCCGTTTTGATAGACCCTGGCTTTTCCTGTTTCTGCAAGTTCCGATTCCTGGCTACTGACGCTTTGTGAGTGGTCAGCGAATGGGATGCTCAAAAAAACTCATGCAAGACATCCTTTGATCATTTCGTGCATGCTGCCATACTGACACCTGTTTGCAGGACTGAGCAAATCACGAAAAAGAGGCTGCCCTTTTGAGGCAGCCTCTTCTATAAAAACCATCCGTGGTCTGGATTATTGTTTCATCAGCTTGAACACAAAATCATTGCCTTTCACAATATAGAGACCGCCGGGCAGGTGGCTGACATCAACCGGATCACCCGCAGATTCGACTTTTTGCATCATCATCAGGCTGCCGGTGATGGAGTAGATTCCGATCTGGGTAGGACGGTCCACATTGATGTATACCCTGTCCTTTGCCGGGTTCGGATAGACTTTGATGTTTCTGTTGGCGACATCGGGTCTGATACCAGTGATCACAACAGGGGTGTTGGGCACCGTCAGACCGGCCAGTGAATAGACGGCATTCCGCCAGAGGGTAAGCCCCCAGGCAGTGATATTCTTGCCGCCGCTGGCACAGATGGCTCCGAAATTCATACCCAATGTTATCATGCGGGCAGGGATCACTTCACCCCCGACAGAAGTGTTGGCCGGGATATCGTTGACGCAGACTGTGGGAGCCGCAGTAACACCGGTCGGCAGCGCCAGCAGGGGAACTGCCGGGTTAAGTTCCACTCCCGTGGCGTAATTCAGGGCTTTGGTGGAAGTGCCCAGCGCTCCGAAATCGTCGCTGCCCGTAACCAATACCTGGAAGGCATTGTCGGTGAAGGTGATTCCCTTGAACAGGTCATTTCCCTGGTTGGCCGGGTCCACGGTAAGGGTATAAATACTGGGCGTTTCAGCGCCGGTGGCAGACCCGCCAGCTGTCAGGGCCCTCCCTGTTTTTAAAGCATAGGTTTTATTGTACAGGGTGGGCTTGTTCAGCTTGGTAAGTGCCAAAGGCCCTGCCGGCGTCAGGATCTTATCCCCGCCGCCGAACGATTCCTGGATCACCACCACATCGTAAGGCGAAATATCGACGGGAGAATTTTCCGTAACATCCGTGACCACATGCAGCGTTACTTCCAGTTTCGGATCGGCCTTTAACATCAGATAGACCGGGTCGAGTGAATCGGGGGTAGCTTCCGCGTTCATGGTTTTCTTCTTCAGGTAATAGCCTACCTTTTTGCCCTCCGCCTGCGCCAATGCCAAATCTTCCTCGCTGATAAGCATGATACTGTCGAGAAAGACGGTTCCCTTGGCTTGGGAGATCATAAACTGAATCTTCTGAACGGTCGTTTCCACTATCTGGTCGAAGGTGACGTGGAAGGTGTACTTTGTCGGAACAGGAGTAATCGGGAACGTCCACTCTGACCTGCCATTGGCAGCACTCGGATCGGTAGAGGCCCCGTACCGGTTATAGCTGTTCGAAGGGGTGTCTTCAAAGTCTACGCATATATTCCGGTCGTTGGCACCCCAGGCTACGAAACTCAGGATATAGGGAATGTTGGGAAGTGCCGTGAACTGACCTGACTGGTTGAACTGGTAATGCCAGTTGTCAGCAGAATGGGCGCTGTCTGACTGAAGCACGGCCACACCATCTGCCACCACCCAGGGTTTACCATAGGCGGCCCCGTCGATCCATCCGCCCCAGAATGGCACCGCACCTGCGGTGCCTGCCTCATCAAAGAGACCGTTCTTGATCAGGTTCAGCTCCCACAGACCGGTCTTCTGACCGCTGATCGTCACCTCAATTTCCTCAAGTACGTAAGAGCCATCCGTAGCTTCCGCTTTTACCTTGACCACCCCGTCGGCAATGGGGGTCAGCACACCCTTCTGATCGATGGTGGCCTTGCCGGTGAGATTTTGCACAGACCATTTCATTGTCTGAACAGTAGCATCCGAAGGAGTTACGGTGGCAACCATTTGTAACGGCTTGTTATCCTCTGTAATGGTCCCCCCGGTAAGCGTGATCTTATCGACATACACCTTGTCGCCGACACCATCCAGGGTGATCAGACCAACCTCATCCATATTGGAGTAGCTCTCGTTGAGGGTTCCGATATTGGCCCAAACGGCACGTTTACGGTTATCCGATGAAGGCAACGGATCGTTTGACTCTTTGTCACAGATGGTAACATCGAAACCAATAACGCCCGAAAGGTCCATCTGAATGCCTTCCTTATCGGTCAGCATGCTGAACGGAACGAAGAACTCGCAGGTCCATTTGGGATCTTCGACTTTGTAGGCCCAGATCCAGCCGGCACCTTCCGTGGTGGGGATGCCGTCGATATTTGCCAGCACAGGTGCCGGGGCCATCTGGTAGTGACCCTGGGTGCCTCCTTTACTGCCTGACTGTCCGCCAACAGCATCCGCAAGGACGTAGTTCACGTCAAAATAAATCTCAGCCTTGTCGTATTCCCAATGGTTACTGGCACCTGCTTTGTAAGCGGGATACCATTCATCATCATTAACCGTAAGAATGACATATAATCCTTCTGCGTCCCACAACATCTCCCAGGTGGTTTCTCCTGCTGCACCAATCGTGGCAGGAGTTTGAGGAGTCGCGCCATTACCGACAAAAGGCTTGTCGATGTTGTACTTGTTGGCATGGTTGTAGGCTGTGTCCCTGACACCATCGATTACCGGTTTGACGGGTGCTCTCATGACGACCCCCTGCGGTTGTTCAGCAAACGCAGTGGCAATCAAAAAAGCAGCAAACATGAACGTAAACACTTTTTTCATACGCATTGATTTTAAAATTAATACTACACTTTATTTGATCAGTTCTAATGGATGTTAAAAATACAAATTATTCATCACAAACTTAATAATAATAAAATTTGACGCATCTCCTTTTCCATAAAAAAAATTGAATACCGGAATTCTCATGAAATGACGGGCCTTTCTAAAAACGCCTTTCATTTGAAACAGTTAAAAATAAAGGGGTTCAGGTTCCACTCCTTCCAAGAGTCAGCCGTCAATCCCCGGCTGGTTTCAGATTTCCGGAACCTCTTTCCGGAAACGATGGGAGCTTTCACCCGCCCAGCGAATAAAATTCTTCAGGGAAAAGCGGTCACGCCGAAGGCAACCATGGCGGATTTCCATTCTCCTGCTGAATTTAAACCTGAATTTGTTTTTACCTTTGCGGGAAACGGCAGGGATGGAGGCCTCCTGCAGGAATATTGATAAGGTGAGTAAATTGATAAACAGGCGAATGGGTAAATGTAAAGCAACTTTATTTCTTATCCTGTTCCTTTGGGCGGGATTTCCGGGTACGGCACAGGTGCTGGTTGACTGGAATGCCCGGTGGTCCTGGTTCAAGGGTACCCGGGAACCCTCCTCGCCCAACTCCCTCTGGAGGGAAAGCGGGTTCGATGCTTCCGGCTGGTCGCAGGGAAATGCTCCCTTCAGCTACGGCGAGGGCACCAACGGAACCCTGCTGCCGGATATGCTGGGAAAATATACGACTTTCTACATCCGCAAGGAATTTGTTATCGACGACCTGAATGATATTGATGAATTGGCGATTTCCGTCGATTACGACGATGGATTTGTTCTCTGGCTGAACGGCACGCTGACCCTGAAAGCCAATGCGCCCTTGGTGTACGATTATCTGCAGGGAGCTCCCAACAGCCATGAATCGGGCGAGTATGAGCATTATCTTTTTGCCGGGGAGACCCTTGCCCTGGTGAGCGGTACCAATGTGATAGCCATTCAGGGGTTCAACCTGTCGAGGAACAGCAGCGATTTTTTTCTTGATGCCAGGGTTGAGGGGATCAAGAGACTCCCCGAAACCGGGGGTGTCTCCTGCGATGTGCCCGGTGGGTTTTACAGCAACCCCTTTTCAGTGAACATCACCAGTTCGTATCCGGGGGAGACGGTAAAATACACCCTCGACGGAAGTGATCCGCGCACCTCGCGGAATGCCATTCCGGCCTTGTCGCCGGTCACGGTATGGATCGATCCTGCCAGCACCGCCGGGGGAAGGGGTCAAACCCCGGGGGTCATTCTCCGGGCCTCCAAGTTTGAAACAGGCTTTGACCCGAGCAAGCCCCTGACCCGTTCTTACCTGTTTGTCAGCAGGGTGAAAAACAGCACTTCCCATCCCGGAGGCGGATGGCCTGTGTCCTCCATAAACGGTCAGGTCATCGACCTGCTGATGGATACCAAAGTGACCACCGACAGCCGGTACAGCCCTTTGCTCGACAAGGCCCTGCTCGATATACCCACCATCTCGCTGGTAACCGATCCTGCCCATCTGTTCAACCAGCAATCGGGCATCTATGTGAATGCCACCTATCACGGCCGGAACTGGGAGAGGCCTTCGCATGCTGAACTGATCAACCCCGACGGAAGCCCCGGGTTTGCCATAGATGCCGGCCTTCGCATCCGGGGCGGGTGGAGCCGTCACGACGAATTTGCCAAACATGCCTTCCGCTTATTCTTCCGGTCGGAATACGGTGAGGGAAAACTGAGGTTCCCCCTGTTCGGAGAGGAAGGGGTGGATGAATTTGACAAAGTAGACCTGCGTACCAGCCAAAACTATTCCTGGAGCAAAGGAGGCGAAGAAGCGCCTCACTCGACCATGAACAGGGATGTATTTTCGCGCGACTCCCAAAGGGATATGCATCAGCTTTACACGCGAAGCCGCTATTACCATTTGTACCTGAACGGGGTATACTGGGGCATCTACCAGACCCAGGAACGCGCAGATGCCGACTTTGCCCAATCGTACCTGGGAGGCGACAACGAGGACTACGATGTGATCAAAGTGGATATCGGCGACAACTACAATCTTTACAATATTGAAGCCACCGAGGGGAACACCGATGCCTGGGAGGAGATCTGGAATCTGTGCCGGCAGGGATTCACAACCAACGAAAATTATTTCAGGCTCATGGGACTCAACCAAGCCGGAGAGAAAGATCCCTCCCTCAGGGAACTGGTCGATGTGGACAACCTCATCGATTATATGCTCGTGATCTTTTACGCCGGCAATTTCGATGCTCCTGTCTCCAAGTTCTCCAATAACGGAAACCCGAATAATTTCTATGCTCTGTACGACCGGTCGGGAAAACACGGGGGATTCAGGTTTTTGGCGCACGATGCGGAGCATACGTTGCTCACCGACCCCGTCGGCCCGGGAATCGGGCTGAACGAAAACCGCGTAAACATAGGCACGGCAAGTCCCCAGATGAACGTAACCTCCTTTCTGAAATTCCAGCCGCAATGGTTACATCACTGTCTCACCAAAAACGAGGAATACCGGGTGAGGTTTGCCGACCGGGTGTACCATCATTTTTTCAATGGCGGAGTGTTCACCCCCGACTCCTGCATCCGGCGGTTCCGAAAGACGGCAGACCAGCTGGACATGGCCATTATTGCCGAGTCGGCACGGTGGGGCGACCAGGGGAGCTGGCCGGCCCGGACCAGGGACAAAGACTGGATCCCGGCCGTCAACAGGGTGGTCAACGATTACATGCCTTTCCGGACGGCCATCGTGTTGCAGCAGCTGAAAAATGAAAATCTGGTCCTTTCGCTGGAGCCGCCGGTTTTCAGCATGAATGGTGCAGTAATCACCGGTGCCGGGCCGGTCATTGACAGCCCGGTGAGGTTGCTCATGCAAAACCCCAATGCTTCCGGCTCCATTCTGTACACACTGGATGGCACAGACCCCCGGATGGCAGGCGGAAACCCCTCGGCCACAGCCTTGTCGGGCGGCACCACGCTGGAAATATCCATCCAGCCCGGCACCCGGATAAAAGCCCGTACCCGGTATATGACTTCATGGAGTGCCCTGCAGGAGATCCTTTTCCAGGACCAGGCACTCTTCACCTACTTGAAAATCACAGAAATCCATTATCACCCGGCAGACCGGGAAGAAGTGGAGGATAAAGACCTCGAATTCCTGGAGCTCAAGAATACCGGCACCACCCCTCTGGATCTTTCCGGCCTCGAATTCACCGAGGGTATCCGGTTTACCTTTCCTGCCGGAACCCTCTTGCCCCCCATGGGCTTCATCGTTATCGCATCCAGCACAACCGAATATACCCGGTTTTACGGATACGGACCCTCTTTTGAGTTCAGCGGCAACCTCTCCAACGGAGGAGAACGGATTGTTCTGAAAACCAACGCCGGCCTGGTAGTTTTTTCTTTCGCCTATTCCGACCAGTGGCCCTGGCCCGGTGAAGCCGACGGCGATGGCTACTCCCTGGCTGCGGCAGAAAGAAACCCCACGGGAGATCCCGGACTTGCAGCCTACTGGAGCGCCTCCGGCCAGATCAACGGGTCCCCCCTCGCCGACGACTACCCTGTCTCCGCCACACTGCCGGCATCTGGTTATGAAACTGTCCGGCTGGACCTCTACCCCAATCCGGCAAGAGAATCCCTTAATCTGGTTTTTCACCTCCCCGCCGGACAAACGGTTGAAACCTTTCTGACCGACCTGACAGGAAGACGTCTCTATCCGCTGATGAACCAATACCTTCCGGCAGGAAAATATTCAACTACCCTATCCCTTACTCCCCTGAATCTCCATCCGGGAGTCTATGTCGTTTCGTTCAGGACGCCCGATTCCTTCGTCGCCCGCAAATTTATACATATTAAGTAATGGTATGATATGGAAAACCGTTTCCCCTCAGAGGTAACCGGTGGTAAAACTATTTCCCCGGAAACCGGGGATTTCTCACCCAACACCATCAGCACATGCGAAATATCGTCACAACGGCATTGATACTTTGTTTCATGATCCCGGCCTTTGCGCAGAACGGGCGCAGCGTCAAACGGGGAATCGCTTACGGGCACCACTCGGAAGCGGATCTGGCCGCTGTTGCGGGAGGGGTGAGCTGGTGGTACAACTGGTATCATCAGCCGGAGGCCTCCGTGATTCAGGTTTACCGGAAGTACGAGTTGGATTTTGTACCCATGACCTGGAACAACAGCTTCAACGAAGCCGGACTCCGGGCTTTTTATGCCAGCCATCCGGAAGCCCGGTATCTGTTGGCCTTCAATGAACCCAACTTCACCACCCAGGCCAACATGAAACCTTCGCAGGTGGCGGCAGCCTGGCCACGCCTCGAAGCGATAGCCGCCGATTACGGCCTCGAAATCGTGGGGCCGGCAGTGAACTGGTGCGGCACCTGTGTCTCCGAAGGTGGCACAACCTTCACCAATCCCTATGATTACCTGGACGCTTTCTTCGCCCTTTGCCCCAAATGCCGCGTCGATTACCTTGCCGTCCATAACTATATGTGTTACACCAGCGCCTTGTCAGGGTACATCGAAGGATTCAGAAAATACGGCAAGAAAATATGGCTCACCGAGTATGCTTGCTGGGACCAGAACAACATCACCCTGGCCATGCAGAAAAACCTGATGAAAAGCTCAATCGATTACATGGAGAACGACACCCTGGTATACCGCTATTCCTGGTTTACCGGTGACCGCTCCGGCGCCTATCCTTACCTGGACCTCTTCGCTCCCCAGAGCGGTAAACTTACTGAACTAGGCCAATTCTACGTTACCTACAAAGCCCGGATTACCGACCCTGACTATTTCACCCCCGTTCCGGAAAGGATCGAAGCAGAACACTACTCTGCCATGTCGGGGATCTCCACTGAAACGACCTCCGACTTCGACGGAACTGAAAATGTCGGATGGGTTGATGCCGGCGACTGGATGGAATACAACATCGAGGTGCCCGGTTCCGGCACCTACTTTCTCTATTTCCGGATGGCAGCTACCGCCGGAGGCAGCCTGATACTCCGGGTGGATGGCCAGAATACCGACACGCTGAAATTTTCGGCCACAGGAGGGTGGCAGAGCTGGAAGACACTGGAACTTGAAACTTTGCTGCCGGCCGGGAAACACAAATTGGCCATTTACGCCCCAACGGGCGGCTTTAACCTGAACTGGCTGCGGATCTCCGACCATGCCGACAAACCCCCCTCCCTGGATGCCGGGCCCAACCAGGTGGTGACCCTTCCGGCAAACAGCACCCTGCTCACCGGCTTCGCCAACGACGAAAACAAGGATGCCCTGAGGTTTTCATGGAGGAAATATTTCGGTCCCGCATCCTTTCATATCAGCGACCCTGCCTCTGATACTACCGGGGTTTCCGGCCTGGTCCAGGGAAAATACATTTTTGAACTCTCCGTTTCTGATGGTACCTATACGTTGTCCGACCGCGTAACAGTGGATGTGGTCCTCGGAACAGAACTGGAGGTGACGAACCTGAACACAGCACGGGTTTATCCGAATCCTGCCGGCAACCTCCTTTATTACAGCACCGCCCGGCATAACGAAACAGAAAAGCTGACTCTCACCGATGTTGCCGGGAAATGCCTGGTGCAGCATACCACCTCGCGGTCGGAAATGCCGGTTGTCATGGATTTGTCAGCCTTCCCGCCGGGATTCTACCTTCTGAAAGTGACAGGAAAGGCAGGAACGGACACCTACCCCGTGGTTAAAAAATAACCTTCCGTTTTTCACGATGATGAGATCCTGGAGTGCATTTGAGCTGAACCGGAAGAATAGCCGCCTGTACCTGCCATCTTTTGCAGGATAACCCTTGTTAAACCAAGAGATCATGCCCATGAAATATCCATGGATCATTTATGCACCAACCAGCATGATTAACCACATGGATATTACATCTGTTTCACGGAATTTATCACAGAAACTAAATATCTTAAACGTATGAAACTAGCCCTTTTACTGATACTTTTTCCCTGGTTCGCCATAGGGAACCTTTGGGCGGACGGTTTTCTCCACAGGAGCGGACGCTATATTGCCGACGGTTCAGGCCGGGAGGTCATCCTCAGGGGTATCGGCACGGGTAACTGGATGCTTCAGGAGGGATACATGATGCAGACCTCCGGGGTTGCCGGAACCCAGCACGAATTTCGCACCAAACTTAAGGCTGTGATCGGTGAAGAAAACACCAACCTTTTTTATGACCGTTGGCTGGCATCTCATTTTCAAAGAACCGATGTCGACTCAATGAAAGCCTGGGGCTTCAACAGCATCCGTGTAGCCCTGCATTACAAGTGGTTTACCCCTCCCGTGGAAGAGGAGCCTGAGGCGGGGAAGATCACCTGGCTGGAAAAAGGGTTTACCCTGCTTGACTCCCTGGTGGATTGGTGCAGCGACCGGGAGATGTACCTGATCCTCGATCTGCACGGGGCCCCCGGGGGCCAGGGCAAAGAAGCCAGCATCTCCGACTACGACCCGTCAAAACCCTCCCTCTGGGAGAGCCAGGCCAACAAAGACAAAACCATTGCCCTCTGGCGGAAACTGGCTGAAAGATACAGCCAGGAACCGTGGATCGGCGGTTACGATCTGATCAACGAAACCAACTGGACCTTCGCGGAAGGCAACAACTCCAGGCTGCGGGAACTGATGGTCAACATCACCAAAGCCATCAGGGAAGTAGATACCAACCATCTTCTCTTCATTGAAGGGAACAGCTTTGCCAATGACTTTTCGGGCCTCACCCCTCCCTGGGATGCCAACATGGCCTACAGTTTTCACAAATACTGGAACTATAATACCCAGGAATCGATCAGCTTTGCCACCAACCTGAGAAACACCCACAATGTTCCCATCTGGCTGGGGGAAAGCGGCGAAAACAGCAATGGTTGGTTCACCAGCCTGATAGCCTTATGCGAAAAAAACAGGATAGGGTGGTCGTGGTGGCCCGTCAAGAAGCCGGGTATCAACAATCCCCTGAAGGTAACCGTGAACAGCGACTATACCCGCCTGGTGAACTTCTGGAAAGGATCGGCCGCCAATCCCGGTGCCGGAGCAGCCCTGGCTGCAGTCCTGCAGTTTGCCGACAACCACCGGATCGAAAACTGCAGCTTCCAGAAAGATGTCGTGGATGCCATGATCCGGCAGCCCCATACGACAGAAACCCTGCCCTTCAGGGTATACCGGACCGGTGAGCCCGTTTTTGCCGTCGATTACAACCTGGGAAGAAGCGGGTATGCCTACCTGGATCAGGATTCGGCAGATTACCACGGCTCCACCGGCACCTATACCGACTGGAACCGTGGCTGGAGCTACCGCAACGACGGCGTGGACATAGAACCCTGCCTGGATGCCGCCCTCACCAATGGGTTCAACGTTGGTTGGTCCGAAAACAGAGAATGGATGGAATATACTGTGGTCTCCGACACAGCCGCAGCTTTTACCCTCCAGATCCGGTCCGCTTCCGGATCAGGAGGCTCCAAAGTACACCTCGAAGTGAACGGCGTGGCTGCCACCCCGGTAATTTCGCTTCCCGGGACTTCGGGCTGGCAACGGTGGCAGACAACTACCGCGAATGAGGTCCTGCTTCCCCGGGGAATCAACAAAATCAAAGTCCGCTTCGACCAGGGGGGATCCAACCTGAACTATTTCCGGTTTTCCGACCCGGTCAGCGCTGATTCCATACCTTTCAGGTTCCTGGTTGCCGAAACATCGGTTGACGGGAAAAGCATCCTCCTGACCCTCAACAAGCCGGTTACCAGTCCATCCGGCACCCTTGACCCTGCCGCCTTTACCGTGACCTGCGATAACCAACCGGCGGAGGTGGTCTCTGTCATACCCGGTATCGGCTCCAGGCAACAACTGACGCTTGCGCTGTCAGGGGATCTCTACTACGGAGCCACCATCCGTTTGTCTTTTCAGGGAACTGCGCTGTTAAGCGACGGACAATTGCTGGAACCCTTTACCAACGCCCCGGTAACCAATCTGTTGCCTGTAAGGATCACCCTCCCGGCAAAAATCGAAGCGGAAGATTTTGCCTTTAACAACGGGCTGGTAAGCGAAAGCTGCTCCGATACGGGAGGAGGACTGGATATGGGGTATGCCGCGCCGGGCGATTATCTTGACTACCGGGTGTATGTCCCCAAAGAGGGAACCTACTCTGTTCATGTCCGCGTGGCCACCATCCGGGCTTCCAGCCAGCTGATCCTGCGCACTGTCGAAGGAAACAACTATTACGACATCGATACCCTGACTATTGAATCGACCGGAGGCTGGCAAACATGGAAAACAGTGAGCACCAAGGCTTTTTTCAAACAGGGACGGTACACCCTGCGGCTGTATGTCCGGTCAGGGGAGTTCAACACCAACTGGCTGCAGGTCGCAACCATACCCGTTGACGCCACCCTTATCCCCCTCAACCAGGAATTAAAAGTATATCCCAATCCGGCCAACAAATACGTACTGATCGATTTTTCAGGATTGCCAAACGGAAACTACACCCTTTTCATTTACGACGCAAGGGGCGTCCGGGTAAAATCCATCAGGCCCATCACAACCCCTCTTACCCGTATGGCCGTTGAGGATCTTCCTCCGGGAACCTATACGGTTGCTGCTCACACAGGTTGTTTTCCTACTGTTACCTGCGACCTGGTGATCGTACGGAATAATTGATCTCCTGCTGAATGCACTCCACATCAGGTTACTGCATTTCCTGAAATAAAAAATATTTGGTTAACGAGGGCATAAATGCGGACCTGAACATAAAAAATGTTAACAGTTCTTAAAAACAGTTGGTTTTTTTTTCATTTTAATTTTTACATTTACCATCATTATTAATGTCTGATCCTATGAAAAAATCACAACGGCTTTTATGGGCAATACTGTTTTTTGCCGGTATATCCGGGATGACAGGATGTACTGATCATCAGGAAAGATATGAGGAGCCCCCCTGGCTGGGAGGTTCGAGCATTGAGATCCTGAAAGAGAGAGGGAACTACACGGTCTTTCTCGATCTGATGGAAAAGGCAAATTATACAACACCGGTTGAGAAACAGTTGTTTACCTTATTTGTTCCCGACGATGAGGCATTCAGCACCTATTTCAAATCAGTGGGGAAAAATTCGGTTGATGACCTAAGCAAGGATGAAGCGGTCCAGTTGTTTACCCTGCATGTATTGCGGAATCCCAGGTCCAGGTTCCAGCTGGTCTATGAATATGCGTGGAAAGAGTTGCAGGGGCCCAAAGGGGAGTATGCGTCGCTGTATCACCGGAAGCTGACCCCCAGTACCACCATACCTTATCCCGAGACCATCAAATATGTGCCGGGCAGGGTTGGTGAAAACGTGCTGATCTATACCGACGACAAGTACATACCTCTTTTTACAACCGAATGGTTCGGCGATTACGGGGGCGCAAAAGATGGCTCCGACTATCTCTTCATGTACCCGGGAAGCACCTGGGAAAAAAATTATACCCAAAACCTCAAGGGGATGAACTGGCATAATGCCATGGTGATCCCCAATCCCGAAATTCCCGACGAACTGGAGGTCCGCACCTCCAGCGGCTTCATCTACTTTCTCGACAGGGTAGTCCCACCCATGCCCAATATAGAAGAGTACCTGAAAAACAATCCCGGCAAGTTCTCACTTTATTATGATATCCTGCAACGGTTTGCCAGCTACGGGAACACCAAGATCGATGAACAGCAGCGGGTTCTGTATAAGAAATCTTACGACCTGGTCTTTGACCTGGCCCTGGAAAGAGGCCCCTCCACCGATCCGGCTGTTCCTCCCCAGAATATGTGGTCGGCCTTTATTCCCTCCAACGAGGTATTGCAGAACTACCTGGACAGAACCATTTATAAATATTATTCCTCAATTGACAGTGTACCCCGGGTGACCCTCTATTATATTCTCCAGACCCAGTTGTCTGCCAACCTTGTGCTGATGTCCAAGATGGAGCAGAGCTATTTCAATGCCTTCGGCGACGCTACGGAAATGAAAAGAACCTTTATTACCAACAGCCAGATGTGCAGCAACGGAGTAGTGTACGAGACCGACAGGGTACTGGAACCCAATGTGTTCACCTGTGTTCCCGGGTTGCTTTTCATCGATAAGAATTACACCACCCTTCTGTTTTTGCTTGATAAGGCCTCCATGTTATCCAGCCTGGCCAATCCGGATGTTGATGTGACACTTTTTGCCACCACGAATGCCCAGATGGAGAAATACGGCATCCGTTACAATGCCACGACTTCGAATGTGGAAAACCGTGGCCCCGTCGATGGGGTGTGGCGTACCATGAATACCGTCGAACTGAATATATTCGCCCAGGACCAAATCTTAAAAGGCCGTCTGTCCGATTTATCCGGTGAAGGATTTGCTGAGCTGGTTTCCGGGAATTTCATACAATACAAAAATAACGAAGTATTTGCAGCGGAGAACCAGGTGATGAAACAGCCGGCCAAAGTGGTGGAAGTGGTACAGAACGAAAGGAACGGCCTACTGATCAAAGTCGACAATCCGATTGAATCGAGGTTAGTCATGGGTAAAAGGCTTACCGGCCAGTACACCACGACCATCGATCTTTCCGATCCCGAATTGTCGGAATTTTCGAAGCTGCTGGTCAGTGCCAACCTGATGGATGCCCGGTTCAGGGATGCCGTCACCCGGGAGAATATTCCCAACCTGAAATTTTTGGCAGCCGCCAAATACTGGACTGCTTTCATTCCCACCAACGAGGCCATGGCCAAAGCGGTAGCCCAGGGCATCATTCCGGCTGTTTACCCCAAAACCACCACCGGGCGGGACTCGATCGACAAATGGATTAAGCACCACTTTGTGGTGAACCGCGTAATCTTTGACGACGGCAAGGAGGCCGGCAATTTTGAAACCTATTATACCTTTAAAGATCCCTACGACCAGACTAAAACCCTGAGTGCCCAAGTCTGGGTCACCAATTCGAAAAACAACCTTTCCGTCAGGGACTTCACCGGCCAGACCATCGCAGTTGACCATGCCGACGCCAATTTCCTGGTAAGAAAAGGTGTGCTGCATAAAGTGAATACCGTGTTCAATATTTATAAGAAATAAACTCCGACAAACCGGATCTGTTATGAAAAAAGTCATATTGCTTTCTGCACTGCTTATAGGGTTCTTGTCAGGATTTCAAAAAACGTATGGACAGTCGGCCATTATCCAGGGAAAGATCACTGATGCACAGACACTGGAAACCCTGATTTCGGTGAATATCGTCGAGATTGACAAAAACGGCCGGTTTATCACCGGTACGACTTCTGATTACAACGGGAACTATGTGATCAAGGTTACCGATGTCAGGAACCCGATACAGGTCTCTTTCATCGGATATAAGAAACAAAACTTTTTTGTGGAAGGGCGCACCCAGATTGATATTAAGCTGGAGCCGGAATCCATTTCGGTGGAAGATGTGGTGGTTGTCGGGGCAAAGGTAGGACACGACGGTTTTACCATGGTTCGTGACCGGGCCACCTCGGTGCAGCGAATTGAACTGGTTGACATGAAGTCGGTGATGTCGACCTCTGTGGAAGACATGTTGCAAGGCCGGTTGGGGAACGTGGATATCTCCTCTGTTTCCGGAGACCCCGGGTCCGGGCTGAACATCAGGATCCGCGGTACAGCCTCGCTGAACGCCCGCAACCAACCGCTTATCGTCATCAACGGGATTCCTTACGATGCCAACATTGATGACAGCTTCGACTTTGCCAGTGCCGACATTGAAAAATTCGGAAACCTGATTGACGTGTCGCCCGAAGACATCGAATCGATCGAGGTGCTCAAAGATGCGGCTTCCACGGCTGTTTGGGGATCGCGTGCCTCCAACGGGGTACTGATGATCAAGACCAAGCGGGGTGCCAAATCGAAACCGGTATTTGAATACACTTTCAAATTCACCTCTTCGCACGAGCCGGATCCGATACCCATGCTCGATGGTGCCGGGTATGCCCGTCTCATTTCAGAGGAGTACTACAACGTCAGCCGAAATGAGTTTTCGGCACTTGAGGAAGCCCGGGAGATCGCCTTTGACCCGGAATGGGAAGAATACCACAACTACTCCCAGAACACCAACTGGGTGAAAGAGATCACCCAGGTGGCCTTCACCCAGGAGCACAATTTTTCGGTCCGGGGGGGTGGCGAAAAATCGAAGTACAACATGTCGATGGGATTCTCAGACGAGGACGGCACCACCATTGGCAACAACCTCAAAAAACTGAATCTGCGGAGTTCTCTCGACTACGACCTCTCCACCAAGCTGCAGTTTAAATCGGATATCATGTTCACCCGGTACGACCAGGACAACACGTACGACGTGGAAGACAGCGAATTTGGAGGATGGAAGGCCATCCGGGCTGTGGCCTACCGGAAGATGCCCAATCTTTCCGTGTACGACAGGGACACCCTGGGAAACCATTTCGGCGAGTATTTCACCCCGGTTTCCACCTTACAGGGAAGTGCCAGGGATATTTACAATCCGGTAGCTTTTGCCAACCTGGGATCTCAGAAACGGTTCCGCGACAATGCCCGCGCGCTGTTTACCGTAAGGTACAACATCACGCCCCGGCTCATTTATAACGCCACCGTAACCCTGGACATCTTCGACAGCAAAACTTCGAAGTTCCTGCCCTACAAAGCCCTGGGATACCAGGTCAGCAGCGATGTCTCCAACCGTTCTGTCAATGAGTTTTCCAAAAAGAATTCCATCTACACCATCAACCAGGTGCTTTTCCGGCCTCAAATGAGCGAACAGCACGACCTGATGCTGATGGCGCAGTTCGACACCGAGGAGTCCAATTCCCGCTGGTATAAAACCGAATCGAGCCAGTCGGCCTCCCCCTTTATCGTGGAGCCGGTGAACGACAAACACCTCAACTATTTCGGGGCCAGTTTCACCAAATACCGTTCCATGGGCTTGTTCCTGACGGGTACCTACAAATTCAGGGACCGGTACAGCCTGATGGTGGGCGCCAAATACGAGGGGAACTCCAAATTCAGCAAGGAGAGCCGGTGGGGTCTCTTCCCGACCGTCTCAGCCTTCTGGAGAATTTCGGAAGAAGGATTCCTGGATGGTGCCGGCTGGATCAACGATCTGAAACTGAGGGTCAGCTGGGGGCAAAGCGGTAATTCACCCGCACAGAATTACCTGTATTACAACACTTACTCCGCCGGGTCGAACCTCTCCTATATGGATATGCAGGGAGTAAAACCCAGCGGCATTGAACTTACCAACCTGAAATGGGAAACCATCGACCAGATCAACCCGGGGATCTCCTTCATGGGCATCGACAACCGGCTGAACATTGAAATCGATTATTACCGGAAAAAAACCCTGAACCTTTACCTCCAGGGGTCAGGGATACCCAACCACAGCGGATTCGGAAGTATCAACCGTAACGACGGGGAGATGGAAAATACCGGATTTGAGTTCCTCGTCGACTACACCATCATCCGGAAAAAAGACTTTTCAATAAACTGGAACCTGAACCTTTCGAGTAACCGCAACAAGGTGATCCGTTTGCCGGAAAATTACAGCCTCGAATACGGGAACATGCTGGAAAACGGCAATTACAAAATCAGTGTTGTCCCCGGACAGCCGCTCGGCGGGTTTTTCGGTTATGAGTACCTGGGCGTCTATAAGTCGGATGCCGATGCCATGGTCAGAGACAAGGACGGGAACCCGGTTTACGGCTTCAACCTTGACGAACCCCTGACCATGATCATGGGAGGGCCCTCGGGGTATCCGTTCGAAGGGGGGGATGCCAAATACAAAGACCAGAACTACGACGGAAAAATCGACGAACTGGACCTGGTATACCTGGGAGACCTGAATCCCAAGTTCATGGGCGGCACAGGTGGCAGGATACAATTCAAAGGCTTCATTCTCAATTCATTTTTCTATTTTAAGCTGGGACAGAAGATCATCAACCAGACCCGTATGGATACGGAAAAAATGTACAATTACGATAACCAGAGCCTTGCCACCAACTGGCGTTGGAGAAGGGAGGGCGATGAAACCGACATGCCCCGGGCTCTGTATAACAAAGGATACAACTGGCTGGGATCTGACCGGTTCGTGGAAGACGGCTCCTACCTGAGGCTGAAATCGCTGTCACTGAGCTACGTCTTCAGCAAGAAGGTAACCGAATGGCTCAATGTCAGCGACATGAAGTTTTTTGCCACGGCTTACAACCTGTATACCTGGACCAATTACTCCGGACAGGACCCTGATGTGGCACCTCCCTCCCGTCCGGATAGCCTGCCCAAGGACTACAGCAAAACCCCTCCGGGAAGAAAGTATATGTTCGGGTTAAACCTTACCTTCTAACCTTTAATTTCAGAAGAAATGAAAAAATTCATGATACACATTCCGGTAAAAGCCGCCATACTACTCAGCCTGATACTGTGTGTTTCCTGCAACGACTGGTTGACCGTACCCCCGGAGAATAACCTGATCAAGGAGAAATTCTGGCAGAAGACCGACGATGTCCACGGAGCCCTTGCAGCTACCTACAATGCCATGCGTTCGGCAAGCCTCAAATCACTGATCCTGGGAGAATGCCGGGCTGACCTGGTCAATTTTACCGGAGCGGTTTTTGCGGAGTACGCGCAAATCGCAGCCAGCAACATCAGCCCCACCAACGGGGTCGTCTCCTGGTCATCGTACTATTCCGCCATCAACCTGGCCAATACCCTGATGTATTACGATAAGGAGGTTTTTCAAAAAGACAAGACCTTTACCCAGGAGATGATGAACGGCGTGGATGCGGAAGCTCTTTTTATCCGGTCTCTGGCTTACTTTTACCTGGTCCGGATCTGGAAGGATGTACCCCTGGTACTGGAACCCTCCATTTCTGACACAACCAACCTTTACCTTCCCAAGAGTCCTGAACGGGTCGTCATCAAACAAATCATCACCGATCTCCTTAAGGCAAAAGATCTGGCCTACACCACGCAGTTCAGAGGCACCGACTACTTTTACGGGCGCGCCAACAAATACTCCATCATGACCCTGCTGGCCGATGTATACCTTTGGAATGAACAGTACCAGGAATGTATCAACTACTGCGACTCTGTCATCAATTCCGGACTTTTCAGCCTCGAAGACAACAATACCTGGTTCAGGATTTATTATCCCGGGAATTCCCCGACAGAAGCCATTATGGAGTTTCAGTATAACGACAAGCTCGACAACCAGAACAACCCGGTATACGATAACCTGATCACCACCTATGGCAGCACCGGGGTTCAATTAAATTCGAAAAAAACCACCGTTCTGCTGAATCGCGAAGATGCCCGCAATTTCCAGGGGAAAACAGCCATCTGGAAATACCGGGGAAAAGATGCCCTCGGGCTGGTCGAAAGGGTCAGCACGGAACGGGATGCCAACTGGATCATATACCGGTACGCCGACATCCTGCTGATGAAAGCGGAAGCCTGTATTGAACTCAACCGGCCCGAAGCCGCCAACGCCCTGATCCGGGAAACCCTGTTACGGGCCGGAATGCCTTACGAAGAAAACTTCGACAAAAAAGGACTGAGAACGGCCCTCCTTGACGAAAAAGGCAGGGAATTCCTCCTGGAGGGAAAACGGTGGTTTGACCTGCTCAGAGCTGCCAAAAGGAATAATTTCCAGAATAAACAGATTATCATCGACATGATCCTTTCGGGAGCGGATATCAAACAACAGGCAATCCTGAAAACAAAAGTGTATGATACCTTAAGCTATTACTTGCCGATTGCGGAACACGAGCTTATTTACAACCAAAATCTGGTACAGAATCCTTATTACGACAAGTAAAAAAAAATAATACATACTCCTATGAAAAAATCATTATGGCATAAACTGACAGGAGGCTTTAAGTATTTGCTTTTTGTGTTCCTCCTGTCCGGCTGCAATGAAGATCCCGAATTATGGGATGTGAAATCGCAGAACCAGGTTATTTCCCAGTATGTGGATAGCAAGGAAGACTTTTCGGAATTTGCCCAAATTCTGGAAACGACAGGGCTGAACAGCCTTTTGTCGGTGCGGGGACCCTTTACCCTTTTCCTGCCAACCAACGCTGCCATGCAAGCCTATTACAAAGAAAAGGGTGTCCAGTCTGCTGCGGGCTTCACGCTGGAGTTTGCAGACCAGTTGGTACGCACCCATATGATCACCAGCCAGATCGAAACCGGGGATATCGGGTTGGGGGCTATCCGCGACAAAAATGCCCAGGGCGATTACCTGGTCACAGAATTCGACGGAGCTGAAATCATCGTCAACAAACACAGTAAGATCATCAAACGGAATATTCCGGCTGCCAACGGGGTGATCCACCACATCGACAAAGTGATCGATCCGGTGAGCAAGAGTGTGTACGACCTGCTGGCGACCATGCCTGCTTTCTCCCTGTTTACCGAAGGATTGAAACGGACCGGTATCAAAGATACCTTACAGATCATCACTTTCCCGTTTGGTAAAAAAATGGCCCGCGCCAGGTACACTATTCTGGCTGTTGCCGACACTACCTTTAACCGGTACGGCATCACCAATATCGACCAGCTGATCTCCTATTTCACCAGTGCTCCGGAAAGCATCACCTATATCAATAACGGGTTCTACCGGTATATGGAGTACCACTGCCTGGCTGAGACCTACTATCTGAATACGTTTGAAAGCACGGCCAAGCTTTATCCCATCCTTTCGTACGACAACAATGTTTCGGTAGCTGTGGATGACGATTATAAACTGAATTACGTATCATCAACGAAAAAGTACACCGGATTTAATGTGGAGCAATCCAATTATCCCGCCAAGAATGGGTCGATCCATACCCTCAGGGATCTCCTTCCGGTTTACCAGCCCACACCCACCACCATTACCTGGGAAACCACCGACCACTTCGACCTCAAGCAGGGAGATTATTACGGCAAGTATTACATGCGGTGGTTCGACGGGCAGAATACCTTTAAAAACATCAAATGGGAAGGGAATTATCTGCTTTATTACTTTAAGGACCATGATACCGGAGAGGTGTTAAACGATGATTGCCTGTCCATGAGCGGGTGGTGGTGGGTAGAGGTGACCACACCGAAAATTATGAAGGGCAGGTACAAGCTGACCTCAAACCTTTGGGGTGGTCAGATTGATTATGCCGTCTATGTAGACGGAGAGAATACGGCTATGATCAAAAAAGCAGACCCGGCCAAATCGACCAGCTGGGGTGAGTTCAACTGGGGAAAAACCGAAACGCACAAAGTCAAGGTGGTAACGACAAGTCCGGGAATGCTTTTCTGGGACACCCTGATCTTTACTCCCGTTTTATAACCCAATACCTGATAATGATTAAAACAGCAGCAAAATGACGAATAGATATTACCATCCGACCTGTTTTACGCTGATTCTGATCCTGTTCTTTGCGATTTTTCCCGGGCATACGGTGCTGGCGCAGCCATCGGGAGTTCCGGTCAGGGGAGTGGTCAGGGAATCAGGTACCGGCCTTCCCCTGAAACAGGTATTTGTGTCTGTTGCCTCCACCGGCACCTCTGCGGAAACCGATGAGAACGGTGCGTTTGAGCTTACCGTTCCCAACCTGCAGGCTGAACTTATTTTCAACTATCCGGGTTATGCAAAACGCAATCTTTATCTCAACGGACGGGAATCGGTTGCGATATCCCTGGTTTCATCGCTTTACCGGTCGATTGACGATTCGTATAATACGCCCCTGGGTGCGGTTACGGTCAAGGACGCCCTGTTTCCGGTGACCTCGCTGGTGGCAAACGATGTGAAACTGTCTAAAGCCTCCTCTTTCGACCAGCTGCTCCAGGGCCGGGTACCGGGGATGTCGGTGATTCAGCAATCCGGCATGCCGGGCCAAAGGACTTACATGAATATCCGCGGCATCACCTCCCTGTATGGGTATTCTGAACCTTTGCTGTTCATCGACGGCATGATCCACGACTATCCCTATGCCAATGTGAGCCTGATGGAGGGATTTGCCCTGAATCCGCTCGACGTGGTAGACATCGACGACATCTCCGATGTAACGGTTCTGCGCGACGGGGTCAGCTACCTGGGCGGTGCCGGGTCAAACGGGGTCATCCATGTGAACACTGAACAAAAGAGCGAGGCCAGCACTGTGATCAAATTCTCCGCTTACGGAGGAATTACCTCAACACCCAAGGAACAAAACCTTCTGGATGCCTCCCAGTTCAGAAGCTACTTCAGCAGCATGCTGGATGCGCAGGGCTACACAGCCAACCAGATCAACACCCTCTATCCCTGGCTGAACGGTAACCCATCAACAGCAGAAGAGTATTACCGTTATAATAACAACACCAACTGGCAGGAGGAGATTTTCAAACCTGCCGTCGTTTCGAAATATCACTTCTTCATCAAAGGGGGCGACGACATTGCCACCTATAACATCTCCACGGGATACCTGACCCATAAGGGGATATACGAAAATTCCGGGTACACCCGGTTTAACCTGCGGATCAACGGAAAAATCAACATCACCGACAAGTTTTCGGTAACACCCAATGCCAAGTTGTCGCTGGGCGACAGCAAACTGGCCAACCACGGGCCGGCTGAATGGAAAAATCCGGTTCTCTCCGCATTGATGAAACCGCCCGTAATGGCCCCGAACGCCAGAGATGCCGCCACCGGTATTGTCTTAAACTATCTGGACGATGTGGGTGCATTCGGGGTTAGTAACCCATCAGCCATTGTTACCAACGCCCAGGGGACCAACCGGAACTACCACTTCCTGGCTTCCGTGACCGCTCAGTACAAGTTCAGCGAACATTTCAACATTTCAACCCTGGTAGGCATCAACTTCAACAATGCCAGGGAAAATATCTTTTTGCCGAATATCGGAATGGTGCAGGTTGATTCGGCTTACAACAGCCCCGGAGACCTGGTGTATGAATTCCGTTCCACCCAAAACCATTCGACCCTTACCTATACCAACAAAACCAATTCAGGTCACGCCATCAACCTGACCGGAGGCTTCCGGGTTATGAAAAACAGTTATAAATACAACAAGAGCCTGGATTTAAATACTCCTTCCGACGATTTCAAAAGCCTGGGCGACGGGTCGCAATACAGTTTTCTCCGGTCGACCACCGGAGACAACAGAGGATTGGGCTGGGTATCCTATTACGGGAACCTGAGTTATGGATTCCGTGACAAATATTTTCTCAATACGAACCTGTCGTACGACGGCAACTCTGCCACCAACAGCCAAAACCGGTATAACTTCTTCCCCTCGGTAGCATTGGCCTGGCGGCTTTCGTCCGAAAACTTCTTCAACAAAGGCGGATGGATGGATGACCTCAAGTTGAGGGCCTCCTATTCTGTCACCGGAAATATGTTCAGCTCCATATACGATTATTCCAAGCTCTATTATACCAGCCGGCGGCTGAACAGTTTGGGGGCAATCACCCGGGAAATCATCCCCAACGAGGACCTGAGCCTGGAAAAGAAGAAGACCATCAACGCAGGGCTCGACCTGGTGCTGTTTAAACAGCAGTTAAACCTGCACATGGATCTCCACCGGTCCAATGTCGATAACCTGGTGATCAGGCAGGAGCTTCCCGCCACCTTCGGGTACACCAACTACTTCGACAATGGGGGCAAACTGGAAGTCAACGGCTTTGAAATTGCTGCCGACACCCGTTTGGAAACGGGCGGATTTGTATGGAAACTCGGCGGTTCGGTGAGTAAAGAACTCATCCGGGTGAAAAGCCTGACCTTTGTGAACCCTGAGACAAAAGACATCATTACCAGTGTGGAAGGAGCTCAGTTTATTACATCGGAAGGAAATCCCATCAATGCCTATTACGGGTTTAAAACCGACGGCCTGATTTCAGCGGCGGATGCCGGAAAGATTACAGGACCAAAAGGGACCCTCATGCAGGCCGGAGACATGAAATTCGTCGACACCGACGGGAATCAAACCATCAATGAGGCCGACAAAATGATTATCGGGGACCCCAACCCCGATCTTTTCGGGAGCCTTTACACCGGGTTCAGCTTCAGAAATCTGGAGCTTTCAGCCTTCTTCACCTATTCCCTGGGGAACGAACTGTACAACTATATGAGATACCGGACCGAAGCAATGGATTCGTACAGCAACCAGTCGGTGACGGTTCTCGACCGGTGGACGGCCACGAATACCGGATCGCTCCTTCCCAGAGCTGCATTTGGCGATCCTGCAGGCAATTCCGTATTTTCCGACCGCTGGATAGAAGATGGGTCCTACCTGCGTCTGGAAAGACTTACCCTGAACTACAACCTGCCTCCGTTATCGGGTGTTTACAAGGGTCTTGTGCTCTATCTCACAGCTACCAACCTGTTCACGTTCACCGGATATTCAGGATACGATCCTGAGTTCATCCATCTGAACAGTCCGTTCTACATGGGTGTCGACTATGGGAAAATGCCCCAGTCAAAATCGTTTGTCCTTGGAATAAAATTAGACTTGTAACCGTTTAACCGATAGGAAATGAAAAAGACGTTGATCATAAGAACTTTTCTGCCAGTACTCCTGGGTACGGTTATCATGCTGACCTCCGGGTGCAAAGAATCATTTTTCAATGAAACAGCCGGGGATCGGATCACTCCGGACCAGCATTTTCAATCCATGATTGATGCAGATGTTTCGTTGCAGGGAGCCATTGTTCCTTTACAGGATGTCTTGCCGAACCTGATCATCCTTGACGGGGTCAGGTCGGACGCCATGGATATTACCGCCAATGCCGACGCCAATCTGAGGGCCATCAACGACCAGATCTTTCAGTCTGGCAATCCCTATACCAACCCGGCCAGCCTGTACAAGGTGATCATCAACATCAACGAAACGCTGGCCCATATTGATAAGATCGCTTTGAAGGACCCGAATTTCAATGTATTAAAGATCTGGGCCTACAAGGGGGCCCTCATCGGTATGCGTTCCTGGACCTATCTCACCCTGGCGCGTCTCTATGGCAAAGCTGTCTATATCAAAGGAAATCTGACTTCCCTGCCGGCCAACCTGCAGCAGGAGGTGATGACCAAGCCGGTCCTTCTGGATACCCTGATCAGCCAGCTGCTGCCCTACATTCAGGATAATAGCACCGGCACCCAGTTTGAGGAACTGCGGTTTGACCATTTTGTGAACAACAAAGCCCTTCTTGGTGAATTGTACCTTGAAAAAAATGATTATTTCAATGCGGTTATCTACCTGAAACTGGCCTGTGAAAGTTACCTGAATCAGGCAGCCATGCTGAAAGTGGACAAAACATACAAGGATGCAGCCTGGAGAACCATTTTCCTGAATGCCGAATCTGCCAATGTGGAGAACCTCTCCGTCGTTCCCTATTCGACCGATGAAGGGCAGTTCAATCCCCTTGTCTACTGGATTGACCGCACGTACCTGTACATGGTGAAACCCTCCACGCTTTTAATCGATTCGTTCATGGTTCAGGTTCCGGCCGCCGGGAACCCGGGTGACCTGTGGAGAGGACCAGGGGTTTCCTTTAAGGTGGATACCCTGTTGAAAATCAACGATTCCACCTTTGTTACAGAACCCTACATTACCAAGTACCAGGTCGATAACCTGGATCCGCTCAGTTCAGATATCGTGATTTCAAGGGCAGCCGACGTTCATTTGTTACTGGCTGAAGCCCTGAACCGGACGGGGAATTTAACCTATCAAAAATATGCCCTGATGCTTTTAAACGACGGGGTTAACAAGGTCAATCCCAAGCCGGCACCCTATTCCAAATGGGCTGCCAACCTGGGAGTCCGGGGAAGGGTGTACCTGAAAGCCAAGGAACTCCCCGACAGGATGGCGGGTGAACCAGCCATGCTCTACATCGAAAATCTGATTATTGCAGAAAGAGCACTGGAACTGGCCTTCGAAGGGAAACGGTGGTCAGACCTGGTGCGGATCGCCGAACGCAGGGGCGATCCGGCTTACCTTGCCGACCGGGTGGCTGCCAAATTTGCCGGCACCCCGAAGTACAATGAAATCAGAAACAAACTGCTGATTCCCGAAAACTGGTATCTGCCGTTTGAATAATATCTTCCGGAGAGTAGCCCTTTGGCACCGGAAACTACCGCATCCTCCTATCCTGCCGGCAGGATGGTTATTGGTGTGAACCCTGTTTCCGCAGGTTGGTGTTTTATCTATTTTTCCATATGCCTTTATGACTATTAAAACAAACGGATTCTTGCATTTTTTGCTGTTACTGGGCCTCCTGAATGCCTGTACCGGTAGGCCTGCCAATGAATACCAACTGGTGTGGAGCGACGAATTTGGCTACGAGGGGTTGCCGGATTCAACCAAATGGAGTTATGATACCCGTGGAAATGCTTATGGCTGGGGAAATAATGAACTTCAGTACTATACCGAAGGCAGGCTCGAAAATGCCCGGGTCGGTAACGGGCTACTGGCGATCACTGCTCTTCGTGAAGAAATGGAGGGAAAATCGTACACCTCAGCCCGGCTTATCACCAAAGGAAAGGGTGACTGGCTCTACGGCCGGTTTGAGATAAGCGCCAAACTGCCGTCGGGCCGGGGGATGTGGCCTGCCATCTGGATGCTCCCCACCGATTGGGAATACGGCGGCTGGCCCGCCAGCGGCGAAATCGACATCATGGAAAACGTTGGTTATGACCCCGACACTATTGTGGGTTCTGCCCACACCCAATCGTATAACCATTCGATTGGCACCCATAAAAACGCAAAAATCGCTGTTCCCGACAGCCACGACAACTTCCATGTGTATGCCCTCGAATGGGAACCGGAAGAATACCGCGTATTGGTGGATGATATCCTTTATTTCACCTTTAAAAATGAGGGGACCGGCCCCGACGAATGGCCTTTCGACAAACGGTTCCACCTTCTGCTGAATGTGGCCGTCGGTGGCAACTGGGGTGGTTTGATGGGAGTTGACGACTCCGTCTTCCCGCAGCAGATGCTTATCGATTATGTAAGAGTCTACCAGAAAAAAAACACAAAATAGCCAGCTCCCGGCAAACGGTTTGCGAAACGGTGATGCGCTGCGGGCAGGTCCATTGTATCGCACCAGGTGGTTCTTGAACACCCGGATGATGATACCGTATTCTTCAGGAGAAATGAAAAGGGTTCGCTTAAACATCTTACTCATCTTTACCTCCCTTTTTCTGTCAGGGACGATGGGTTCAGAAGCCGGCACTACGGGTTGCGAAGAGCTGCTCTGGTCGGATGAATTTGATGTTGCCGGAGCCCCCAACCCGAACCGGTGGAGATTTGAAACCGGCGGTGGCGGCTGGGGCAACAACGAACTGCAGGTTTACACTACCAGCAGGAGCAACTCTTATATCAGCGACGGCACCCTGAAAATTCATGCCCGCAAATCCGAAACCGGCACGTGGACGTCGGCACGGATGGTTACTTCAGGGAAGGCTTCCTGGCAATACTGCCGGATCGAGATCAGGGCAAAACTGCCCCCGGGCCGGGGAACCTGGCCTGCCCTCTGGATGATGCCCCAGCAATCTACGTATGGCTCCTGGCCTAAAAGCGGAGAAATCGACATTATGGAACATGTAGGCTACGACATGAACAACGTGCATGGCACCGTTCACACCGAGGCCTACAACCATTCCATCGGCACCGAAAAACAAGGTTCCATTCTCCTTACCAATGTCGATAAACAGTTCCATGTGTACACCATCGAATGGAACGAAAAAGAAATCCGATGGTTTGCCAACGACCGGCACTATTATACGTTCTCAAACGAATACAAAACCTACCGGGAATGGCCCTTTAGCCACCCCTTTTTCCTGATTTTCAACCTTGCCATCGGTGGGAGTTGGGGTGGGTCCCAGGGGGTAGACCCCGCCCTTACGGAAGCAGTCATGGAAATAGACTATGTCAGGGTCTACCGCGTTAAGCCTGCCCCTCCCGTCATTTCCGGACCAGCCTTTGTTACCCCCGGACAGGAGGCTGTTTACTCCATACCCACAGGCTACCGGGCAACCCCCCGGTGGATAATTCCGGAAGGGGTGTCCCTTGTTTCAGGAGCCGGCACCCAAACAATTAAAGTCGTATGGAACGATAAACCCGGCACCCTGACAGCTGAACTTTTCAACGAATGTGATACGGTTGCCGGAAGCCCTTACCTGGTAAAAATGCTCGAGATACCCTCCGGCGAATTCTGGATCATCCCTTTTGCCGATTCAAGCGGAAGTACCGGCTGGAAAGCCATCCCCGGCGCAAACAACAACATTGCGCTTACCTTGGAAGAGGGAGACCTGGCAGTAACCTATAACATCCAGTCTGCCATCCAGAACCCCCATCTCTCCTTCGACTTTCCGATTACCACCGACCTTACAGGTCACCCCGAAATGGTTCTCCAATTAATGGCCGCGGAAGGCCAAATGCCTGTCAATTTGCGGATAGAACTTTCCGATGCTGAGGGTAAAACTGACCCCTCCGACCCCTTTATCCTTCTTAATGCTACCGCTGACGGACAATTCCATCCCTACTTGAAATCTTTCAGCATGAATCCGGCCAATGGATGGAAACCAGGCTATATGTCGCGCATCAGACTTTTTTTCAACTACGGAATCCAGGGTAAAAAAGGAGCCGGAGAATTTCGCATCCGAGACCTTAAAATGCATAACCCTACCTTCACTTCCGGCAACCTTCGCCTGAAAAATCACAAATGTACACTCTATCCAAATCCTTCCTCCGGGAAAATCCGGATTGAGTCACCGGAAAATATCCTATTTGTGAAAATTTATTCTCTGTCTGGCCAACTCCGGTACAGTGCCTTCCCTCCTCCTGTATCACCTGTTCTGATCGATCTCTCTGATCTACCTGCCGGCGTTTATTTCATCAGCTTGTCAACCGGTTCCGGCAGAATAGAAAACCAACTGTTGGTGATTGAATGACTCTGGCAAGCTCAAAATCAATTACAGAATGGGTGATCGTTCCATAAACCAGATCCGGAATATCGTTTTTGACCTTGGCGGCGTTTTGCTGGATCTGGACTTCCAGGCTCCGGTGGAGGCGTTTCGTAAACTGGGAGGTGAAGGATACGCGATGGATTACCATCAGGTAATTACCCACCCGCTGTTTTATGGGTTTGAAACCGGGGAGATAACACCCGGGGAGTTCCGTAAACAGGTGAAGGGATTTTTTGCTGGCATGCCCCTATCCGACGAAGCCATCGACATGGCATGGTGCAGTATGTTGCTGAATGTACCGGAAAGCAAAATCAACCTCTTAAAAGAGTTGTCGGAGAAATACCGGCTTTTTCTCTTCAGCAACACCAATGAAATTCATATTGCCTTTTTTCAGCAGAGGTTTGAAGCTCAGGCTGGGTACCCGATCGAGTCGCTGTTCGAACAGTGCTTTTATTCTCACCGGATCCATGACAGGAAACCCAACCTTTCCAGTTTTATGAAGATCAGTCGTTTAGCAAATATCCGGCCGGAAGAAACCCTGTTTGTTGACGATTTTGCTGAAAACATCCGGGCAGCCCGGGAGTGTGGCTTCAAAACCATTCACTATCAGCCGGGAGATGATCTGACAAGCATTATGGCCCTGTTTTCTGATGGAAACCTCAGAAAGGACGATTAACAATTTGGAAGCTTTTTAAATTATTTGCTTTCAAAAAAGAACCGTTGCAGAATTAAAAAAAAGATTATTTTTGCCCCGAAGAGTCCATTCGATGAAATCGACAGGTATTAATAATGGCAATTGGTGGTGGTGGCACACAAAGGTGATCCGCACGTAAGCAATTTGTCCATTGTAATACCATCCGGGAGAGAGGGATTTGTTGTTTACGCAACAGGTCCCTCTCTTTTTTCAAGGCCGTTTGAAACATCAGGAGAACCCATTTACTAACCTTTTAAAACGAAAGAAGATGACAAGACAGAAGAAGATTTTGCTGGAAGAATCGGAGATGCCGAAACAATGGTATAACCTTACGCCCGATCTTCCCACCCCGATGAATCCGCCGCTGGGTCCTGACGGGAAACCGATTACCCCTGAGATGCTGGCACCGGTATTTCCGATGAACCTGATTGAGCAGGAGGTAAGCCAGCAGCGTTGGATTGATATTCCCGAGCCGGTCAGGGAACTGCTGACCCAGTACCGGCCCAGTCCGCTGGTCCGCGCCTATGATCTGGAAGCGGCATTGAAAACTCCGGCCAGGATCTATTACAAGAACGAGAGTTTGTCGCCGGCCGGGAGTCATAAGGGGAACACGGCCATTGCACAAGCCTGGTATAACAAGGAATTCGGGATCAAACGGTTGACGACCGAGACCGGAGGAGGGCAGTGGGGATCTGCGTTAGCCTATGCCTGTGCGCTTATTGGCCTGGAATGCAAGGTTTTCATGGTGCGGGTGAGTTTCGACCAGAAGCCTTTCCGCAAGATGATGATGAACACCTGGGGAGCCACCTGCGTTCCGAGTCCGAGCATCGAGACCCAGGCCGGCCGGAATATCCTGGCTGAATTCCCCGATACCCCGGGAAGCCTGGGAATTGCCATTAGTGAAGCCATCGAACAGGCCGTTACCGACCCGAAAGGCGAAACCCGCTATTCGTTGGGTTCGGTGCTGAACCATGTGATGCTGCATCAGACCATCATGGGTCAGGAAGCCAAAAAACAGCTGGCCAAGGCAGGTATCCGCAAACCCGATGTGGTAATCGGATGTTGCGGGGGAGGCAGCAATTTTGCCGGGATTGCTTTCCCCTTTATGTACGACAAAATCAATGGAGCAGATATTAAAATCATTGGCATTGAACCTTATTCCTGCCCTACCCTTACCAAGGCACCCTTTATTTATGACCACGGCGATGTGGCGCGGATGACACCGCTGCTTCCGATGTACAGCCTGGGGCATAACTTCATTCCGGCTCCCATCCATGCCGGCGGGTTGCGTTACCACGGCATGGCTCCCCTGGTCAGCGCCGCCCTGCGTGACGGATTGATGGAAGCACAAGCCGTACATCAGAGCGAATGCTTCGAAGCCGGTATGTTGTTTGCCAAAACCGAAGGAATCATCCCGGCCCCCGAAACCACTCACGCCATCGCCGGGGCTATCCGCGAAGCCAAAAAAGCAAAGGAAGAAGGAAAAGAAAAAGTCATCCTCTTTAATTTCACCGGCCACGGATTGCTCGATCTGCTCGGATATGAAAAATACCTGACAGGACAACTGAAAGATTATGAGTACCCCGAAGACGAGATTGTTAAAAATCTCGAAGTACTGAAGGGCTACCCGCTTCCACGGTAACCTGCCTTTTCCTGCAAAAGAACGGGTGGTGGTGGGAGAAAATCAGAGACCCCGGGTTTACACTCCGGGGTCTCTGATGCTGTATCACCTATTCCAGATAGGTATATCCGTAAAGCCCTGAACGGTAGATGGAAAGAAACTCCTTTCCCTCTTCCGCAGTGATTTTCCCCGCTTTAACGGATGAGGAGACCCATCCTTCTACCGCCCTGACCATCTTTTTCGGACTGTAATTCACATAGTCCAGCACCTCGGCAACCGTCTCGCCATCGATCACCTGGTCGATGACATACCCTTTGCTGTTTACCGAAACGTGCACGGCATTGGTATCGCCGAATAAATTATGCAGGTCTCCCAAAATCTCCTGGTAAGCTCCTACAAGAAATACCCCGATATAATAAGTATCCCTCGACTTGAGGGAATGGACGGGGAGATAATACGATTTATTGCGGGTAGAAATAAAGTTGTCGATTTTTCCGTCTGAATCGCAGGTGATGTCGTGGAGGGTTGCTGAACGGTCTGGTTTTTCATCGAGCCGTTGCAGGGGAATTATGGGGAAGACCTGGTCAATCGCCCAGGCATCAGGAAGCGACTGAAAGAGGGAGAAGTTGCAGAAATACTTATCTGACAACAACTTAGGAAGCGTCTCCAGTTCTTCCGGGATGTGTTTCAGTTTGCTGCTCATGACCATGACATCACGGGCTACCGACCAAAAGAGTTTTTCGATCTGGGCCCGGGTTTTCAGGTCGAGCAATCCCAGGCTGAAACGGTCAAGGGCCTCCTCGCGGATTTGCTGGGCATCGTGCCAGGTTTCAAGCATCCCGGGCTGGTTCAGGTTTTCCCACGCATAATCAAGGTCCCGGACCAGTTCATGGTCGCCGGGACTCACCTCTTCTTCCTCATCCCATTGAGGAATAGTCGCCGATTCAAGAACCTCAAAGACAAGTACCGAATGGTGAGCGGCCAGCGAGCGCCCTGATTCGGTGATAATATTGGGATGGGGAATGTTGTTTTTGTTGGCCGCATCCACCAGCGTATACGTGGCATCGTTGACATACTCCTGGATGCTGTAATTCACGCTGCTTTCGCTGTTCGACGACCGGGTGCCGTCGTAGTCTACCCCGAGTCCCCCCCCGATATCCACAAACTCAACCCTGAAACCGGCCTTGTAAAGTTCCACATAGAATTGGGAGGCTTCACGGAGGGCCACTTTGATTCTCCTGATCTTGTTGATCTGGCTTCCGATGTGGAAATGAATCAAACGGAGGCAGTTTTTCATTCCGTTTTTTTCCAGGAAATCGAGACCTTCGAGCAATTCACTGGAGGTAAGCCCGAATTTGCTTACATCGCCTCCCGAGTCCTCCCATTTGCCGCTGCCTGTGCTGGCCAGCTTGATCCGTATCCCCAAATTAGGCCTGATTTTCAAACGTTTCGAAACCCGGGTGATTAATTTGAGTTCGTTCAGTTTTTCCACAACAATAAAAATACGCCGCCCCATTTTCTGTGCCAGCAAGGCCAGCTCTATGTAACTCTCATCCTTGTACCCATTGCAGATGATCAGCGAATCGCTCTCCGTATCGATGGCAATGACGGCATGCAGTTCGGGCTTGGAACCTGCTTCCAGCCCTATATTGAATTTTTTACCGTGATCTACGATCTCTTCAACGACCTGCCGCATCTGATTGACCTTGATCGGGTAGACAATGAAATTCTGACCCTGGTAATCATATTCCTCGGCGGCAATTTTGAAGCAACTGGCCATTTTCTCAATCCTGCTGTCAAGGATATCGGGAAACCTCACCAGCATGGGAGGGGTAACATCCCGGAGTTGTAACTCTTCGAGCAACTCCCGGAGATCGACCGACACTCCATCCTTCCTTGGGGTGACGGTAACATTTCCCTTTTCGTTGATCGAAAAATAATTGACCCCCCAACCATAAATGTTGTAGAGTTCCGCTGAATCTTCAATACGCCATTTTCTCATGTCTAAGACCTGTTTATTTTGTATTAAGTTACTGTTAGCGAAGGGGCAAAGGTAAACAAATTGAACCGATTTGTCATAGCCCGACAGCTGTTTGCCCCGCCCTGTTTCTTTACTGCAAACAGATTGAAGATAAAATTTCCATCCCGGAAAAGACGGTTTCTCTCCTTGCAGGTGCCAAACCGGAAAGTCCGGCCTTGAAAACCTGTCTGTAAAACAATGATTATTAAAATGTTAAAATCAACAGACAGTCAGAATAACTTACGGTTTGCGAAAATTCCCGAATCCTGGTTTATGACTACCTTTGACCTAAAACCATTATCAGCAAGACCATGATACCGGAAAGAAAAAAAACCCTTTACCTGATTGATGCCTATGCATTAATCTACCGGAGTTATTTCGCTTTTATCCGGAATCCGAGGATTAATTCCAAAGGTTTGAATACCTCTGCGATCCTGGGGTTCGTGAATACTCTGGTTCAGCTCCTGGAAAATGAAAAACCAGAATTCATCGGAGTGGCTTTCGACTTGTCAAAACCGACCTTCAGGCATGAGCTGTTTACGGAATACAAAGCCACACGACAGGAAATGCCTGAAGACATCCGGAAGTCGGTTCCCTTCATCCGGAAGATCGTTGAGGCTTTCCGCATTCCCATTCTGGAGAAAGAGGGATTTGAAGCCGATGACATCATCGGGACCCTTGCCCGCAAAGCGGAAGAAAAAGGTTTTAAAACCTTCATGATGACGCCCGATAAGGACTATGCGCAGCTGGTAACGGAAAACATTCTGATTTACAAACCCGGGAAATCGGGCAGTGGCCATGAGATTTGGGGAGTGGATGAGGTAAAAAGCAATTTTGGTATTGACTCGCCTCAACAAATGATCGACATCCTGGGACTGATGGGAGACTCATCAGACAACATTCCGGGCTGCCCGGGAATCGGTCCCATGAACGCCTCCCGGCTGATCGGTGAATTCGGAAGTATCGACGGAATTTACAGCCATCTCGGGCAGTTGAAGGGAAAACAAAAAGAAAACCTGGTGGAATATGAAGAACAGGTCCGGCTATCCCGGAAACTTGCCACTATCATTCTCGACGTGCCCGTTGAATTTGAACCAGCACTGCTGCAAATGGAAGAACCCGACCTCCCTGCCCTCCGGAAGCTGTTTGAAGATCTGGAATTCAGAACCCTGTCTGAAAGGCTGCAACTGGTGAAACCGGACGGGAAGACTGAAACACCTCAACCCCAGCAAGGTACCCTGTTTGATGCGTATCTCCCGCCTGCTACACCTGCATCAAACGAAAACAGGAAAACCATTGATACCCAGCCACACGTTTACCGGCTTGTGGAAACGCATACAGAACGGAAATCACTGCTGGCGGAGTTGAAAAGCCATAAGGAATTTTGTTTCGACACCGAAACCACCGGCTTGGATCCGCAAACTGCTGAACTGGTCTGCCTCTCCTTTGCTTTCAAAAAACAAGAAGCTTACTGTGTCCTGGTTCCTGAAGACCCTGCCCTGGCCAGGGAGGTTGTTGGGGAATTCCGGGACCTCTTCCTGGATGAGACCATCCTGAAAACAGGCCAGAACATCAAATTCGACCTGCTAATGCTGAACCAGTACGGACTGGAAATCAAGGGTCCCTTGTTTGATACCATGCTTGCCCACTACCTGATTCAGCCGGAATGGAAGCATAACCTTGACTTCTTGTGCGAAATATACCTGAATTACCGTAAAATACCAACCAGCAACCTGATCGGCACAAAGGGTAAACCCCAGCGGACTATGCGTTCGGCAGATCCCGAATTATTGAAAGACTATTCCTGCGAAGATGCCGATTTAACCTTTCAACTGAAAGAGATCCTGATGCAGGAGTTGGAGAGAAACCAGCTGAAAGACCTGTTTGAAAACATGGAAATGCCTCTGGTGCAGGTTCTTGCAGATATGGAAACGACCGGCGTCAAAATTGATGTCCGTGTGTTAAAGGAAGTATCGGGGGGATTACGCACCCAGATCCTGGACCTTGAAAAAGAGATTCTGGATCTCGCAGGAACAAAATTTAACGTTTCATCTCCCAAGCAACTGGGAGAGGTGCTTTTTGAACGGTTAAAGATTGATCCCGGTGCACGGTTGACCAAAACAAAACAATACCCGACAAGCGAAGATGTTCTGGCCCGGCTTACAGACAAACACCCGATTGTGGAAAAAGTGCTCGATTACAGAGGTTTGAAAAAACTGCTGAATACCTATGTTGATATACTTCCCGGATTGATCAACCGGAAATCGGGAAGAATTCACACTTCGTACAACCAGGCAGTTACCGCAACCGGACGATTAAGCTCCAACAATCCCAACCTCCAGAATATTCCGATTCGCGATCAAGCAGGAAGGGAAATCCGGAAAGCATTTATTCCCTCCGGCGAGGATCACCTGTTTTTGTCGGCCGACTATTCGCAGATTGAGCTCCGGATCATGGCTTCCCTGAGCGGGGATCCGGCAATGGTGGAGGCTTTCCGGAACAACCAGGATATCCATGCCATCACCGCATCCAGGATTTTCCGCATCCCTGTCAGCCAGGTGACTCCGGAAATGCGGCGAAAAGCTAAAACTGCCAACTTTGGAATCATCTACGGGATTTCTGCTTTCGGTCTCGCACAAAGGCTCAACATCCCCCGGGCAGAAGCCCAAAGCCTGATCAAGGGCTATTTCGAAAACTTCCCAAAAGTGAAAGAATACATGGATGTTTCGATCGAAAAAGCCAGAAAATCAGGATATGTGCAAACAATTTTGGGCCGGCGGCGTTATCTTGCTGATATCGGATCAAAAAATCAGGTGGTACGGGGAATGGCTGAACGGAATGCAATCAACACACCCATTCAGGGTTCTGCCGCCGACATCATCAAAATAGCCATGATCCATATTCACCATGCATTTGTTCATCACAAACTGAAGTCAAAAATGATTTTACAGGTACACGACGAATTAAACTTTGATGTTCTGAAATCAGAATTAAACCAGGTTATGCAGATCGTTCAAAAAGAAATGGAATCGGCATTGACTCTTTCGGTTCCACTTACAGTCGGAATTAAAGCTGCGGATAACTGGCTGGATGCACATTGAAAGGATTCAATTTGCAGACACGCTCTTATTTCAAAGGATATGTTTAACATCAAAGACATAACCGGTGTTTTGCCGGTCAGAACAAACAACCTGATAATTAAAACACATCAAACGAACATGATCAACGGACTGCAAAAGGCCATGGAACGATTTACCATGCTTGCCAGGCGCCAGGCAGGTGAGTTCCAGGGAAATGAATAGCTTGATAAATCATTAATTTGCATATAATTGAATATCAGAACATTAACTTAAATATATACGAGTGAAAAAGTTAATAACGGAAGAGGATTACAGGAATGCTCTCTGTCGCTTCATAGAAATCATGGAGAAAGATACCGATCCTGCCCCCGGGGATGAAGTGATGGAACTCATAGAAATATTGGAGACCTATGAATATGAAAATTGCTGATCCCCGGGAATTTTCCCGGATGAAACAGATTCCGTGATTCCTCTTGTCGCGGGCTTGTTTGCTTCACTTACAGGATATTGACATTTTTCCTACCTTTGTGCCGGAAAACAATCAGAAATGGAGTCCCGTAGTTTTTTCTTCCCCGCCAACCTTGATTCCATCAAGCAACTGGTTGTTCCCCTTCCGGAAAAGCCGCAGGTCACGATTTCCCGCAAACCCGTTTATTCCATCGATTCGGTTGATATGCCTTATTCGTATGAGTCAAGGTATTTACTGAACCAGCAGCAATTAAAGGACCAGAAATACAGGCAGTCTCTCTATTCCAGGCAGAAAAGGTGGCAGGACGAGCAAAGCCTGCTAATCGATTCCAACCGGTACATGAAGCCCACATTCGAGTTGCTTATGCATCAATCTGAGCTGAATGTCCGGGAAATTGTCCTGCCGTCGAAAGCGGTCACACCCTATTATTCTGATTGGCTCACGGTTTCCCTTTTCCTTTCCATGATCCTGTTTTCGCTGATACATCATTTTAACGGTAAATACTTGAATACGCTTTTTAAAAGCATTATCAGTTATCCGGCAGCTGCCCGTCTTTACCGCGAACAAAATATATCGCAAAAAACAGGTTCCCTGGTCATGGAATTTTTTTACCTGTTTGTTTTTTCATTATTTGCCTATCAGGTAGTAAAATTTCAAAGTACGGCACTCCCCTACAGTGGTTTTTATCTGTTTCTCTTCTGTACAGGTGCGGTTTTCCTCTATTTTCTCCTGAAAAACAGTCTCTATTCTCTGGTGGGCTTTATCAGCGAAACCCAGCCTCAGACCCACGAGTACCTTTTTAATCTGAGAAATTACAATAAAGTCCTGGCTGTATTGCTGTTACCCATGATCTGTTTGATTGCCTGGGCTCCGGTGTACAGCCCGGCAGCCTTCATGGTAACGGGGCTGGGATTGGCTCTTCTTATGTATGCCATGACCCTCCAAAGAGGGATTCTGATATTATTGAAAAATCAATTTTCAGTTTTTTATCTCTTTTTGTACCTTTGTACCCTTGAAATTTTACCCTTGTTGTTGTTTATCAAGGTGATTTGACACAAGATAAGAATTTTTAAATGCTATTAAGTTGAAAATCAAGTCCATTCTTGTAACACAACCGGATCCGGGAACAGTCAAATCTCCCTACTCCGAGTTAGCAGAATCTACTTCGGTTAAAATTGATTTCAGGCCGTTTATCCAGGTTGAAGGAGTTACGGCCAAAGAATTCAGAAAAACAAGGATTCACATCAACGATTTTTCAGCTGTACTGTTTAACAGCCGGACCGCTATCGATCATTTTTTCCGGTTGTCGCAGGAAATGCGGGTTCTCATACCTGATACGTTCAAATATTTCTGTAATTCTGAATCGACAGCTTTTTACCTGCAAAAGTATATTGTGTACCGGAAGAGGAAGATTTTCCACGCCAACGGTACCCTTACCGATTTGCTGGAGATCATGAAAAAACATAAAAGCGAAAAATTCCTGGTTCCTCTTTCCGATATTCATTCTCACGAAATTCCCAATTTGCTCGATAAAGGGGGTTTTTTCTATTCTCCCGCCGTATTGTACCGCACCATCTGTAGTGACCTTCAGGATTTGAAGGACATAAATTATGACATCCTGGTATTTTTCAGTCCGTCAGGGATCAAGTCGTTGTTCCGGAATTTTCCGGATTTCAAACAAAACAACACGAAAATTGCCTGTTTCGGTACGACCACTGCCCAGGCTGTAAGGGAGGCCGGGTTGAATCCCGATATTGAGGCACCTACCCCTGAAGCCCCATCCATGACCATGGCTCTGGAACAATACATCCGGAACGCTAACAAAACGAAATAATTGCCGCCGGCATCACCGTTGAAATCCAGCTCCGGTGGTCAGAATTTCTGTAAAGAGGAGAGGCTGACCAGCATAAAAGCATTCGCGCAACTATTTACATCCGGGAAATCGCTCCTGGCCTACCCGGTTAAAGTGGTCTGGGCCGAAACGTCCGACGGCCAGCCTTATCCTGCAAAAGTTGCCTTCTCTGCCAGCCGTAGAAACTTCACAAAAGCAGCCGACCGGAATCTGATAAAACGCAGGATGAAGGAAGCCTACCGTCTGAACAAGTCAGGCTTTTACCATTCCCTGGCTGACAAACAGGTGCAGGTGGTTTTTCTGTATATCGCAAAAGAAATCCTTCCTTACCCGGCTGTTGAAAAATCTATCGTTACCCTGCTGCGCAGGCTGGCAGCCGGTAAGGGTCGCTGACCCGGCGATTCTGTCTTATCGCAGGCGTGAGGAATGGTTCATTGGATCTCTGATACAATTTTCAAGGGGCACCAACCGTTATTCTGTTCGCCGGGTACACATGAACCCTTCGCACGGGAAACCGTTGAAGCCACCTTAAACCCTTTGTCTGAAGGGCTATCCCCGGAGATTGGGAAGGCCGGACTTCGGGATTAAGGAATCGATAATTTGAAACAGTATCCGTTCACAATCGCTGGTTTTTTACCTATTTTTACACGGGGATTGGCTGAGTTCAGCCCTAAGCCCCAGGCCGGGTTCAGCAGTCCGGCATAACGTTTTTTACGAACAGGAAATTTTAACTGATATCACCGATAAGCCGGGTTTAAAGCAATACGAACTAATTAGGACAAGATGAAGAAGATCGTGTACTCATTGTTGGTTATTCTGGTTGCAATGGCCGGATGCAAATCGTCCAGAAAAGCCGCCACGGGCCCTTATACTCCGCCCGTTCAACAGACAGGCATCCCTGCAGTTCCGCCAAAGGTGTTTACCATGCCTGAGGCTCCTGCTCCTGCACAGGTGACTCAGGAAGAAGCAGCAGTACCGGTTCGTTACGAAGCAATCACCTTCCCACAGCCTCAGGATCAGACCACAAACAACTATTTTGTCATTGTTGGCTCGTTCAGCTATATGGAGAATGCTTCCAAATTCAGGCAGACCCTTGCATCAGCAGGATTTAAACCCATCATTGTACAAAGCGAGACCGGTTTTTACCGGGTGACCGTTGATTCCTTCTCCAATGAGGCAGATGCCAGAAAAAGGCTATTGCAAATCAGGCAGGAGTATCCTCAATATGCGGATACCTGGCTGCTGATCAAACAATGACCCGGAAGTAACAATTCCTTTTCACCCGGAGCCAAGTGCCCAAACTGGTTCTGATTGATCTGAACCTATCTATTCACCACATGGAACAGACGGAATACCGTGATGAGAAGCAGGCGCTTCTTGACCGCCGCTATTTGCAGATGGCATCCATCTGGGCTCACAATTCCTATTGCAAACGACGGAAAGTGGGAGCCCTTCTGGTAAAAGACAAAATGATCATTTCCGACGGGTACAATGGTACGCCTTCCGGATTTGAAAACATCTGCGAAGATACGGAGGGCATCACCAAACCTTACGTGTTGCACGCAGAAGCCAATGCCATCACCAAGGTTGCAAAATCGGGAAACAGCAGCGACGGAGCCACCCTTTATGTGACCTCTTCGCCCTGCCTGGAATGCGCCAAACTGATTATTCAGTCCGGCATCAAACGTGTGGTGTTTACCGAAAATTACCGGTTGGAAGATGGCATCAATCTACTGAAAAGAGCCCGTATTGAAGTAATACAGGTGGAAACCGATACAATCTGAAAAATGAAAAAATCTCCTGCCTTTCAAATCATCCTCCTGGTAGCGATAGCCTTGCTTGCGGGTATTTCGATCGGGAAAATCCAGACCCGCAAGTCCCGGTTCTCGGAAAGCGGGTCCCTGCCGGGGGAAAAACTGGGCTCCATCATTGCCATGATAGAAAAAATGTATGTCGACAGCGTGAATATAACCGATCTGGTTGAAAAAACCATCCCTGGATTACTCGAAACCCTGGATCCGCATTCTACCTATATTCCGGCTAAAGACATGCAGGAAGTGGTTGAAGAAATGCAGGGCAATTTTTCCGGTATCGGGGTCCAGTTTTCCATTCAGGAAGATACCATCATGATTATTGATGTCGTCTCAGGCGGTCCTTCAGCTCAGCTGGGAATCCTGGCAGGAGACCGGATCGTAAAGGTAAACGGCGAGCAGGTGGCGGGAACCGGAATTACCAACGAGAAGGTCCTCAAACTCCTGCGAGGCCCCAGGGGAACCAGGGTGGAGGTCAGCATCCAAAGGAAAGGCTATACCAACCTGTTCGATTTCGACATCACCCGGGGAGATATCCCGGTATACAGCGTGGATGTCTCCTATTTGATCGATGCTGAAACCGGATATATCAAAGTGAGCCGCTTTGCCGAAAACACCTACGCTGAGTTCACCGACGCCATGAATAAACTCGACAAGGCAGGGGCAGATAAGATTATCCTTGACCTGCGGGGTAACCCGGGAGGCGTGCTTGGTGTAGTCATCCGGATGGCCAACGAATTCCTTGAAAAAGGAGATACCATCGTCGTGACGCAAGGAAAATCACAGCCCAAAAGAGTGTTTACCGCAACCGACCGAAACGTCTGGGCTAATAAGAAAATTTTTGTGCTCATCGATGAATTTTCCGTCTCTGCAAGCGAAATTTTCGCCGGCGCCATCCAGGATAACGACCGTGGGATCATCGTCGGCCGGAGGTCTTTCGGCAAAGGACTGGTACAGGAACAGATCCCCTTCCCCGATGGATCGGCCTTGCGCCTTACCGTTTCCCGCTATTATACCCCCAGCGGACGATGCATCCAGAAATCGTACGAAGAGGGAAACGATACCTACAACAGGGACCTCATCGAGCGGATGACCCGGGGAGAATTCGAAGTGGCCGACAGTATCCATTTTGCTGATTCACTGAAGTACCTCACTAAAAAAGGACGCATCGTCTACGGGGGAGGAGGCATTATGCCCGACTACTTCGTCCCTGCAGATACCTCCGGGAGGTCAGACTACTTTGACAGAATCTATGAAAAAGGGTTGGTCTATCAATTCGCCTTTCATTATACCGACACCTACCGTGACGATTTGAAAAAGCTGAAATCGGCAAAAGATATCGAACAATGGCTTGAAAACAAACAAGTCTTGCAGGCATTTGTTTCCTATGCTGCAGAAAAAGGAGTGAAACCCGACCCACAGGGCCTCAAGGTGTCCGGATTTATCATAAATACCCAGATCAAAGCCTATATTGCCAGAAATATGTTGGGAGAGGAGGGATTTTATCCCATCTTTCACCATATAGACAATACCCTGTTAAAAGCTGTGGAACTTTCGCGGCAGGACTTGCTGGTAGAAGATTTGACAGGTGAGAATCCGGGGTAGCAACCCGTTAAACCTCCTAACCCCAACAGGTACTTACCGGAACGCGGAACCCTTTTAACGCGACAGTTCCAGCATTCTTTCAATGGGTACCCGTGCCTTTTCGATGATGGCAGGATCAAGGGTTATTTCGGGTTTTCCGTATTTCAGACACAGGTAAACTTTTTGAAGGGTATTCAGTTTCATGAAGGAGCAGTCGCTGCATCCGCAGGTGGCATCCACCGGCGGAGCCGGGATGAAAGTCTTTCCGGGACATGCTTTTTTCATCTGGTGCAGAATTCCGCTTTCCGTGGCAACCAGGAACTTCTGTGACGGGCTTTTCTGAACATAATTCAACAGTGAGGTGGTTGAACCTATATGCCGGGCAAGCAGCAATACCGGTTTTTCACATTCGGGGTGGGCAATGAACTCTGCATCCGGGTGACGTTGCATCAACTCCACGATTTTCTCCAACGAAAATTGCTCATGGACCATGCAGGCTCCATCCCACAAGACCATATTTCTACCGGTGAGACTATTGATATAGTTGCCCAGGTTTTTATCGGGAGCAAAAATCAGAGGTTGTTCTTTTGGAAAGCTCTCAACGATTTTCACTGCATTGGCGGAAGTGCAGATAACATCGCTCAGGGTTTTCAGTTCCGCACTGCAGTTGATGTAAGAGATGACCTTGTGCCCGGGGTAAAGGGCTTTGAAGGCTGCGAATTTCTCTGCAGGTGCCGATTCTGCCAGCGAACATCCTGCCTTCAGGTCGGGTAACAGTACTTTTTTGGCAGGGCTCAGAATTTTTGCAGTTTCGGCCATAAAATGGACCCCGATAAAAACAATGACATCGGCTCCGGTAGCGGCTGCCTGCCTGGAGAGGCCCAGGCTGTCACCGGTATAATCGGCAATGTCCTGCAGCTCAGGGTCCACATAATAGTGACTCAATATCACCGCATTTTTCTCACGCCGCAGCCGGTTAATCTCATACACCAGCCGCAACCCGGGTTCAAGCGGTTCGTCAATGTATCCCTTATCCGTCCTCCCTGTACTGCCAGGTTCCGGAAATTGTTCCCTGTCGTTCATGGGTTAAAAGTAGGAAAAAATCTTCTCTTTCGTTGCCGGTAAAACAAGGCCATCTGCTACCTGGCTTTATAAACCACTCTCATCTTCCCGGGTGTGCCGTCAGCCGATACGCCTGTTGCCGAAATCACAAAATCCGAGTGAACCTCTGAAAGGGGAATGGAAAAGATGAGGGCTCCCCCGGATCCTGTTTCCAGGGAAGGATTCCAGTAAAGGGTGGTGCGCAGGTCTTTGCCTTTTCCTCCCGGCAGTACCCCCGAAGTCAGAAAATCCCTGGGAACCCGGTAGCCATCCTTGTACTGGATTTCTTCTTTTTCCATTGGGGAGGGATTGGGAGAATCCGGCGATTTTCCCCGTTTGGTGGTGATTTCAATCACACCCACGCTGTTTAGCCCTGTATATTTCTGGATATCCATCGGGTCGAGCGACACATGGATTTCTTCCACGTCGTGGGGCGACAGGGCATTGAGAACATCGGCCTGGGTACCCATTTTCTGGCCGTCGATTACGATCAGAGCACCCGATTGGAAGTAAATGGAATTGGTTGTGCCGAAGAATACAATTTGTCCGCCGACAAGGGTATAAGGCTTAATCGCCCGGATCGCATCCATGATGCTGGACGAGGATTGAAGCATTGTTTTATACGGCTCGACCCTAGGGGTGGCAGCCCGGGTTACAACAGGCCTGCCGGCCGGCGGTGCTGTTAGAAGATCAGGGTTCACAGCCAGGTAGGACGCAATATTTCCACGCGGGGGAAGGAAGCCTGCAAAAACAGGGTCTGCCTTGCGGATCTTCAGCCCCACTTCATCCCGGAAAGAGGGATCCAGCACAGCCGTGAAGTTACCTTTGCCCCGTTCGTCGGTCACGAAAATCGAAGGATCCTGAATTGCTGCCCTGTTAAGCGCAGGAAACGAAAACCTGCCGGCTTCATCGGCTGTCGCAGAGACCATCAGCATATCCTTACTATTCAGAACACTCACCTTGGCAAAAGGGAGGGGATTCCCTTTGTTGTCGGTCGCCAGACCGTTCACCCCCATCCCGGGTAATCCCAGACCCGGGTTAATCCCTTCGTCGGGGTGTAAGACCTTATCCCACGAAAACCCATCCGGTTCGTTGCCAATCAACATATAATCCAGGTTGGCTTCCGTTAGTAGGCTTTCTGCACTACCCGGCGCCAAAACAGGTAATGGATTGACCAGTTCCCCACCCAGATAATACCAGGCACCGGGCATTTCAGCAAGCTCCTTTATCCGCATCCGGTCGGCTACCGATACGGCCAGCCGGGCTGCTGTATTTTGCTGGCTTTCATCGGTCGAAAGAATGGAAATTTGCAAATTTCCCTGCTTTGAGCTATCCGTTTCGATCTGAAGCTTCAATTCCCGGGTTCCGGGAATATATACCATACGAGAGCTCCGGAGGTTACCCGGTTTATCAAAAACACTGAGGAGTACCAGTCCTTCGCCAAACTCCCCGACGGGGATCCTGATTCTGGCACTGGAAGAGATCTCGATACCGGCGGCCCATAACAGGGAGTAGCCTCTGGTTGCCGTGACCGATAACGAATGCTGGCTTTGTCCGGCCATCAGAATATCGGCTGTCACAAATTCCCGGTCTGTTTTTCTGACAATCAGGGCCATTGGGTTTTCTTCAGCCCGGGGCAGATCAAAGGTCTGTCCATTGCCATACTCACTGGTTATCACCAACCGCTCCCTGCTGCCGGGGGTTCCCTGGTAAGGAAAGACACCGTACCCAGGCAGGAAGGTCCTGGTTTTTCCCTTCAGCTGCCCTGCCTCATCCAGGATATCCCCTTCGATTTCGACCGGTACCCCGTTCCAGGCCGTAACATAATAACCCATTTTTTGTGTGCTTGTTCCAACCAGGTGATTTCCCTCAGGATAAAAGGTGAGCATTATCCTGTCTGCCGAGGTCCTGAGGTAGAACTTCCTGCTCCATAGTCCCCTGGGATGATGGACGATGAGCTCCAGAGGATCAGAGCCGGTAACGGGGGGAACAGGCAGCCTGATAAGGGCTTTTCCTCCTTCGGAACGGGTTTTTCCTTCGCCTGTTTTCTTCCCCGCATGCCAGGCTTCGTACAGCAAAGGGAATTTTTCAGCTGGGTCGCCGTTGTAATCCGACACGGAAACAACGACATCGGCTTGCAATCCTGCCTCATAAACATGCGAAGGATCAGCCAGGGAAACGGTGACGTCTCCCTCATAAAAACGGTCAACCAGCAGGGGTTTGAAAACTACGCTTCCCGGGTCAGTCTGGAGGGGCGTATAGGCTGCCAAAAAGTAGCGCCCGGGCAAAAGATCATCGGGCAACCGCAGATCTCCTGCTGCCCGGCCGTCTGAGACACGGAAAAGATCGCCCGTAACCATTTGTCCCGAACCATTGTACAAAAAAACATTCATTCCCCTGCTCACACCTGATAGCTGGTTGTCAGACCGGTCGAGCACCAGGGACTGAAACCAGATAATCTCACCCGGGAAATAGATGTCCTTATCGGTTTGCAGGGAAATTTTTTCTGCCGGTATATTTCGGAGGGCCTCATCCAGTTTGCCGGAGATGCGGTCGAGTGTGGTACTGGATTCCTGAGCTTGCACCGAAAGGGCCAGGAGGACGGCCCAAAGGGCGGTTGCCGTCTTTTTTTTCACATTTATTTTTAATCGTTTCATTTTTGGGGAATTGTGATTACTGACCTTGTACGGGAAGAATCTGCCGGATGGCATGCGTAAGGTCCTCATCGGGTTTGATAATATTGTAATGGCCCCAGAAACTTTCATCATACAGGAAGTCGGTCTCTGAGAAGATATCGTTGATGGTAAACAGGTCTTTTACCGGAAATCGTTTGAGGTCGGTTGGGGCCACATCAGTAACAAGGAGGGCTGATACGCTGTGAAACAGAGAGTTAACATTCTCCCGGGGATTCCGTACCCGGAAGGCAATGGAAGCCGTGGCTTTGTGAAGGTGCCATTTCCCCTCGTGTTCGGCATAATCAACCTCATAGTCAACAAATTGGGGCTTTACTTTAAATCCTTTGGGTTTCTTTTTGATCATCGATTGTTCGGCGATATTCAACCCGTAGGGGTCCAGACTGAACCGGGCAAAGAGCAGGGCATAACTCTCGCGGTCCACATAGAGTTCCCCGCTGAAACAGGGCATGTCGATATTGCGGGCAGGCCGGAAACGGATCACAAAAGCGGGGTGGTTTTTATACCAGATCACCCTGTCGATAGAATAACGGTAGAGCAATTCGTACCCGGGATCCAGAAAAGTCTCCATGTTTCCGATCACATCCAGCAGGGTAATGGTATGAGGCCCTCCCTGCAGCTTGAAATTCACCCAATGAAAAGGGTGCACCTCCGGACTTCGGCGTGCTTTGAGCAGGCGGACCCTGTCTTCGCGGATATCCTGACTATAAGGTGCTTTTAATATCTCAACCACTGCTTCCGAGACGTTGATATAGGCATCATCCTGGCGGAGGGTCTCCCGGTAAAAACCGGTAAGCAACTGGAAGGAGGCAGAATAATTGGATTCCAGACTGTCACGTATTCCTGAAAGCACTTCTGAAACCGGCACGGCACGGACTTTTACCTCCCTGATACGAATCGATACGGGATGAAGGCGGATCACTTCATTTACTGTCATTCCCTTTACAGGCAGCAAATGGCGGCCATATCCCAGGATGCTGAAAACCAATGTGTCTGCTTCCAGTCCCGGCGGGATCTTCAGGATAAACTCCCCCTGGGCATTGGTGATGGTTCCTATGGCCCGGCCATAGAGAGAAATATTCACATCCCGCAGGGGCATCCCGAAGACTTCATCTATCACCTTTCCGGTAAGGGTGATCATCGTTGATAACACTTCGGCCTCCTGGCCAGGCCCGGCAGTTTCATTGCCGGAATAAATAATGATATGATTTTCTTTCTCCTGATAAAAGAACTTGCCCTTGCCTAAAATCGTGTCCAGGATCTCCGATACCGGGGTATTCACCAGGTGCAGGGTGAAGGTATCCGGGGTGTGCAGCAGGGAGGCATCATAAGAAAAAAAAATGTGGTTTTCGCGTGTGATCTGTTTCAGAATATCAGCAGCAGAGAGGTGCCCGGCATGAAGCGTGATGATCCGGCTAAGCACGGGATCGCGCTGCTGCTCTCCTTTCAGCAGAAAAGAGGGCAGCAGCGCGCAGATCACCAGCAAAAACCGGAACCACCCCATTAAAAGAAATTTTGAAGATCAAAGGATGTTCTTATCTCCTGCCCATCGCGTAAGACCTTCATTTTTATCTTTCTGTTTTCCTTGCTCTGAAGCAAAAGATTGATGTCGTTGAGTGAGATCGATTGGTGGTTGCTGCTGTTGATGGAAAGGATCTGGTCGTTCACTTTCAACCCTGCCAGAAAAGCCGGTGAATTTTCACGGATATTGGCAATGGTAAAGATGGGAAATCCCGGCATCGGGTTAACGACTTCCATCCCGCTCATGTTATAGTTAAAACTTTCCCTGACAAGGGGTGTCGGGGAGAGGGTAAGCCTTGCATTTCTGTAATCAATGGTAACAACAAACCTGCGGAGGATTTCAGCCCCCAGGGTACCGTTCCGGTCGTTGGCAGAAATCAGTTGCTCCACCAAAGCATCATCGGGAAAAGCCACAATCGGTCTGGGCAAAACCAGCGGGCCCACCCAGATAGCATCAATTCTTCCCTTAATGCCGAAGAGGTCACCCCCCAGACCCCGGCCCAAAAAGGTCTCCACGTGGTTTCCCGGAACCTTTATCCGCTCATCCGACTTTTCCGAAAGCCATAAAGCATCGCTGGCTCCGGTATCCACCAGCAGTTTGACCGGCACTTCCGTTTTTTCATCGGTAACAATGCTGGTCCTGATAAAAGGCTTGTTTCCGTCAAAGTGCAGCGGCAGAATGATATCACTCTTTCGATCACGGTATTTGAAATGCTCGGGCCGGGTAAAAGTGATCTCCTCATCCTGATAATCGATTTTGACCACATAATCCTTGAAAAGATTGTACCCGATCAGCCCGTGAACCGGCATTCCCAGCATGTGGGAGATCTGAAAATCCTCCTCTATGACCATTTGCACCTCCTGGTTCCGGGCAACCATACCCCGCATTTGCAATACATTATTTCCCGAACGGTAGGCCGTTAGAACCTCACCATCCCCGATGCCGCGAATTTCAACCGGCATCATATAATTGAGATTCAATTTGTTAACAAAGGGCAACTCTGTGATGACCGGGTAGCGGACTCCCGTGTCCAGGATAAAATTCAGGGTATCCGAATCATTGATGGTCATGGGAAGAATGATCAGGTTGCTGGCTGTCTTAAATTTCAGGGTTACTGACTTTTTCCGGGGATCCTCAATCAGAAAACCCCGGTTGACGCCGAAATCCCTCGAAGCCCTCTCAATGTCGATACTTTCTTCCAGAGGAACATATTCCCTTACCACCATCAGGTTGTCTTCCAGTTCAAAAATAAGATAGAAATCTTTCATGAGCTTATCCAGCACAAACCGGACGGGTTTGTTGGAGACATTCAGGGTAACCTTTTTATTGGCGATTAACTCGGCATTATAGGAATAATCGATGTTCAGGTATTTGCAGATTTTTTCAATCACACCTGATAACGGCTCATCTTCAGCATAAATGCTGATGTTCTGATCGAGGGTGGTGGTCCCGGCATTCCGGGGTTGTTGGGCTCCCACAGGGAATGAACACAGGAGTACGAAGAACAATCCGGCAGTTGCGGAAAGCAATCTTCTCCATTCTTTGGTTTTCATGGCAGTGATTTTAATGATTTTTAGCGGCGGCTGATAATTCAAAGTGATCTTGGTCACCCGACAGTTCCAGGTTGAAAGTCAGCCGTATAACTTCCAGGATGAAACCAATCGACTGATTGTCGAAATGGGCAGTGTACGTCAAATCGTTGAGGGAGGAACCGGAAAGCCGGATTTCACATTGGTAAACCGCTTCAAGGTCAGTCACCACATCCTGAAGGCGGGTTTCACTGAAATCAAGCACACGGGTTTTCCACGCCATCACGTTGGGGTGGGTGTTTACCTGTTTTACCAGTTGGTTCCCGGATGTGTAGAGGGTAGCCTTTTCTCCCGGATCGAGGAAGACCGGGTTTACTGGTCCGGGCGTCTTTTGTCCGCAGCCTACCTCCACTTTCCCGGTAGCCACCACCACTTCCACATAAGGATCTCCGGTCCGGGCAACTACGTTAAAGGAGGTACCCAACACCTTAATCCGGGCATTTCCCGCTGAAAGGACAAAGGGCTTGCTGACATCAGGCTTCACTTCAAAGAACGCTTCTCCCTCCACCCGTACACTCCGCAAATTATCCGCAAACCGGATGGGATAGGCGATGGAGGAACGGCTGTTGAGGGTGACCACCGAACCATCGGGAAGCAAAATCCTTTCACGATCTCTGTTGCTTGCTGCGATCACTTCTTTTCCGGCTGCCTCATTCTTTTCGCGCGACGCTATGAAATAGCCCAGCGATCCGAGCATCACAATCAGCAACAGGGAAGCAGCAGCCCGCCATAATCCCGCAGTCATGAAGAAAATCCTGCCTCTTGAAGCCTCGGATGGCACCTCTGTCTTCAAAGCCGGCAGCATCTGTTGCCAGGCTGCACGAGGATCGAACTTCTTTAACCGGAAATAGGTCCGGGAATGCTCCATGACTTCCCTGCATGACAGCAACAACGCATGGTTTTCGGGTGAGGCCCCGGACCAATTCTCCACTTCAGCCTTTTCCTGTTCATCTGCATCCTCTGCCAGGTACTTCGCCAGCAGACTCCACCTTTCACCCTTCGAACGATTCAACTCTTCCATTTCAACCTAAAGACACTTGTGATTCACCTTACCCCTAATCAGGAGTGCAATTATTTATAAAAAAACCAAAAGAATCAGCTTTCTGATTTTTTCCCGCAGGGTTTTGAGGGCAATTCCCATCTGGACTTCCACGGTTTTCACCGAAATACCCATTCTTTCAGCTATCTCCCGGTATTTTAGCCCCTCATCCCTGCTTAACCGGAAAATCTCCCGCCGTTTTTCAGGGAGGGCATCAATGCTCTTTTCAAGTTGCAGAAACAGTTCCCGGCTGATAACAGATTCCCCGCCGGCCTCTTCCCCACTCATCGTTTCCTGGTATTTTCCGGTGTGGAACTGTTTTACTTTTTCCTGTCTGATCAGGTTGAGGCATTGGTTTCTCACCGACCGGAACAGGTATTGCCGTAGGGAAACTTCCGGGAAAAAGGATTTTCGTTTTTCCCAGATCCGGATAAAGACCTCCTGGACCGCTTCCGAAGCTTGCTGGTCATCGGGGAGAATGTGGGAAGCATAATAGCATAACGGGGCATAGAAGGCCTCGAAAATTTTCCGGAATGCCTTAACGTCATCATTCCGGAACTGTTCCGTTAGCCGCTTCTCCTCTGGAGATTCCATATGACAAAGGATGAAAAGGAAATCAATTCCGGTCAAAGGAGTACCCCGACCGGAGAAAGAACGAATCTTCAGTTGGTCCGGGGATCTGATAAAATCCCAGGCTCCACGAAAGGCACTTCACCCCCAGAGCGGCAGGGAATAACCTGCCATTGACGCTGAACAGGGCAAAATTCAACCATATCTGTTAAACCCTGCTGTCGTTTCAGGCAGGGGTAACGCAGGCACAGTACCACTTTATACTGCCCGGGGTTATGAATTTTCCGTAAATTGCCGGCAAGGGCGTTGCGAATCAGGCACTCTTTTCCGGAGATATGGCTTTATAGGTAATTCCTGCCAGGAAGGCACCCACAAGGGGAGCTACCCAGAAAAGCCACAATTGTCCAAGGGCCCAGCCTCCCACAAAAAGAGCCTGGCTGGTGCTCCGTGCCGGATTCACTGAGGTGTTGGTCACGGGGATGGAGATGAGGTGAATAAGGACAAGCCCCAGACCAATAGCCAATCCGGCAAATTTCTTTGGGGCGGAGGAGTGGGTGGCCCCCATAATGATCAGGAGAAACATAAAGGTCATCACCACCTCACAAACCAGGGCAGCCAGCAATCCGTAACCGCCGGGAGAGTGTTCGCCGTACCCGTTTGCTGCAAAACTTCCCAGTTCAAACCCCGGTTTCCCGCTGGCGATCAGATAAATAACAGCTGCACCGGCAATACCGCCCAACACCTGTGCCACCACATAGGGTATTACTTCCTTTTTATCAAACCGTCCGCCGGCCCATAAACCAACCGTCACCGCGGGATTCAGGTGGCACCCCGAAATGTGGCCAATCGCATAGGCCATGGTGACAACCGTCAGACCGAAAGCCAGAGCCACGCCTGCAAAACCAATACCCAGTTCAGGGAAGGCCGCTGCCAGCACAGCGCTTCCACACCCCCCCAGAACCAACCAGAGAGTCCCGATAAATTCAGCAATCAGTTTCTTCATACCAGTGATTTTAAGTTTCAAAAACCAAATTTTAAAATTAATAAAAAATATTAGTTTTGTACCTCTTCCGAAGCCCGGGTGGCGGAACTGGTAGACGCGCTGGACTCAAAATCCAGTGATAGCAATATCGTGCGGGTTCGAGTCCCGCCCCGGGCACTGAAAACTCTTATAATCGCTTGTCATAGAGCAGAATATAAGAGTTTTGTTTTTTGCTACTGAAACGTTACTGAAACCTTTCCCTGATTCTTCTGTCAACACAAGAAACGAGCATGGCGAACCCGCCACAAAAGTTGATGGATTGTTTTCCCATGCCTGCCGGACAGGCACGTCTGCTGCGAGGAGTTTCAACATCAAAACATTAATTGAAATGGAAATGTCAGTTCATTTTAATAAATGTATAGGGAGTAGGCTCAAGGTTAGGGGATACCTTAAGGATGAAACTTTGCACTTTGTCAATAGTAATATTGAAAGGAAGTTCCACAATGCCGTAACTAATGTCAGAATAGGTGCATAAAAATGTATTGTTAACTATATGCTCTAATTTCCCTGTCAAATGAGGATGGTGCATAAAACTCATATGCAGGGTACCATTTACTAATTTTATTTCGATTTCTCCGTACAAATCATTCTGATATTTCCCTGTAAAGGTCTCCAATGATAAACCAGGTTTGTTTTTTAAATTAACAATTTTCTTAAGAGAATCAATATAAGTTTTAGTGGTTAGTCTATATTGTGTTAACATAGCAAATGATTTGTCACTATAACCTTGATAGGGCAAGTCAAGGAGTGCATCCAGAATTTCATTTTCTAAACTACTGCATAGTAAGTTATAGTCCGTATTGGTTAAAATAATCATTCCAAAATTCTCTTCAGGAACCATGAGCCATGAAGAAGCAAAACCAGGTACTCCGCCACTATGGGAATAAACAATTGTTCCTTTCCTGTCCTTGATATGCAAACCCAATCCATATAATGAAAAATGAGTTGACTGTTTGTTTCTCGTATCCATGCCTATGATGGTATAAGGTCTCCGTATGGCCTGAATAGCAGCGTTTGATATGAGCTGATTTCCGTCAATTTTACCATTATTAAGGTGTGCTAATAACCAGGTAGCCATATCTTTGGCACAGGAACTCATGCTTGCGGCAGGAGCAAAATTATCTAACCGCATCACTGGTATTTCTGTTCTTGTATCATTAAATAATGTATATCCGGTTGCTTTATTTGACGTATTGACAAATTCTGCAGAAAGCGTAAGAGTATTTTCCATTTTCAGAGGTGACAATATTTTTTCTTTTATTATCTCCTCCCATTTTTTACCTGTTACTCTACGAATTACTTCTCCTGCCGTGAAGAATCCTGCGTTGATATAACTATATCTGGCTCTAAAACCATACTGAGGATCAAGTAACCCTATTTTTTGAATAAGGTCCTCCGTTGATAAGTCGGAATTAAAAAACAAAAAGTCACCCTGAAAAGTTCCTAATCCGATTCTGTTAGATAATAGGTCAGAAATATTTGTTTCTTTTGATGCGAGTGGATCCTTCAATGTAAATTCAGGTATCCATTTCTGAACCTTGTCTTCCAAACTTAGTGTCCTTTCCGCATGCAACAGAGCAACTGCAGTGGATGTAAAAGTTTTTGTAATTGAACCAATCATGAAAAGTGTATTCTCGTTAATTGGTTGTGAACCTCCAACTTTTGTCGTGCCAAAACCCCTCATAAACTGGATCTTACCATTTTTTACGATGGCAATTGCCAGTCCGGGAATTTCCCACTTAGCCATTTCACGGATTACATACTTTTCAAGACTGTCTCTGACAAAGACAGGTAAATCATTTTCCTGGGCGTTGACGCCGAAAGTGAAAATGAAAAGAGTTGAAAGAATTAATAGATATTTCATACGTAAATAATGGTTTTAACAGTTTATATATCATTATGTTACATAAATCCGCTCTTTTCATGGACAAACTGCTCAGGTTGGAACTCGCCTGTCTGCCGCCCGTCTGCCGACAGGCAGGGCAGGCTGACATGGGAGATTATTTACATCTCCTTTTATTGTGATAGTTCGCCATGATCGTTTCTTGTGTTTAAATCATTAAGTTGACATGGCTAAATTTCAGAAATACATGGAATTCGCATGTGCGATATAATCATTCCGGTTGGTCCCACCTTAGGCGGGATGCTCATTTCATCTGCTATTTTCGGATAGTGTGAAACAATGTCCATCCATTCAGATCACAGTGGAACTGGTGGATGGACATTAATATCCTAGGTTTGTCAGGGTGCCTGAAATTAATTCATCACTTCCCTGAAATGGGTTCCAGCAGGCCTTCAAGTTTTGACAGACGAGATTCATACCCAGATTTCATTTGATCTATTTCAGCGTTAAGCCTTTCATTCTCGGCTTTCAGCTCCTTCACCGCATTGATCAGAGCCACATTTATCGGGTGAATGTCAAAGTCAAGGTAGCCATCTGTTGCTTCAGATACAGCTTCAGGGAAGGCTTTTTGCACCTCCTGCGCCAGGAAGCCCACTTCACTGGTGCCGGAGGGCAGTTTGCGCGGATTGTCTTCCTTGTAGCTGAAAACAACAGGATTCAGGCGGGAAATTTCTTCCAGCCCTTTGCTATAAGATCCGGCCACGTTTTTCAGTCGTTGGTCGGAGGATACCACCCAGGCTGTTCCTGCCGAGCTTTTTGCAGCAGTTCCATCTACATACAAAGTATAAGCAGGGGCAATGTTACCGTTCCCTCCGATTTTAAGCTTGTTGCCTATGAAGTTGTAAGATCCGGCATAGCCCCAGCTGAAGTAGGTCCCGTTGTACCACAAGGCCTCGTCTCCATTGCAGTAAATGGCAATACCTGATGTTACAGATTTGTTGAGGTTGACCGGCCCGTTCACATCCAATAGGAAGGATGGAATGGAAGTGCCGATCCCAACATGACCATTGGGCTGAATAATAATCCGGTTTGTGCTGTTTGTTCCGAAAACCAGGGCGGCATTTTCCTGATTTATCAATTGGGCGGAAGAGTTAACTCCTAAAGAGATCTTCAGCCCATCCGTAGAACTTCCACCCGAATTGTCATTGACGAAGTTCATGGAAGCGACTCCCGTGTTGCCGCCGATGGTAAGGTCTGCAGAAGGAGTAGTGGTATTAATTCCGACATTTCCGTTTACATGGAATTTTCCTCCCGAGAAATAACCGGAATATCCATTACTGTTTTTTTGGATTCCAAATACTGCCCTACCTGTGCCATCTGATTCCCCATAAATACCATCTTGGCCTCTCCCAATGACTCCCGTACTACCACGACCTTGAATTCCAGCATAAACTCCTTGTCCAAAGATGCCATTTCCGCCTGTCATATTATCATTAATTACAGTAAAACCATAACCCAGCTCATTTATCGTTCCACTGTAAGGCAGGGTCAAACCACCTTCAGCCGGAGTTTGCCAGGTAGCCAACCCGGAAGCGTCTGAAGTAAGCACTTTCCCATCACCCGGACTGCCTCCCCTGATTTTTATCTGACCATCCACGTCCAGTTTTGCAGAAGGATTTTCTACACCCAAACCCGTATTGCCGCCAACATAAAATTGATTCCCTAAAAAATACCCGGAATAGCCATCAGGCGAATCGTTTTCTCCCCTTACTCCATAATTGACACCAGATAATGCATGAGCCAATCCGAATATTCCCGAAGTATTCGTTCCGTCTGTCTTGCCAAATACGCCTGAACCTGTTGCTGACTCTCCATAAATGGCAGTGCCGCTTCCTGTATTGGATATTTTTAAAGCCTGTGTGGTATTATTTGCTGTTCCGGACCAGGGTAAGGTAAATCCTCCCCCTGATTCATCAACTGCTGGTGACCATTTGGTTCCATTCCATTTCAGCACCTGTCCGGTTGTTGCTCCACTCTGGGCAATTTTTTCTCCTGTTACTGCCCCTGCATTAATTTTTTCACTGATAACGGCATTTGCTGCCAGTTTATCAGAAGTGACTGCTCCGTTTAGAATCTTCTCAGTGCTCACGGCAAGGTTGCCAAGTTTATTAGTGGTTATTGTACTGTTAGCCAGATCTGCCGTAGCAATTGCCCCATCTGCTATTTTTAATGTGGTAACAGCATTATCGGCTAGATCTGCATTCCCAATGGCTCCATCCACTATTTTTCCTGACGTCACCGTGTTATTTCCTAAAGATGGGTTGGGATATGTGCCTGTCAGATCACCGCCCGCAGGGCCGGTGGGATTACTCTCTCCTTCACCGGTTTCATCTGTCGAGGGTGCCCAGGTGGAACCTGACCATTTCAATACCTGTCCGGCAGTGGCCGACTGCTGTGCTATTTTCAATGGTGAAGTTGTTGTCCCCTGTCCTTCCAGCGTTGCATCGGTGTGTACAACATCCGTTCCCCAGTTGTCGCCTCCTCCGGAAGAGGGCAGGGTAACTGTTTTTGTACTCTTTGAGAGACCGAGTACTGTGCCTGAAAGCTGTAGCTCCTGCAATTCATTGGTGACATCTCCATCAGCTTCCAACTCGACATTTTTGGCATGTAGCGCATAGGGTACACTCAACAGCTGGCTGGTTCCCACGGAGGTGTAAGAAGAACCTCCTGCCGGATCCATCTCTACCTTGATATAAAAGCTGTTGTTGTACCAGGGAATGGTCAGGAAAGATCCTGATACAGGAGTACCTTTCCCGATTTCAAGATTTATAAGCCCATACTCATTGGTAGATTTTCCTGTATGAGTTTCCACATATACCGGAGTCCCGGTATCACTTCCACTGAGGAGGCTTATCCTGAAACTTACTGATTGGTTCGCCAGCACCTCTCCTGACGAATTTCGTGCTACTGCCTGGTACTTGAAGGCCTGTGGTGCCTGTGCTGTAACATTAAGCCACAGCACACAAAACATGAAAAAAGTAAAAAGTGCTTTCATGTCGGTTTCATTTAGTGAACAAAAGTTACGGCAATTTTCCTGAATACACAATATGACTTCATCATTTTTCCATAACTACCTATCTTTTAAATCTTTTAATAAATAGGTGGTATCGCGGGTACTGTTGTTGATCCCGGATGTATTTTTCAAGCAGCATTGAAAGCATCGGCAACAGGAATCCTGCTTGCCCACCATCATCCTTACGGAAATCCCTATCCCAGTGATGCAGACAAACTCATCACTAAGAAGCTAAAGGAGGCTGGGGAGATTATGGATATCAGACCACTTGATCATCTTACTCTGCTGTCTGAAGGGTCTTTCAGTATGTCTGATGAGGGATTTTGATAAATAAAAGGATTTTGATAATTGACAAAATAAAAAATGAATACTTTTCAATGATTTTGGAGTCGTTATTTATCTTTAATACAACGCACAGAAAATCCATATCCCTGAACATATGCTTCTTTCCAAATAAAATTGGCAGTAACCAATGCAATCATAAAAGAAAAATCCTTCTTATATGATTTGTCTCCTGCACGGCTTGAACTCCAATAAATGCCAATATAGCCAAGAGTTGATGTGAGGGCAGAGTCATAATGAATACCAGGAATCCCTAAATCAGACATATAGGAGAATTTTCCCATAGCAGTTCGATACCCACCTGCTACACCTGAAAACCCACTTTCATTATCACCATTCCCATTTTCATACCAACCTTCTTTGCTTTTCAATTTACCACCCGCAAACTTTTCACCCCCTAAAAATGTAATTAATTCAGACCATTCTGCTTCACTTGGTATATGCCAACCAGTTGGTGCTAATCCTCTGGAATCGTTAACAGTATGCCAATTATATAGTTTGCCGAATTTATCACCATTTGTTGGGTCATTGGCAAAGTCACACAATGCTGGCTCACCAGCAAAACCTGATTTTCTCCAATCTTTAATGTCTTTAATTTCTGGGATTAAATCTCCATTTATAAAAGTTTTGGCATTAAGGTTATCAGCCATCCAAATTTGGTCTCCAATTTTCACCCATTTATACTCATGTCCATCACGTGTATCTTTGAAGGTTCCCAAATAGTTGTTATCCATTATTTGGGCAAATGATTGAATAGAAACAAATATGGTAAAACACAGAAATTTAAGGCGTTTCAGTGACTCTCCTTTCATCGATCAAGTGTTATAATTTGACAACATAAAGATAAATGTAAGTTGTTTTCTTTGTCTTCCACCGGAAAACTTTATTCTTAAAATTCCCACAAATCTCTATTGTGGTATATTGATATCTGGACAACTGATTAAATTATAATCATGAGTAAGAAATTCATCTTAGCAAGCAGCCAGGAAAACATTGAGAACAGGTTCAATCTATCTCCTAATATCAAACTGGAATGGGAGCCAAAATACGTTGTTTCCCCTGGGGAAGAATCCCTGATCATCACCCAGCAAAACGCCACGGTATTGACATTCTCCTGTTTTGGCATGACACCATCCTGGGCAAAGCAACCCATGAACCTGATCAATGCCCGTGCAGAAGGTAATAAGAACCCGGACAATGATCCACTCTTCACCGGTGGCAAATCAATATTCACTAAGCCGGCCTTCAAACGGCCTCTGGTGTCGCAACGTTGTGTGGTTGTCGCCGATGCTTTCATAGAATGGTCTACTAAGACAAAACAACCTTACCTGGTCTACTTACGAGATAAATCAAGACCGTTTGGTATGGCTGGGATGTGCGATGTTTGGATAAACCCCGACACAAAGGCAGAGACCCACTCTTTCACAATCATAACCGTTCCAGGGAATCCATTGATTCACCAGTTACCTGCCAGCCGAATGCCGGTGATTCTGGCAAAAGGAAGGGAAGGGGATTGGCTTCGCCCATCAAACCATCTGACCGATATTCTGCGTATGCTTGAAATGTACCCATCTGAGAAGATGAATGCCTATCCAATCAGCAAGCAGGTTGAATCAGGAGGGCCACATTCAAGTGAAATCCTTAACCCGGTCGGAAATAGGATTTATTCAGAAAAAGTGCAGACATTCACTCCACAAAGGCATTACGGACATAAGCAAAAAGATGCCGGAAACAGTACGAATATTATCGGGGGAAATTATTAACGTTTAAACCAATATTGAATAAACAACGACGATGACGATGACAATGGCGATGATGACAACGCCGACGACGACGACAATGACGTCGACAACGACGACAATGACGACAACGCCGACGACGCCGACGACGCCGACGACGCCGTAGAGACGTGGCGCGCCGCGTCTCTACAATATCCGTGGTGTATTTGTAAATTGCACACCATATTAATAATTATTGATTATCCAAAATGGGCACCGAAAAATTTCAAAACCGATATCGGATTCCATCGGCACGCGCCACATGGCATGCCTACGGTGACGGCGCCTATTTTATCACCGTTTGTACGGGACATCGCGAACATTATTTTGGCGAAATCAACCATGGTGAAATGCACCTGTCGGCAATCGGACAATTTGTTTCCAAAAACCTGCAAAATGTTGCCATACATTATCCATATGCCGGAATACCATTGTTTGTGGTTATGCCTAATCATTTGCACGCCATCGTTTTTATTGATGGGGACAAAATACCATATACCCACCTTGATATGGCGGACGGTTTAACGGGGAAAAACCCCAAAATGCAGGATATTGCCAATCAATCGGGTTGGTTGTCGGTTTGCATCGGCGGAATTAAATCGGCCGTCACAAAATATGCCCGTGAAAACAACATTCATTTTGAATGGCAATCGCGTTTTCACGACCATATCATACGCGACACAGACGAAATGAACCGCATTGCCGATTATATCGAAAACAATGTGGCCCGTTGGGAATCGGACAATTTTTTCGACCATACGTAAATTTGTACAGAGGCGGTGCGCCGCGTCTCTACGAGAACGAAAACGAAAACAAAAATAAAAATGCATCAATATTCAATTGTCTCCGAAAACCTGAATCAACGGTGGTTGCTGAATTCCAACCATCCTTCCGTCGCGAAACGACGTACCAGTCGGAGGCTGAGCTTGAAAAGGCATTTATCGATCAACTGCAAACGCAGGCTTACGAATACCTGCCCATTGCCACAGAAGGCGATTAATCAACAACCTGCGCCACCAACTGGAAGCCCTGAACAATTTCCGGTTTACCGATTCCGAATGGGATCAGTTTTTTAAAAGCAAAATCGCCAACCCCAACATCGGGATCGGGGAAAAGACTGCCATCATTCAGGAAGACCATATTCAGCTCTGACCCGTGATGATGGTACGGTAAAAAATATCTATCTGATAGATAAAAATAACATTCATAATAACAAGTTACAGATCACCAACCGATATACCTTCAATCACAATCAGGTAAATCAGGTAAATCATGGTTCAGACATTTTCGTTCCAATCGTTACGAAGTCACCTTACTGGTGAACGGATTGCCACTTTTCCATATCGAACTCAAGAAACGGGGTGTGGACATTAAAGAAGCGTTCAATCAGATCAACCGTTACAACCGTGAATCTTTCTGGGCAGGCTCCGGACTGTTCGAGTACGTGCAGCTTTTTGTGATCTCCAATGGCACTTACACCAAATACTACAGCAACACCACACGATATCAACATTGTACAGACGTGGCGCACCATACAGACGTGGCGCGCCGCGTCTCTGCTATTCGCCGCATCTCTACCAGCAACAGCTATGAATTTACCTCGTGGTGGGCTGATGCCAACAACCGGCCGCTCACCAATCCGCAGAGCCCGTCAAAACTCTTTCGCATATCGGTTCTTTCCCTGAAAAGGAAGTATCTGGCGGAGGTAACCGAAAACATGATCCCTATAGGTTGATCAATGCTTTCAGCATCTGCAGAGTAATTCCTGCCGGTAACTGCAGTTCCACCCCGTTGCTGTAACGCAATAGAATGCCGCTCCCGTTAAAAACATTTTTAAGCTCGATAAATGCATTCCCGGCACACCCCTTTTTCTGCCGCTTATATAACCAGTACCTGAACGTATGGAGGGTAATGTTCTTGGCCTTAGCAAAGTCTACCTGGGTCATTCCGGAATCATGCCAGCTGGCGACAATCTCTTGAACCTGCTGAGTTGTGTAATTTGTGCTCATGAATTTTTTGTGGGCAAGTTGCCACTCCTGAAACCTATTCACAAGATGCAGTTGGCTGGGCGCTTACGTCTTTTTCAATAGTGCTAAAATGTTGTTGGAAGTCCAAGACAATACACCTGCTTATATGTATTCGACAGAACCGACCAATTTTTTCAATGAACTGTGAATGATCTCTTTATAATCTCTACAAGTTACTGATTTCAACCGGTAAATCCACTGTGTCCAAGCTAAATCTACACAAACCCTAATAAATATTGAGATTTGGCGTATGGGCGCAGGAAATGTAAAAACAATTCTACCTGAAATGAAGAATAATCCATTTGAGAATACAGTCTTTTATGACATATTTTTTTTTAAAAAACTTATGCATTTTGTAAATCCATACGCCCAAATCCTTTATTGACGGACATTCTGGAGGATTTTACATGGGCGTTGCAAATTCCGGACTAAAACGGACAGGCATTCCGTTTTAATGCGGACACCCATTCCGGGCTAAAGCGGACACCTGTTCCGGGGCAAAGCGGACAGTCATTCCGTTTCAAAACGGACACCCGTTCCGGAGCAAAGCGGACAGTCATTCTGCCTGAAAGCGGAC
>CAZYUA010000011.1:0-110439 GCA_964650525.1 uncultured Prolixibacteraceae bacterium
AATTTTATAATGAATTGAATGATTGATATATAACATTAATAATTACGTATGAAATCGATACCTGAATTGACGAAAGAGAAGCCGGCACTAGCCTGGGGGCTTTTTTTTGCCACCATTGCCATCGTGTTCCTCCTGGGGCTGATAGCTGCTTCCATCATTGAGCGGAGGACAGAAGCGTTGTTTGTGAATTCCCCGAAATTTGATATCCGGGATGGTGAAGTACGGAATGAAATCTGGGGGAAAAACTATCCCCGGGAATTCCAGTCGTATTATGGTACTGCTGACACCAGTTTTCGCAGCAAACACGGAGGAAATGCGATGGTTGACATGCTGGAGGAAGTTCCGGAAATGGTGGTTTTGTGGGCAGGCTATCTGTTTTCCCGGGATTACAACCAGGGGCGCGGCCATTTCTATGCCGTGGAGGATGTCTACAATTCGCTGCGTACCGGGGCGCCCATGACCGCAGAAGCCGGGCCTCAACCCTCTACCTGCTGGACCTGCAAAAGCCCCGATGTCCCCCGGATGATGAAGGAGGAGGGAGTAACAGAATATTATACCGGTATGTGGGCACGACTGGGCCCTGAAATCGTCAATCCCATCGGGTGTGCCGACTGCCACGATGCCAAAACAGCCAACCTGCACATTTCACGACCTGCTCTGATACAGGCTTTTGAACGGCAGGGAAAGGATATTACCAAGGCCAGCTACCAGGAGATGCGCAGCCTGGTTTGCGCCCAATGCCATGTGGAATACTACTTCAACAAAAAGGTCGCGGAGGGAGCGAATTACCTCACCTTCCCCTGGGATAAAGGGACAACTGTCGAACAAATGGAGGAGTATTATGATTCTTATGCATTCTCCGACTGGACCCACGCCCTGAGCAAAGCCCCCATGCTCAAAGCACAGCATCCCGATTACGAGGTAGCACAGTTCGGAATCCATGCCCAGAGGGGAGTAGCCTGTGCCGATTGCCATATGCCCTATACCAGTGAGGGAGGCCAGAAATTTACCAACCACAAAATGCAAAGTCCTCTGAACAACCTTACCGCCTCCTGCCAGGTGTGTCATCGCGAAGAAACAGCCACCCTGGTGCAGAATGTATACGACCGGCAGGATAAAGTACTGGAAGCGAGGCATCAGCTTGAAAAAGCATTGGTGCGCACCCATGTTGAAGCCAAAAAAGCGTGGGATCTGGGAGCCACCGAAGAACAGATGAAGGAGATCGTGCAGGGAATCCGTAAGGCTCAGTGGCGCTGGGATTATGTTGCAGCCACCCATGGCGGATCGTTTCATGCCCCCGTAGAATGCGGAAGAATTGTCTCTGCCGGTCTGGCCATAGCCCAGGATACCCGGATCCAACTGGCACGTTTGCTGGCTGATCTCGGATTCAACCAGGAGATCCCCTACCCTGACCTCTCCTCCAAAGCCAAAGCCCAGGCTTTTATTGGCCTTGATATGGAAAAATCCAAACAGGAAAAAGCAGCCTTCCTGAAGGAAATCGTTCCTGCCTGGAAAGCTGCCGCCGAAGAGAGGCAGCGTAAGTGGGATTAGATTTGCCCGTTGCAGGCCCTGGCCTGTTTTGTATGGGCCATAAGGTCTCCACTTCGGGAACATAGCGTTTCAAGGTCGCGATCCTGCCTTTTGTTAGGCGGTTAAGAAAAAACAGACACAGCGACTAAAACCGATTACGGAAGTTTGTATACTTGCAGTCGGCAAACGAAATATTTTGAACTGAAGGAATGAAAAAAACGATTATTGGGATCATACTGTTCGTGATTGTTGTGCTGGCATTTATCCGGTGGTTCAGTTCGGGCGATGAGTACTACAATCTGAAACTGGAGAAGCTGAAGCAGGAATATTCCGTTACTCCGGTATCTTCGATCGACCATAGTAAGCTGGCAGAACTTCAGCGGGAATTTGCGACTCCCCAGGAGGTCACCGAAGCATGCAACCGGTGTCACACCGAGAGGCACCGCGAAGTTATGAATTCCGCACACTGGAACTGGGAGAGGGTTTCGTATGTCGAAGGAAGAGGGGTTGCCGCCGCCGGCAAGAAAAATGTGTTGAACAATTACTGCCTTGGTGCCCAATCAAACGAACTGGCCTGTGCTGCCTGTCATATCGGGTTTGGTATGACCAATGACCATTTCGACTTTAACAATGCCCGGAATGTAGATTGTATGGTATGTCACGACAACAGTGAAGAATACCGGAAAGGATCTTCCACTGCCGGTTATCCCGACCGACAGGTTAACCTGACGAAAGTAGCCCAGAGCGTCGGGCAACCAGGGCGCATCAACTGCGGAAGCTGCCATTTTTACAGCGGCGGAGGCAACAATGTCAAACATGGCGATCTGGAAGTAGCGCAGCTTGTTTGCGACCGGAATGTGGACGTACATATGGCTTCCAACGGCATGAACATGTCGTGTGTGGCTTGTCATACCGCCGAAAACCACCAGATCAAAGGAAAACTCTACTCGGTATCCTCTACCAATTTCAACCGGGCAACCTGTGAGGATTGCCATACCGTCACTCCACACTTCGATGAACTCATCAACCGACATAATGCCAAAGTATCCTGCCAGGCCTGTCATATTCCAATTTATGCTAAGGTAAACCGAACCAAAATGGATTGGCGATGGTCGGAAGCCGGAAGGTTCCGCAACGGTGAACCTTACCAGGAATTCAACAGCGACAGCACCATAGAGTACCTTTCCACCAAGGGTACTTTTCATTGGGCAAAAAATATCCAACCCGACTACCTCTGGTTCAACGGTACTGCCGACCATTACCTCATCGGAGACACCATCCGGGAGGTTCCCGTAAAAATGAACACCCTTTTCGGGTCGCACGACGGAAAAGATTCAAAAATATTTCCCGTCAAAATCAACACCGGAGACCAGATTTACGATAAAAAGTACAAGACGCTGATCCAGCCTAAACTGTTCAGTCTGAACAAGGGAGACAGTGCCTATTGGAAGGATTTTGACTGGAACAAAGCTGCAGCAGCTGGTATGTCAAGGGTCGGGCTACCCTTCAGCGGGGAGTATGACTTTGTGGAAACCATTATGTTCTGGCCTGTCAATCATATGGTTGCACCCAAGGACCAGACTGTCGGGTGTGCTGAATGCCACACCCGCCACAACGGAAGGCTGGAAAACCTCGCCGGGTTTTATCTTCCGGGACGTGACCATCACAAACCCCTTGATGCTTCCGGGATTTTTCTCATTGCGGCCTGCCTGGGCGCCGTGCTGATCCACGCTGGCTTCCGGATATATACCGGAAAGAAAAAAAAGCAAACCCAGATAGAAACGGTTGAGGAACCCGATAATACCCCCCAGTCATGAAAAGAGTATATGTATATAAAGGTTTTGAACGCTTCTGGCACTGGTGTCAGGCAGGACTTATCATCTTCCTGGCATTTACAGGCTTTGAGGTCCATGGATCCTTTCACGTGCTGGGATTCGAACATGCCGCCCGATTCCACAGGGTTGCCTCATGGATGCTGATCGGACTGATCATTTTTGCCATCTTCTGGCACCTGGTCACCGGCGAATGGCGGCAATACCTACCCACAACCAAAAAACTTGCTGAACAGATACGGTTTTACCTGGTGGGTATGTTCCGGGGAGAGCAACACCCCACGAAAAAAACCGGACTTCAGAAATTGAATCCGTTGCAGCGCCTTACCTACCTTGGATTCAAGCTGTTCCTGATCCCGGTTACCGTCATTTCCGGAATTATTTATATGTTTCACAAAACGATCGACAAAAACGATATCGTGGTGATCAGGGAGATACCCCTGGAGTCTGTAGCTTTTTGGCATACCCTGGGGGCTCTCCTCCTGATAGTTTTTCTGATCATCCATGTATATATGACCACCACCGGGCGAACACCAACCTCCAATATAGAAGCTATGATTACCGGTTACGAGGAACTGGAGGAGGAAGAGGAAGAAATTGAAGCAGAGGAAACGCATCCAGATGCCGGCAAGGACTTATCATGACCGGGTTTCACAGAATTCAGAATAATCATTATAAGCATTGAACAGTATGAAACCAAAACCATACATGAATCCATATCTGGCGGGGTTTCTTCTCGGCCTGGTATTACTGGCGACCATCTACATTACGGGGCGCGGGCTGGGAGCCAGCGGCGCATTCAAAAGCGTGGTCATTGCCTCCGTTAAAGCTGTGGCTCCGGAACATGCACAAAATACCGCCTACTATACCGATTTTGCAGAAACCAACCCCGGTGGTCCATGGAAAAACTTCCTGGTCTTTGAAGTGGTGGGTGTGATCATCGGTGCCTTTTTCAGCGGTGTTATCGGAAACCGGATAGGACTGAAACTGGAAAAAGGTCCGAGAGTTACCAACAATCTCCGGGTGGTTACAGCCATCATCGGGGGTGCTCTTTTCGGCTTCGGAGCCCAGGTAGCCAGAGGTTGTACCAGTGGTGCTGCCCTCACCGGTATGGCAGTCCTTTCCCTGGGAGGGATCATGACCATGATGGCTATTTTCGGTGGTGCCTATGCTTTGGCCTATTTTTTCAGAAAACTTTGGATAAAATAGTAAGATTATGGGACCCTTAGTACCTTATATTATCAGCGAAGAATTTGGTCTGGTCATTGCCCTGGCTATCGGTGTTGCCTTTGGGTTTGTCCTCGAACAGGCAGGTTTCTCCACCACAAAAAAGTTGGTTGGGCTCTTCTACGGTTACGACTTCACCGTGCTGCGTGTTTTCTTCACCGCCGGCATCACCGCCATGGCTGGTGTGCTCCTGCTGGGCCATTTTGGGCTTCTCGACACCAAGGTGATCTATGTAAATCCTGCTTTTGTCACCTCCGCCCTGGTCGGTGGGGTCATCATGGGAGCGGGATTTATTATCGGGGGATTCTGCCCGGGCACCAGCGTGTGCGCTATGGCTATCGGCAAACTCGACGCTCTGGCTTTCGTTGGCGGCAGTATCCTGGGCGTCTTTGCCTTCATTGAAGGATTCCCCCTGCTTGAGAAAATGGTTAATGCCCATAACCTGGGGCAAATGCGAATATCTGAATTCCTGGGAATGAGTGATATCCTCTTCGGCTTTATCCTGGCTGCCGTTGCAGTAGTTGCTTTTACTGCCACCTGGTATGTAGAAAACCGGGTAAACCGCAGAAAAGCCTTTCTGGAACCGGGCTTAAGGAAAAAATATTCCCTGGCGGTGGCTGCCCTTTTTGTGGTACTGGGCATTGTGGCTTTCCTCCCCGGAAAAGAAGATATCATCAACCGGCGTATCGCACAAGCCCAAAGTCAACAAACCTGCGTCTTCAAAGAGATCCCGGCCGACAAACTGGCCAACGAAATAGTCAATAATTTCTACGCCCTGAATCTCATTGATGTAAGACCTGCCGCAGAATTCGAAGCCTGGCATCTTCCGTTGGCCATCAACATTCCATTTGACCAGATACTGGAAAGACAAAATATCCCCATCTTCAACCAGAAACTGCGAACCAATGTTTTTTATGCCAACGACGACACCCTGGTCAGAATGGCTTGTCTGAAGGCGAAATTCGCCGGCAAGTCTGAAAATATGATTCTCCTTGAGACAGCGGATGAAGTGAAAAAGATGTTTTTTGAACCTGAGACACCCCAGGAGGGATCTGATAAAAGCCTGATCAACATCTTCAATTTCCGTACTGACGCAGCCCGCAGGATGCTGGACATGGAGGCCGCCATAAAAAGCCGCTCCGCTCCTGTAAAGAGAGAAGTCGTTTCCGTGCGTGGCGGTTGCTGAAAAAACCCTGTCAGTGGTGACAGGAAGATTCACCCAGGACGTAATCATTGTTTTATTTCACCGGCAGGAAAACGGACGATTCCTGCCCCGGATGCGGGAATCGGGGACCAAAGGATCTCAAAAAGGTCTGATCCGAAAAGGCCTGACCAGGCTGAAACAACAAGCGTAGCCCCAAGGGAAGCGTGTTGACCTCTGTCTGGTAAAAACCATATATTGCGCTATGAAACCTTATCTTGATCTGATGGATCTGATCCTGACGAAAGGCACCAGGAAGGTAGACCGTACCGGTACGGGGACGATCGGTCTGTTTGGCCATCAGATGCGGTTTAATCTGGAAGAAGGGTTTCCCCTGCTGACAACCAAGAAACTGCACCTGAAGTCCATCATTTACGAATTGCTCTGGTTTCTTAGGGGGGAGACCAATGTGAAATACCTGCATGACCACGGAGTACGCATCTGGAATGAGTGGGCCGATGAGAATGGCGATCTGGGCCCCGTATACGGGTACCAGTGGCGTAGCTGGCCTGCCCCTGACGGGCGTCACATCGACCAGATCGCAGGAGTCATTGAAAATATTAAATCCAACCCCGGATCCCGGCGGCATATCGTCAGCGCCTGGAATGTAGGAGACCTCGACAAGATGAGGCTTCCTCCCTGTCATCTTCTTTTCCAGTTTTACGTTGCCGGAGGAAAGCTCTCCTGCCAGTTGTACCAGCGCAGTTGCGATGTCTTCCTGGGCGTGCCCTTTAACGTGGCTTCCTATGCCTTGCTGACCCTGATGATGGCACAGGTCACAAGCCTGGATCCCGGAGATTTTGTCTGGACTGGCGGCGACGTTCACATCTACCTGAACCACCTGGATCAGGTAAAAACACAGCTCGCCAGGCATCCTTATCCTTTGCCTCAAATGAAGATAAACCCGGAGGTCAGGGATATCTCCGGATTCTGCTATGAGGATTTCGAACTCATCAACTACCAGGCTCATCCTCATATCCCGGGGAGTGTTTCTGTCTAATACCCATTTCTATGTCGTTAATTTCCATCATTGTGGCCATCACCGGAAATTTCGCTATCGGTAAAGACAACCGTCTGCTGTTTCATTTACCGGGCGATCTCCAGCGGTTCAAACAGATCACCCTGGGGCATCCCGTAGTCATGGGCAGAAACACGCTTCTATCCCTGCCCCGGTGGCCACTTCCGGGGAGGAGGAATATTGTGATCACCGACCGTACCGACGATCATTTTCCGGGATGTGAGGTGGTCTTCTCCAAAGAAGAGGCTCTGGAAGCAGCTAAAGAGGAACCTGAAATCTTCATCATCGGCGGCGGTTCGGTCTATCGTCAGTTTTTCCCGCTGGCCGGCCGGCTCTACCTCACCCTGATCCACACCGTTGTTGAGGGGGACACCTACTTCCCGGAGATCATTTTTTCCGAATGGCTTGAAGCCAGCCGGGAAACCCATTTTGACCCGTTGAGCGGACTCTCCTATAGTTATCTGGTCCTGGACCGTATTCCCGCCTCCTAGAAGAACCCGAAAATTGTAATCTGCACATTACAATTTTACATGTAGCCATCTTTCCTTATTCTTAACCATATTGCATTAAATGAGAAAAGCCATTTTATGCCTGTTCCTTTCGGCATCTGTTCTGTCAGGATTTGCTGCATCCCGTGAAAAACCGGCACTGCTAAAACTGAGGTACCAGGAGAACTATTCACCGGAGTACGAAGAGGTCATTGCCATGTACCAGATGCTTGACAAGGCGTATCCGGAAGCAAGGCTTATTGCCACAGGAGGCACCGATTGCGGCCGGCCCTTTCACACGTTTGTAATCAGTAAAAACCGGAAATTCGAACCTGACAAAATTAACAGGGAAGAGATATCTGTTGTTCTGATCAATAATGGCATTCATCCCGGAGAGCCCGAGGGTATCGATGCTTCACTGAAATTTGCGGATGACCTGCTCCGGAACCACGATGGCATGGCTGCCTGGCTGGATCATACGGTAGTGGTGATCATCCCGGTATACAACATCGGGGGTGCACTCAACCGGAGTGCCTACAATCGGTCAGGACAGACAACCCCATATGAAACGGGCTTCAGGGGAAACTACGGCAATCAGGACCTGAACCGGGATTTCACCAAATGCGATACCCGTAATGCTCGCAGTTTCACAGAGATATTCAGGAGGTGGGATCCCGATCTTTTTCTGGATACCCATACGACCAACGGGTCCAACCACCAGCAGGCAATCACGCTGATACCCCCCCAACCCGATCTTTTTCCCCCCGTAATGGAGAACTTCATCACCAGCAGACTGATTCCGTTTCTTTACGAAGAGATGGAAAAGGGTCCTTTCGGGCTGATTCCCTATGTGGACTGGATTTACGAGGATGTGCGGAGCGGTTTAAAAGGAGGTCAGGAGAGTCCGCGATATTCTTCAGGCTATGCAGCCCGTTTTCATACGTATGGAATGATGACCGAAAACCTGATCTACAAACCCTTTCCGGAAAGGGTGGAATCCACCTGCGATTTTATCCGTGCCCTGGTGAAATTCAGTGCCGGAAACGGAATTCTCCTGCGCAAGTCGAGGGAGGCTGCAATCCGCGAAACCCTTGTCCTGCAGCATTACCCACTCTCCTTTATGCTTGATACGACGCGGATTGACACGATCCGGTTCCTGGGGTATGAGACTGACCGGCAGCAAATAAGCCCTATGACCGGTCTGGCCCGACCCGGATACGACGTCAGCAAACCTTTCGAAGCTACCCTGCCCTATTACAGCCGGTACCGGGTAACTGATTCAATCCCGGTTCCCGAATATTATGTGGTTCCTCAGGCTTGGGAACAAGTTCGGGAGCGGCTGCTCCTCAACGGAGTTGAATATACCATTCTGCCGGAAGACACCCTCCTGTCGGTGACCATGGATTATATCGACGAGTGTTCCCATCCGGCCCGCCCCTACAACGGCCATTTCTATCACGATAAAGTTGTTACACACAGCGAGAGGCAGAAGGTGCGGTTTTATGCCGGCGACTGGCTGATACCTGTCAGACAGAAGCCAATGCGCTATATTATTGAAATGCTGGAACCAAAGGCAAAAGATTCATTTTTCCGGTGGAATTTTTTTGATGCCATCCTGGACCAGCGGGAATATTTCTCGCCTTACGGTTTTGAGGAGAACGCAATTAAAACACTGCAGGAATTCCCGGATTTGAAACGACAGCTCGAGGAAAAAAAACAATCAGATCCGGACTTTGCAGCCAGCCACTATGCGCAGATGGCCTATATCTACAACAATTCTCCCTGGCTGGAAAAAACATGGAAACGATATCCTATCGGAAAAATATTCAGGGACCATCTTCTTTGAATTCGTATTACTCCAACCTATGCAAACATGGGATACCGCGAAATCGAACTGAAGTTGCCGACTGGTTACGATGAGACCTATCTGGCGGCCAGGATCAGGAAGACACTGAAGATAGGTACGTTCAGCCACCAGGTAATCCTTAAAAGTCTTGATGCCAGGAATAAAGGCAGCATTTTATGGATTTTGAGGTTGGGGGTACTATCGGAAGAACTGAAGGGAGGTGCCGTGCCTCAGGAGGAGGATTTAGCCATTCTCAACAGGAAGCGTCACCAGCGGGCCATCGTTTTGGGCAGTGGTCCGGCTGGTTTTTTTGCTGCTTTGGTATTGCAGCGTTCCGGCTTTGACACGGTAATTCTGGAACGGGGTGCAGACGTTGGCCGGAGGGAACAGGGTATTTCCAGCTTTGAGAAGACAGGCATTTTCGACCCTCTGGGGAACTATGCCTTTGGGGAGGGTGGTGCCGGCACCTTCAGTGATGGCAAGCTTACGTCCAGGTCCAAACATATCACCCGGGAAAAGCAGTTTATCCTGAATAGTTACATTCGTGCCGGGGCCCCGGAAGAGATTGCCTACCTGGCTTTTCCGCATGTGGGAAGTGATAACCTGAAAGTCGTCATTGCCAACCTGCGAAAAGAATTTTGCGATTTGGGAGGCCGGATTTTGTTTGAGACCAAGCTGGAGAATCTCCGGATTTCAAACGGAAGGGTGGTTTCCGCCGTCACCGGTAAAGGCATCCTGGATGCGGAGATTTTCTTACTGGCTCCCGGCCATTCTGCCTACGAAACCTACCGGATGCTGATGGGATGTGGAGTGCCTTTTGAAACCAAAAATTTCGCTTTGGGATTCAGGGTGGAGCACCCCCAGGAACTGATCAACCTGTCGCAATGGGGCCGCCCTGCACTTCCGGGAGTCAAGGCTGCTGAATACCGGCTGACATCGAACCGGCCGGGGCGCTTGCCGGTTTTCACCTTTTGCATGTGCCCGGGGGGCATAGTGGTGCCTGCCACTCCCTATGCTGCTGCCAACCTGGTCAACGGAATGAGCCTGTACAAGCGCGACGGCAGCTATGCCAATGCCGCCTGTGTGGCTGGCATACACCCCGACATGCTGGCCGGGAACCGCCTGTCAGCGTCAGCGACGCTGGATTGGCTGGAATCTCTGGAAGAATCGTTTTACACCTTCAGCAACAGCTACCGGGCACCCTACCTTCACCTCCGGGACTTCCTGCAGCAAAAGGAGAGCCGCGGCCCTGCCCCGGCCTCAAGCTACCCTCTGGGACTGCTGCCGTCACCCTTGTGGAAGATGCTTCCTTCCCCTGTCGTAACAGCGCTCTCAGAAGGAATACAGGATTTTGGACGGAAATTGAAAGGATTCGAAACCGGTATCCTGTTAGGTCTCGAAAGTAAAACCTCTTCCCCCATCCGGGTGGTCCGGGATGAAAACGGAAGATGCCAAGGATTCAAAAACTTATATATGGCCGGGGAAGGTAGTGGATATTCCGGGGGCATCATTTCCAGTGCTGCCGATGGCATCCGGGTAGCCATGGCCATTGCCGGAAGTGGTTGAACCCATGCCGGCCGCCAGGTTGATTACCCTTCCATCATTTTATTATAACAGGACAAATACTTAATGATATTATGGATTGCATTGCTTGCAAATAAAAGGATTAAGCTATATTTAGAGTCAGAAATAATCGGAAAACCAAACAGTATTTTAATCGCCATGTGTATGAAAACGAATCCTTACCATCTCAGTTCCTCAATCCTATTCCTGCTGTGGTTGTTAGTGATCACGACCTCCTGTTCGGAGAACTGGCCCCAGTTCCGCGGTCAGAACGGCAACATGGTTGCCGAAGGTCAGGCATTCCCCCTGGTGTGGAGCAGCGACACAAATGTAGTATGGAAGACTGATTTGGCTGCTGCCAACTGGTCGTCACCTGTAATCACGGGGAATAAGGTGATTCTGGTTTCGGCCATTCTCGAAAGCACAGATTCCACTCATGCTGCTCCCGGTACTGCGGGAGAGACTCCCTCTCCACAGCCGGAAGTGAATCAGCAGGCAGGTACTGGCGGGAACACACCACCACCGCCGCCAGCCGGCACCTCCACTTCCGGACAGAATCCACCAGCCGTCTCGGGACAGGGCGGCCAGCCCCCGGTAGCTGCCGGACAACCGGGTCCCCCTCCTCCTGCTGGCCAGGGCGAAAATGAAGAATATAAAAATCAGGTCTTCCGCTGGGAAGTGAGTTGCTACGACCTCACAACAGGCAAGGAATTGTGGAAAAGGGAAGCCTTTAAAGGAAACCCCCGGACAGCATCCCACCGCGGCAACGGGTATGCTTCTGAAACGCCGGTCACCGACGGCAAAAGGATCTGGGTCTATTTCGGCATGACTGGCCTGTATTGTTACGACATGAAAGGAAACCTGCTCTGGAATAAGGATATTGGCGCTTACAAAACTTTAAACGACTGGGGCACCGGTTCATCTCCCGTGGCTTATAACGGTATTGTTTATATCAAGGCCGACAATGAAGAGAATTCGTTTATCATCGCTGTGGACGGTTCGAACGGCAATGAAGTATGGAGAGCCTCCCGCGAAGAGAAAACAACCTACAGTACCCCTTTTATCTGGAAAAACAGCCTGCGCACCGAGCTGATAGCCACCGGGAAAACAGCCCGCTCCTATGATCCCACCACCGGAGAAATACTTTGGGAACTTCAGCTCGGAGGCGAAAACAGCATTTCTTCACCGGTAGCGTATAAAGATTTCCTTTATATCGGCAATGCAGGAGGCCGGGAGCATCCCGGGACGCTGTTCTGCGTTAAAGCCGGCGGTGAAGGGAATATCACCCCTCAAGACAGCACAGGCATATCTCCGTTTGTCGCCTGGACTATCAACGATGCGGGCACTTCCGCTGCATCTCCGCTGGTATACCTGGGAAATATCTACCTTCTGGCCAACAGAGGAGGAAAGGTGTTCTGCTATGATGCTGAAACCGGGAAAGCACTTTTCAGGGATGGTAAAATCGAAGGAGCTGCCGGGTTCTGGGCTTCACCCTGGGGATTCAACGGACTGATAGGCTGCCTTGATGAAAAGGGAACCACCCATCTGCTGAAGGCAGGTCCTGTTTTAGAGGTGGCAGGCACCAACAAACTGGACGACAAATTCTGGGCTTCTGTGGCCATTACAAAGAATACCTTTGTTTTCCGCGGCGCAGAAAAACTGTGGTGCATCAAAAAGAAATGACCTGACAGTCCCATTCCGGGGGCAACGGCCGCCATAACCGGGTGGACCATGGTTCCCTGATAATACTGCCCCTGCATGGAGACCATGAATCGTCCGGCAAGGCCGGCCGAATCAGTGGGCCAGATATTCCGCCCGCCCATCTGGGTCAGGAGCAGGCCCCTCTTCCCAACCGGGTCGGAAACCTCGCAATACATATCGGCAGTCAGTGCAGGAACCGGACCAAGGGCAACTTGGCCCATAAAATCCCAGCCTTCCGGGACATAAATTGAAAAGGCATGGTCAGCATCCTGAGGCTCATAACATGATTTTACGTTGAGTTTCAGCATACCGTCTGTCCGTCAGAAGAAGAAGGAACCACACAGGTTTCGATTCCCCACACAAGGAGAAAGACCCACAGTAAGAATTCTTTCATCATTGACAACAAGTACTAAATGATAAACTTCATCATCCAATTTAGTATAAGGGGTACAATTTCAACCCAGGGAAACATCGAGCAGCATCATGGCGGCGAATCCCAGGATAGCTCCAACGGTTGACAGATCCGTTTCGTCGCCCTGCTGCGACTCCGGGATCAGTTCTTCGACCACCACAAAAACCATGGCTCCGGCAGCAAAAGATAACGCATAAGGGAGCAGCGGGGTAATGTGCAGGACAAGCCAGGCGCCGATAACACCCGCAATGGGTTCTACGGCTCCCGATATCTGGCCGTAATGGAAAGCTTTCAAACGGGTGAACCCTTCCCGGCGAAGCGGGATTGAAACTGCCGCTCCTTCGGGGAAATTCTGCAATCCGATTCCGATGGCCAGTGCCATGGCTCCTGCCAGCAAGCCCGCATCCGGATTGTGGGCCAGAGCTCCAAAGGTGACGCCCACAGCAAGACCTTCCGGAATGTTATGCAGGGTAATGGCAAGAACCAGGAGAACACTTCTTTGCCATGAAGTTTGAAGGCCTTCCGCCTTTTCTTTGGCTAATCCCATGTGCAGGTGAGGCAGCAACCTGTCAATCAGCATCAGAAACGCACCTCCGCTGATAAATCCGACAGTTGCCGGTATCCAGGGCGTGGTGCCGTTTGCCTCAGCCATCTCGATAGCCGGGTTGAGCAGCGACCAGAAACTGGCAGCAATCATCACCCCTGCAGCAAAACCCAGCATGGAGTTCAGTACTTTTTTATTGATGGTCTTAAAGAAAAAAACCATAGAGGAGCCCAGAGCCGTAAGTCCCCAGGTAAACAAGGTGGCACAAAGCGCCAACACAACCGGGTTGAAATCCAGTAAAAATTCGAAATTCGTCATTCTGATTTTTTTTTGTTTTCACAAAATACCAAGATATCCTGTGATCAGGGCTGACTGCAGCCGATATGAAACCTGGAAGCAAAGGAATACAGTACACCTGGCGTCATCTGCAGGCAGGGCATCCAAAAAATATCCAATAAAAATAAATAAAACTTGACACATCTTATCAGGCACCATAAACAGACAATCTGTACCGTCACTTTGGATCGCAGGGATTGACTCCTTCTGAGGCCGGAGAGTCACCCAGGTCCAGTTCAAAACAGCACCTACCCGCAAGCAGGATTTCATTTTCCCGATAGAGTTAAGCTTTCAAAGTCCCTGCCTTCGAATTGCTGCAAAACGTAACCGCCAGGTTTTACACTCAATATCCCGATGTTTGGGAAAAATATGAAGAATTATCATTGTAGTCTTAAATATTGTGATAACTTAGTGACTACGCAAGATTGAGTTAAATTTCCCATACCCTGCCAGCGGGTAGTTGCAAAACCTTTCATGCTAAGATGTCGACTAAAAAGTCACACCGTTAAGGAGATATACAAAATGATTAGAAATAAAGTAGTTTTAATTCTGATTTTTACATTCGCTGTATCACTTTGTGCTTTTAGTCAAAGAATTAAATATAAAGACTACAAAGATGATATTTCCGTAAAAAACTATCGGGAAATAGTTAAAAACCCTAAGTATTCACCTACAGTAGCCGGGATAGGTAATTTTATGTTGCCTTCTTCAGGATATTTTTATGTTGGAGAACCTTTAAGAGGTGTTTGTGTTTTTGGCTGTGAATTAGCAACAGGAAGTGTATTTATCTATGGATTACTTAAGTCAATGAGTGTTGATAATGAAACAGGACAACCACCAGGTGGGGCACGAGAAATAATGTATACGGGGGTGATAGCTGCCGGATTAATTCATGCCTGGAGTATCTATGATGTAGTAAAGATTACAAAGATTAAAAACCTTGCTTATCAAGAAAATAAATTAACAATAGATATAAAACCCGATTTTCTTCCAGTAAGTCAAAATAATGACTATTCATTAGCTTGTGGTTTAAAACTGAGAATAAAGTTTTAATACAACCACAACAAAGACTATTGCCTATTCCTCAAAAACAAATAATTGCCAATGTCAATTTTTTCAAAATCCAGGATATTAATCTGTATTTCTTAAAAATCTAAATTGAACTTATTGGTAGAAAGGCCAGCAGATCTTTGTTTTTTCAATGCTCCACCTTGGAATTCGGAATTCATGAGATTATAATCCGCTGAAAAACTCGGGACAGTGCAAAATTCGGGCACTATTCTCTGGATAGAACAATAGATGCTCAAAATCCCTCATTTTTGCCTTCAGGTCCACAGTGCTGAAAATCTCCTCTGCAGCTTTCTTCAATGACTGCATATCGGTTATCCCCCTGCGTTGCATCAGAAAATCAAAATCAGGAGGTGTCTGCGACAACAAGAACATCACGTCATAAAAGTCGCGACCCTTTTGCCGGTCCAGCATCGCCGTTATCTTCATAGCACTCAGCACACCGGCCGGAGGAACAGGCATAGGGAAAAAATAGCCACATCCTTTGATGTACGCAATTTCCGGCTTATAATCCACATGCTGGTCCTGCACCTCCACTTTCACCAGGAACCTTTCTTCCCGGTAACCCGACAATCCCAGCTCAAAGAGCAGCTCAGGGAAAACAATACCCCTTCTGAAGGCTTTCAACCTGGGGTTTTCCCGATCGCGTGTTTCCGCCCTGAAGCCTCCCCGGTTCAGAAAACGGACAATTCCGTCCGTCATCGCATTAAACTCGTCCTGCGTCAACTCCTTGCAGTCAAAGTCCAAATCCTCGCTAAATCTGTCGATTCCCCTTGTTAAGCGAATGCTGGTTCCTCCGATAAACACTACCTTGCGGATCCACAGCGAGGACGACAAATGATCAAGGATCATCAGCTGAATGTACTCCATGAGCATATACTTCCTGAAACGAGCGTCATACCGGAGCACCTCAGGAAAGAAATTCCGGATGTTATCGATTGATATCATAGCTGATAAATGTTAGAAAGTAGTTCAACTCTTTTTGCCAATGCCTGACTGTCCAAGCGCTTTAAATACTCCCGGAATAATTCCTTATTGATTTCATTCTCAAGAAAATCCGCATCAAGGCGAAGTTCGTTCATGGCACCAGGGGTGTTGTATTCCGGATAAAGATAAAGCAGATCCAATAATGCCTTCTCCGGAGTAGCTATCATGAGCATGCGGCCAGCTGGCATGGGTTTGAGATCATACCCGAACATCAGCTTCTCGTGGATGGTCTGGTAGCTGTAGTGCCCCACCGGATTATTGAAAGCCGACGTTTTCAGGGAGGTTACACTGGTAATGCGCACCACCGCTTCGGGGATCATTCCGTAAAATGCGAGTGCAGTATGCAGACTGATGTAAGATGGCCTGTAAATCCGGTTGGCAAACCATAGGGCAAAATCAGGATTTTCACGGCATTCCGGGAAAGTATACCAACCCTGTCGTAGCCTGATCAGCCATCCCTGCTGAACCCACCGGGTCAGGTTATTCCGGTCAAACCCCGGTTCCAGTGCATATACCTGGTCCGTGCTGAAGCAGGCCAGTTCAAACATCTTCTGTCGGAAAGCAAGATACCTCATTATTTTGTTTCTGTTAATCCGTAAAATTATGGATTTTCAGAAACAAAAGCAAGTTTTCCTGCATCCTTCTGCGATGATCTGCATAATCTGCAGAAAACTCTGCGTAATCTGCCGGAGATTATTTTTGGCGAATGGCAAGAGATGGAAACGGGTTTTGATGTTCCTTGTCCAGCTCATTCAACATGATGTTGCTCAAAAGCGCACTTAGCGGGCCATCCTGCGGAACCCCTTCTCTCGTTTCCTCATATTTGTTCCGCATAACTACTCCTGCCCGAAGGTACTTGTGTATGAGTGAAACCACCCGTCTATGCCCTCTGTTATATGTTCCTGACACTTTTTCAAAGCCTGATGAGCGCACCGTCCTGGTCTGAACCCGTAACTCGAATCTTAGAACTGCTTCTCGTAAACAGGACTTAATACCCGCATGATGGATTGCTGGACCATGCGGTCCACCACAGTGGGAATACCAAGCATCCTTTTCCCTGTCTTGCCGGCAGGCAGGTTCCCATTTTCCTTGGATATATCTACCCGTCGTACCGGATTGGGGCGATAGCGCCCCCTACTACCAAGCTAATAGCGAACTCACACCGTCAAGTTACTCGCCATGCACGGCGCACACAAAAAAAAGGGCTTCATCTTCTGAAACCCTTTTACCACTGGTGTTTTTCTGGTGATCCCGGAGGAATTCGAATCCCCAACCTTCTGATCCGTAGTCAGATGCTCTATCCAATTAAGCTACGGGACCCTTTTCGCCGACAAATATAGAACTTTTTATGCTTTTGGTGAAAATTCTTTGTTGGTTTCAGGTCCGGAATTAGTTGTTCCGGCCTGATCCGGCGACTATCATAAGAACATGCCTTAATCATCCTCCCCGTCGGTACCGGGATCAAAGTGTTCCGGATCTTCTTCCCCCTCTGCCTGCTGCTTGAGTAGTTCCACAATTTCTAGCGGGTTGAGCCGCTTGACATTGGTTATTACCATATCCTCTTTCAGGAATTCGCCGTATTGGTTACATTCATCGATGATCTCCCTGAAGATCGTCTTCAGGGGGGCTTTCAGGGGCAATACCACTACTGCGGTCGTATAGTCAAGCATCCTGGTAAACTCTTCCAGTTCCCCGTCTGTCTTTCCCATTGCATACTCCAGTTCATCCCTGAGCAGTTTAGCTTGCATTTCCGACAGGAGCATACCCTCCCGGTTCATAAATACTACAAAATAGCGTAGTTTTTTTCCCTTACCACCCAATCCTGTCGAAATATAGACCTGTTGCTCATCGAGCAAGGCACTTTGCAGCATCATCCTGCCTTCCTGCAGGGCCAGGATTGCCCAATCTTTCAACTTCTGATCGGGGTTGGCCAGGTACCGCTCGATGGTTCTGAAAGCTTCCACTTCACCGGAGGAACCCAGAGCTGCCAGGATTTTCTTTTTCAACCCGGTCCGCTCCTGGGGATTGAAAAGCCTTTCCTTATTTTTTATGAGGTTATTGAAATCCTTGGCTCCATGCAGCTTAGAAGAAAAGGCAAAATACTCCTGTTGAAGTTCAACATCAATCTGCTCTTCAAGGATATAAAAGTTTTCCGGTATGTTTTCCAGTGCCTCCTGGATTCTGTGATACAGAAACGCTTCCTCCTGCTCCATCGGAAATGTATTTCAAGCCCTGCAAAAATAGTGACTTCAAGTGGTAAAACCTATTCCAACTGCCAATATTGATTTTTCCGGACCTTTGCATGAAGTAGCTGCTTCAGGAACGATTTTCATGCGGAAGCTGAGTTATTGGAAAACTTTCTGGTTCTCTTTATCAATTTTATTTCCAGCTATTTTTTAGGGGAGGAAGAAAAATCAAACCCCATCTCTATTCATTGCAAGGGAAAAAAAAAGGGCGAGTCAACACTCACCCTTTACCTAACTAAACCAATAAAACTAATCAAACCTAAACCTATGAAACTAAAACCATCACAAAAATAGCACCCTGCAGCCGATTTGCCAAACGCAAATCACATCAGGAAATGATTTATAACATTTTTTAAGATTCGTTTAACATTCCGCTGCCACCGGGCTCGGATAAACATAATCTATTTCTTTTTCCTGTTTTGTTCTTCAGCGGCAATGGAATCGCGCATGGCGGTATCTGCAACGATGTTTTTGTATTTCATATAATCCATAATGCCGAGGTTTCCTGAGCGGAAAGCTTCGCTGATGGCAAGGGGCACCTGGGCTTCGGCTTCGATAACCTTGGCCCTGGCCTCCTGGGCTTTTGCACGCATTTCCTGTTCCAGGGCGACAGCCATAGCCCTGCGCTCTTCGGCTTTGGCCTGTGCAATATTTTTATCCGCCTCGGCCTGATCCATCTGCAACCCGGCACCGATGTTTTTCCCAATATCGATATCAGCAATATCGATCGACAGAATTTCAAAAGCGGTTCCTGCATCGAGTCCTTTTTCCAGAACCGTTCTTGAAATAAAATCCGGATTTTCCAATACCTCTTTGTGAGAATGGGCCGAACCGATGCTGGAAACAATGCCTTCTCCCACGCGGGCAAGGACAGTTTCCTCGCCTGCCCCGCCAACCAATTGCCGGATATTGGCCCTGACCGTCACGCGGGCCTTGGCAATCAGCTGAATGCCGTCTTTAGCCACAGCGGTTACCGGGGGTGTGTTGATCACTTTGGGATTCACCGACATTTGCACAGCCTCGAAAACATCCCGTCCGGCCAGGTCGATGGCAGTGGCCATGTTAAAGGATAACTGGATATTGGCCTTAGAGGCTGAAACCAGTGCATGAACCACGCTGGCCACATGACCCCCGGCAAGGAAGTGGGCTTCCAGGTCGTTCCTGTTTAAGGGTATCCCCGCTTTAGTACCTTCGATCATGGCCCTTACGATAACCCCGGGGGGCACCTTTCTGAACCGCATCAGAAACAACTGTAACAAGCTGATGCGGACGCCAGAAACCAAGGCTGAAAACCATAATCCTACCGGCACAAAATATAGGAAAATGATCAGCAGGACCAGAATGCCTGCCACTAATCCGAATACTCCCAATGATTCTACCATACTTATTCTGTTATTAAAAGTTCAACAATGATTTTGTTAGGATAGACTTTAAGAACCCTCACCGGCTGATTCGGGTCGATAAAGGAACCTGTTGACTGCGCTTCCGCCAGTTCCCCGTTTACCCTTGCTTTTCCTGAAGGAGCCAGCCGGCCTACCGAGATTCCTGTATCTCCAGGATGGATCCGGCTTGCATCAAAGGTCTCCACAGTACTGTTGATGTTCGTTTCCAGAACCATTTTCCTGCCTGCCCTGGTCTTGAAAAAATAATAAAACAACAGAGGAGTCAGAATCAGTATCAACAACAGGGTCAGAATGCCTGCCAGAACGCCAAACCGGGAGAAAGCAAGATAAACGCTGGCAATTAACATGGCCACTCCTCCGATTCCTGCAATGGTCACCCCGGGGATTACGGCAAACTCAAGGATCAGGAGGACCAATCCCAGTAATATCAGCAATAGGATGGCAAGAATTGTCATGTCAGTCAATAGTTACGCTCAATTCCCTGGCCACCAGAGCAGCCCGCATGGGTCTGAGGCTCGAAAACTTCCCCTGCTTGATGTCACATTTGCCCTTGAAGTGTGTAAGAGTGGCACATTGAGAGGCCTGGCAGAATTCATGCCCGCAAATCTCCATCAATGCATCAATCACATAATCAAACGTATGGACATCATCGTCATGCAGAATCAGCGTCTTGTTCATTGTATCACTGCCGGTAGTGCTTTCTTCCGGATTTTGATTGATCTTTTGTTCCGTCATAGTGAATAACCGGTGAATTTCAGGGTAAAGGTATTCTTTTTCCGTTTTGCATTGCAATCACAAAGGCATCTGTAATACCTTCCTGTCTCACTTGCCCCTGCAATTTGACCGCATCTGCAAAGTTTTTCAGGTTTCCAGTGGTGTAGACAGTATTCCCCTTTTCATCTTTATGCGTTTCAACGATCCTGATTTTTGAAATTTTATCAAAGATCTCCTTCTTTTGATCGGGAATCCCTTGACTATAGGCCCCTAGCTGGATTTTATAAACTACCTCCCCGCTTCCGGGTTTGGTATCCTGCGCTTTGTTCTCAGGGAGTTGAACCTCCTCCTTACTCAGGGTATCAGGTGACATCTCCTTGATCGTGTCAGCCGGAAGGGGTGGCATTTCTTCAGGCTCCGGCAAAGGAGGAAAGCGGATCTCACGAATCGAATCACTGATTTGCATGAACTTCTCCATCACGGAATAATCGGTGTCTTTCCACCAGGCCTCCTCTGTTTGCCGGGCCCGGAGAAAATCATCATTGACATCCATTTTCAGCGACACATTGGCTTGTTCCAGGTCCCTTATCTTTTGGGCCAGTTCATCCCTGAGCCGGAGATTTCTTTGCTCCTGGAATTCTTTTCTCAGTCTGCAGGTCAACTGGAGGAGCGAATCCAGCCGACGTTCCTTCTCCCTGCCAGAATCAAAAGCAGCCAGAGCCTCCTTCTCCTGAAACATCTCCCTGAGCTGGTATGTGATCCTGCTGTTTACGGGGAAATCAATGTACTCTTTTCCTGCTGATTGCTGCAAAGTCCCGGGGTCCGTACCGTTCCTCCCAACAGTAGGTTTTGTCACGTTTTCAGTCCGCAAGGCTGCCGGAATTTCTGCCGCCGGGACGATTTCAGCACCCGGCAGCGTGGTTGAAGTATCCGGAACTGGATCTCCTCCCCGGAGAGGTTCTGTTACGACGGTCACCGGCTTTTCCCCCCCATCGGTTTGAACTTCCCAGACCCCCGAAGGGGCAGGTAAGTCCGGAACGGTCACTTTTTCCGGCATCACGCCGGGGGAAACAACCACAGGCGGCACCGTGGATTCCTTATCAACGGAAGGGATTTCAGTACCCGATACTTCAGTGTTCTTTTTTCCGGGGGTCGTTTCCAAGGAATCCTTTTTTCCTGAATTTTCCGGTTTGCTGGTTCCGGCAACCTCCTTCGCATCCGGTGTGTTTACCCCGGAAACCTTTCCATCACTGGCGACAGGTTCTGCCAGATTGATCACCGGAATCTGAACTTGCTCCGGTTCCGTTCCGACCTGTACTTTTCCCGGCCTTTCAGACGCCTGATTTGCCGGCAGTACGGTAAAAGGATTGATATGGCTGTAGCAAAGCTGGCTGAGTTCTTCGATTCCCAGTTCCTTTACTTGTGCAGAATCGGTATTATTCCTGAACCGGTTGTAATAGCGCTGGGCACTGTTCCAGTTGTTGTTGGCATGGTACAATTTCCCCAGAAAATAGTAGACTTTTGCCGGTACATCCTTTGAAGATGCCAAAAGAAGGTTCTTTTCAGCCTCCAACCCGTAATTTCCTGTTTCCACAAGACAGGCTCCGGTGAAGTATTTCAGCAGGTAATCATAGGGGTAATCGTAAGATAATTGGGCAAAAACAGGAAGAGCCCGCTCATATTCCCCGGTATGGAACCAGTCGACAGCGGCCTCCCGCTGGTTGGGCTGGCCGGTACCCACCGCACTGCAGGGAACGTTGATAACTGGTACCGCCAACAAGAGCAGCATAAAAACCCATAAAAAAAACAAATTCCGGACCGGCATGGTAGGAAGAGACCTTTTAATTTCATCCTAAAAGTACAAAAATTGTGCAATTCCTGCCGGCTTTATTAATTTTGATCGAATGACCGATCCAAAACCGGTCGGATGATGTAAAAAAACAGCGAATGAATTATCTTTGCTAAAAAGACAGAAAAAATGGTAACACTAAAAAAGGGAGACAAAGCCCCAGGTTTTGAAGGGACCAATCAGGATGGCAAGACCCTTTCTTCCGCTCAATTTGCCGGCAGAAAACTGATCCTCTATTTTTATCCCAAGGATGATACCCCGGGATGCACGGCGGAAGCCTGCGACCTGAATCAGAATTACCAGAAATGGCTGGACAAAGGATATGATGTGATCGGAATCAGTCCTGACAGTGTGGCATCTCATACCCGGTTCATCCGCAAATATGGCCTGAATTTCAACCTCATTTCCGACCCCGGACATACCATCATGGAAAAGTATGGGGTCTGGGGAGAAAAAAAGATGTATGGAAAGTCCTATATGGGCGTGTTGAGGACTACCTTTGTCATCGACGGGGATGGCCTGATCAGCGAGGTATTTACCAGTGTTGATACCAAAAACCATTCGGTACAAATCGAAAAAGCGCTAGACCACTAAACAAAATATAAAGCTATGACAAAAGAAGAAAAGGACGCCTTAAGCAACGAAAAGCTAAAGTCTCTCCAGCTGACCCTCGACAAGATTGAGAAGAGTTTCGGGAAAGGATCGATCATGCGAATGGGTGACAAGCCTGTAGAAGATGTACCCTCCATTCCATCCGGTTCAATCGGGTTGGACATAGCCCTGGGCATTGGGGGATACCCCAAAGGGCGTATCATTGAGATTTACGGACCGGAGTCATCGGGAAAGACCACCCTGGCCATCCATGCCATTGCAGAAGCTCAGAAAACGGGAGGCATTGCTGCCATCATTGATGCTGAACATGCCTTCGATCCGTATTACGCACGCAAGTTGGGTGTCAACACCGACGAGTTGCTGATTTCGCAGCCTGATCACGGCGAGCAGGCGTTGGAGATTGCCGACAGCCTGATCCGCAGCGGTGCGGTCGACATCGTTGTGATCGACTCGGTTGCAGCGCTGGTTCCAAAGGCCGAATTGGAGGGAGATATGGGAGATCCCAAAATGGGGCTTCAAGCCAGGCTCATGTCTCAGGCGTTGCGTAAATTAACCGCCAATATCAGCAAAACGCGCACTTGTTGCATTTTCATTAACCAGTTGCGCGAAAAAATCGGCATTGTCTTCGGAAATCCGGAAACTACCACCGGAGGTAACGCCCTTAAATTCTACGCTTCTGTGCGTCTGGATATCCGGAGGATCGGCCAGGTAAAAGAGGGCGACGAGATTACCGGTAACAATATCCGGGTCAAGGTGGTAAAGAACAAAATCGCTCCACCCTTCCGTAAAGCCGAGTTCGACATTCTCTACGGTGAGGGGATCTCCAAAAGCGGGGAGATTGTAGACCTGGGTGTGAACTGCAACATCATCAAAAAAAGCGGATCATGGTTCAGTTACGGGGAGACCAAACTCGGGCAGGGACGTGAGGGCGTCAGGAAGCTCATCAAGGACAATCCTGAATTGTCGGCAGAACTGGAGGCAAAAATACTGGAAGTCCTCTCTTCAACCCCGGCAGGCGAATAATTCTCACAGGATTAGCCAGGTTTAAGTTTGTTTCTGACTCAGGCATTTTGCCAGAAAGACTGTCTCTGGAGTCTTCCGGAGTATGACCGCAAGCCAGATGGTTAAGCATTGCTTTTTGCACCCGAGTGGTAAAGGAGGTATATTATGGCGCTATCATTCAAAATGATACTATGAAGGTTTTAAAGTTTGGAGGAACCTCGGTCGGCACTGCCGGGAACATCCGGAAGGTCAAAGAAATCGTAAAAGAACAAGAGGATGACCTCCTGGTGGTGGTTTCCGCAATAGGAGGAATCACCGACGACATTCAGCGGGCTGCTGGTATGGCAGAATCCGGGGATGAACATTTCCACGAGGTTCTCAGCACTATCCGGGAACGTCATTATACTATTTGCCGGGAATTACTTCCGGAAGATTCTGATACCCTGGCAGACATTGAATCGATTCTGACAGAAATGGAGCAGATCCTTACCGGGGTTGCCCTTATCGGGGAACTGACATTGAAAACCCTGGACAGGCTGCTGTGCATGGGTGAGCGGATGTCATCCCGGATCATTGCCTGCTTCCTTGAAGTTGAATGGAAGCCCTCCGATGAGTATATCCTTACCGATAGTCGTTTTGGTAAAGCCTCCGTTGATTTCGGCATTACGAACCACAGGATTGCGGAAGCGTTTAATGGCTTTCACGGCACGATCCTGGTACCCGGATTCATCGCCAGCAATGCCCGGCGGGAATACACCACCCTTGGACGGGGCGGTTCGGACTACACCGCAGCCATTTTTGCCGCTGCCCTGAATGCTTCATCGCTCGAGATTTGGACGGATGTGGATGGATTCATGACCGCTGACCCTAAAGTGATCGGAAATGCATACACCATTCCTGTTCTCACCTATGGTGAAGCCATGGAACTGTCCAATTTTGGCGCCAGGATCATTTACCCACCCACCATTCTGCCCGTTTACAAAAAGGATATTCCGGTCAGGGTCAAAAATACACTCCGTCCGGAAGCCCCCGGGACGCTGATTACCCGCAATTCTCATAACGGCAGGGAAAGACCGATCAAAGGCATCTCGTCGATTTCCGGGATTGCACTGATTACAGTCCAGGGTATCGGCATGGTTGGAGTGACTGGTATATCCATGCGGCTTTTTACGGCTATAGCCCGCGAAAAGATCAACATTATCTTTATCTCGCAGGCCTCATCGGAAAACACCATCAGCTTTGCTGTCGAAGAATCGGCTGCACAGGCGGCAGAAGAAGCTATCAGACAGGAATTCGGGAAAGAGATCGAACAGGACCACATCAACAGAATTCTAGTGGAAACAGGACTGTCGATTGTTGCTATTGTAGGCGAAAATATGCGGCAGACCACTGGTACTGCCGGAAAGTTGTTCAGTACCATCGGCAGAAACGGTATCAACGTGATCTCCATTGCGCAGGGAGCCTCTGAACTCAACATCTCCTGGGTCATCCGCAACAGCGACCTTCGAAAAACCCTTAACGTCGTCCACGAATCTTTCTTCCTGTCTGAAAATGCCGAACTGAACCTTTTCCTGATGGGTACCGGCCTGGTCGGATCTCACCTGCTTGAACAAATTGCCGGTCAGCAAGAGAGGCTGCTCCGGGATAGTCATCTGAAAATCAGACTGGCAGGCATTGCCAACATTCACCGGATGCATTTTGACCGTGAAGGTATGGAAGTGGGAACCTGGAAAAAGATTCTGGGGGAGTCATCCCTGGCTGTAACGATACCGGATTTTGTTCACCGCATGACAGAAATGAATCTCTATAACTCCGTGTTTGTCGATTGTACGGCCTCTCCTGAGATTGCCGCCGCGTACCGTCAGATCCTGGAGGCGAACATCTCGGTCGTGGCAGCCAACAAAATTGCCGCTTCCTCCGATTATGCAAACTATTCCACGCTGAAACGCACTGCAAAAAACAAAGGGGTCAAATTCCTGTTCGAAACCAACGTGGGTGCAGGACTACCGATTATCAGCACGCTGAACGACCTGGTCAACTCGGGAGACAGGGTCATCCGGATTGAGGCCGTTCTCTCCGGCACCCTGAATTATATTTTCAACACCCTTTCGGAAGAGAACACGTTAAGCAAGACAATCCGCATGGCTATGGAATCGGGGTTTACCGAGCCAGACCCCCGGGTCGACCTTAGCGGTATCGATGTGGTCAGGAAGCTGCTGATTCTGGCCAGGGAGTCAGGCTACAGCCTGGAAAAGGAGGATATTACCGTAGATTCCCTCTTCCCTGCAGAGTATTTTACCGGGTCACCGGATGATTTCCTGAATAAGATCTCCCGACTGGATGAAGACTTTGAAGCCAGAAGGAAACTTCTGGCTGCCAGGAACCTGCGATGGAGGTTCGTTGCCGTCTTTGAAGAGGGGAATCCCCGGGTAGGTCTTCTCGAAATCGCTCCCAGCCATCCGTTTTATGATCTGGAAGGCAGTAATAACCTGATCATCTACCGGACGGAACGGTACAATGAGTTTCCCATGCTGATCAAAGGGTATGGAGCAGGAGCCGCGGTTACCGCTGCCGGCGTATTTGCCGATCTGATCAAAGTGTCGAATATATGAATTACAGGCCGGGGCATCAAGCGAGTACAGGCCCGGAGGAAAATTTCTGCCCCCTTCTCCCTTCCGCTATGGCAATAGAGGAAAAGGAAGGTGAGGATTTCGCATCTGAAAAATGGGACCTATGAAGTACCTGGTTATTCTTGGGGATGGTATGGCCGACGTAGCCCTTCCGGAACTGGGTGGACGAACGCCGCTTCAGGCTGCCGACAAGCCTTCGATAGACCGTTTGGCAGCATGGGGATGTTGCGGACAATTGGAAACGGTCCCGGAGGGGATGCACCCGGGGAGCGAAATTGCCAACCTTTCAGTTCTGGGTTACGACGTTAGCAGGGTTTATGAAGGCCGGGGCGTACTGGAGGCTGCCAGCATGGGGGTAACACTCGCTCCGGACGAACTGGCCTTGCGCTGTAACCTCATTTGCCTCAAAGACGGTATTATCCGCAACCATTCAGCAGGCCATATCACTACGGAAGACGGCGGGGAGATCATAAGATTCGTAAACCAGAAACTGGGCAGCGACACGATCCGTTTTTACCCGGGAGTCTCTTACCGTCACCTGCTGGTAATCCGCGGAGGCAGCAAACAAATGGAGTGTACCCCACCCCATGATGTGACCGGTACAGCCTTCAGGAAAGTGATGGTCAAACCCCTGAACGGAGAAGCACAGAAAACGGCTGCCCTTCTGAATTACCTGATCCTGCGGTCGCGGGTCATGCTGGAGAATCATCCCGTGAACCTGAAGCGTATTCAGGAGGGGAAAGATCCTGCCTCCTGTATCTGGCCCTGGTCGCCCGGATACAAACCTGAAATGCCGACACTGATGGATATGTATGGTATAGGCAAATCTGCTGTTATATCGGCTGTGGACCTGATCCAGGGCATCGGTGTTTACGCGGGGATGGATGTCATTAAAGTGGAAGGCGCCACAGGACTGTACAATACCAATTACGAAGGCAAGGCCATGGCGGCCCTGGATGCTCTGAAAGACCATGATTTTGTCTATCTGCACATTGAAGCCAGCGATGAAGCAGGACATGAGGGAAACGCTGCCCTGAAAACCCGGACGATTGAGTTTCTGGACCACAGGGTGGTAAAACCCATCCTCGAAAAAACAGCCCGGATGGCAGAACCGGTGACCATAGCCCTGCTGCCCGATCATCCAACGCCCTGCTCCATCCGCACACACACCCGCAATCCGGTACCCTTTATCATTTATAAACCTGCTAATATCCCTGACGGCGTTACGGTTTACGATGAGCTTTCGGCGGAAAAAGGATCTTACGGATTGATAAAGGGACCGGAATTCATGGAAGTTTTACTTGCCTGAAGTAAGAATTACAAGAGATGAAATAGCCATCCCGACTGAGTCGGGACATAAGTTGATGGATATATTTCCCATGCAAGTTACACGGAAATGAAAAGCTGAATGAATCATTCAGCTACATATAATTGCATATCAGAACATTAACTTAAACATATACGAGTGAAACGAGCATGGCGTACTTTCACAACAAAAGGAGATGTAAATAATCTCCCATGCGAGTTCCATACTGAGTAGTTTGTTCCTGAAAAGAGCGAGTTTATGTAACGCAATGATATATAAACTGTTAAGACCATTATTTACGTATGAAATCCATAGGTGCAAAGGTCATTTGCTTTCTTCATATTCCTTGAATAGAGCCTGAAAAGTCTCTTTCACAGATATGATCCTAGTTGCTCTGAAGGCATTGGCTCCGGCAAATGCAAAACCACTTTCAAAATTCCCCTTCAGCGCATTAATCAAAGCAACGATAATACAATAAGGGCTCTTTGAAATGTCGCAGGTTTTGATACACTTGAAGGGACATTTTATGGGTTGTTTCTTTCCCTCCCTGACCTTGAGAATAAAATTGCTTAGAATGGCGCGTCCAGGCATACCAACCGGACTTTTTATGATTTCAATATCTTTTTCGCCGGCATCAATATAAGATTGTTTGAACTCAACAGGCGCATCGCATTCATGGGTTGTAACAAACCTGGTACCCATTTGCACACCGGAAGCTCCAAGCTTCATGATGTTATGAATGTCTTGTCCAGTATAGATGCCGCCGGCAGCAATGAGCGGTATTTTTTTGCCGAACTTTTCTTCAAAAGTTCTGATCTCATTTACGATTTCAGGGACAAGTTCTTCAAGTGCATAATGATCATCATGGATCTGTTCTTCCCTGAATCCTAAATGACCTCCTGCCTTTGGTCCTTCCACAACCACTGCATCCGGCAGGTAATCATAATTTGACTTCCATTTCTCGCAGATTATCCTGACAGCCCTTGCTGAAGAGACGATAGGAACGAGTTTGGTAATGCTCTCTTTTTTAAGGAATGAAGGTAGATCAAGCGGAAGGCCTGCACCCGCAATAATAAGATCTACCTTCTCAGCGATGGAAGTTTTTATCATGTCAGCGAAATTGGTCATTGCAACCATCACATTTACGCCAATTACCCCCAGTGTCTTTCCTCTTGCTTTGCGGATTTCCTCCTTTAAACCATGGATACTTGCCTCAATAAAGTTTTCAGAATAATCTTTGTATAAAAGTCCAAGTCCGGCACTTGAAATAATGCCGATCCCACCTTCATTGGCGACTGCAGCTGCAAGTCCCGACAGCGAAATACCTACCCCCATTCCACCCTGTATCACCGGAACAGCAATCGTAAGATTCCCGATTTTTAAACTTTTCATTAATATGTCATTTTTGTAATTTTCTAAAGATAGGTTATCCATTCAGTCTGGTACCGCAGATCCGGAAATTAACCTTAATTAACAGCAATGCACAATTGTGCAATTTATTCTTTTCCATAATTCAAATGGAAAATTCATAAAATCAGAATATTATTGTCTGCAACCACTTTCTGTATATATTCTAAAAAAACGGTTGCTCTTCCGGGAAATTTCTTTCAGGGTAGATCACAGTGAAATGGGTTCAAACGATTTCATGGTAAAAACCTGCCTGTATCCATGATCCGGAATTCGTGGTCAAAAAGGTTAGAATATGCCTTCCCTGCATGTGGATTCCTGTCTTATCTGATTGGGAATAATAACTCAGGACGGGTTGCCTGGTTAAATCAAGTTTATTTTTGCACTCAACAATTCTATTTGTAAAGCATTCTTATATTTACAAAAACAGGAAAAGATATCTTTATGATTGTGGATATTTTCGCAGCAAAACCTAAATGAATTCTTACGAATGAATTATTACAGTACAAACCATAAGGTTTTTCCCGTATCCCTTGAAGAAGCGGTCATCAAAGGGCTGGCGGCCGACGACGGGCTTTTCATGCCTGAAAGGATTCTGAAGTTTGACTCAGGGTTTTTCCATCGGATCGATGATCTTTCATTCACTGAAATTGCATATGAGGTTGCCCTGAAATTTTTCGGGGAAGACATGGATCCCCTGCATCTCAGGGAGATTGTTGAGGATACCCTGGTCTTTGACTGCCCCATTGTACAGGTAAAGGAAAATATCTGGTCGCTGGAGTTGTTCCACGGCCCAACGCTTGCGTTCAAGGACGTGGGGGCCCGGTTCATGGCCCGGATGCTCAGGCATTTCATCGATTGTGATGAAAAAACAGTGAATGTGCTTGTGGCCACCTCTGGAGATACGGGAAGCGCCGTCGCTAATGGTTTTCTCGGAGTGAAGGGCATCCATGTATTTGTTCTCTATCCGAAAGGAAAAGTGAGTGAAATCCAGGAAAAGCAGTTTACGACTCTGGGACAGAATACCACTGCCATTGAAGTGGACGGCACTTTTGATGATTGCCAGCGGCTGGTAAAAACAGCATTTTCAGATAGTGAACTGAACAAGGGATTAACCCTGACTTCGGCCAATTCCATCAATGTTGCCAGGTTCTTGCCCCAGGCAATTTATTATTTCAATGCCTATGCCCGACTTAAAGAGAAAAGTGCCATCGACAACAAGGAATTGGTATTTGCCGTTCCCAGCGGCAACTTCGGCAACCTGACAGCCGGCTTAGTCGCCCGTGAAATGGGACTTCCCGTAGCCCGGTTCCTTGCTGCCAACAACCTCAACGATGTAGTCTTCCAATACCTTAAGAGCGGCCACTATGAGCCAAGGCCTTCCGTGGAGACCATCGCCAACGCCATGGATGTGGGCCACCCCAGCAATTTCGACCGCATCCTCGACCTTTACCGGCACTCCTGGGAAACCATCACTTCCCTGATCAGAGGGTACCGTTATTCCGATGAGGAGATCAGAAATACTATCAAAGGGGTTTATTCAGAGACCGGCTACCTTTGTGATCCCCATGGCGCCTGCGGGTATGCAGCTCTCAGCGGGGATCTCCTCAAAGGGGAGACGGGCACCTTTCTCGAAACCGCCCACCCGGCCAAATTCCTGGGTACCATGGAGGAAATCCTCGGTAAGGGAACGATTCCGCTGCCTGAAAAGCTGGCAGCCTTCATGAAGGGAACAAAACAATCGATAGAAACCGGCAGCGATTATGCCGGTTTCCGGAAGTTGCTGGTGAATTCTGAATAACCCCCCCATTTCTGCAGACACCTCCCTGTTGCATAGCTGGGCAGGGCCATGAACTTCCCCCTCGCAACCATGATTCTTAAAACAAAGTTTAGCCCAGGCTGAGCTTCAACCAATTGTCGCGATATCTGGTCAGCTTCCGGCGGGTACCTGAAAAGCCTCCCGGAAATTCCTGTAACAAAAACAGGAAACCGAGTTTTCAGTAAGGTGCCGGCTCGTCCGGTTCCAGGATTTCCTCCTGTTCGACAGATTTTTTTTCTTTCAGCCCGACAGAAAAGTTGAAGCCCACAGCCAGGGTCGCATGATGGGTTGCCCGGTAGTCAAACACATCCAGGATGTTGTCGGTAACCGCAAACAGATCGAATCCGGGAAAAAACCGCAACCGGATTCCCAGCCCCAGATTATCGTAATCGTAATTGGCCGTGTAACTCACAGAGGTGGAGAGCATCCTTCCGATATGGCCATTCACCGACACAGTGGCAGAGGTGGTCCTGTTGCCTGAGAAAAAGGTGTTTTTCAGCATCATACCCGTATTCCAGTTAGGTGATAGCCGGTAGTTGGCCGCTACAATCAGCCTGGATGGGATTCTCAGTTTAAACGTCTGGTCCTCCTGCACCTTGAGTGCCTCGTCAACCGGTGTTAGCTTATATCCATAGTTTTTCCATCTGAAGGTCCCTGCGTCGAGGAGGCTGGCAGAAAAAGACCATTTTCCGTTCAGGTCGAAGCGGGCTCCTGCATCCAATGCAAACCCCGGATTCCGGAACAGGTCGCCAGGCCGTAAATCCTTCAGAGCGTCTTCTGAAATAATATCTTCGTCGCCATCCAGTTCTCCCTCATCGCTGATGGCAGCCGGATTGACAGGCACTGGTAAACCAAGCAGGATATCACCCCCATAGGTAATTTCGTAATCATAATCTTCGACTTCTTCGACCTCCATATGGAGGTTTTCAGAGCTGATTGCTGCCAGTCCCCCGGTAAGCTTGGGAGATATCCCCAGGGTGAGTTTGTCGCCGAAAGTTCTGGACCAGGTAACGGCAAGCTGCGACCATGCCAGCGTAAGGATGTCAATTCCCCGGATGTCCAGGGGCATTTTTTCGCGGATTTTATCAAAATCATCCAGCAGGTAGACGAATTCCGGAGGAGCTTGCATTTCAATGAAGTTCCGCTCATCCCATGAAAAAGAAAAATACCCTTTGTGCCGGAGTTTAAAGCCAAAAGAAAAAAGAGTGGCCCTGGCGTCCACCATGGTATGATCCAACCCCCCCATCATATCAAGGAATGTTTGCGGGTCATACAATTCCCTGCCCAGTTTTTCCCTGTAGTCCAGGAACTGACCCAGGTTGAACCCGGAATTATAGGCTTCTGCCGAGATATGACCCAATCCAGGGAAAGCAAAAAAGAAGTTGACTTCGGGCACGGAGGCAGGATTCATAGATAGGGTTTGAGGCAGCCTGTCCATGAAATACATGGTATTTTGGGAGTACCCAGGAGCCACGGCACCAAATATTGTTGCTGCCAACAGAAAAAGCCTAAAGGTTTTCATCATCGGGTTATGTGTTATTATGTTATTTCGTCAGCTTGAAGAATTCAGACATTCAGCTTTATGTTCTCAGCGCTTCTGCATCGTTTTCATGAATCAGTCATCGGACATCCCCGCAAAGGTTCAGCAACAGGCGATGGCCGCAGAAGCAGGTGATGCATTCAAGGCGGCCCTGTCCGCACTGTTACCGTGTTTTTTCAGCAATTACAGTCAGCCTCCGCTTTATTCCTGTATTCAAACTGCAGGGTAACATGTTCAATATCATAGTTTTCCTTTAAATACTGCTTGACCCTAAGGTGGATTATCCCTGTCTCCGAAACCGGCATGTCTCCGGGTAATGTGATGTGTCCTTCGAAGTGGATCCTGGAATCGTTCAGTTTCCATACATGAATGTGGTGAGCGTTCTGAACTCCTTCAATCCGGGATACAGCCTCCCCGATTTCTGTCGTATCCATCCCCGGCGGGGACATCTGCATGAGTATTTCTATCGATTCTTTGAGTATGGAATACGTATGTATTATGAGGTAGAAGCTGATAAACAGGGTAACCACAGGGTCAACCCAGTACCAGTTGAAAGCATAAATGGCGGCAGCTCCCAGGATGACGGCAAAGGAGGTCAGCGCATCGCCAAGGAGATGAAGGTATGCAGCTTTGATATTGATGTTTTCTTTCCGGCCTCTGTGAAGTATCCATACGGAGAGACCATTGACAACCAGGCCAAGGAGTCCGAGCCAGAACATCCATCTGGGATCGACTTCGCGGAGGTTTAAAAACCTCCTCACTGCTTCGAAAACCAGAAAAAGGGAGATGGCTATCAGCACCAGCGCGTTAATGAAAGCAGCCAGGATTTCTGCACGCTGGTACCCGAAAGTGGAGCGGTTGGTTCTGGGTTTTACCGATAACCTGTTGGCCATCCAGGCCAGCATCACAGCAAGAGAATCGCTCAGGTTGTGAATCGCATCTGAGATCAGGGCCAGGCTGCCTGATACTACCCCACCGATGACCTGTGCTGCCGTTATAACAAAATTCAGGACAACTGTTAGCAACAGATTCCTCTGGGTGGTTGGTTGATGTTGTTCCCTCATTCCGCGCGCGTTTACGCAATAAAACTAACATAAATCTTAAAAATCGGTTATTTTTACCGTATCAATTTTAACGGATAATTATGTCAAGATATTTGTTGTCTCTGGTATTATTCCTGAATGGGGCCATGCTGAAGGCACAAAATGTCGAAAGCAGCTCTCTCAGAGAATTTTTTGAGCAAGTCAACACGACAAAACTGTCCGGTGGATTAAATGTGGAAACCAACATCGAGGGGTCACCATACAACAATCCGGATTTTCTTCCCGGGCAACTGGTTACCACCTCTCAGGAACACTATGACAGCATTCTCCTGAACTATAACATTTATACCAACCAGGTAGAATTCATGAATGATAAGGGTGAGAGGCTGGGCATTGAAATCCCTGAGCTGATTGATCATCTGGTCATTGGGGAAGAAAAGTTCATTTTTTGTCCCTATACCGTAGGAGGGAAGATCCATAAGGGATTCCTCACAGTGCTTGAAGAGGGTCCGGCCCTCCTGCTGCAGAAAAAAAACATCATGTTGAAATCCGCAGAGCCTCCTCAAGGATATAAAGCAGCCGAGCCTGCACGCTTTGTAAGAACGAAGGATGATTTTTTTCTGCGGGTTTTTCCAGCAGAAGCAAAGAAGATCAGTAATTCAGCAGATTTTCTAAGCGCACTTTCCCATGTGCCCCCCGAGCTGGACCAGTACCTCCGGGAAAACAAGATCCGTTTTGGAAGGAAAGAGGATTTGATGAAACTGGTAGCAACCTACAATCAAATTTTAAGACCTTAAAAAAGAAGCGGTTTACAATTTTGCAGAGCAAAATACCTTTCAGGCAGGGCCAAATGAAGGAACTGGCTCACATGAATTGATTGCGTCACCTGAGTATGAAGGCAGAAAACAGGATTGCGGAGTTACCGGGAATACTCCCCGGGGACAGGATGCCGGCAAGGTTTGCCCTTGTCGACTGCAATAATTTCTATGCATCGTGCGAGCGGGTTTTCAATCCGGCTTTACGCAACCTTCCGGTTGTTGTCTTATCCAACAACGACGGGTGTATCATTGCCCGTTCCACGGAGGCAAAGCAATTGGGAATAAAAATGGGAGTTCCGGCTTTTCAGATTGAAAAAATACTGACTGAGAACCAGGTAGCTGTCTTTTCCTCCAATTACGTCCTTTATGGGGATCTTTCCATGCGGGTAATGAACATCCTGGGCACCTTCACACCAACGATGGAAATCTACAGCATCGATGAGGCCTTTCTCGACCTTACCGGTGTACAGACCGGACCGGTTGAGGAGTTTGGGCTGTTAATCCGGAAAAAGGTGCTGAAAAATACGGGAATCCCGGTGACCATCGGGATTGGCCCGACGAAAACACTGGCCAAGATTGCCAGCCACAGGGCGAAACTATTCTCACTGCCGGTAATGAACCTTGATAACGGGGATACTATCAGGGAAGTTTTGAAACTGACAGCAACCGGGGAAGTCTGGGGCATCGGCAAGCAGTATACCAAACTGTTGAGCAACCGGGGGATTGTCACTGCCTGGGACCTGGTAAATGCTCCGGACGCCTGGATCAGGAAAAACCTCACGGTTGCCGGGTTAAGAACCAAAAAGGAGCTTACCGGTGTTTCATGTCTGGAAATGGAGGATGTTCCGGTATCAAAGAAAGCCATCTGCACCTCGCGGTCGTTCGGAGAGGCTCAAACCGGGATAGAACCCCTGGAGGAGGCTGTAGCCACCTTTGCCTCCCGTTGTGCTGAAAAACTGCGCAGGCAGCAATCAGCGGCATCTCAACTCATGGTTTTTATCCACACCAATGCATTCCGTCCGGAACTGCCACAATATGCAAAAAACAGGGTCGTTTCGTTGCCGATACCATCGAACAGTTCGATAGACCTGGTAAAGTATGCTGTGGATGCATTACATGCTATCTTCTTGAAAGGATACCTTTATAAGAAGGCTGGTGTGGTGGTCACCGGGCTTGTCCCTGAACGGGAGATCCAGCAAAACCTGTTTTCGTCACGGGAACAGGAAAAACAACACAAACTGATGGCGTCGCTCGATGCCATGAACCAAAGAATGGGGCCAGATGCCATCAGGATCGCCACCCGTGGAACCGGCAGAAAATGGAGGCTCCGACAGGAGAAAAGGTCCCCCCGGTTTACCACACGGTGGAATGAAATCATGGAAATCAGGCTTAAATGAAACCTGATACGACCTTTTGTACCAAGGCAGCCTGGGTTTTTCACTTTCGCACCTTTTGTGAGACCTTTTGAACAAACGATCAATGAACTACACTGTCGCTGGCAGAGGGGTATCTTGTTGGATTACTTAATTTATTGTGCGCCGCATAGCGGCAGGGAATTCATCCCATAAAGATTAAACCAAAATCTGAACGTCATGTGTTTTCACTATTCGATGAGCGAGGTAGCCAAAAACCTGGAAAACAGGTACCATGCCCCCTCTGCACAGAATTACGGGTTTGAGCCTGTACACCATGCCAACGGGTTCAGCTTCCCGGTAATGCCGGTAGTCACCGCACACGAAGGACACCAAATTGAGTTTTTCACCTGGGGATTGATTCCCGGATGGACAACCAACCTTTCCGATGCGGGCAAACTCAGGGCGATGACCCTGAATGCCCGGGCAGAAACTGTTTTCGAAAAGCCCTCCTTCCGCAAGGCGGTCCTGTGGCGGCGCTGTCTGGTTCCCACGAATGGCTTTTACGAATGGCAGACAGTGGGAAATAAAAAAATCCCCTGGTTCATCAGAATCAAGGAGAATGAAATCTTCTCTTTCGGGGGGATATGGGAACGATGGGAAAATCCTGAGGGAGGAACGTGGAACACCTATTCGATCCTGACGGTAGAGGCAAATACGATGCTGTCGGAAATCCACAACTCAAAAATGCGTATGCCCCTGATTATTCCAGCCCGGCAGGAGGACCGGTGGCTGGATCACTCAACCCGGGGAGAGGAAATAGCAAGACTGATGGTTCCCTATCCCGAGGAAGAGATGGAAGCATGGACTATCAGTCCGCTGATAACGCGCCGGGGAGCAGATACAAATAGTGCTGCAGTGAAGGAGCCTTATGTCTGGGCAGGAATTCCTCCTGTCTGGAAAACCAGTTGAAGGAAACGGACAAGACATCTGGGATAAACTGTTAAGGCAGTAACGAGCATCCGGCCAACCAAAAGGAAGCTGGGAACAACCCGGGAAGCACAAAGTAGTGTTCCGTTCTTAACCTCTTAATGGAAAAACAAATACCCCAGGAAGATGGCCGCAACCAGGCCGGCAAAGTCAGCAAGCAGACCACAAGCCAGGGCATACCGGGTATTTTTGATCCCGACCGAGCCGAAATAGACGGCCAGTATGTAAAAGGTGGTGTCAGCCGAACCCTGGACAATGCAGGTCAGACGCCCCACGAAGGAATCGGCACCATAGGTGGTCATGGCATCCACCATCATCCCTCTGGCTCCGCTGCCAGAGAGCGGTTTCATCAGGGCTGTCGGCATAGCAGGGATAAAATCGGTGTTTAGACCCAAACTGCTGACCACCCAGGAAAATCCGGAAACCAGCCAGTCCATTGCTCCGGAAGCCCTGAACACACCTATGGCCACTAAAATGGCGATCAGATAAGGAATGATGGTGACAGCGGTTTTAAACCCATCCTTGGCTCCTTCGATAAAAGCTTCGTAAACATTGATTTTATTACGCAAGCCCATAGCAAAGAAACCAGCCACAACCGAAAAAAGAATCAGGTTGCTGGCTAAGGAAGATACACGGGTGATTTGCTCCTGATCGAGGGTGGAGAAGTACCATATGATCCCGCCCACTATCAGCGTAAGGGTTCCCAGGTACGCCAGGATGGTTTTATTAAGAAGGTTGATTTTTTGAAAGAAGGCAACAGAAATGAGGCCTACCAATGTGGAAAAATAGGTCGCCATTAAAATGGGAATAAATATATCTGCCGGATTGACAGCTCCCAATTGGGCACGGTACACCATAATACTCACGGGAATAATGGTAAGACCGGAGGCATTAAGAACCAGGAACATGATCTGGGGGTCGCTGGCCCGCTCCTTGTCGGGATTGGTAGCCTGCATTTCCTTCATGGCCTGGAGTCCCACCGGCGTGGCCGCATTGTCAAGGTTCAGCATATTGGCGGCAATGTTCATCACGATCGATCCATAGGCAGGATGATCTTTCCCCAGAGAAGGAAAAATTCTGGTAAAAAAGGGCCCGATAACCTTGGAAAAGAGCCTGACCACTCCCCCTTTCTCCCCCACCTTCATGATCCCCATCCAGAGGGTTAACACCCCCGTAAGCCCCAATGAAATTTCAAAACCGGTTTTGGCCATCTCGAAGGTCGAACTCATCATCTGGGGAAACACCTCCGCATCGCCCGTGAAGATCAGCTTGGCCAACCCAATGATGAAAGCAGAAAGAAAGAAAAACAGGAATACGTAGTTTAAGGCCATAAAGCTGGGTTTTGTCAGACAAATTTGCACAAAATCCCATTAGGAAACACGATGCAGGGTAAGTTTTAATAAAACAGACAGCCCCTTTACTGTCCCGAAGGGTTCCACGCCCCAATGAAGATTCCGGGAACGATTTTTGCTGTTTGACCTTACGGTTTATGCTATTTTTGCTCACAAGACAATTTCCAAGCCATGACGGGTGAATGAACCGATCCAGCAGCCTGAATTCCGGTAAACCCTGTAATCCTGATCTGAGTTCACCGGGGTTTCCCTGCAGGGTAACCGCTGGCAGTTGTCTGTAAAAGCGGCTAAGAAATTAAAAGGACAATCTAAGAAAACTGTATTATGAAACGAATCCTAGCCATTGTCACTGTACTGTTCTTACTGGTAAATGTGACTGAAGGAAAAGAAAACCGCCGGCAAAAGCGGCAAGCACGCGAGAAGGCCAGAATGGAAGAGATTCTTCTTCTGTACAACAGGGGTGATGTCAGGTTTATTGCTCAAATGGCCCAGCCCATGGGAGGAGGCACCATCCATCTCACCTCTGAATATACCCTGGATATCCACGGAGATACCATTACCGCTTACCTTCCCTATTTCGGTGTTGCCTACATGGTAGATTACGGAGCCTCAGAAGGAGGTATCAAATTTTCGGAACAGGTCCGGTCGGTCAGGTGGGAAAAGACAAAAAACGGATACAGAATTCTGATGGAGGTTAAAGCACCGGGAGACTTGTACCGGTTACATCTTACCTTCTCACTCCTGGGGTATGCCAACCTGGATGTCACCAGCCAGAACCGGCAACCCATACATTTTTCAGGGGTCATTGATAAAAGGCATGTGCCGGAATGAAAACGGGCAGCTAAATGAATTCCGTGAACAAGGATTCCCAAATATGCGTTATCTTTAGCCGTTTTTTTTAAAGTAATACAAACTATAAATAGTTCATAAATGAATAGACCGATTTCTTTCCTGTCATGGCTTATCCTGGCAGTTTTGCTTCTTTCCTGCGACCGGCAGGCTAATTTTAATGTCAATACTATGGTTCACGGATTTAAGTTGATTGAAAAGCGTTTTGTCCCTGAGGTGAACGCCGAGTGTTTATATTTCATTCACGAAAAAAGCGGTGCCCGCTTATTGAAAATTGCGGCAGATGATCCGAATAAGCTTTTTAATATCGCATTTAAAACGGTTCCGGAAAACGATTTCGGAACACCCCATATTCTGGAACATTCCGTACTCAACGGTTCCAAAAATTTCCCGGTAAAGAGCCCCTTCGACGTTCTCTTGAAAGGCTCCCTGAACACCTTCCTGAATGCGATGACCTCTTCCGATTTCACCACGTATCCGGTGGCCAGCATGAACACCAAGGATTATTTCAACCTGATGCACGTCTATCTCGACGCAGTTTTTTATCCGGTCATGCTGGAGGATCCCCGCGTCATGAAACAGGAAGGATGGCATTTTGAACTCACCGACAAGGAGGCACCTCTGGTGTATAAGGGGGTGGTTTATAACGAAATGAAGGGGGCTTATTCCGATCCAATGACCGAACTTTACTACAGGACGGGAAAGTATCTCTTTCCAGATAATACCTACGGAAAGGAGTCGGGGGGTCATCCCGATGCCATACCCGGGCTCACACAGGAGTATTTTACCGCGTTCCATCAGAAGTTTTATCATCCTTCGAACAGCTACTTCTTTCTGTACGGCGATGCCGACCTGAACCAGGAGCTGCAATTCCTTAATGACCAGTACCTGGTGAATTACGATGTCTCTGACGACATCGTGGAGATCCCCTATCAGAAGCCTTTCAGTGAGATGAAGGTGGCCGGGGAAGTGTATGCCGTTCCGGAGGGAAGCCCGGCAAAAGACAATACCTACCTGAGTATGAGCTTTGTGACCACTGCAGCTACCGACCGTACTACATCCCTTGCTTTTGACATCATTGCCAACGCCCTGGTGAACCACGAATCGGCTCCGGTCAGGCTTGCCCTTCAGGAAGCCGGCATCGGCCGCGAGGTGATGGGGTGGTTCATGGAGATACAGCAAAATGTCTTCAGCATTGTAGTCCAGAATGCCAATCCGGAAGACCGCGACCGGTTCCGTGAGGTGGTTTTTTCCACCATGCAGAAAGTGGTAACCGAAGGGTTCGACAAGACAACCATCGAAGGGATTCTGAACCGGGCGGAATTTAACCTCCGGGAAGGCGACTCAGCCCAGAAAGGTCTGATGGTTTTGTTTAAGAACCAGCAGCCCTGGATCTATTCCGGTGATCCCTTTCTGGGACTTGAATTTGAAAAGCCTCTGGCTGAAGTAAAGAATGGGGCTGAAAACAAACTTCTCGAATCCCTGGTCGATAAATATCTATTAAACAATCCGCATGCGTTACTGCTCACCCTGCAACCTGAGCCCGGATTGCAAGCCCGCAGGGATGCGGAAACGACCCGTAAGCTTGCCGGTTTAAAGGCCTCGATGAGTGGAGCACAGCTCGATTCGATCATTAGCGAGACCAGGCAGTTGGAGGAATTCCAGAAACGCGCGGACACCCCCGAAGCCCTGGCCACGATTCCTTTGCTTCATTTAACGGATATTCCCACAGAAAGTCAGTTTTATTCTGTTGAAAACAAAGAGGCTGGCGGAATTCCTGTCTTGCACTGCAACCAGTTTACCAGCGGGATTGTCTATGCCAGTTACTATTTTGATGTCCGCTCCCTGCCACAAGACAAAATCCCCTACGCTTCCCTGCTGTCGTCGATTCTAGGTAAGATGAATACGGAAAAGTACACCTTTGGAGAACTGGATAACCAGCTCAATATCCACACCGGAGGTTTCAGCAGCGAACTGAACACCTTCCTGGAAAACCGGATGGATGAAGGGATGGTTCCCAAGCTGGTCGTCAGCGCCAAATCGACTTTAGCCAAAAGCGGGAAAATGGCTGACCTGGTTGCTGAAATCCTTGTTCATTCCAACTTTACCGATACAGCCAGGCTCAAATCGGTACTTACCCGGCATTACTCGAACGTCGATGCCGACATCAAGCAGAACGGACTCACTTATGCCCGGACAAGGGTGGCTTCCTATTATTCGCAAAGTGGTATGTACGGCGAACTCACGGGCGGACTCGATTACTACAGGTTTCTTTCCGGCCTGGTCACCCATTTCGATGAACAATTCGGGGAAATCAGCAAAAACCTCATCGAAACGGCAGCACTGCTCTTTGACCGGGGAAACCTGATTGTCTCGGTTACCTGTTCTCCTGATGAGTTGTCAGCCTTCCTCAACGAGGTAGAGCGAACAGCCGGCATTTTCCCGGAAGGAAACGGTACTTTGCAACCGTGGAAAATAACCTTCAACCAGGGGAACGAAGCACTGTTGTCGGCCTCCAAAGTGCAATATGTGGTTCAAGCCGGCAATTTCAAAAAACTGGGATACGACTGGAATGGAAAGATCAGCGTGTTGAATCAGATTGTCAGTACCGACTGGTTACAAACCACTATCCGGGTTATGGGAGGCGCTTACGGCGGTTTTTCCTCATTCTCCCCTGCCGGTGGCACCTATTTTATGTCATACCGTGACCCCAACCTGAAAGAAACCCTTGATAATTATGATGGCACACCAGCGTTCCTGGAGAAATTCCAGGCCGATGACCCTGAGATGACCCGTTTTATCATCGGGACCATCTCCCGGATCGACCAACCAAAATCTGCTTCACAGAAAGGACGGACCGCCATGCAATACTATTTCGAAAAGACTACCCCTGAAATTCTGAAACAGGAAAGGAAAGATATTCTGTCAACCACCGCTGAAGACATCCGGGGAATGAGTCAGATGGTCAGGGATGTGCTGGCGCAGGATATTTACTGCGTGTATGGCAGCGAGGCGAAGATCAATGAGAACAAGGCGTTGTTCAGGGAACTGATTGCCATTGAAAAAGAAAATTAGAAGATCAGAAGATTGAATGTCAGAATATCAGAATAACTGAAGGTCAAGGTCCAGGTTTAGGTTTAGGTCAAGATCACTATCAGTATAGGTTGAGATTATTATTAAGATCAGTGGAGGAATCCGATTGACTAAGGGATATCTTCCACTGGTCTTTTTTTTCAGGAAGCAGCATACTGAAAACCATGGCGGCGGCAAACGCCAGGATATAGCTGGCCAGGCGTTCAGAGATTCCTGTAAGGTCGGCCAGCCAGGTTTTCCAGACGATGGCCTATCTGATCTCCTTTTCGATCCACCCGGAGCGGTTGGGAGATGCAGGAATGGTGACCTTTTTTGCAGGACGGGTTTCCAGTTCCTTCAGAAGTACGTCCACGGCCTTTTCAATACAGGGATCCTCCCCTTTGGCCAGTTGCTCAGGCCGGTCGACCACTTCAATATCGGGATATACGCCGATACCTTCAATTATCCACCCTTCCTCCTGGTCGAAAACCCCGAACCGGGGCACGGAAATATAGCCGCCATCCACGAGGCGGGCATTCCCGGAGATGCCTACCAGCCCGCCCCAGGTCCGGGTACCTATCAGCTTACCCAATCCCAATTTCTTGAAGAAGTATGGGAAGGCATCGCCACCTGAGGAGGAATAGCCGTTAATGAGCATCACCTTGGGACCATCGTGGGCTACGCCGGGTGCCTTGGAAGGTTCCAATCCGTTGCGGTGCCAGTAAACCAGGGTATGACGGTCGAGGAGGTCAGCCATCCGGTCGGGTATGAATCCTCCCCCATTGTACCGGTCGTCGATGATCAGGGCTTCCTTGTCGTGGTAAGCATACATGCCGCGGAAGAGTTCGCGGTTGCCATCGGTAGAGGTGTTGGGCACATAAATATAACCAATTCTCCCCCCCGAAAGTTTGTCTACCATCGCGCGCCGTTCATTGACCCAGTTGAAACCGAACAACTCCAGCTCACTGCTGATGGGTTTTACCAGCGCAGTCCGGGCTCCCACAGCATCAGGTTTTCCGCTGACCATCAGTTCCACCTTCCTTCCAGTGGTGTTCTCGAGGAATAGGTAGGGATTGTCGGCCAGGGTGACCTCTTTTCCGTTGATGCGGAGCAGGTAATCACCTTCCTTCACATCCACCCCGGTTTCTGTGAGAGGCGACCGGCGAGCCGGATTCCAGTTCTCTCCCTGGTAAATTTTGTTTATCCGGTACCGCCCTGCCGACTCATCGGCAACCAGGTCAGCGCCCAGCAATCCGGTATCGACCCGCTTGACATTTTTAAAGTCGCCCCAGTCCACGTAGGAGTGGCCGGCATTGCTTTCCGATACAATCTCATTCAGGATGTAATCCAGGTCGGCACGGTGGCTTACATGGGGCAGCAGCACGCTGTACCGGGCTTTTACCTCAGCCCAGTCGACTCCGTGGAGGTTGTCCACATAAAAATAGTCGCGGAAGATGCGCCATCCGTCGGCATAAATCTGGTCCCACTCTTTCCGGGGATCGATTTTCATCTCCATCTGGTCGAGATTCATCTTCCCTGCACCGCTCTTTTGATTGGGGGAGATTTTAATAATGCCGAAGTCACTTCCCGACCGGTACATGATCATCTTTCCGTCGGCGGTAATGGTAGCCATCATAGCCCTATCCAGGATCTCCTCGCTCTTTTCGCTTTCAATCGCATATTTCATGAGCTTTCCGCCGTTCATATATAACAACCCCCCATCCACAGAACCAGCCACACGGTAGTCACCCGGCTCTCCGGGAAGAGCGGTGATGCGGTTGTTTACTCCTTCAAAATCAATTACTACTTCGACCTCTTTTTTCTCGGCGGAACCATTTCTACCGGGATTGTCTTCACCGGTTTTGGGGCTCTCTTTTGTCGGTTTGGGAGTCGTTTTCGTATCTTTTTCCTGACCGGATTCAGTCTTCTTATCTTCCGGAACCGGTTCCACATCGTTTTTGTCCTTGAAGAGCCTGGGACCTGAGGATTTCAGGGGAAGTGCATACAACCGGGTGGCCCGGTTGTAGAGATAGTCAAATTCAAAGCTCGAAAAGGCCAGGTTAAAATCACGGTTTGAAGAGAAAAAAAGAAAATTGCCACAGCGCGAAAAAACAGGTTCATCATCATTGAAGGTACCATCGGTCAGCTGATGTTTGGTTCCGGTTTTGAAATCATAGATCCAGATAGCCGACTGGGCATTGCTTCCCTCTTTGGTATAGGCAATCCACCTGGAATCGGGGGAGATGTCATAGGTGCGGATCTCATTCATGGTGGCTTTGTCAACCACAGTGATTTTGCCGGTTGCCACTTCCAGTATTTGCAGGTTCAGCGTGCGGTCCGAAAACAAGAGCCAGCGGCTGTCTGGCGACCATACGGGCTGGTATTTCCAGGCAGATGAGCCGGAAGTAATTGGTTTCGGTACAGCTCCTTTTTTGTTTTCCAGCAGGTAAATTTCATATTCGCCTGTGGCATCTGAATAATAGGAAATAAACTTTCCGTCGGGCGACCATGCCGGAAAGATTTCGCGGATTCCCTCCGTTTGTGTCAGGTTTTCGGTAATTCCGTTTTCGGCAGGAACTGAGAAGATGTCACCCCTAGCATCAAACAAAGCTCTTTTACCGGTGGGTGAGACTGCAAAACTGTGAATGTTGTCTTTCACATTTTTCCAGTAAGGCACAAGATTCGGGTTGTCAAAACGAATGTTAACGGATATTTTCGATGGTTTCCCTGATGGAAGATCCAACGTATACAGATAGCCGCCGTTTTCGTAAACCAGGCGGCCGTCAGCGCCCGAAGGCCACATGACATCAAATTCCCTGTGGGCTGTCATTTGAGTGGTTTCGCGGGTTTTGGTGTTGTATTTCCAGATGTTAAGCTTCAGGTCGCGGTCTGAAGCAAAGAAAATATCATCACCCCACCATACCGGGTGCTGGTCGGTTCCCGGAAAGGTTGTGATCTGTTCTGAAGTGTTGTTCTTCAGGTCATAAATCCAGAGGTCGGAAGCTCTTCCCCCCTTATACCGTTTCCAGGTCCGGAATTCCCGGTCCACAGGAGTAAAGGCGATTTTTGAGGCATCGGGAGAAAACGCAGCAAAACCGCCATTGACGATTTGAAGAGGCTTTTCAAGCCCTCCGTCCAGGCTGACCAGGAAGTATTTTCCATTCCGCTCGCCAAAAGAAGTACGGTTGGCCCGTATTAAGATCTGTTTGCTACCAGGAGTCCAGTCCAGCACCACATGGTCGAAGCCTCCGCGGGGAGGCATGACACCCACTGAATTGTACCAGGTAAGTTGCCGGGGTACACCTCCTTCCGAAGGGATCACAAAAAGCTGCCGGCTGCCTGAATACTCACCCGAAAAGGCAATCCATTTGCCGTCGGGAGATATTTTCGGAAACAGCTCCAACCCTTCATGAGAGGTCAGGCGTCTGGCATCGCCACCCGAAGCATGTACAGTCCATATGTCACCAGCGTAAACAAATGCTATCTGATCCTTACGGATATCAGGGAACCGGAGCAGCCGGGTATCCTCGCCGGCCATTGCAATGGTGCTGCCAAGGAAAAGCAGGAAAACCAGAAGAGACGATAATTTATTCATAAAATCAAGCTTTTGTAAAAGGCGGACAATTTAACACGATTGGCGAAATTTAAAAAGAAATGATCTGCTTTTGATTGAAAATATTATTTTTGTGCCACCTGTACAGGGGGAAGATCCGACCAGGAGTATGGTGTAGGCCGTGGCTGCTTGGACGGGAGGTGCAAGCGTCGGAAACAGGATATGGTTCTTTTCGGGGTATGGCGTCCCGGCTTGGACGGGAGGTGCAAGCGTCGGAAACAGGATATAGTTCTTTTCGGGGTGTGGCGTCCCGGCTTAGACGGGAGGTGCAAGCGTCGGAAACAGGAAATGGTTCTTTTCGGGGTGTGGCGCAGTTGGTAGCGCGCGTCGTTCGGGACGACGAGGCCGTGTGTTCGAGTCACATCACCCCGACAACTTCACAACCGGGTTGTTTATTTGTCTGCAAACAGTAAACAAACAATCTCCAGTTGGAAAAGGGTGTTTTACTATCATCCTGAACGATCAGAACCACCATAGGATCATTTCACTCAAACCAGAAGGGAAAGCTGTGTCCTGGAATAATTATCTGACACCAGGATAGCCGTATGATTGCTGTATGTTTTCGTTTCGTTCGAGTTCCAGTTGCGGGATGGGCTGGACATACGATTCGTCTCCTTTCCAGGTAATCTGGCCATGACGGGTTTCTTTGTAGAAATCAGCCTCGGCAGGACCTATCTTCCAACGTCTTACGTCCCACCACCACTGTCCTTCGGCAAAAAGCTCTGCCCAGCGTTCGTATTTCAGTACATCGTACGCCAGGTGGTCGGAGGGATCGGCTGTCTTCGTCCGTCCGGTAAGACTGGTATAATCGTACGGAGAGGGTGAATCAGGAGAATACCCGTAAGCCCGCCGGTGTACTTTGTTGATAGTTTCCAATGCCAGAGCGGGATTTTCCTCTTTAACCAGTTCCGCATACAGCAAATAGATGTCAGCCAGCCTGACAAGGGGATAATTGGCATCGCTGCTCTGATTTTTACCGTACGGTGCCGGCCCCATCTCAATACCACGGATGTTGGTGAACTTACGATGTTGCCAGGCAAGCAGGTCAGGACGGTTGTTGATTTCGCTTGAACGATCGTAAAAGGTAATTTTTCCCTTATCGTTTATGTATTCGTCGACATAAGGTTGTCCCGCCACCAGTTTTATCCTGGGGTCCACCCGTTCCGGGTTGTTTTTCAGTTCGAGACATCTCTGCCGGTAGTCCGGATCCTGGGTCCGGTAAGGGTAGTTGTCGACAGCACGGGGTTTAGATGCAGTGAAAGCGGGATTAAAAGTCCTTCTCGGCACCGTATCGCCGCCGATACCGGTAAAACCAAATCGCCGGATGTTGGCATCGTGGATAAAATTGTTTCCCCACTCACTGCTCTTCTTTGAGGTGATCACGTCGCGTTCGCGGGTTAAAGGATTCACGACCCCCTCAACTCCCGGTCTGAAGCGGATGTCGAGATCCAAGTACCAGGGTGCCATCACCATGGGCATTCCGCTGCCAGTGGTATACCCTGCCCATGGACCACTCTGGTTCCAGTTGATGGTCATACTCAATTCATACAGCGATTCAGAATTGAATTCGTTGGCAGGATTTCCGTAAAACATATCGCTGTACACATCAGGCGGGGCCAGTTTTTTCCCGCTGTTCTGGATGATGTTCTCCATCAGGGATTTGGCTTTAGCCTTATTTTCAGGAAAAATGGTGAGCGATTGCATGTATACTTTTGCGAGCAGTCCTTTTGCTGCCCATTCTGAAGCCCGGTATTTGTCGTGGTGACCGGCCAGCAGGGGAAGGGCAGCCTCAAGGTCTTTGATCACAAAAGCCCAGGTATCGGCCACCGTGGCTCTTGCCCGCTTCATTCCTTCAAGGTCAGCAGCTACCTTGTTGAAAAGCGGAAATCCCCAGCCATCAGGAGCCATCTCAAAAAAGAGCTGACCATGCCAGTAAGCCAGGGCACGGTTAAACATCGCCTGTCCCCGCATATAGTCAAGTTGCGGCTCTTCGCCGGCTGAGGAATGTTCATCCCGGTAATTTTCGATGGCTTCCAGGGCCGTGGTGGACAGGTTCGCCCATTTGCAGATGTCCACATACATCTGGGTAGTGTAACGGCTGTTGATATCGGTGTAATTGTCCATGCTGGTGCCCCGTTCATCGTACGATCCGTACGTATCCGTGGTATGGTCGTAGAGGTATATTCCCATCGGGAACCAATAGAAGGCGTACATTCCCGTTCCGTAAGGGCCGGCATAGGAGGAGGTAAGGACAAGGTCGACCTGCTCCAGTGTGGCAGGGAAATTATCAGGCGAGAGGGTTTGCTTATTTGTCAGGTCGAAAAAGCCGGAACATCCGGCCAGCGACACTCCTAAAACAGCAATAGTCTTGACCTTAGTGAAGTTCATCAGGATTCTTTGCATAGCATGTGATCTGGTTAAAAAGTCAGGTCGATGCCAAACGAAACAAGACGCGAGGGCAGATATCTGTTCTGATGGTCTATCCCCCGCATCAGCACTCCGCCACCGATTTCAGGATCAATTCCTGAATAGCCGGTCATGGTGAAAACATTCTGGATGCTGGTGTACAGCCGGGCGTTCTGATCGGCAAACAGGCGGGTTACATTTTTTGGCAGTGTGTACCCGAAGGAAAGGTTCTTCAGTTTCAAGTAGTCCCCTTTTTCAACCAGATAACCCGAAACTGTTGAATAATTCTTATTGGCAGCCCCATCGCCAATAAATGAACCGTTGCTGCCGAGATAACCCACACGCGGGGAAGATGTGATGGTGGTATTGTCTTTTCCGAAACAGGATGTTTTGAAAATATCGGCGGTGGTATTATCGGAACTGAACATCTGGGTATAGGGTTTCACCAGGTTCATGATGTCGAACCCGAAAGCTCCCTGAAATACAGCGTTCAAGTCAAATCCCCGGTATTCCATGTTCAGGTTTAACCCCAGAGAGACAACGGGCCACGGGTTACCGATAAACCGGCGCGACAGGGGGGTAACACGACCTTGTGCGTTGTGGTCAAAAATCAGATCGCCGATGCCGGTCTGTTCTTTCTGGTAAAAAATTCCTATGGGTTGTCCATCCAGGTTCAGGGGCTGACCGGTCACCGGATCGAAGCGGGTATGAGTTGGATTTTGATCCCTCCATGCATCCAGCGCGGACTGGTTATATGCATCCACCTGGGCCTGGTCCATAAAAATTCCCAAGACACTGTAACCGTAATACATACTCATAGGATGGCCGTCTTGTGTCCTTGTCAGGAGGTTCCAGGTATTGTTCAGTCCTTCATCTATTGGATTGGCCCCTGGTTCGTCTCCAATCTTTTTCACCAGGTTGGAATTAAACGATGCATGGGCAGAGCCTCCATATTTCAGATCTCGGACGTGGTTGGTCCAGCCGATGGTAACCTCATGACCCTGGTTCTCAACGAGTCCGGCATTGAAATAAACCGGCACCGTATTGGCTGGGTCATCGCTGCTGAAATAGTAACTCATTCCTGCAGACAGGGGCAGATCGCCCCGGTAAAGCATGTCTCTGGTCCGGCGGTTATAGAAATCGTACGTGAAAGTCAGCCGGTTTCCCAGGAGATTCAAATCTACACCCAGGTCGAGCTGGTTGACTTCCTCCCATTTCAGGTCTTCATTACCAAAAACCGCCAGCCAGTACCCCGCCTGCTGGGTCGACGTCCCATCGAACGAGTGACTGATGCCGGTGCCCGACCAGGTAGACTGGTACATAAATTGGGGGACACTCATATCGTTTCCCAAGATCCCCCAGCTGGCTCTTATTTTGGCATTGTCAAGCCAGTTGCCTGCGAGTTCCTTCATAAAATTTTCTTCACTGATCCGCCAACCAGCATTGATAGACGGGAAATACCCCCAGCGGTTTTTCCCGATGAAACGATCGGAAGCATCGGCACGGAAATTGGCAGTTAAAAGAATTTTGCCCAGGAAGCTGTAATTTACCCGTCCGAACCAGGAAAGCCGGCGTTCCTGCGGCAGATAATCCGAAGCGTCTTTGGTCGGGCCAGCCGATGCCAACGCCAAAGACTCAGCAACTGGAATCGCAAAGTTATAGGCGGTAACATCTAGGTTGTACCCGTCGGTTCTCCAGACTTCAGTCCCCGCCATGGCTTTCAGGGTGTGAGCACCTTTTACTCTCTCCCAGGTCATCACCGAATTAAACATCAGGTTTTGAGTGGTTCCCGAAAAGGCATTCAGCCGTTGCGGACTCACCTGAACGGGACCAAAATCTTTGAATTCGGTAAACGTGTTTCCCGAAAAGGCATTCACCTCACCGGCACCGGTAACTTTCAGTTCAAGACCTGTGAAGAGTTGGGCATTCAGGAAAACCTGCATATTCAGGCTGTAGTTGTTGTCGTTAAAAACGTGGAAAGCATCTTCGAGGCCTGCAAAATTAGGGCCGCTGCCCACCTTGTCGTTTGTTGCGGCAAAATTCCCGTTTTCATCATAAACCTTTGAAACCGGCACAGTTCGAAACGGGATGGTATGGTTGTATATCGAAGAGTTGGTGGCCGGATTTGTTTTTGTGGCGCTTCCATAGAGGGACTCCCCAATGGTAAAGCGATCGTTGACTTTATATTCTATGTTGTTCCGGAACGAGTACCGGTCAGCTCTGGTATCCATATAAACCCCTTTTTCTCCCAAATACCCGCCCGACAGGAAGAAACTGGTTTTGTCGGTTTTTGAAGCCAGGGAAAGGTTGTATTCCTGCTCCAGTCCCGGGTCAAACATCACATCCATCCAGTCGGTGTCGGGGAGGTCCCTGATGCTGGCAGCACCCAGGACATCCAGGGTACTACCCGTTCCGAAAGCATCGCGTGCACGGATCCACGCTTCCGTGTTCAGCAGTCGAATTCCGGTGGTAATGTTTCGTATACCATAACGGATGTTGGTGCTGATTGATGCTTTTTCACCCTCTTTTCCCCTTTTGGTGGTGACAAGGATGACACCTCCAGCAGCCCGTGAGCCGTAAATAGATGCCGATCCGGCATCCTTCAGAATTTCAACAGCTTCCACATCACGCATATTGAAACGAAAACCGGCATCCTGCGGCACCCCGTCAACGATGTACAAGGGACTCATCCCATTAAGCGAACTGGCACCCCTTATGATAATGTCAGCACCGCTGCCGGGAGCCCCCTCCCCCTTCGTCACCATGACCCCGGCCGCCATACCGCTCAATGACTCGGCAAGACTCTTCGACGAAAAATCTTTCACATCCCCGGCGCGTACAGATGAGATGGAACCCGTGAGTTCCGACCGCTTTTGGGTACCATACCCCACAACCACAACTTCATCAAGCGACCTCACATCTTCTTCCAGAAGGATGTTGTACACACCTTTCAGTGTGGTAACCACTTCACGATAAGGTTTGTAACCGATGTAGGTCACATGTAGATTGCTGCCAGCAGGAACTGACAGCCGGAATTGTCCGTTCATATCAGTCACCGTCCCGGTTTTTTCCCCGCCCGGAAGAATCACAGAAACGGTTGCCCCTATGATGGTCTGGCGATGCGCATCCGATACAGTTCCCGAAATTGGCCTGATCTCCTGACCAACACCGAATTGAAATGAGAAACAACCCAACAAAAACCAAACTGAGAAAACAACATCAACTTTAAGGATCTTCATTGGAATGGAAAACAAGAACAAATCACTTTCTTATTTTGAAGATTTTTGTTGATTCGGAGGTCCCGTCCGCTTTAATGGCCTTCCGGACATACATGCCCCTGGAAGGTTCAAGAGAAAGCCTGGCTCCGTGAATGGTATAGAATTCAAGCCGGATTACCGGAGAATCCGGGTTTTCAATGGTCAAAGCCGATGTGGGAACCATACAGGGCAATGTGTACCCCTTCTCAGGAGTGTTGTTCGAGAAAAAGAGTCCTCCTTCGTAATCATCGCTATACAATTCAGGACTTTTTTTGGTTCCGGTATAAGGAAGGAATTTGAAAATAGCTCCTGGCCCCGGATTGATCTGGGTGGCAACGGGGACTTCCGGTGGCCACATCCACCAACCCGCTCCCGGATTGGTAGCAGTATATTCAAATCCGAATACCTGCCCGTAAATGTACACCACCGAATCGATGCCGGTAGCTTTGGTTACATTCATCGTACTGGCCATTTGAATAACGTTCCAGGTTGCGCCATATACATTCCCGGTGATCTTTTTCAGACGGTTGGTGCCTCCGCTTACATCGCCGAAGTTAGTCCATTTGTTAATGGCCAGCGACCTTGTTGCACCGGCAGCCGTAGGCGTAGCCTTTAACCAGTTTTCAAATGGCGTGCCTGTAACATCGACCGCAAACGTGAACGTCTCGTCAGCTTCCAGATTGTTTGAAACAGCAAAGGAGCTCTTAGCACAGTCCCATTTTACGATGTAGTACCCGCCGGCATCCTTCGGATTGTTCAGGTTCTGGGCCATGGCAACTGTTCCCGGACAGGCCAGGAGTACGGCAAATAGTAAATAAGTAAAATTTCTCATAACTGAAAAAATTTGGTAGTTTTCTGATATAAAGTTACAATAATGCCAGATCCGGGAAAGGAATCAGGGCAAAATTTTGCAATAAAAAAAGCTTGTCGGGATCATACCCCTGACAATTAATAGCATGAACCAACCGGAAAGCCGCGACCCATTTCCCGACGCAGCCGGCGTGGTACGACGCTCTCTGTCTTAGCTTGTATGGTTAGACTGATAAGTTTGAATCTCCCCGACGAAGAGAGGACGTGGAATCCAGTTCCACAGAAGACTTGTCTGATTTCTTGCTCGCTCAACTTGTCCGGACCAGCCCGGGACGGACACTTGCCGGTATTCCATTACCACGCTCTTGAAACGGGAGTTTCACAGTTTGACAAATGCATTTGATCATTGTCAGAGATAAAGGAAAGGTTTAAGAACCGGAGCCTGCGGGTATTACTCAAAACCCAGGATGATGAGATTCAACCATCAGGATGGATTTTGAAAGATCCAAATGAATGTGTATTTTCAGCAACCCGTAGAATGAATAATTCAGCATGAATAGAGAACAATTGTGTATATTTCTGTTTCTCTTGCTTTTGGTTTCAAAAGTATCTGCCCAAAATGTATCGTTTGCCGATGATGAACGGGAAAGAGGCTATTTCGATCGACCTTACTTACGCTACGAAGCGGAGTCAGGAAAATGCGAAACCACAGGGATTCTTTTGCCGCCCACCTTTGATCAGCGGGAATTACAATCCGAAGCATCCAATCAGTCTGCTGTTCAGTTACTTGCGAAAGATTCCTGGATTCAGTGGACCAGCGAAAAGGCTGCAGACGGGCTGAACATCCGTTTTTCTCTCCCTGACAGTGAGGATGGCAAAGGATTGAAAGGCACTCTTTCGTTATTTGTCGACGGAAATTTCGTGGAGACCATCACCCTTGATTCATATTGGGCCTGGCAATACATTCTGAAAAGCGGTAGCAAATACCCCGACAATCTGCCCGATCTGTCTGACAAATTTCCTCGAATGCGTTTTGATGAGACCCATTTGAAACTGGGTGTAAAAATTCCGGCTAAGGGGGTTTTCAGGCTGGTAAAGCAGGAAGACAACGATATTCCTTATACCATCGATTTTGTGGAACTGGAAGAAGTTCCACAGGCAGTGACCTTTGAGTCCATTCCAGGCGAAAATAAAATCGCCTATACTCCGGATCAGGGAAAACTTCAGTACTTTATTACCCAAAACAGGGGGAAGACCATTTATCTGCCACCCGGAAGATATGATGTGGATGGACGGATGATTATTTCCGGTGATGGCACCCAGCTCATCGGAGCGGGAATGTGGCACACAGAAATCTATTTCAGTGCCTCTTCTGATGACCGTAGCACTTACAACCAGCGAGGGATTGAGGCGACTTTCAACCATGTAGTCGTGGAAGGGCTTTACCTGAACACAGTGAATAACAAGCGTTATTACAACAACGACAGCCGGTACCAGGTAGGCAAAGGGTTTATGGGAAGTTTCGGCTCCCAATCGGTGATACGTCATGTATGGGTTGAGCATTTTGAATGTGGTGCCTGGATTGAAGGTGCTGATAACCTGCAAATCCGTCACTGCCGGTTCAGAAACAACTATGCCGACGGCATCAACCTGGCCTACGGAAGTACACATTGCATCACTGAGCATTGCAGTTTCCGCAACAACGGTGATGATGACATCGCCACCTGGTCGCGGGGAGACCGTATGTGTACAAATCTGGTTTTCCGATGGTGCACATCCGAGAACAACTGGCGTGCTTCGGGCCTCGGCTTTTTCGGAGGTAAACAGAATAAAGCCTATAACATCGTCATTGCAGATCCTATGGAAGCTGGGTTCCGGGTGACCAGCGACTTTCCCGGAATGCCTTTCAGCAATGAAGGGTTCAGTGACCTGTACAATATATCGGTGTATAAGGGGGGTGTGGCCACCGGAATTCCGGGTATAGGCGGCGATTTGTGGGGTAACCGGCAGGGGGCAGTGCATGTGAACAGCAGTTCCCAATACGACTTGCAGAACATACGGATATACAACATCGATCTTTATAAGTCAAAAGATGACGGCATATTCATCGGAAGTGGTACCAAACATATTAATAACCTGCAGTTAAAAAACATAAACATCGAGGGTACAGGAAGATACGGCATATTTTTCAGCAATGCAAAAGGCGACGGCACCTACTGCAATATCGTTTACGCTGACATCGGGGCTTCTACCCCTTCTAACGATATTCCTGGCCTTTTCACTTTTACCGAGGATTGTTCCACTATTTCAGCCTGCATTCAAAAGGTTCCCGATCGGAAGGTAATTTCACGAAACGGGGCATTGCATATTTCTGGTAAGACCAGTTCATACGTGTCGGTCTACGACCTCTTTGGACGTGAAAAAAGCCTGACTTCTCTGGGTTCGGGACAGGCAGTAGTCACAGGATTGATTACCGGGATTTACATTGTGAGATGGGACGACGCCAAAAGCCTGAAGGTTTTTGTGCAATAATTAGAAATCCCTGTAACCATGCCGGCGGGAAGTGAAACAGTCAAGGTCTTAAGGCCCCAGACAAGGACCAAATTCTGAAATTCCTGAGAACATCAGCATTAATTATCACTACCGCCACCCAGCAGGCTCACATAATACAGTAAGGTAGCCAGGGATGCCAGTGCGGCGATCACATAAGTGGAAGCCGCCCATTTCAGCGCATTGGCAGCTTTGCCATGGGTCTGGTTGTTGGTAATACCGCTGGCAGAGAGCCAGGCCAAACCCCGGGCGCTGGCATCAAATTCCACAGGCAGTGTAATGAAGGCAAACAAGGTAAAAATGGCATAACACACTACAATAATCATCAGGGCGGTCTGCATGGGAATCAGATTTCCCAGCAAGAAGGAGCCCAGGAACAAAACCAGGAACATGATGTTCATCACCTTGGCGGTGACATTCTGTACAGGCACCAGGGAACTGCGCAATTCGAGCCATGCATAGCCTCTGGCATGTTGCAGGGCATGCCCGGTTTCGTGGGCAGCAACAGCCGCTGCTGACACACTCCGCCCATTAAAGACTTCCGGACTCAGGTTTACTGTTTTCTGTACCGGGTTATAATGGTCGGTCAGCTGCCCCTGGACAGAAATGACCTTTACATCGTAGCATCCATTGTCCCTGAGCATCTTGCGGGCTATCTCCGCCCCGCTCATTCCGCCGGGCAGATCAATTTTAGCATACTCCCTGAATTTTGCCTTTAACCGGTTCCCCGCCACAAGGCTGAGAATAAAAAAAACGCCGAAAATAATCCAAAGCAACATATTGAATCTAATTATAAATTGTAAAGTACAGATTACAAAACGTGTGCCGCTGCACTTTCATGCCATTTTGCCATAGTCCGGGTAAGCCGGCATCAAAGGTTATTAACCTTACTGTCAGATCCCGAGTATTACCTCCAAGGGATCTCTCCCTCCGGCAGCCATCTTTCCGGGATTCTCCATCAGTTCTTTGACCTTAACGAGAAAACCGACTGAATCCCTGCCGTCAACAATCCTGTGGTCGTAAGAGAGGGCAATATACATCATGGGGCGGATCTCCACCCTGCCATGAACAGCAACCGGGCGGTCGACAATATTATGCATCCCAAGGATAGCCGATTGAGGGGGATTCAATATCGGAGTGGATAACAACGACCCGAACACACCTCCGTTGGTAATGGTAATGGTGCCCCCGGTAAGTTCCTCCACGGTAATTTTCTTATTCCGGGCCTTTTCTGCCAGCTCCTTAATTTCCTGCTCAATCTGAGGTATGGATTTCGATTCGGCATTCCGCACTACCGGGACCATGAGCCCTTTCGGGGTTTGAACGGCAATGCCCACATCCACATAACCGGGAGTCACCATTTCTTCACCATCGAGCATGGAATTGACGGCCGGGAAAGATTGGGCAGCTATGGCAACCGCTCTGGTAAAAAAGGACATAAAGCCCAGTTTAAAACCATATTTTTCAGTAAAACGATCCTGGTATAATTTCCTGACAGCAATCACTTTATCCATGTCCACTTCATTGAAAGTGGTAAGCATGGCCGTTTCATTTTTCACCGCCACCAGCCGTTCACTCAGCTTTCTGCGGAGCATGGATATCCGTTCACGCGAAACCTCACGCGTGCCCTTCGGGACACCCTCCATTGCTGCCACCGGGAAAACCTGGTCGTCAGTAAGCACAGCCTCGACCTCCCTTTTGCCAATCCTTTTCAGCCCTTTGATCAGATCGTCAACGGAAAGTCCACGCTCATCCATGATTTTCCGCGCTACCGAAGTAATTCTTGGGTTTTCCTCCCGGACTTCAAAACGTTCGTTCACCTCAACGGCTGCACCAGGGGCCGGGGTCCTCGCATCGCCGGAAAGGGCACCTTCGGGGGTTTTCGATACCGGATTCTCTCCGGAAGGTGCTTCCGCGGTATCAATGGTGCAAACGACAGTCCCTACGGGAACTGCCGTGCCTTCGGCCACGGTTATTCTCAGCAGTCCCTGAGCTTCCGCCGTCAGGGTGAGGGTTGCCTTATCGCTTTCCACTTCGGCAATATCTTCGCCTTTTCTGACTGACTTGCCATCTTCCACCAGCCAGCGGCCGATTTCAACTTCAGTAACAGATTCTCCAGGTCCAGGGACTTTAACTTCGATCAACATATCGGGATTCGATTAAATCGTTTACAATTCACTATTTTCGAATACATCATCCAGGACTTTTTTCAGCCTGTTTTTGTGTTGTTCCATTAGTCCTACGGCCGGACTGGCACTTTCAGGCCTGGTGACAGGATTCAGGTTAAGATAGGCCAGTTTGCGGCTAATAAAAGGCCAGGCTCCCTGATTTTCCGGTTCATCCTGGGCCCAGAAAAAGCTTTTTGCCCCTTGGTATTTGGTCACAATGGCCCTGATCTGGTTTTCAGGCAGAGGATACACTTGTTCGATCCGGACGATAGCCACCCGGTTTTCCTTTTCGTCGTTACGCCGGCTCAGGAGGTCGTAATAGAGGCGTCCTGACGTAAATACCACGCGGGTAACCCGCTCCCTTTCAGCCAGTTCATCATCGATAACTTCCCGAAAGGAACCATGGGCCAGGTCGTCCAGGGGCGACATCACCAGGGGATGCCGCAGGAGGCTTTTAGGGGTAAAAACGACCAGCGGCAAACGCAGGTTCCACTTTACCTGCCGGCGCAACAGGTGGAACAGATTAGCCGGCGTCGTCGGAACCACCACCTGCATGTTATTGCCGGCAGCCAGGGAAAGAAAACGTTCGATCCTGCCGCTCGAATGTTCCGGTCCCTGTCCTTCATATCCATGGGGAAGGAACAGGACAATCCCGTTCATGATTCCCCACTTTTCATGAGCAGATGAAATATACTGGTCGATCACCACCTGCGCCACATTGGCAAAATCGCCAAATTGGGCTTCCCAAATGGTAAGACCACCGGGTTGTGCCAGGGAATAACCATACTCAAAACCCAGAACGCTGTATTCGGATAACAGGGAGTTGTAAACGCTGAACGGAGCCTGTCCGGGAGCTACATGCTGCAGCGGGATGTACTTGCCATCGGTATCTTCGATGGTAAAAGCAGCATGCCGGTGCGCAAAGGTTCCCCTTTCGCTGTCCTGTCCACTAAGCCGAACAGCGTATCCTTCCTCCACCAGCGTGCCGTAAGCAAGCAACTCGCACATGGCCCAGTCCAGCCGGTTGTCGCGGATCATCATTTGCCTGTCGGAAAGGATACGGCTTACTTTGCTGAAAAATTTCAGATCGTCAGGCACCTGGTTGATTTGGGAAGCCACCCGAGTAAGTTTTTCCCGGGAAACGGCCGTTTTCGCATCAGCATCCTGAAAAGCCTTATCCGCCCTGGCAAAAGAACGGTATTCTTCGACCTGGAAATTCCGGATGTTCAGCTTTTCTATCTTTTCTGATTCCTTGTAATTCGCCTCCATAAGGGCATCGAATTCCCGGACCACCAGCCTTGTTTCCTCGTCGGTCATGATGCCCAGGTCTGTTAGTTTTCGGGCATATATATCTCTGGGATTGGGATGGGTTGCGATAATTTTGTACAGCATTGGCTGGGTAAAGCGGGGCTCGTCGCCTTCATTGTGGCCATATTTTCTGTAGCAAAGAATATCAACAAAAACATCGGAATGGAATTGCTGGCGGAATTCCATTGCCAGTCTAATGGTGTAGATCAGGGCCTCCACGTCGTCGCCGTTCACATGAAAAACGGGAGAACGGGTGACCTTGGCCACATCGGTACAATAGGTACTGGAACGGGCTTCCAGGTAATTGGTCGTAAATCCTACCTGGTTGTTGATGACCAGATGGATTGTTCCGCCCGTCTTGTATCCCGCGAGTTGAGACATTTGAACTGTTTCGTACACAATACCCTGAGCAGCAATGGCAGCATCGCCATGGATCAGCACAGGCGCCAGTTTATTGAAATCGCCGTTGTATTTCGAATCAATCCGGGAGCGGGCAAATCCTTCGACCAGACCGCTGACCGTTTCCAGGTGTGACGGGTTGGGCATCAGTTTCAGGATAACCCGCTGACCGGTGTCGGTGAGGACTTCACTTTCAAAACCCAGATGGTATTTAACATCGCCCAGGGAAATCTCTTCCTCGTATTCCGTACCATAAAACTCCTTGAATATCCTATGGTACGGTTTATTCATGATGTTGGCAAGGACGTTCAGCCTGCCGCGATGCGCAATGCCGATAGTGAATTCTTCAATGCCGAGTTCAGCACCTCTTTCAATCACGGCATCCAGCGAGGGTATGAGGGTTTCAGCACCTTCGAGGCTGAAGCGTTTGGCTCCGACGAACTTTTTGTGGATGTAATTTTCGAAGCCTACAGCCTGAACCAGGTGACCATATATATGTCGCTGTTTATCAGGCGTAAAGGTCATCCGGTTGCGACCGGATTCCATTTTCTGACGGAGCCAGTTCACCAAATCGGGGTGCCGCATGTAGATATACTCGACCCCGACAGAACTGCAATAGGTATCTTCCAGATGTTGAATAATCTCACTGAGTCGGGCAGGACCTATTCCCACCTCATTACCGGCCTGGAAAACCGTCTCCAGATCGTTGCCACCAAGCCCGAAGTTGACGGGTTCCAGCGTGGGCAGGTATTTTCGCCGGCTTCGTACCGGATTGGTAAGGGTAAAAAGATGACCGCGCTGGCGGTAAGCCTGGATCAGCTGAAGAACAGAAAACTCTTTTTGGATGTTTGCTGGGATCTCCTCCGTACGTCCTGCAGGGTATTGCCGGATGGCCAGGTCAAATCCGGAAAAGAAAAGTCTCCAGCTTTCATCCACCGATTCAGGATCTTCCAGATAGGCCCTGTACAGATCCTCTACAGGGGAGATTTCCTGGTTTGCTAAAGGCATTTTTAAGTTCATAAGGGCAGGCATGCTTTTAAACAATGAAATAACAATACCATCCGGAGATTGTTCAGTACCCGGGCAATGGCTAACCGTTCGAAGATGTACGCTTTTCAGCAACTTTTTTCCCCGCCCTGAAAGCCATGATGTTGGCTTGTACCATATCGGGTCCTTTCCGTTGAAATACGGCATCGATTCCTGCCTCTATCTCTTGATCAGACAACGGGAGAAAGGGAGAGGCTGCTCCAAGCATGACCATGTTGGATCCCCTGGGGTTTCCCATCTCTTTGGCAAGAGTGTCGGCATCGACCATTACCGACTGCGGCAACCTAATGATTTCCTGCTCTAACAGGCTGAAGTCGGGATAACCGGGAATGTTCTCAAAGGGGGTGGTGTTGGTAACGAGCCATCCTGATTTTGCCAGGTAAGGCAGGTAGCGCAGGGATTCCATGGGTTCCACAGCCAGGATGATGTCGGCTTTTCCCAGGGGTATCAGGTCGGAGGCAATGGGCTGGTCAGAAAGCCGGAGGTGCGAAACCACATCACCGCCCCGCTGGCTCATCCCGTGGGTTTCCGACTGCTTCAGGGAGAGCCCCCTGGCAAGGGCTGCTGCTCCGATAATGGCAGCTATCGAAAGGATCCCCTGCCCCCCTACCCCTGCCAGGATAATGTCTGTCTTCATAGATTATGTCTGTATTTTTAATCAACTGGTCAGCCTGTCATCAGCCCCATGTCTCCGATCCCCGGTCCCCGATGTTGCTGTCTATGTTACCGTGACCGGAATCCTTTCAGGGAACCCAGACCAGGTTCCGGCACCTCAGGCATCCCCTGCTTTTTTGCTCCGTTTATCCCGTGCCAGTTTCTGCAGGCAGGGTCTCCGGGCTATGATCACGGAAACATCATCGTAAATCATTTCTTCACGGATAATCCCCTCCATCTGCTCCAGGTTTTTCTTCAGAGGTACGACCACACGAATATGAGCAGGGTCTACCCCCACGCCGGCACAAATGTTTTCAATCCTGCCCGATGCTGCCGAGTCCTGCCCTCCGGTCATGGCGACAGCCTGATTATCTAAGATAATAAGGGTCACGGGGCTTTTCTCAAGGACGCAATCCAGTAAACCGGTGATTCCGGAATGGGTGAAAGTAGAATCTCCGATGACGGCAAAAGAGGGTCTCAAACCGGCGTCTGCAGCTCCTTTGGCCATGGTTACCGAAGCCCCCATATCCACGCAGGTATCAATAGAGTTATAGGGCTGCAGTGCCCCCAGGGTGTAGCATCCGATATCCGAGAAAACCCTGCCTCCGCCTATCTCTTTTATAGCAGCATTCAAAGCGTAATAGAGGTCCTGGTGGCCGCATCCCTGGCACAAGGCCGGAGGACGCCCCGCAACAACCGGGGGCACGCGAAAATGGGTTGTCACTGCCAGGCCTAATGCTTTGGCCACATGATCAGGATTTAACTCCCCGGCACGGGGCAGTGCACCGCTTAACCGGCCATGGACCTTTTTCCCCCTGCCAAAAACATCGGTTACCATCTCTTCCACGAGGGGAAAACCCTCCTCCAAAACCAGCAGTTCGTGGCAGGATGCCTCCAGTTTCTGGAGTAACTCCAAAGGGACCGGGTATTGGGATACTTTTAAGACCGGAAAGGGAAAGGTACCCCCCGGCAGGTTTTCCGCCAGGTAATTAAAGGCAATTCCGCAACAAACAACCCCCAGATGGCTGCCGGTGCCTTCATGATAAATGTTCCACCGCGATTCCAGGGATTTCTGAACCAGCACATCCTGCTTCCGGAGCAGCTCCTGGTAATATTTCCGGGCAAAGGCAGGCAACAGCAGGAATTGTTTGGGATTTTCAGGCAGCCGGATTTCATTTTCGGCCTGTGCCGGTCTTCGTATCACGCCGGCCCGTGAATGGGCCAGGCGGGTGGTGATCCTGAGCATGACGGGCAGTTTAAGTTCTTCCGAAAGCCGGAGCCCGTCGTAGGTCATGTCGTAAGCTTCCTGCTGATCTCCGGGTTCCAGCACCGGGATCATCCCAAACTTCCCGAAAAACCGCGAATCCTGTTCGTTTTGTGAAGAATGCATCGAAGGATCATCCGCCACTGCAAGCACCAGGCCTCCGCTGACACCCGTCATACACGAGTTCATGAAGGGATCGGCAGCCACATTCAGCCCCACATGCTTCATGCAAACCAGAGATTTTTTCCCGGCATACGACATCCCAAGTGCCGCTTCATAAGCTGTCTTTTCATTCACTGACCAGGTACGGTGAATATTCCGGGAAACAGCCTCCGGACTCAACTGGATGTATTCCGTAATTTCCGTAGACGGAGTCCCCGGGTAAGCATAGACACCCGAGATGCCGCCGTCAAGGGCTCCCTGCCCAATGGCTTCCACCCCTAATAGCATATTTCTTTGCATGAACGATGTTTGAATTTAATGGTCAAATATAAGCTTCCGAAGAAGAAGAAACAACCCCTTTTCTCAGACGGAGGTAAAATTGTTACAGGGTGTCTGTCTCTCAGAAAAAGAGTCTCCCGGACATAAAAATGTCAGTTTTTTTTTGTATATTCCGTCGTTTGTACACGATTTCCATAAAAGGAACATCAGCCCTGTTTCTCTGGCTTCTCAGGAGATCCTGCCTACGGCAGCGTCGGCATGCCCAGGTTTATGTTCCATACCTTTTCAGTAGTTTTCAGTCAACCAGTCAACCGCTACCGCGGGCACATTCAAAGAAATATGGTTATGGGGTGTCATTGACAGAATCAGTTTGGGTTTCATTGGCGTCAATTCCGGATGACCGGAGGACACATTGAATTGAAGGGACATTCTTTTTATAACAGGAAGGTTATGATCAGGAATCATTCGGTAGTATGAAAAAGATACAATTATTGGTGTTACTGTTTTTCCCTGCGACCCTGTTACAGGCCCAGAATGGCGACTGGATACGGCAAAGCCCGCCGGTTACCCAAAATCTGAACGACATTGTGGTGTCTGGCTCCGGGATCATTACCGCTGTGGGAGACCAAGGCACCATTTGTAAATCCATTGACGGAGGAGACTCCTGGGTGGTAAAAAATTCGGGTACCTACAACAACCTGATGGCACTTGATTTCAGCAGTTCTTCCATTGGCTATGCTGTCGGGACCGGTGGGGTCATTTTAAAAACTACCGACTCAGGGGAAAGCTGGGCAGTGTTAAATTCCGGTGTCACCACCAACCTTTTAGGTGTCAGTTTTGCTGACAACAACACCGGCTGGGCAACCGGTTTTAACCGGACAGTTATAAAAACCACGGATGGCGGGGCTACCTGGATTCCCCAGTACAGTGCAGCAACTCTGACCTTTCTCGAAGATGTGAAAGCAATCAACCTTCAAAGAGTCATGGCCGTTGGATGGGGTTCCGGGGATTTCAATGGTACCACGGACGGAGGTCAGACCTGGAGTGGTACCGACCTGGCAGGATGGGCGAAAGGCGTCGATTTTATGAATGACACAGTTGGATGGGTAGCTGGAATAACGGCATCCTATATATCCGTAACTGAGTCGTGGGGGGAACTATATACCACCATCAATGGGAAAAAAGCAACCCTTTGGAAAACAATCAATGGAGGAAGCTCTTGGTCTCCCCTTGTTTTTTCATCAAATGCCCAGTGGCTTTACGAGGTGGCAGTTGTCAGCCCAACCCGGATCGTTGCAGTGGGTGAAAAAGGGCTTATCGCCTCCACCACCGACGGGGGATTGAACTGGAACCTGGACAGTAATCCCGCTTTTTCAGCCATTTCTTTTAATGCTGTGGTATTTGAATCGGCCACAACCGGATATATCGCCGGGAATAACGGCACCCTCCTCAAAACAGAGAATGGAGGAGTAACCTGGACACCAAAAGGGATCAGCGGCACCACGAACCACCTGACATCGGTTTCTTTCGTAAACAAAACCACTGGCTGGGCAGCAGGATACAACGGCACGCTTATTAAAACTTCCGACGGAGGGAAAAACTGGATCCCGCAACCCTCCGGCCTGTCATCCAATACGATCCATTCGGTCTTTTTTACCGACAGTCTTACAGGCTGGTGCACCGCCAACGAAGGAACCATTCTGAATACTACCAACGGGGGAAATTCCTGGACTCCACAGAATAGCGGTACAACCACCTATCTCTATTCTGTACGTTTTACCGATAAAAACAACGGTTGGGTTGCAGGGTGGAACGGAACCATCCTTCATACTTCCGATGGCGGTCAGACGTGGGTACCCCAGCTATCCGGAACAAATGCCTTCCTGCACACCGTGTTCTTTGTCAATTCGACAACTGGTTGGGCAGGAGGAGATAACGGCACACTTCTTCTTACTCGAAACGGGGGATTAAACTGGACAAAAACTACCCTTGTAACATCTGAAACAGCCAGCACAATAAAAGATCTTTATTTTCTTGACGAAAAAACCGGATGGTGCGTTGGCGACTGGATTTTGAAAACCACTGACGGGGGCGAAACCTGGGTGAAACAATTCGGGAATATGAGCGAATTTTATGGCTATTCCAGCCTGAATTCTATATTTTTCGTCAATTCCCACACGGGGTATATTTCTGCCTGGAACGGGAAGATTCTTAAAACAACCGACGGGGGTGCATCGTGGGGCATTGCATCTACAGGTAATACCAGCCCATACAGTGATCTCTGGTTCACCGATTCTTTAACCGGCTGGATTGCAGGCAACAACGGATACATCATGAAAACGGAGAGCGGAGGAGGCACTTTTATGCCCATGGAATACTTGAATATCCCAACCCTGGAGGAACCCTCAGACGGGAAAAACTATGTCTCCTTGAGTCCTGTTTTACGATGGAATTCTGCCGGACAGGGAAGTACCTACGAGGTGCTGCTTGTTACCGATGATATTCATTACATGGACAGTATTATTTCCGACATTTCAGGTGTAACCGACACGTTCCTCGTTTTGGATAAAAAGCTGCAGCCGGATAAAAGACATGAATGGAAGGTACGGTTGATCGGCTCCAGCGGGGCAACGGGAAACTGGTCAGGAAAGTTTTCATTCAAGACACAACCCATTCCGGATTGCATCCCAACACTTAGCAATCCATACGGGTACGATGTATCCGGGAAATACAAGGTATCATTCAGATGGTATTGTGCATTTGCCGACAGTTTCCGTGTCCAGGTGTCCACCGATCCGGCCTTCCTGGTAAATATGGCTGTTGACTCTGCTGTCCAATCGACAGAAGTATATTTATTGTTGAACCATTCCAGCACCTATTACTGGCGTGTCAAACAGATCTGGGGTACTTCGCCGCGGGAGTGGTCAGAGCCGGGATCCTTCACCACCCCTGAAAAAATACCGTATATCTATGTTCAATCACCGGCAGGGTACAATCCCAGCCTGGCAAAAGGCACCCTTTTCAGAATTTCCTGGGAAGATAATTTCGATGGCGCCCTCCAGGTGACGCTTATCAGAAATTCCACTCCGGTAAGCGTACTGGGTTATACCTCTTCCAACAGCTACGACTGGTCCATCAGCGACGCAACAGAAACAGGGGAGAATTTCCGGATCATGCTGAAAGATACAACCAGTGGGTTTTTAGTCTATAGCATTTATTTTACCATCGACAACCCGCAAATCCGGATAAATCAACCCGAAGAAGGGCAAAACTGGGCCAAAGGGACCAGGCAATACATAAGTTGGAGCGATAATATCCCATATCCACTGTTTTTGACACTTTATAAAGGTTCTGCTAATATTGGCACAATTGGGTATTTTACTGATTGCGGCCAGCTGGGTTATTATTGGGATATATCCGATTTTCTGGTTTCGGGATCCGATTACAGGATTGAAATACGCGATACCCTGAACCGGTTTTCAGCGTTCAGCGGATTTTTTACTATTGAAAGCCTGTTTATTTCGGTTACCGCCCCATTTTCAGGCGACCGGTGGGGAAGCGGATCGGACAACAATTGGATCACATGGGAGGACAATGTTCCAAACAGCCTGGTCCTGCTATTGTACAAGGGAGACCTCCTCCAAGACACCATCGGATTCAGTAATGGTGCGCATTTCACCACTTACAACTGGGAAATTCCAGCGTCCGTTCCGGCAGGCATGGATTACCGGATCGTCGTAATGGACACTGTATCGCAAATCTACAGTAGCAGCAGTATTTTTTCGATTGAAGACCCTTTCATAGTCATAACGAATCCTTCTTCCGGTACTAAATGGTACAAAGAGTCCGGTTCCAAATATATTTTCTGGAACGATAATATCCCCAGGGTTCTTCTGATCCTTTTGTTCAAGGGGGAGCAACTAATCCAAACCATAGGAAGAAGTGAAAGCAGATATCAAACCAGCTACGCATGGGTTTTACCTGGAAGTATCGAGCCTGGAACAGATTACCGGATAGCGGTTCAGGACACACTGAACCACTTGACAGCGTATAGCAGTTATTTTACCATTTTAGATCCGGGGATTGTCCCGCCAGATGTCCCTCTGTTAGCCAGTCCGGTTAACTTTTCAGCCAACCAGTCTGTCAACCTTACCCTGTCGTGGAATCCTTCTGCCGGGGCAGACCATTATACCCTGCAGGTTTCCGACAAACCGGATTTCAGTAGCAGCCAGGTCATTGAACAGAATCTGACCATTACGACAAAGGAAATTACCAGCCTTTCAGTCAATACTGTTTACTATTGGCGGGTCAGGGCAGTCAATCTGGGTGGGGCAAGCAAATGGTCGAACGTATGGATTTTCGACACCATGGAGGCTGTCGGTATGGATGACCGGTTTTCAAACCCAAGGATCACGGTCTATCCCAATCCGTCATCCGGAAGAGTAACCATCCTGACCGGACCGCTCTCAAGTTCCGGGGCCGAATTCAGGTTGTACGAGCCATCAGGTAAACTGGTAGCATCCCGGATTCTGGTTTCACCCAGAACCTGGATAGACCTGTCAGCTCTTACCCATGGCCTTTATGTGGCTGAGATCAGGTCGGGGCCCCGTCTTTCCAGATTGAAACTGATCATTCAATGATTCACCAAACCCCGTTTGTTCCAAAACGATTTTTATTGACTTTCACCAAGGAACGAGCATGATAAACTGTCACAATTGTTGGAAATGGTTGTTCCCCCCTAAACCTGCCTCCCGGCAGAAAGAGGGTAAATGGGCAAATCCCATAGTGAGTAGATTCTTCGGGAAAAGAGCGTATTTTTTTAAAAACGATAATTAAATTGTCAGGATTAAAAGGCACATATGATCATAATACCATGAGTTCAATTCATAGGCATTCAAGCGCGGTGATAAGTCCTAAGTATAGAATATTTGGTCATAAAAAACTAATAAGAAAATCCATGAACCAGCTTATGCAAACTATCGTAAACGGCAGAATAATTCTGCCTGTACTTTTTTCTTGTTTATTGGCCAACCCCGTATTTTCCCAGCAATACCAGTGGGAAGAACAGGAGAGCGGTACCGGATTCACCCTGTTCAGCTCCTGTTTTGCCGACGCACAAACCGGCTGGATTGCAGGAGGGAATGACGGGCTTTTATTTGAAAAGCAAAGCAGTGGCTTTGGCACTTCGGTCTGGTTTGAAAAAGTTGAAGCTGTCACTCCCAGTACCGCCTGGATTTTAAACAGCGGGGATGTGATTAAGACGACGGATGGCGGCAAGACCTGGGTGGAAAAGGAGGGGTATTTTGAATCCATCTCTTTTGCAGACGAAAACAAAGGCTGGGCCATCACCAACAGCACCAATATTTCAGTCACCGGGGACGGAGGTGACACCTGGACCATCCAGAAATCCGGTTCCGACTTTATGAACTGGATTTATGCCTTCGACAGCAACCATTGCTGGGGTGTTGGCAACAATGGCATCATAAAAGGAACCAGCGACGGGGGTGTTACCTGGAATACACTGACGAGCGGTACGTCCAATAAGTTGAGTTGTGTTTATTTCGTAAATACGACCACAGGGTGGGCAGTAGGAGCTCAGGGGACCATCCTGAAAACCACAGACGGAGGCACGACATGGGTGCCTCAAAGCAGCGGAATCACCGATGACCTTAATTCCGTCCATTTCTATGATGCTTTGCATGGCGGTATTGCTGCCGACAGGGCAACAGTATTGTACACCACCGACGGGGGCTCTACCTGGAATGTCAAATCCGGGCTGAAATGGCCCCCGTATGATCTGGCATCCATACGGTTTCAGAATGTAAACACAGCGTATGCTGTCGGAGTATTCGGTACGATCCTGAAAACAACAGATGGTGGGAACTCCTGGACAAGCGTTGCAGCAGGAACAACTAACTGGTTGAATGGAATAGATATTGAGGGGGAAAGTATCTGGATCGTCGGCAATAGCAGTACCATCCTGAAGATGTCTGCCGGATTCATTGCGAAAACTAGCGACGGTGGGGCCAACTGGGTAAAACAGACCAGCGGAACCGAAAGCACCCTGTATGCCGTGCATTGTTTTGACAACCAGGTGGCATGGGCTGCCGGGGGGGAAGGAACGATCCTGAAAACCACCAACGGGGGAAATACCTGGCACCCCCTGGCCAGCGGGCAAACAGTCAGTTTAAATGACATTTTCTTTATCAACGATCTGACAGGATGGGCTGCCGGCAACGGCGGGACTATCCTGAAAACGGAAGACGGAGGGGATATTTGGGTGAAACAGACCACCGGCACTACCGACAACCTGTCCGGCATTTATTTTTCAAGTGCGTTAAAAGGAACTGCCGTCGGAAGCTTCGGTACGCTGCTCGTTACTGCCGATGGCGGAACAACCTGGGAACTCCGGAGGGTTTCTGTCTATGATCTCAGGTCAGTATACTTTGCCGGCACAGATACGGGGTTTATCAGCGGCATACGGGGAACGCTCCTGAGAACCACCGACGGGGGCGCTACCTGGATACCCCTGCAGACACCTGTCAACACGGATTTTTACGATATCCGGTTTACTGATCCCACTACCGGCTGGATGGCAGGTTCAGGAGGAGCTCTCCTTAAAACCACCACCGGCGGAGAGATCTGGATCAACCAATCGGATTCATCGGATTATGTTTTCCGCTCTGTAGTCCCGGTAAGCTCCACCCAAATCTATGCCACCGGCACCAAGGGTACGGTGTGGCATTCTACAGGCGAACAGGACTTCACAAATCCCGTCATCAGTATTTCACAACCTGCTTCCGGCCGGACCTTTCTTCCCGGGGATATGCCCTTCTCCCTGACAGGCACCATCACCGATGAAAGGAACACAGTATGCCTGGTGAACGGCGAAATTGCCATCCTGACCAACGGGAACCTGAATGAGAACCTGTGTCTCTCCCCTTTCGACAGTTCTATTGTGATTAAAGCCTCAGACAGAGCTGGCAATGTTGCGGTCAAAGAAATCCCCGTCAACATAAAAGCAGACCTGCCAGGTATCTCTACCACCTATTACCTCGGAGGAAACCATGACCTTGTCAAATCTCGGATCGGCACCTTCAACACTTTCCAAGTCAGTTATTATACTGAACCTTGGTCCTTTGAGTTTTCTACTGCCCTTTCTGAAGATATGCTGGTCAACCGGTGCGGTTATTCCATCTATTTCTTTTCCGGAACCAAGGCCTTTACCCTGAAATGGAGTATTCTAAGGGTTGGCAGGAAAATGGTCATTTCTCAGCATTCAGACAAGGTGGTGTCTGCAGGGCTTATCTCAGGAGTTATTCCCGGGCAGGATTATTATCTCAAAAAAGGCGACACTCTGGTATTTGAGATAATGGGGGCCTACCTGGGGGGTTTTGAATGGGGTTCGGGTGCTTCCGGGGGTGCCATTACCATCGCCTCCGACAAATCATCCTTGTTAGCTACCCCCGGTTTACTGCTACCGGTTAACGGTGCTGTAAACCAACCTCTCTCCCTGACTCTTACCTGGAGAAAAGTGAAAGAAGCTTCTGGGTACAAGGTACAGGTTGATGATGATGCCGATTTCAAAAGTCCGGCTTTTGACTACAGCGGACTTATGGATACGATAAAGGCGTTGGTCGGGTTGAGCCACCACCAGACCTACTACTGGCGGGTATCCTCAACCACATCCACCGACACGAGCGCCTGGTCGGAAACCCGGAATTTCACCACAGCAGAAGAAGTTTTCGCCCCTACGGTACAGGCATCCGATGTCACCATTACCAGCATCGGGAAAGATCAGGCCCGTATCGGCTGGAGTGCCGGGAATGGCTCCCGGTCGGCGGTATTTGTCAGACAGGGGGTTGATGGCACTCCCCAGCCTGCCGACCAGACCACCTATCAGGCTGATGACGCGTTCGGCACCGGTTCCCAGATCGGGGGCACCGGCTGGTACTGTGTGTATCTCGGAACAGCAACCAACGCAGTTATCACCGGGCTGGCACCTCAAACCACCTATAAAGTGATGGCCATATCCCTCAACGGGGATCCCGGGTTTGAAAAATATCTGAGAGAGACAGCCCGGGACAACCCGGCGATCTTCACAACCACCTGTGATTACGATTATTACGGAACCAATCCTAAGGTCCATTTGTACTTTAAGGATGCCACGACCTACGACGTGGAGATCACCAATACCCATTCCTGCGGTACGACAACCTTTAAATTCCTGAACAGAACCCTAGCGGGCAATTCCTTCAGCATAAATACCTTTCCTTATCCAACCACAGGGTCCATGACAGGAACGGTTTCTGAAGACGGACACAGTTTTTCAGGCACCTTTGATATTACTTACTCTCTGATGGACCCGATTTACGGTTATATCGTACCGTGCGGTGCCCTGGCAGGATCGTGGAGTGCCAGCCGGAGTGCTCTTCCACCGGCAGCACCGGTGCTGACTTCACCCGTCAACAACCTGGCAGATGCCCCGGTCGGACTTACCCTGAACTGGAACCCTTCGGCAGGTGCCCTTTCGTACAACCTCGAAGTTTCTGAATCTGTCGATTTCAGTTCTCTGTTTCTGTCGCAAAAGGAGATCACCACAGATTATTTTCAACTCACAGGACTGGAGCCCTCAAAAACTTACTACTGGAGGGTTTCCGCCGAGGATGCCTGTTTTACCAGCCGTTGGACCGATTCCTGGAGCTTTTCGACGGTCCCGTCGGTTCCTGACCCTCCCACCCTCCTGTATCCTGAAAATAATGCCACCGAGACGGAAACTGTTATGAATTTCAGCTGGAATCCGTCAGAAAGAGCCGTAAGCTATGTCCTGCAGGTATCTTATCATTCTGATTTCAGCAATACGGTAGTGAACCAGAGCGGAATAACCCTTACCAATTTCATACCGGAAAGACTGAGCAATAACAGCACCTATTACTGGCGCGTTTGTGCAACCAACAGCGGGGGCAACAGCGACTGGTCTGAAATCCGGACTTTCACAACAATTCCGGCCATTCCTGCCATCCCTGTGCTTATTTCCCCAGCCAACAATGCAACAAACCAGCCTTTACTTCCCTTATTGATTTGGCGCAGTTCGGAAAATGCCACCACATACAGGCTTGTAATCGCTACCGACCCGATTTTGGATTATATTGTTGTAAGCCGGCCTTCGTTGACAGATACTACTTACACACCGGTGGCACTGGTCAATGGAACGAAGTACTACTGGCATGTGAGAGCAAACAGCGGAACAGTGGGAAGTCAGTGGTCTGAGACCTGGAGCTTTACGGTTATTGAAGCAATCCCTGGAGTTCCGGTTCCGGTTTCACCGCTGAAGGGTGCTGTTAACCAGCCTTTATCACTGACACTGAACTGGAATGCTTCCGACAAGGCTTCAAGCTATGGTGTGCAGGTTTCAACCCAGGCTGATTTCAGCACCACATTGATTAATCAGAGGGATGTGAATTCGGTCCAGTTGTCCCCCCAGGGGCTTGCCCATGGCACCCTCTATTACTGGAGGGTAAATGCCAGCAACACTGGTGGCACAAGCGACTGGTCTGAAATACAAAGCTTCACTACCATTCCTGCCGTATCGGATGTACCCACGCTGGTCTCTCCCGTCAATATGGCGGCCGATCAGCCGGTTTCCCCGATGCTGGTATGGAACGCACCGGTTGGGGCATCAGGGTATACCCTGCAGGTGTCGGCATCCCCCGGATTCGGTACCACAGTGATCAACCAGTCCGGGCTGGCTGCAACCAGTTTCACTGCCGGGGGATTAAGCAACGGAACCACCTATTACTGGCGGGTGAATGCGGCCAATGCAGGGGGTACCAGTGAATGGTCGGAAGTGCGCAGCTTCACCACCATTCCGGCTGTACCCGGCATCCCGGTGCTGGCCTCCCCTGCCGACAATGCCGTTGACCAGCCCCTGGCGGTCATGCTGGCCTGGAACGCTACCGCAGGGGCGGCCAGTTATTCCGTCCAGGTATCGGCATTACCCGATTTCAGCAGCTTCGTGGTAAACCAGAGCGGTCTGACAAGCCCCGGCTATACACCCGCCGGGCTGGCCTTCCATACAAAGTACTATTGGCGGGTGAATGCCTCCAACACCGGGGGGACCAGCGGCTGGTCGCAAATCCGCAATTTTACGACAGTTCCCGCCGTGCCTGATACCCCCATCCTGGCATCCCCTGCCAACCATTCTGTCGGTCAACCCCTGTCTCCTTCCCTTTCCTGGAATCCAGCGGCCGGAGCAGTCAGTTATTCCGTCCAGGTTTCCACCACCTTTGATTTTGTATCGGTCATCGCTTCACAAAGCGGAATTACGGCGACCACCTGGGCACCTCCCGGACTAACTTACGGGACCAAGTATTTCTGGAGGGTCAATGCAACCAATACAGGAGGAACCACCGCTTGGTGCGGGGAATGGGACTTTACGACAACCACCGGTCATAATGGTTCTGTTGAAACTCGGACGACCATACGGTATCTCCAGCCCAATCTGACATTCAGCAATGAACCTTATGTAAATAATAAGGATCAGGATATTTATGTCAATAACTATGTGCTTGAATGGAAGGACACGTTAACATCGGATACTCTTGGAAATTCATTTATTCTCAACCTGATCGGAGGGTCGCAAGGTTTATACGGTTCAATTCTTACTGCCGAAATTTTGATTAAAACCATACAAGGAGAAATCTCTGTTGTAACAAAAGATTTTTCCGCCAGCTGTTTTTACACCTTACCCAACTACAATATTTATCCCCGTAGGATGACTGTTGAAATGACAGGTATCTTGCCGGAATTTCAATCAGGTGACATTTTGCTGTTGCGTATAAAAGTGAAATCAGGTGCTGCGGGTAGAATTATGTATGGCACCTCTGCAGGGAAGAATTACCTGAAGATTTTGGGTACATTAAAGACTCCCACATTAAGTTCTCCTACAGATGAAACTGTTAATGCGCCGGTTAATCAGATGTTTACATGGATTAAATCGGAAGCGGCAACTTCCTATCATCTTCAGGTTTCCCCGCTTGCGGATTTTTCAACTACTTTATTCTCTGATACTAACATTGTTGTCAATTCACAACAGGTCAGTACCCTGGCATATTCCACCAAATATTACTGGCGTGTCAAAGCAAAAAACTTTACTGGTACCAGTAATTGGTCAGAAGTCTGGAAATTTACTACCACCTCTGCTTTTCCTTCCATACCAAATCTTATAAGTCCGGTCAATGGGGCATTAAACCAATCTTTATCCGTGGCATTGGACTGGAATGCATCCGAGGGGGCTTCCAGCTATGCCCTTCAGGTTTCTACCCAGGCTGATTTCAGTAGTACCCTGATCAACCAGTCCGGGCTGGCTGCAACCAGTTTCACTGCCGGGGGATTAAGCAACGGAACCACCTATTACTGGCGGGTGAATGCGGCCAATGCAGGGGGTACCAGTGAATGGTCGGAAGTGCGCAGCTTCACCACCATTCCGGCTGTACCCGGCATCCCGGTGCTGGCCTCCCCTGCCGACAATGCCGTTGACCAGCCCCTGGCGGTCATGCTGGCCTGGAACGCTACCGCAGGGGCGGCCAGTTATTCCGTCCAGGTATCGGCATTACCCGATTTCAGCAGCTTCGTGGTAAACCAGAGCGGTCTGACAAGCCCCGGCTATACACCCGCCGGGCTGGCCTTCCATACAAAGTACTATTGGCGGGTGAATGCCTCCAACACCGGGGGGACCAGCGGCTGGTCGCAAATCCGCAATTTTACGACAGTTCCCGCCGTGCCTGATACCCCCATCCTGGCATCCCCTGCCAACCATTCTGTCGGTCAACCCCTGTCTCCTTCCCTTTCCTGGAATCCAGCGGCCGGAGCAGTCAGTTATTCCGTCCAGGTTTCCACCACCTTTGATTTTGTATCGGTCATCGCTTCACAAAGCGGAATTACGGCGACCACCTGGGCACCTCCCGGACTAACTTACGGGACCAAGTATTTCTGGAGGGTCAATGCAACCAATACAGGAGGAACCACCGCCTGGTGCGGGGAATGGGACTTTACGACAACCACCGGCACTCAGGTGCCGGCTTTGCAGGCCAGCAACCTGGTTTTCACCGACATAGGCAAGGATAAAGCCACCGTTAACTGGACCAGAGGCGATGGTTCGCGCTCCATCGTTTTTATCAGGCAGGGATCCTCAGCCACACCCGCCCTTATGAGCAACAGTTCCTACACGGCCCATGCCACCTTCGGGTCCGGATCAGAACCGGGTGCCAGCGGGTGGTACTGCGTCTATCTGGGAACGGGGAACACGACCACCATCACCGGGCTGGCACCCCTGACCACCTTTGCGGTCATGGTCATCTCCCTGAACGGAGAAGCCGGGGATGAAAAATACCTCTTACAATCAAATGCCGGCAATCCGGCAGAATTCACCACCCTCTGTGATCCGGACTATTACGGTAATAATCCAGTGGTCCATTTGCATTACCTGAGCCCCTCCTCTTTCGATGTTGAAATAACCAATTCCCATTCATGCGGTGAGACCACGCTGACATTCAACGACCGCCGCCTGTCGGGGAACACATTTACGATTACGGTCGATGCCTACCCCAACACGGGCAGCATGCAGGGAACCCTGTCGGCCGACGGGAATAGTTTCACGGGCAGTTATCAGATCAATTATGCAGTTCTGCACCCCCAATACGGGTACAGCATCCCCTGCGGCACCAAATCGGGATCGTGGAGTGCCGTCCGGTCTGGTCAGGGGCCCGCGATCCCTGTTCCGGTATCGCCAGCCGACCATGCGGTCAACCAGCCTTCTGATGTGACACTGAGATGGGAACCCTCACAGGAAACGCTGTTCTACTCCGTCGAGCTTTCAAAAAACAGCATCTTCAATCCTGTAATATTTTCTGGCAGCAGCATCACGGGTACTGAGCATGCGGCATCCGGTCTCGAGCCCAACACAACCTATTACTGGCGGGTGGCTGCCGGCAATGCATGCTACCAAACCCAATGGTCGGTGTTGCGGGATTTCACCACCGGCAGCGCTGTCACTGCAGAAAATGTAAGGACAGGGTCCTTCAGGGTGTACCCCAACCCTGCCAGGGAACAGGTGCATGTAGAGTGCACCCTGCCGGTATCGGGAAACTACCTGGTTAGGATTTATGACCGGGCAGGCAGGCTGGTACTGTCGGAAGAGCATATGCCGGGAACTTTGAAGTTGGAAGTAGGCACCTTTCGCCGGGGGCTCTATTTCGTCGAAATACTGACTGAAGCGGCCCTGTTCAGGCAAAAGCTGGTACTTTTCTGAATCTTCAGCCTAAGATGGAGGTCACCAGTCTGTGGCTGTGGTCTGTGGGAAGCGTCAGCTCATTTTGCCAAACCATCCGTGTCTTTCAATAAACCATTGAATGCATGGTAATAACCCCCTGTTTCCTGGAATTCCCTTTTATCGCGCTCCTTTTGTCTCCAGTGTCCGGCAAGCTGCTTGAGCATCACGTCCGCATGGGCAAAAAACATCTGGTACGAAAGGCAAAAGCGTGGTTTTCTTTTGTCGGCAGGATCTTTGACTCTATCCTTGGTACAACCGCCGTAGCATTTCCGGAGCCAGGGACAGGAACGGCAGGCGGCAGGCAGATAGGCTTTGGCAGACCCAAAGGTCTCCTGTGGTTTGGAATTCAGCATCCGGGCCAGTTGACCAGTCATCACATTACCCAGTTTCCATTTGGGTTCGACAAAAAAGTCACAGCTATAAACATTTCCGTTGTGTTCAACAACCAGATAGGGTCCGCAGGTTTTCATCAGCGTGCATTCGGGAACCGGCACCCCTGCATAGGCATGGAATACCGATTCAAAGTGACGGATATGGGTGGTCGGTTCACCATTCACAAAATCGGCAATCCAAAGGTCGAAAATCCTGCAGAGGAACTCCCCGTATGCCCTGGCTGACAAGGAGAATCCTGCTGCCCGGGATGGGTCGGCCGGATCGGATTCTACAACCGGGATAAACTGCATCCAGGTAAGTCCCAGATTCTTAAAATAAAAATAGATTTCGTCCGGGAAGGCAGCGGAATAGTCGGTCAGGCAACAAAGGGCGTTCACAGCAACCTGGTTGTCCAGGAGCATTTTGGCGCTATCGGCTACCCGAGGGTGAGTTTCCCTATTTCCTTTGTCACGGCGGTAATGGTCATGGATATGGGCAGGTCCGTCGAGAGAGAGACCTACCAGCCAGTCGTAATTGCGAAGGAACTTCGCCCATTCGCTGTCAAGCAGAATCCCGTTGGTCTGCAAACCATTACCCACAGACTGGTTCCTTCCATATTTTTTTTCCAGTTCAATAGCCCGTTCGAAGAAAGGAAGGCCCATCAGCGTAGGTTCCCCACCCTGCCAGGCAAAACTGACCATGGGTCCTCCCTGCTGCATAACCTGCCTGATCAGTTCCTCCTGCACCTCACCGCTCATGCGATGTACCGGGTTAGCAGCAAACAACGCTGCTTTTTTCAGATAAAAACAGTACATGCAATTCAGGTTGCAGTCGGGACCAGCAGGCTTGACCAATACGGAGTCGAGAACTTTTGGTTTCTTCAGCATGGCACCCCTCATTTAATCCCAGCAAACCTATGGAATTTACCTGAAAACCGCGACCATTCCTATCAATTTTACCACATACGTTTGTTAATAAAACCTCACCCTGAAATGCGTTGGATCGCCGGAAATCCCTATTTTGGCAGCCGGAGGGAGTGGCTAACTGACCGACGCTCCTTCAAATCAGAAATCAGAATGGGTATTAACGCTGCAAATACAGGGAGAAAGCGACGACGAAGGCTGAAGAAACCCGTAAAAAGGATCTTGATTTTCATGGTACTGGCTTTGATGGCTGGATTGCTTTACCCGCTGATCAGAAAACTCAGTTCAAATCAGGAACAGGCTTTTCACGGATCAGCAAAGGTTGAAAAATTCCGCGATCTGAATGAGTTGCATCTTCGGTTTGGCAGGGCTCATGGAATAACACCCATCAAAACGGAAAAGCAGTTTCATACGCAAATCAATGAGCTATTAAAGAAAAAACGGTTGACAAAAATATCGGATAACGAATACTACGTAATTAAGAGACTCACTCACTCCCACCCTTACCTGGTACCTGAGGCTGCCCAACTTCTTGATCTGATTGGAAAACGGTTTCAAAGAAAACTTCAGGATCAAAACATGGACCGTTACCTGTTCAGGGTAACTTCAGTCTTACGTACGGAAGAAAGCCAGAAGAGCCTGGGCAGAAGGAACCGGAATGCTACGGTAACATCGGCCCATGGGTATGGGACCACCTTTGACATTACCTACAACAGTCTGGTTCGCAAATCCCTGTTCGGGAGTCATCAGGTAATTTCAGATCCTGCCGGCATGACCCTTTTATCACAAACTATCAGGGAGTTGAGAGCAGAGAAGAGACTGGTGGTCGTTACGGAAAGAAAAGAACCCTGCTTTCATATCACAGTCCGGTAGGGTCTGGCAGCAGTAATCACATCAACGAAAGGGCCGGTTTGAACAAGATCCCGGAATCATGCACTGAATTGGGAAAATCGGAGACTGTTAACAATATCCGGACATCAGAGTGGTTTATTTATCATGACTTTGTAGATTTGCGGGGATGAATTTTCTGAGAGTACCTTATTTTCTGCTTCTCCTGTTGGTTCCCGGATGGATGGCAACAGGCCAGAGCAACAACGCCACCCTGACCGGGAAAGTCACAGGCGCAGGTGGAGAGCCGCTTGATCTTGTCAATGTTTCGTTGCGCGATTATCCCATCGGGACCACCACCAACCGGAGAGGGGAGTATTTGTTGCGCATACCGGCAAGGAAGGAAGTCACCGTAGTGTACTCCTCGATCGGATATCAATCTGTGGAAAAAAACTTCACTGCAGGTATTGAAGAAAGGCTGACTGCAGATATTACCTTGACGGAGCGCCCCACGGAACTGGGCGAGGTGGAAGTCACCGAAAGCCGGAATGAGGGCGGCAACACCCTCCGCCTTGATCCACGAATGCTGAATAATCTTCCGTCGGCAGGCGGTGGCGGTATCGAAGCCCTGATAAAAACCTTGCCGGGAGTCTCCTCCAACAATGAGTTGAGTTCACAATACAGCGTCAGGGGAGGCAATTTTGACGAAAACCTGGTTTACGTGAATGATATTGAAATATACCGGCCTTTCCTTGTCCGGTCAGGACAGCAGGAGGGTTTGAGTTTCATCAACAGTGACATGGTTTCTTCGATTGAGTTTTCTGCCGGGGGGTTTAATGCCAAATACGGAGATAAAATGTCGAGTGTTCTCGACATCAAATACCGGAGGCCTGTGGATTTCAGGGGTTCTGCATCCGTAAGCATGCTGGGGATCACAGCCCATGCCGAAGATGTGGCCGACGGAGGCAAATGGTCGCATATCACCGGGATCCGTTACAAAACAAACCGCTACCTGTTAAGCGGACTCGACGAACAAGGAGAATACGATCCCCGCTTTGTGGATGTGCAGACACATGTAACCTGGCAGATTGGGAAACAACTGGATCTCTCCTTTCTGGGAAACGTGGCGTGGAACGATTACCGTTTCATTCCCAGGGAAAGGGAGACCTCCTTTGGAACCTGGCAAACGCCCCTGAACACAAAAATATATTTCGAGGGAAGTGAAAGGGATGACTTCACCACCTTATTCGGAGCCCTGAGCAGCAATTTCCACCCGAATTCTGATCTGAATATGAAGCTGATTGTTTCTGCTTTTTCAGCCACTGAAGCGGAGACCTATGATATCCTGGGGGACTATTACCTGAACCAGCTGGAGAGGAACATGGCCTCAGATAATTTTGGCGACAGCGTGCTGAATCTGGGGGTGGGTACCTTCCTGAACCATGCAAGGAATTACCTCGATGCAATGGTTTACAGTGTGGCATTTAAGGGGGCTTTGAACTCAGAAAACCACCTGTGGAACTGGGGAATCGGTTTTCAGCATGAGCGGATTACAAATTCCATCAACGAATGGATATACCGCGATTCGACCGGATACTCCCTCCCCTTTTCTGATATGGAAGTGTTGCTTTATTATTCCCTCAACAGTCATGCTAATCTCCGTTCGAACAGAGTTACGGGATTCGTGCAGGATACCTGGAACATTCCCGTTTCTCGGGGAGATTTATATGCAACGGGAGGCATCCGTGGTAACTTTTGGGATTTCAACCGGGAGTTCCTCTTTAGTCCCAGAATGTCAGTGACCTATTTTCCCGACTGGGAAAAGAACGTTTCGTTCCGTTTTTCGGGCGGGATGTATCATCAGCCGGCCTTTTTCAAGGAACTTATCAGCCGTTCGGGTGAAATTTTCAACCAGAACAAGGCCCAGCGATCGTTCCAGGTTGTTACCGGAGTGGATTATATCTTCACTGCCTGGGACCGTCCTTTCCGGCTCACTTCTGAGATTTACTACAAGCATATGAACCGCCTGGTTCCATACCAGGTAGACAATGTACGGATCCGGTACATTCCCGACCAGGAATCCCGTGGGTATGCAGCTGGCCTCGATATGAAAATCAACGGGGAATTCGTCAGCGGAATCCAATCATGGGCCAGCCTCTCGCTGATGAAAACCGGGGAGGATATTCTCGGGGACGGATACGGGATCATCCCCCGTCCTACTGACCAGCGGTTTAATTTCAGCCTTTACTTTCAGGACTACCTGCCCGGAAATCCATCGTGGAAAATGCATATGGCAGCCTTTTACGGTTCGCGTTTACCTACCGGCCCACCCCAGTCAGAACGATGGCAGGATGTTTTTCGGATGCCACCCTACCGCAGAATCGATATGGGTATTTCCAAAATGATTATCAGCGAAAACAAACCCCATCCCGCCAAATGGCTGAAACCGGTGAGAGACCTGTGGTTAAGCCTTGAGATCTTCAATCTTCTGAACATCAACAACACCATCTCCTATTTCTGGGTCTCCAGCACCTTCGGAGATATGTTTGCCGTTCCCAATTATCTTACCGAAAGGAAAATAAACCTTAAACTGGCGTTCTCATTCTAGCGGATTTGTCATTTTTCCTGCCAGATCTTTTGAGATTGTCCGAATTCAGTCACCTTCTGATTTCTTTTTTTTTACCTTTACTGTTGGTTTTCTGTTCATTCCCTGCTATGCCGGAAGTATGTTAGGGCAGGGTTCCGAAGCCATAACACGAATGCCGGCAATAAACAACCGGTTTATCGTCCAGGAACAATTGTTACAGGTTTGCCGGGAAGCAGTCAACCGGTACATAATCAAAGAAACATGAAACTCTCCATTTTTCAGGTTGATGCCTTCACGGAGGAACTTTTCAGGGGAAATCCTGCAGGTGTTGTGCCACTGAAGGAGTGGCTTCCCTCCCACCTGATGCAGAATATAGCCAATGAGAACAACCTGTCGGAGACAGCCTTTTTTACCCCGGGAGAGGAATATTATCACCTGCGGTGGTTTACTCCGACCACTGAAGTAAAACTGTGCGGTCATGGCACCCTGGCTGTTGCCCACGTGCTCTTCAGCCATCTGAACTACAGCAGCGGTACCATCCGGTTTTTTACCCAAAGCGGCCTTCTTCAGGTTTCGCGCCGTGACGGGCTGCTGTTCATGGATTTTCCTTCTGCTGCCATCGAGTCGTTACCAACTCCGCGTGGTATAACAGCCGGATTGGGATTGAGACCCCTGGAAACATGGGTCGGCAACAAGTACCTGATGGCTGTATATAAGAATGAGCAGGAAATCAGGAATATCAAACCCGATTTCAGCATTCTGGGCAAGCTTCCCTACCTTGGCATCATTGCAACTGCCCGGGGTGACACGTACGAAGTCGTCAGCCGTTTCTTCGCCCCGTCGATGGGTATTCCCGAAGACCCGGTGACCGGCTCAGCCCACACCCTGCTGATCCCTTTCTGGCACCAGCGGGCAAGCCTCACCCGCTTTGTCTCGCGTCAGCTCTCCAAACGCGGCGGCACTCTTTATTGCGAATTCCTGAACGACCGTGTTGAGATCGGAGGGAAGGCTGTAACCTACCTGGAAGGGACAATCCTGGTGAACGAACCGACAGAAGGACAGGCTCTTTGACCCCATCACTGGCAGGTTAAGAGTCCCGAGCTGAACCCCCATCATGGATAATCAACACAATCCGGTCATTAGAATCAGAACCTATTCAGACACAAAGTGACCCCTGCATAACGAGCATACGGCTTCTGGAGGGGCAAATGAAAAGGTTTTATACACGAAGCAAGGTTTGTGATCAGCCTGTCAGAATAGCGAAACAAACCTTGCCAGCGATAGAAACCGATATAAAAACGTACCTGTTTGCAGATGAAACGAGCATGGCGAACTTTCACAACAAAAGGAGATGTAAATAATCTTCCATGCGAGTTCCATACTGAGCAGTTTGTTCATGAAAAGAGCGATTTTATGTAACGCAATGATATATAAACTGTTAAGACCATTATTTACGTATGAAAAAGACCAGAAAATGGAAAATACTGATGGTTGCAGTGGTTGCAACGGTTAGTTTAAGTACGGCGCAACAATCCAAAGACAGTAGTGATCTTGTCAAAGATTTTACTTCGCCCGGACAACAGATGGATCACCGTCTCGACCAGTTATCCAAACAGGTGGACGACCTGATGTGGTACCTGAAAATCGGCGATATTGCCTTGATCGACAAGTTGTATCTTTATGGGCCTCCACCGGGGAAGATCAAAAATCCAACGGCCATGGGAGCGGAAAATCCCGTGAAATTCTGGACCTACGCGTTTTTTCCTCTGAACCTGGATCCCCGCAGCAAATATCCTCTGATTTTGCTGCCCCATGGAGGTGTCCACGCTGATTTTACTACTTATTACTCTCATATCGTCAGGGAACTGGTTTCTCAGGGATATGTGGTTGCCGCACCTGAGTACCGGGGCAGCACTGGATATGGCAAAGCTCATTTCGAGAAAATCGATTATGGAGGGCTGGAAAATGAAGATGTGTTTTTCACCCGGAAGTATATGATCGAGAATTACTCTTTTATCGATGGCGACAGGGTTGGCATCATGGGATGGAGCCATGGAGGCATGATTACGCTGATGAACATTTTTGACCATCCTGAGGCTTACCAGGTGGCTTTTGCCGGAGTTCCCGTCAGTGATCTTATCGCCAGGCTCGGGTATACCTCCGGCAACTATGCTTCTCTTTTCTCTGCAGACTATCATATCGGACAAACTGTAAATGAAAATATAGAAGAATACAAAAGAAGATCTCCTGCCTGGAACACCCACAAGTTCAAAAACACCCCCCTGCTGATCCATACCAACACCAACGACGACGATGTTAACGTTCTGGAAGTGGAACATCTGATCAAATCGCTGAAAGCGGATGGTAAGACATTCAAATATGAGATCTTCAGGGACATTCCGGGTGGTCACTCTTTCGACAGGATGGACACCCGGATAGCCAAAGAAATCAGGGTCAGGATATACCAGCACCTGGGACAGTACCTGAAGCCGCCCAAACCGGTTAAAAGCCTGTCTGATCTTCAGAAAGCAGGGTACCGACTGGAATAAATCCGCCTGTCAGTTCCAGAAAAGGCTTCCCCCATATTCCCATATTGGGAAATCTTCGTATCTTTACGGGGAAAATTTACAAATCCTTCCCAAAATCTGTTTATGGTTTTGGCAAGAATCTCTTAGGAAGAAGCCGATGGAAACCCTTAAGAATCCCGGTTTATACCGGATATTTATCGTCGAGGATAATGACGTTTATGCCCGGGTCTTAAAGAAGCAGCTGGAAAGCAGGAATTTTGAGATATCTGTTTTTCAGTCGGGGCGGGAATGCCTGGCCCAACTCAACAGACGACCATCAGTCATAACACTGGACTACAGACTCCCCGACATAGGAGGAGAAGAAATGTTAACAGAGATTCTTAAGACCGATCCTTCAATTCATGTGATTATCATTTCAGGACAGGAAGACATCGACATTGCGGTAAAGCTTCTTAAAAACGGTGCCTACGATTACCTCACCAAGGGACCTGACACCCGCGAAAGGCTATCTCATCTGGTCGGGCATGTTTATAACAGCGATTTGCTGTTACAAGAGAATACACTTCTTCACGAAGCAGTGGATGAAAAATACAATTTCCGTAAGCTGATCAAGGGCAACAGTCCCGAAATAGACAAGGTATTTGACCTGATGGCCAAGGCTGCAAGAACGAACATTTCGGTTTCAGTAAGCGGAGAAACAGGAACGGGTAAAGAACTGGTAGCCAAAGGCATTCATTACAACTCACAAAGGCGCAGCCATCCTTTTGTGGCCGTGAATGTTTCAGCCATACCTGATGGCCTGATTGAGAGCGAGCTTTTCGGACATGAAAAGGGAGCTTATACAGGTGCAGACATCCGAACAGCAGGAAAATTCGAACAGGCTAACGGAGGCACCTTGTTTCTGGATGAAATCGCCGACCTGGATTTGAATTTGCAGGCCAAGTTGCTGCGGGTCATTCAGGAACGCGAACTGATTCGTCTGGGCGGGAATCAGGTGATCCCCTTAAATGTCAGAATCATTACGGCTACCCATAAAAATCTGCAGGAACTGGTTGACACCAACCGGTTCAGGCAGGATCTGTACTACCGGTTGCTGGGGTTACCGATTGTTTTACCGCCCCTCAGGGAAAGGGGAAATGACATTATCCTGCTGGCCAGGCATTTTATTCAGGAGTTCTGCAAAGAAAACAACATGAGGCCCAAGACTTTATCGCCGCAGGCAAGCGGGGCTTTGTTGGCGTATCCTTTTCCCGGCAATATCCGCGAGCTGAAAGCCGTCATTGAACTGGCCTGCGTGATGAGCAACGATGATGCAATTGACAGGGAACATCTCACTATGGTTGGAAAAAGCAACATCATTATCAACCTGCTCACGGATGAAAAAACATTGGAAGAATACAACCAGGATATTATTTTGCATTATCTGGCCCGCAACAACCACCATGTGAAGGCAGTAGCCCAGAAACTCGGCATTGGTAAATCCACCATTTACCGGATCCTTCACAAATGTCACAAAAGCTGATCAGCAATCCGGACAACTCTCCAAGCCGCTGATTGCCACTGTTTTGTCAATTTTTGCCACTAAACCCTGCAGTACCTTCCCCGGTCCGGTTTCAATGAATTCCCGGGCGCCGTCACGAAGCATGTTTTGAATGGACAGGGTCCAAAGAACTGGATGGGAAAGTTGTTTGACCAGGTTTTGCTTTATCATTTCTGGGGCTGTTGCCGGTAATCCGCTGACATTCTGATAAACCGGGCAGACAGGTTGCTGAAAACGGGTGCTTTCAATAGCTGAAGCCAGTTCAACCCTGGCAGGATCCATTAACGGAGAATGAAAGGCACCGCCAACCAGAAGCCGGATAGCCCGTTTTGCTCCCTTTTCCGTTGCAAGGCGGCATGCAGTTTCAATTCCGGTTGTCGTTCCTGAAATGACGACCTGGCCCGGACAGTTGTAATTGGCCGGAACTACCGTATCGGGCACGGATTTACAGATGGCCTCGACTTCAGCGTCTTCAAGCCCCACAATGGCTGCCATGGCTGAGGACTTGGATTCACAGGCTTTCTGCATCGCCATTGCCCGTTTATATACCAGTATTAAACCATCCTCGAAGGTAATAGCACCACCTGCCGTCAGAGCCGAGAACTCCCCCAGTGAATGACCTGCAACCATCGCCGGGTTGAAATCCGGTAGTACCCTGCAAAGAATTACCGAATGAAGATAAATGGCTGGTTGCGTCACACGGGTCTGCCTCAACTCCTCTATGGAGCCTTCAAACATCAAATCAGAAATTCTGAAACCCAGCAACTGGTTCGCCTTTTCAAACAGATCCCTTGCCCGTGCCGATTTCTCATACAGATCCTTTCCCATTCCCGGATACTGGGACCCCTGACCAGGAAAAATATAAGCTTTCATGCTAATCCATCGTTTTTTTCATGAAAAGTGGTTTGCCACCATTGGTTCTTTTCTGATCCTGACATGTTACCGGATGGTCTTCCGCACTGTTTCACCTGCTCACCCACCCCATCGCCTGACCACAGAACCAGGAGAATTCCTCCTTTTTCGGGTTCAAAAATAATAAATCCAGTCTTCCCGTGCCGGGTATTTTCCTTGCCCACCATAAACTCATGGTTGGGAATTTCTTAAAAAAATCGGTCAGAAAAGGAATAAAATTTTGAAAATAATCCATAACACACTAGTGATAAGACATTTAGTATTACCAAAAAACGAACTATCTGAGCTGTATGATGTCGTTTTCATTACATCAGATATAAACAGCCGGTATACAAAATGAAAATTAATCAGAAGTATCTTACTATTTCTAATTTAATATTAATTTTATTGGTTCAAATTTTTAAATAATAACTTAAAGAATCTTATTATGGAACAGGAAGTTAATCAGGAACCTGAAGAAAAAAAAGAAAGTTTTCTGGATAAAATGAAGGAACTGGCCGACAAAGCAGAAGACCTTATTGAAGATGCAACTGAAAAAGTCAAAGGAAGCGAGGCTTTTAAAAAAGCGGGGGAATTGTGGGAAAAAGCAGAGGATTATGTTGAAGATAAGGTAGATGATCTCGAAAAAAGCGGGATTAAGGAGAAATTGAAAACCTTTGCCGACAAGGTGGAAGATAAGGCTGAAGATTTATTGGAGAAGGCGAAAGTAAAGGGCAAGGATCTTGCCGATAAGGCTGATGAATTTGCTGATGATTTGGCTGACAAGTTCAAAGGCGAAAAGAAAAAAGCAACCGGAGAAGCACCCTCCAAAGAACCGGAGGCATAACTATAACACCCTTAATACCTATATAATGGATGAGATTTTAAATGCAATTTTTTCAAAGCTTGACGACAACACCCTGGGCACCATAACCCAACGGACTCAAACGTCGCCTACGCAGGCCAAGAGTGCCCTGCAGGAAGCCATTCCGATTCTGGTCAATGCCCTTGCAAGGAATAGCCAGACCAACGAAGGGGCAGCGGCCTTGCAAAATGCCCTGCAGAAAGACCACGACGGCAGCTTGCTGGAAGATCTCGGGAGTTTTTTCAACAATCCTGAGATTGCCAACGGTGCGGGCATTCTGAAGCATGTTTTGGGCGAAAAGCGCCAGAATGTGGAACAGTACATCAGCAAAGACACCGGTGTAGACAAATCTGCTGCAGGGAAGATTCTGGAAATGGCAGCCCCCATTGTGATGGGCTACCTGGGAAAGAAACTGACCGGCAATTTGGGTAGCGGTGCCTCAGGCGGAAATGTCATCGGCGATATCCTCGGATCGGTGCTCCAATCCGGGACCGGGCAAACAAAAAAATCACAGGGGATGATCAATCAGATCCTGGATCGTGATAACGACGGGAGCGTTGCTGACGACATCGCCAATATGGGCATGTCGTTTCTCGGGAAACTACTGAAGAAGAGAAGATAATCCTCTCCTGGTCGGTAATCGGATAACCCTGCTTGCAGAGAATTTATTCCGGCATACATCAGCTATGATCAGACATCATAGCTGATTTTTTGTGCCCGCAGCGGTAGCTGTCGGCAAAACCTGCTTTTGAGTGGGCCTCTGGCCTGTGGTCGATCAGAGAATGTCTACTTGCCGGGTGCATGTGACAGGTTACCTGCCTGCCATTTCTTTCAAGCGACTAATTCTTTCCCTGATCGGGGGGTGGGTGCTGAATAGCCGGGACAGGGAGTCGCCCGAAAAGGGATAGACGATGAACATATGAGAAGAGGCGGGATTTCCGTTCATGGGTATCTGTTTACTCCAGGTATCCAGTTTTGCGAGGGCATTTCCCAGAAAGAGGGGATTACCGCTTACCCTGGCGCCAAATTCGTCTGCCTTGTATTCCCTGGTCCTTGAAATGGCCATTCTGATCAGCGAGGCAGCCAGGGGGGCAAGAATCATGGCCAAAAGGAAAAACAGGATATTCCCTCCCCGACTGCTGCTCCGGTTTCCCATTCCGAACCGTGTGGAATACCCCAGGTAAGAGATGGCCCCGGCAAGTGTTGCAGCAATGGTTCCCGTGAGTATATCACGGTTTGCAATATGCCCCAGCTCATGGGCCAGCACTCCCGACAACTCATCATCGTTCATATGGTCAGCCAGGCCTCTGGTCACTGCCACCGCTGCATGCTCAGGATTTCTGCCCGTTGCAAAAGCATTGGGCTGGTCCTGGTCCAGGATAAATACTTTGGGCATCGGCATCCCCGCTTTTTCAGCCAGACGGGCAACTATCCTGGTTACCCTGTGCCCGGACGGAAGCTCCTGAGCCCTGTATGCCTTCAGTACCAGCTTATCACTGAAATAATAACTGATAAAATTGGCAGCCCCCGCAAAAACCAGGGCAACAATCATCCCGCTCCGGCCACCAAGGACTCCTCCGATAAACAAAAACAAAAACGTCAGGATCGCCATCAATCCAAAAGTTTTAAACCTGTTCATCATGATCTGTAAGATTAAATTTTGAGACTGCTAAAGTACCTATTTATTGTTGACACTGTCATGCCCGGAGAACAAGAGGTTTCTGTCTTCCGACAAGGCACATCAATCAACAGAACAACACGGGAACCAAAATCAAAAAGAATCCCCTCATCAGGATCAATAATCACAGATGAGAGGATTCCTATATAATAAACCTGACGACAGGCTTATGCCCGTTTATTCAATCGGTGGAATGACAAGTACCTGGCCCGGGTATATCTTATCCGGGTGCGTAAGCATCGGGGTGTTAGCCTCAAAAATAACCGGGTATTTGGCTGGATTACCATAAAAATGCCTGGCAATTTTTCCAAGGGTATCACCTGCCACTACCGTATAGAACTGTTTTTCAGGCTCATCCGGTGGAATGACAGGAATTTCACCACCTACCGGCAATATGGCCAGCCGGTCTTCCACCCTTGCGATGCCTTCGACATTTCCCGCCGCCACAACGATTTTGTTCTTATTGGCAATGGTGTCAACCTTGCCTGTCAGGATAACCACATCATCATCTACCTGAACAGTGACCTCATCGGTGTTAAAACCAAACCCTTTAATATGGTTCTTGATCAAAGCAGCTTTGTCTACTTCTACGGCTTCCGGTTTGTTGAAGATTTTCGCACCGGCATTTTTCAAAAAAGAAATTAATCCCATAATAATAATTTTAAATTAAACAATATCAATCGAATACCTCAAAGGTAATTTTACAATTGATCCTGAATTCTACAACTGCGTCGTCTTTTACTACGGCACTCTGGTCCTGAACATACACTGAACGGATTCCTTTCAGTGTTTTTGTGGCTGTTTTCACAGCATTTTTTACTGCATCTTCCCAGCTTTTTTCCGAAGATGCCATAATCTCGATTACTTTTAATACTGCCATAACTGTATGCTTAAAAATTAAACAGTTAAAATTACGAAATAAAATGGTTTAAGACCCTTTACAAATCTTAAAAAAGAAAAAAATCGGTCTGCCTGGCAGAATAGGTGCAAAAATCCGGAATTACCACATGAATTGATGCCATCGTACAAAATTAATCCGGGTTTAATGCCGGAGTAAGTTTCTCTGGCTTGACCATGAATGCTGCAATGACGGCAATCCAAAGAAAGCCATTCAGCAGAATGCCGGCAACCAGAGCCAGGATATATGCGAGCGCCGTGAGGTTATTATTGGCACTTATGCCAGGAAAGATAGCTACAGCAGCAGAAGACATGCCAATCAGGGCACCTGTGGCCAGCACAACTGCATATTGCCGGAATAACATGCAGGAGATTTTCATTTTAGAATACCCTGTAGCCAGGAGAATGGCCAGTTCCCTTTTTCTTTCGAGAACGGAGCGGGCCAAAACGACAGAAAGGCCGATGGTTCCCAGAGCGATGCCTAAAGCGCCCAGGACAAGGAAAATCGAGAGATAGGTATTGGTGACAGAATAGAATTCAGCCAATTTGCCGGGAGCAGGCGTCAATTCTGCACCATAGTCGCGCAGCAGGTTTCTGAGATCTCCGGCAACCCTGTCCTCCTCCCCGGCAGGAGTTTCTACCAGGAATATGGAAGAGCCACTGTGTGAAGGGAAAGATCTCAGAAAGTACGCGTTGTCAATAAGCACATGGCCTTGGAAAATCGAAGGAGCCAGTCCTCCGACCAGTTTCAGGGTAAGGGTGGTTCCTGTTTCAGTCTGATAGACCAGGGTATCTCCGGGTTTCAAGCCCAGGCCCCACTGGATGACCGTTTGATCGGCTATGGCAGGGACCAGGCCGCCGGGAAGCAACCGGGACAGTGAGAGCCAGGGATGGAGCTTATCGACGTCATTTGTGAATCTTTCGAATGAGAAACGCCCGTCGAGGGAGGAAGGCTGAACCCCCAGTATAGAAGGGTTGGTCACCCGGTTCAGGTTCAGGCAGCTGGCATCATCCGCAGGGATCTTGTGAAATTGCACTACCCGGAATGTGGTGTCCAGACCTTCGGTTTTTCTGCGATCGCGATCGTTCAGATCGAATAAAACCGGCACCGCAGTTTCTGCAAAGAGGCTGTACCCTCCAGTACCTGAAGTTTTTGTTCCGGCTTTCGAAAGCAGGTCCTTTCGGTTTGCCCCCGTTGACACAACAAGGAAGGTAGCCAGGGCAAACAGGGCAACTAACGCTGCATCCCTGGACGGATGGAAGGTAACAGGCAGTCGCCGGCCGGAAACAAACCTGTCAATCTCCGGGCTCCTGTTTAATCCGGCCAATTGCCGCCACCGGAATCCCAGAAGAAGCCCCCCCAGCAACAAACCTCCGGAAAGAAAGAAAAGTCCCGGCTGAAGGGTCGGTCCTGAAGTCATTTGCCATACCGGGATCAGAACGGCACCTCCGGTCATCAGCCATGAAGCAGTTTTGTAGTTTTTCAGGTTAGCCTTACCACTACCTGTATCCAGGTTCTTATGCAGCACCGCAACATTTTGTTTCAGGAATCTTCGCAAGGGGATCCACAGGGCTACCATGGCAATCACCAGGCTTATTGCGCATCCGGCAGCCAGCGAAAGCCAGTCAGCCTTCAGATAAATCGATGGAGTCCTGACAATGTCCCACCACAAGGAATTTAAGAATCGAATGACCAGGCTAACATAAAGCAAAGCCAAAACCAACCCGGTGAAAACGCCTGGGAGGGCGGTCATCAGTGCTTCTGCCGCCAGGAGAGCTGCGGTTTTCTTTTGCGTGTACCCCATTTGTAGCAGGGTTCCCATCTGGGGTTTCCTGTTTTCGAGGGTCAGTGAGAATAACAGGGAGGTGAGAACGACGGCAGCCAGGAGAAGGAAAAAACTCAACCCCAGGAACAACTGGCCGAAATCGACCCCATTCCTGGCGGCTTCCATGCCCTCTTCCTTCACTGCCTGGGTGAAAAATCCAAAATCAGCGGGAGTCAGGGATTTTTTGAAGAGGGTACGGAATTGGATATCGGTCATTGTTCCGGGCGGAAAACGGATAGCTGTGGCATTTCCAAACCGGTTTGACCATATTTCGGCTGCAAGTTCAGGAGAAATGAAGGCTTTCGGGGTACCCCGCCAGGTATTCCAGTAATCTTCATCCTCCTGTCGTATTCTGCTCAGGTCGATGGGGATGCCTGCATCCCACTCCCTGCAATGCCCTGCATCTGCAAGTCCCGGTAACGGCGGCATCAAATCCCTGTCGCCAAAAGTTCCGGTCATGGGCACAACCCCTCCTACCCGCATAATAACTTTTTTTTCTGTTACCTGCCGCAAGGCACCTACCTCGTAATACGCCATTACAAGGGTGTCTCCCTGGGCAATGTCAAGGTCTGAAGCGACCCACTCGTTGACCAGGATCTCGTCTTTCTTCATCCGGGGTATCTCAAAAGAAGAAACAAAGGAGTAAGGGACCTCCCTGTTATTGGATCTCAAGCTGTTGACGAAATAGGTCATCACAGGCCGGCTACCCGGAAGGGCACTGAAAACCGTGGTACTCTTTTCATCCACAAAAATCCTGTCGGACGAGATTTCCGTTTCCCCGGTTTGCCCGATGGTTTTAAGTCTCAAGCCGGCATCCTCAGGCAAAAAGCCGGCAATCACGGCTTTCTCCAGTTTTACGGGATCCGGATCTCCGGAAACAAGCATCCGGTTGGCTCTCCCTTCCAATTCCATCAATCGGTTGAGCCTGTCGAGGGAAATAAAAATGTTGTATGGGGCGCTTTGGATGTTGGTAAGGTTAAAGCCTCCCATCTGAGACCTGCCGGCTACTCCCGAAACCACAATCCTGAGGGGAACCGTATTCCCGGATTCTGTGACAAAGGGGGTATTGAGGGGTATGACACTGGCTTTAGCCATCCGGACCAGCACGGGGTCTCCGGTGGTTACTCCTAACTTCAAGGCAAGATTTTCGCTGATGACCGCCTTATCTCCACCCACCAATGCAGATAAGTCAAAACCAGCTACGACATCGAAGTGGCTGTCAATACCGGTTACCTGAACCCTGTTGACCCGGTTCACCCCTCCTCCGGAAATGGCTGATCCCTCCAGGATCATCACCGGTGCTACGGGAACTCCCAGGCTGTCGGAAATGGTGCCGGCCAAATCAGCTCTGAAATACCGGTCTTTGACGGTAATCAGGTGGGTAATGGAACCCAGCCTTTCGAGGGTAACTTTTTGCAAACTATAGCGAACCGAATCACCGGTAATAAGGGCTCCGGTAAGCACTGCGGTACTGACCGTCACACCCAGGGTCACCATCAGGTTACGGATAAAATAGTGGCGCCTGGTTTGCCACACCAAACGAAACAATCTCATTCCCTTAAGGTTAATTGTCCGTTATCCAGATAATAAACCCGTTCCATTTTGGCTGCGAGGTCAGGAGAGTGACTGACGACAACCAGGGCTGTGTTCCCCGCGATACTTAAGTCGATGAGCAGGCCGGAAAGCGTGGAAGCATTCCGGTCATCCAGGGCACCGGTAGGCTCATCAGCCAGTATCAGGCTTGGCTTGGTGATCATGGCCCGGACTACAGCAGCCCGCTGGCACTCACCACCCGACATCTCACCGGGTTTTTGAAACCGTTGGTTCCAAATCCCGGTTTTTTCGAGCAGATGCTCAGCCCAGTCCTTTTCTTCTGCTGTGACTTTATTTTTGAAGGCCAGCAACGGAAGCAGAACGTTTTCAAGCAGGGTACACTGTGGAAGCAGGTGATGAAGCTGGAAAACAAAACCCAGTTCCCGGTTGCGGAACAACGCCAGTTCATTGCCTGACAAGCGTCCGGTATCCCGGCCGTTGAAGAGAACAGTACCGGCATCGGGCCTGTCGAGGGTTCCGATCAGGTTCAGGAGCGTGGTTTTACCACTGCCGCTGCGCCCGACAATGGCGACCCTGGATCCTGCCTCCAGTTGCCAGCACAGGCCGGAAAGTACCTCCCGGTAGGCAGGGCTCCCAGGAGAGCCATAGCCTTTGATGACCCTATCCAATGTCAATAGCATTCGCTCTCTTATTGATGGTTTGTTCGTATACCTTAACCATTTCCAGGGCATGAATACGAATGTTGAATTTTTCTTCAACCCCGGCCCTGGCTTGACGGCTCAAGGCCGCCAAACGATCCTTACCGGATAAGATTTCTATCCAGGCCTGCGCCAGCCTTTCCGGGGTATTGGGGGCATAGGTCACACCCCCTCCAGACTCGCGGATAATTTCAGGGAAAGCTCCCAAAGCAGGCTGAACAATAGGGATCCCCGATGCCATTAGTTCGGCCAGATACATCCCGAAGGCTTCCCCGTTGCGCACAGGAACAGAAGCTATGGCTGTCTTCCTGAAAAACTCCCTTCTGCCCTCCCCGTCAAAGTCGTCATGAAAAATGACGTTACCCTCCATCCCGGCCGAAGCTATACGGCGTCTGAGCCTCCTGAGAAACCGGTTGTCGGCAGCCGTGGATCCCCCGGTAATCATAAGATTGACATCTTCAAAACCGGGTTTCTGCTTCAAAAGAATAAAGGCTTCTACAAGGATATCCAGTCCATTTTCGTGACACATCCTGGACAAATAGCCTATATTCCTTTGTTTTTCATCCGAAGGAATCCATTCATATTCGAGGGGATCGACGCCCAGATAGACCGGGAAGATCTTTTCCGCCGGGATCCCGATTTTTTCCTGCATAACCTTTCCAAAGTAATGACTTACCGCAATGAAAGCATCCACATCAGAGGCTTTTTCATGAATCAGCCGCCATATCCGGTCTCTTTGTTGCGGCTCCATCACATCTACCCATACATCCTCGTCCTGCAGCGAACAAACCACCGGGACTTTCAGTCTCTCCCGGATCCGGTGAGCCAACCCCAGCAACAAGGCATTGGAGAGATGAACCACATCCGGGTGGCAATGAAGGCTCATCCAATCCACGAGTTTTTCCAATTCCTCTTTTTGTCTTCCCTCTTCTCCTTCCAGCATCGAGACCGTCATTTCATCGAGGCCTTTGGCGTTGGTTGAACCCGACATGGAGGCTGCCAGTTTCATGAATACCCTGGAATTCAAAATCCGGTCAAACCATTGCGGAGCGTTCCGGAAAACGGGGAAAACCTGTTTCAGGTAAATGCTTACAGCTCCGTAGAACACCGGGATATTGCGCGAAATGTCGTGTTCATCGGCAAACAGGGGAAGATACATGGGAATTTTCACCACCTGGTGGCCGGTTTTCTTCAGGGCATCGACAATTTTGCTGTCGCGTAAACAATTGCCGCAATAAAAAGAGCCTCCTGAACCCGGAATAATCTGGATTATATTCATTTTTTCTTTTTTGTTCCGAAACAATAAACCACACCATCACCGGCTCCTATGATAATTTTGTCGCCGGTTACTGCAGGATTGCTGATGATGGCCGATCCGATCTCATATTGCCAGAGAGGTTTGCCATCTGCCAGGTTCAGAATAAACAGGTCTCCCCGCATGTTGGCAGCAACGACCTTTTTCCCTGCAATTACGGGAGAAGCTTCCACCCTGCTGCCTGTATTGAAATTCCAGATTTTTCTGCCCGTTTCTTTATGATAACAATAGACATTTTTGTCGTGATTGGCAGAAAGAACATAACTTCCGGCCAGTGCAGGGGAAGACACAAAGGGGAGTTTAACTGACGGATCGTCCCAGGTCCAGGATATTGCCCCTGTGGATAAATCGACCATCGAGAATTTCCCATCGTAATCTCCAACCCAGGCTTTGGTACCCTCAACGACCACTGAACCGGCAATGTACGTTGCGACATTGATTTTTTTTACTGCCCGGCCGGTTCCGATGTCCACCAGATGCAGGAAACCATCGCAACCCCCGAAGATTGCCTGCCCGCCCTGGCAACTGGCTGCACCATTGATGTAGTTGTCAGACTCATATTTCCATTTTGCTTTACCACTCGCGGCATCCACACAATGCAAATAGTAATCGTAACTCCCAACCAGCAGGCTAATTTTATCTCCGGTTTGATACCAGTTTGCCGAACCTATGATCTGGTTTTCGGTGTGATACTCCCAGATTTTCTTTCCCGAAAACAGGTCGAGGGCATAAAGAATTCCATCCAGGTTGCCGATATACACTTTTCCATTGAGAATCAGGGCAGAGGCTTCAATGCTGTTTGAAGTTTTGCATTGCCATAGCTTTTTCCCTTCCGGGCTGAGCGCATACACTACGCCATCGGTGGAGCCGACAATGATGATATTCTGGCAAACAACAGGAGACGATTTGATCATGCTGCCTGTGTTAAAGTTCCACAAGAGGTCGGGAGTGTCGGGAATGTTGGCTGATACAGTGCCGGTGAGCCTCTGGTTTCCCCGGAACAACGGCCAGCAACCCGGATCCTGGGCTGACCCCATCAGAGACAGGAAGAGCAAAAACAGCAGGGTTTGCAACAATTTCATGATGGTTTTATTTAGTTTCAAGGGCACCGGTCGGACATGCTTTTACCACGCGTTCAGCAGTTTCAGCCAAAGCCCGGTCGACCGACTCATCAAAAGGAATGCCAATGATAATGTCGAATCCCCGGCCTATATAGGTCAAACCCAGTTTTTCGCGGTATTTCCCGGTTAACCTGACACATATGCCGCACCGGATGCATTTCTGAGGTTCATACACCACGGTGGTACCACTGAAGTTTTTCGTAATGATTTTTCGGGGACTGGAGAGGAACCGGCGCTGCTCTGCCTTGTACTGGTCAGAGAGTAGCCTCAGTTTGCAGGTTTCGGCACCGCGACAATCACAGTGCATGCAGCGGCGCGCTTCGGCGATCGCTTCCCCGCGGGAGAATCCGGACAGAACCTGTTGGGGTATCAGGCGCCGCCCTGCTGCTGACTCCTTGAGGTACTCTTCCAGTTCAGGCGGAAGCAGTTTTCCGAAACGGGAGTTAAAAAGCTGTTTTTCTCCCGTGACAGCCTCTCCATGGAGGTACTGAAGCACAGAAAAAGCCACCTCTTTACCCTGGCCCACAGAACGGACTGCCAAACGGGAGGCCCGGAGGACAGCTCCTACGGCAAAGATACCCTTTTCAGAAGTTTCGTACCCATTGCGGGTCACTTCCATACCCTTCTCTGTACCTTTTAGCTGGAACGATTTGGTGAGATCGTTAAGGGAGCCTGTGGCAACGACGATGGCATCAAAGGTTTCTTTCAACTGGTCAAACATTCGGTCATCTACGGGGGTATTTCCCCTGAATAGGATTCCGGTGTTCAATAGGGAAAGAATCTCGCGGTCCAGGACTTCCGGAGGCAACATCTCTTTCGCAATGGCGCTTCTGAGGAGTCCTCCGGGCTTGTCATCCTTATCGAAGAGAGTCGGGGCAATCCCTTTAAGCCGCAGGTAGTAGGCTGCGGCCAAACCGGCCGGTCCGGCCCCGATAATGGCCGCAGTTTTCCCGCCCATAGGTGCCGGCGGATAAGGATGCAGGTCGCTATGATCGGCCACAGCCCTCTTCAGCAGGCATATGGAGACCGGTTCATCTACTGTTTTCCGGTGACAGGCCCCTTCGCAGGGTGCCGGACAGATTCTCCCCAGTACCGCAGGCAAAGCAATGTCTCTTTTTACCATCCGGAGTGCTTCTTCCCATAACCCGGATGCGATCAGCCGGTTCATCAAAGGAATGTTCATATGGGCAGGGCAGGCTACCTGGCAGGGAGCTTCACAATCACCCAAGTGGTCGCTGAGCAGCAGTTCCAGGGCTGTCTGCCTTGCTTCCCGGATCTCTTCATCTTCCGTGATGATTTCCATTCCCGGGGCAGCAACAACGGAACAGGAGGGAAAAAGCTTCCCCGCCTGGTGGTCTTTTACGAGACAAAGCATGCAAGAGGTGAAATGATCCAACTCATCGTCCCAGCAGAGAGCAGGAATCCGCACTCCGGCGACCAGTGCGGCTTTCATTACCGACGTCCCGGCAGCCACTTCCACTTCCCGCCCGTCTATTCTCAGTTTTACCGTCATTTTACATCAATTGCGTTTACAGGACATGCTGTACGGCAGGCATCACAACGGATACATATTTCGCTGTTGATGCGGTGCTGCTCATGCGGGGTGAAAGGAATGGCATCCACCGGACAAGCCTGAAAACAGAGGGTGCACCCAATGCACTTGTCATTTACAGAATAGGTGGTCAGTCCGGTACATTTCCCGGTGGGACAAATGCCCAGCAGGTGGGCTTCATACTCCTCCCTGAAATACTTCAGGGTACTCAATACCGGGTTGGGGGCCGTTTTTCCCAGTCCGCAGAGACTCCCCTTTTGTGTCCAAAGAGCCAGTTTTTCGAGTTCCTCGAGCTCCTTCTTCCCAGATTTTCCGTGGGTCAGGTTTTCCAGAATGTCCAGCATCCGGCGGGTTCCAATTCTGCAGAAGGTACATTTCCCGCACGATTCATGCTGGGTAAAAGCCAGGAAAAACCGGGCCATGTCTACCATGCAGTCGGTATCATCCAGTGCGACCAATCCTCCTGAGCCCATCATGGCTCCCATTTTGTTCAGCGATTCGTAGTCGATAGGAGTTTCGGCCAGAGCCGCCGGGATACAACCGCCGGAAGGGCCTCCTATCTGGACGGCTTTGAACTGCCGGCCGTTGGCGATGCCCCCTCCGATGTCATATATTACCTGCCGGATGGTTGTCCCCATGGGAACCTCAATCAGTCCTCCCCTGACCACCTTTCCGGCCAGCGCAAAGACCTTGGTGCCTTTGCTGTGTTCAGTACCGATGGCACTGAACCTGTCAGCACCTTCACGGATAATATAGGATATCTGTGCCAGGGTCTCCACATTGTTCACCAGCGTAGGCTGTCCCAAATATCCTTTATCAGCAGGAAAGGGAGGACGGATATGGGGGAAACCACGCTTCCCCTGCAAGGACTCTATAAGGGCGGTCTCCTCGCCACAGACAAATGCTCCGGCCCCCTCGTAAATCCTCACATGAAAACTGAACTCCGATCCCAGGATCCGATCGCCCAGCAGGTTGTTTTCGATACAAATGCGAAGGGCTTCCCGGATTCTGCGGACAGCCAGCGGGTATTCAGCACGGATGTAAAAATAACCCTCCGAAGCTCCGGTGGCATAAGCACTGATGGTCATGCCTTCGATAACCCGGTAAGGATAAGATTCCAGCAACATCCGGTCCATGAAGGCCCCCGGATCGCCTTCATCGCCATTGCAAATCACATATTTAGTGGCAGCCTGGTGCCGGGCTACCAGTTCCCATTTCAGTCCTGTCGGGAACCCAGCACCTCCCCGCCCCCGGATATGACTTTTTTTAACCTCGGCGATGACCTCCCCGGGGGTCATCCGGAGCAATACCCTGTTCAGAGCAGTAAAACCTCCCCTTTTCCGGTAATCCTCCAGGTCGAGGGGGTTAATCATTCCCCTGAATTCAGTGGCTATGGGTATCTGCTTGCCCAGGAATGAACTGACCGGTTTGTCGCGCACATCCAGCGCATACCGCTCAACGCCCTCCCACTTGGCATCGGTCTGGATATATTCTGCTGTATCCAGGACCAGGGTTTTCAACCTTGTCAGCAAACCGGATGATTTGAAATGACGGTTTACTATATCCCTGACATCTTCCGGTTTCACCCTGGAGTAGAGCACGGTTTCCCCCACTGCGGGTACGATTTCCACCAGGGGTACCTGGTGGCACATGCCCACACAACCTACATGTTTCAACCTCACCGGTAACCGGTTGTCGTTTACCACCTGCTCGACCGCTTTGCGTATTTCATCGCTTCCGCTGGCCACACAGCAGGACCCCAGGCCTATACGGATCTCTCCTTTCATTTCTGTTCCGTCTGCCTTGCGGAACTGCCGTTCAGGTTTTTTACCTGACTGTGCCTCGAAATCGGCAATGATGGCATCCACCTGGCCTGTGGCCACATGCCCATAGGTTATCTGGTCAATCTGGACCACCGGTGCCAGGGTACAGCATCCCAGGCAACTTACTTTTTCGAGGGAATAGGTCCCCTCCGCATTGGTATGCTGCCCTGACTGTAACTTGAACTTTCGCATGAAGGCATCGTGGACCTGGGCAGACCCCTTCACATGACAGGCCGTTCCGACACATACTCTGACCGTATGCCTGCCGGAAGGTGTCAACCTGAACTGGGAATAAAAACTGGCAACCCCAGTAATGTCGGCTGCTGTCATCTCGCTATGCTCACTGACATAACGCAACGCATCGCCGGGAAGGAAATGAAACTCCTTCTGAATAGCCTGTAATACCGGGATCAGCGAGGTTTTCTCCCTGCCTTTTTCGAACAGGATCTCATCGACTTTATTGTATTCTTCCCTGGTGAAAGCCATTCAACTCATTTTGTATTAAGAATTCATCCTGGTTATTGGCCGATACACCAGAGGGTTCCGGCGGTTCTGACATACATCCGCCCGTTGGCAAAGGCAGGGGTAGAAGTAACCTTTGTTCCCAGATTGGCCTCGGAGAGCAGGGTTTTTTCCCTGCTGAGGGCGAAGACCGAAAGATGCCCTCCGGTATCAAAGAGGAATAGTTTTCCGTCGGTAATCACCGGAGAGGAATAATAACCCACTCCGCCGTCGTGTTCCCAGAGTTTCACTCCTGTCAGGGCCTCATAGCAGGCCAGAACACCATAACTGGTAGCCACAAACAGGAGCCCTGAGGAAACCACCGGACTGGCGACTTCGGGGAGATACTCATCCTGTTCCCAGACAATACGGCCGTCGGCAGGATCAATGGCTGCCAGCCTTGCATATTCATTGGCGGCAAAAACCAATCCTTCGCCAAAGGCCGGAGAGGGTCCCACCTCCCCCATCATAGCTTCTACCGCCCATATCTGACGGCCTGTGGCAGCATCGTACCCTGCCACCAGGGGATCGGCCGAAAGGATCACCTGGTAGTTGCCTCCCACACGGGCCAGAATGGGACTGGCCCAGGAGACCTTGACATTGCGGCTGGTTTCCCAGGCTGTCTGCCCCGACGTAGTGGTCAAAGCCATCAGTTTCCTGCTTTGGTTGGTGTCGTACTGGATATATAACAGATTCTTCCATACCAGCAATGAGGAGGAATGGCCGTAATGGTTGTCGGGAACTCCCAGATTCCGCGCCCACATACGGGTTCCGTTCATATCGAGGGCGATAATGTCGCCGTTGCCAAAAAGGGCATACACCCGGATACCGTCGGTGGTTACCGAAGGAGCTGCCAGCCCTGTGTCGTCGGTGGTTTTCGGAGAGGTTGCCGGGCTTCCCGGGATTTGGTCAACAGGGGCACTCCAAAGAAGCTTACCTCCATAACGGTCAAAACAATATACCTCCCGTTTCTGGGCGCTGGCACCCGAAACAAACAATTTATCGCCCCATATTACCGGGGAATTATACCCAGGCAGTGGCACAGCAACCTTCCAGCGAATATTTTTCCCTGATGGGCCATCAAAATCGACGGGAATGTTGGTAAATCCGGAAACACCGTTTCCGAACGGCCCCCTGAATGAAGGATAATTGGCCCTGACCAGGGAAGCATCCGGAGGGGAAGCTTCAGCCGGACTGGACACCGAATCGGCAGGCGATGTTGCAGCCATTTGAAGCGAAGCCGTATCGGCAGAAGCCGGGGTGTCGGCAGGAATTGATTCCGGAACAGCACCCACATCTATTACCTCTACCGACGGATCTGTGGCCACCGCGGACACCGGTTCATCCTCCCCCCCGAATGAATCCAGGTAATTGTCGGTTGCAAGCGAAGCAGCCAGAGCCCCCAGCAACAGTACAACACCTGTCACCAGAATTCCCCTTCGAGCATAGCGTCTGCCTTTCAACTCATCCGAAGCCTCCTGTCCGGGTATCGAAATAGCCGATGTCAGGGTGTGCCTCATTCGCACGGCAAGCACAAAAAGGAGTGCTCCGAAAAGTAGCAGATGACTGCCGGTCCGTACTTGCCACCGACTGGTAAAATAGGCCTTACGCGCCAGCAGATCCAGGCTCCTGATATCCTGTTTCAAGGACTCATCCCCGGGAGACTCCGAAAGCCTCTGAATAAGCTGCTGCAGGGATTTGGATTCCAGCGGATCATACTTGCGGATCTGCCAGAAATTGAGCAGCAAAAGAAGTGCAACGATCAGGCAAAAAATGCCGGTAACCGTTTCAGTATACTGCCAAATTTTCAATTGGTTATCCTTGGTCATAGCCGAAAATTCGTTGGTGGGTTTATTCCTTTTTAACCGGGCAATAGTCCATACATCGTCCGCAACTGAAGCAATCACCCCGGTTGGGTTGATAATCTGTATTTCTTCTGAATATCAACTGATTAAGAAGCATCAACCCTATAACAAGGCCAAGGAAGGCACCGGCAACGGTCGATCCGGTGCGGAATTTCCCGCGGATAGTCTTGGCTTCTTCCACCAGTACTTCCATGGTTTTTCCTGAACTAAGGAAGGTCTGGACATCGAGGTTTGAAGCATCGTTTTTCACCTCGGGCCGGGCGATCAGCAATTCAGCCAGGTACACATCGGGGTGGGCCCGTGCCAGCCAACCATGGACCTGATAGCCGGCAAAACCACCTGCTGCCATCCACACAGGAATCAGCACGGCAAGGAGCAAAAAATGGCGGGTTTCGTTGCGGGAGCTTTTGATAACTTTAGGATCGGTGGGGTGATCAATGGCATCAAAAGGACAGGAGGTCGTACACAGTTTGCATCCTATACATTGGGCAGGGGTGATGGTCATATGCCAGCGGGAAACTTTGGAAGCCCACCGGAGTAAAACCCCGTAAGGACAAACAAAGCGGCAATAGGGCCGTCCTACAAAAATCCCCATGATCAGGAAGGCGGCCCCCAGGATGATCATCATGTAGGGTGCATTCAACCGATAGATCCCCACAAAGGGATCGTACCGGCAGATGATGAAATCGGTGCCGGTAGCAGCAAATAAGAGGGCAAGGGCAAGGTAGACATAGGGTATTAAACCAAGGGTTTTCCTGAGCCAGGGGGCAACGGTGATATTCTTAACGACTACAAGGTCCTGGATGACGCCAAGGGGGCAGGCAGCAGCACAAAATACCCTCCCGAAGAAAAGGCTGAATACCAAAGGCAAAACGAAAAACAACAAAACAGAAACAGGTATGGCATATCCGGAATCAGAGAGAGCCAGAGCCACATTCTGGAGCGATCCCACGCTGCAGATACAGCCGTCGCGGTAAAAACCAAAATAGACGAGGGAAAAAAGTGAAAGCCAGACAATCCCATGCCTTGATCTTTTCGCCAGAACCGACCAGGTTGCCAAAGACAACACCAGAAGAAGAACAGCAACATCCAGGTACTCCAGGGCTACCAGTCTGGGAGCAGGGGTTTCGGGGTCGGGCTGGACATATCCCGACTCAAATTCCGGTTTGGGAAACCGCTGTTGCTGGGAGGCCCCGTCAAGCGACCACAACAGGCAGGTAAAAATCAGGAGTATCGTTATCAATCTGGGCATTTTGAATCTCCTTATCCGTTATCATTTGTAAAACTTCCCTTTACCCGGTAAGCATCAGAAGCTTTGACCCTCTGAATGGCCTCACTCGGACAAACCCGGGCAATGGCACACTGGTTGCAGTTTTTGCACAGGTCGTGCATGATTTGCAGATGCAGGGAGCCGTTTCCAAAGGAAGAACATCCTTTGACACACTTGGCGCAACCGACACACAGATCTTCAACGATAACGTATTCAAAATAGGGTTCCTCGATATACCGCCGGATAATGGCAGAAGTGGGACACAACTGGTTTTCGGCGCCGGTGTTCAGGTCGGAGGTCCCGGGAAGGAAATACCCACCGCAGAGGTCACAATAACCGCAGAGGTCGTAGGCATGGACACATTTAACCGCTGAAGGAGAAAGAACACAGTCGGTGGCGCACCGGCCGCACTGGGTACACTTAAAAGGATCGATCTGCCAGACCCATTTATCCCTGGTCATTCCCGAAGTTGCCAGGCCGGCAATGCCACCCAGCGCCAGGGCCAGAGAGAGCCTCCCGCCACTCCGGATAAATTCCCTGCGGGTCTTAACCTTTTCGTTTTCCATGCTTTTTCAACTTATCATCCCATACACGACCGCACCCCACGCGCTGGCTGCATCGCTCACAAGCCAACTTACCACTACAACCACGCCGGCTCCCGATCTTGTCTGTCAGAGCCAGATAGCCCGTCATTGCGGCCAGGCTTCCTAACAAGACCAGCCGGCTGCCCTGCTGAATAAATCTTCTTCTCTGCATACTCATTTCCTTTCAAAGACACGGATCATCCTTCTCTCCGGATCAAGGGCATAAACCCTTCCCTGTTCGTCGCAAGCAACATCAGGGGCATGGCCTCCCTGAGTAAACAGGGATGAAGGAGCCACCACACCAACCAACTCTCCCGACGGTTTGTATTCTTTGATTCGGATAATCCCTTTTTCGCTGGTAATAAAATTTCCATTTGGAAGGAAAGTAAAATGGGCAGGATTGCAGCACCCGCTAAAGCCTTTGATATCATTAGCCGCATTTTTCCACCAACCCCTCAGTTGCCCCTCCGGGGAGTAATTCTCAAGGGTATGCTTACCCGGGTTGGCTACCCACAATTCACCGAACATATTCAGAGCAAGATCGAAACAGGGACTGGGAATTATAAACCCGTGATTCCCATCGTTACCGGACAGGCCATCGAATTCCAGCTGTTTGGTGCCGCCGGCATCCAGCCGGTAAACCACCCGTTTACCGGCATCGGCCGCAAAGACGTATTCTCCTGATGCATCAACCGATGTAAGAATGGTCTCGACGTCAAAACCGTCTGAAAGTGAAAGGACGTTAGCTGCTGAGTCCAGGACGGCCAAAAGCCCTGCTGCCCCAAGGTAGATCTTGCCGGTAGTTGCTTTTACGGATAAGGGCTTACATTCCACCGGTTTGTTCAAAAGGAGATTTCCCCGCCTGTCCAGAACCAGGATTCTATCATCACCTGCAACATACAATTTGTCGCCCAGACAGGAGATTCCGGTAAGACTTTGCAGGGGAAGGCGGAAGTTTCTGGTTTCGCGGTAAAGGATCATGTCAGGGTCTACCCTGTCAAGGACTTCCGATTCGAGTTTATAGGGGTTGTCGGGAAGTCTTTCGGGTCTTGTGGAGAGAAAATCGGTCACGATCACTCCAAGGATGACGACAGCGAGCAGTCCAAGAAACAGGGTAACCTTTTTATTATTCACTCGTATATATTTATGTTAATATTCTGATATTCAATTATATGTAGCTGAATGGTTCATTCAGCTTTTCATTTCCGTGTACCTCGCATGGGAAATATATCCATCAACTTTTGTACCTGCGCACCGAAGTGCTTCGGCACACAAGTGTGGCGGGCTCGCCATGCTCGTTTCATATTATTTTCTCATATTGATGCAAACCAGGGTTTTGGAATCTCTCAGTACAAAGTATCCATCGGCGGATGCCAGGGGGGCCCAGGCGTCGTATCCTTCTGGTATCACTGTGGCCTTGTCCAGTTCAGAATACCCTTCAAGCGAAGGTTTCAGGATGTAAAGGGTTCCGTTCTCATGCAACAGGAATATTTTCTGATCTGCCATAAAATAGGGTCCGAGGCCGAAGCGTTTATCGGAGCCGCTTGACCAGACCATTTTCCGGGGATCGGAGGGATTGACGCAGACCATTTGGTTTCTCAGGGCACCGCCATCTTTGGGAAGGACGGCAAAAAGATGACCATTCCACAACAGGGGGGTCTGTTGTTCAGAGGCCAGACCCTCGGATGGCTTATAGTGGTCCAGGGTTGTAACGGTAAATCGGTCGTTGTCCCTGGTAAGCCGGAGCATCATGCTGCCGGCACCATAACCGGCAGTAATAAAAATCCTGCCGTCGGGCATGCATACGGGAGAAGGGGCAACGACCGATTTATTCCAGTCGGAAGTCTCCCACAGGATTTCACCTTTGCGGGGACCCGAGGCTGCAATTCCTGCCATGCCGCCAACGGCACTGTACACATACATTTTTTCCCCTTCAAAGACATAAGGCATCACGGAGGAATGCGACATCTTCCAATTGCCCGGGTTGGGTGTTTCCCAAGTTTTACGGCCTGTGGCCAGGTCTACACCGATCATCAGGGCTTTTCCCCCGGTGGCAATGACAGCTTCGGTACCATCGATCAGAGGACACTGACCGGTATACCATAAGGGCACTTCCGACTGGTATTCCTTTTCCACGTCGATACCCCACAGGAAGTTGCCGGTTGTACGTTCGAGGCACATCACATGACAGCGGGGGCCGATCGTCACGATGAAGCTGTCGGTGACTGCCGGCACCGTGCGTGACATGCCATGGTTTCGCTTGACACTGACTTTATATCCTCTGCGCCAGAGCTCTTTTCCTGAAGTCAGGGCAAAGCAACGCAAGAAATCGGCATGCTGATCCTCCATATAATCGAGGATATAAACCTGGCCACCAAAGATCGCTGCCCCTGAATGGCCTTCTCCCAGGGTAGCAGTCCAAACGATATCAGGGCCTGTAGGAGCGAATTGTTCTATCAGGGAAAAAGAGGAACGCGAGATATTGTCGAAACCGGCACCCCTGAATCTGGGCCAGTTTTCTGACAGGGGTGTGTACGCAGTTTCGAAGCGTTTAAAAAGGGAACCAATGATTACCGAATCGCCTGAGCCGGTGCTGCCACCCCGCTGATCCATACCGGGAAGCCGGAGATCCAGGTCCCTGCCCGGATCAGATAAAAGCCACCACAGCAGCCAGAAGGCAGACAAGATTGTCAAGCCCCCCAGTACGATTCTCGGTATCCGGTTCTGATCCATTTTTCAATTCAGACTTTTTCCCAGTCTTCACGGTTCCTTCCTGCCCACCCCGGTACTTCAGAAAGCAATATCCGGCACTTACCTGCCCTGCAACTAAGGCAGGATTTGCAGATTAGAAGGAATCCCGTCACCTTCGGATAAGGCCACTACACACCAATCCAAAGACCTGCCGGATAAACGGGATTGGGCTGTTCACTTAATTTTATAAGCTATCAGGGCATTTCCGTGCCGGATCAGAAGACGACCCCGGTCAATGACGGGATGAGCCCAGTGCTGTGCGGTTCCGAGAGTAACACGGGTTTTGGAAGTCACATCAAAGCCGCCGGGGTCTGCCTTTGCCATGAATAACTCACCCCTGTCGGTATAACCAAACAACCGGCCATCAGCATAAACGACTGTTCCATTGGCCAATCCCGGGACCTGGTATTTTACCTCACCGGTTTTCCAATCCAGGGCCATCCAGAAGCGGTTTTTATCTCCCGAACCATAGAGGGTCCCATTGATGAGAACAGCACCTCCGATCCGGTTATCCATGGTTGGGGTTGCCCACTCCCGGGTAATGGCAGAACCATCGGCTGATAATTTCAGCTTTACCCCGCCCTGGCCGTAACCGCTGAAGCAAAACACAGCCCCATCGTGGTAAATCGGAGTGTTGGCATGCACGCTCCACTGATTCGGGTGGGGATAGGTCCAGAGAAGCTTCCCCGAAACGGCATCCACTCCAATGATGTGCGAATCAAGATGGGTGACCAGCAAGGTCCGGCCCGGAATTTTGACCAGCAGCGGAGTACAATAGGCAGAAAGTTCGCCCAGCGCCCTGGTGGTCCAGAGCAGATCACCGGTAAAACGGTTCAGGGCGACCACTGCATGATCCGGCCCCCCGGGAGTTGCGTATATTTTATCCCCGTCAACGACGAAAGTCTCGGTATAACCCCATTGCAGGATCCTGCCGCCAAATGCCGCAACCATGTCCTTTCTCCACCGTACTTTACCCCCGGCCGTTTCCATGCAGGTAATCAATCCCTTGCCCGAACACTGGTAAAGCAGGTCACCGGCAATTACCGGTGTGCTGCGGGATCCCGGGTAACTATCAAAGAATTCGGTGCCGTAAGCCGATTTCCACAAGAGCTTTCCATCGTTCGATAAAGCGTAGACATATCCGGTTGTATCCTCCATACCGGAAATATAGATCCGGTCGTTCACAACAACAGGAGAAGAAAACCCGGTACCAAGACTCTCATACGACCAGAGAATCTGGGGGCCGCTTTCCGGCCACGAGGGGAGCAGTCCGGTTTCGTCGTAGATACCGTTGCCGTGAATCCCTCTCCATCGGGTAGCTACCTGAGCCTGTAATACAGAGCCGGCATACATAAGCAAAATAACCAGGGAACAGGTTCCTTTCAGTAAAAATCCAGGTCTTTCAATTCGCATCATAATGGATACACAATTAACAGTTAAGGCGCGAAATTTAGCTTTAATTTCAACAATAACTACAAAATTAACAGGATGTTAACAAAAACTGACAACTCGATCAAGGGTAAAAACCCCAGGTCGTCTCCGGCAGGAACCCGACGTTATTGAAACTCCAGGCTTCAGAACAGAAGGTCATCCGGACCCGTCAAGGATTATTTTTGAGTTTTGTTCGCTGCCCCCTTGCACTCACCGGGCGTCATATTTCAGCTCCCAACCGCAAACTGAAACTCCTGGGAGGCTGGATATCACCCGGTCTGCCCAAGTATTCGGTATTGGTGAAATTCTTTACGACCACAGAAACCTTGATTTGCGGGGAAACAGCATAGCCGGCATTCAGATCCATGAGGAAATATCCGGTATGGTGTGTATTCCAATAGTCGAAAAAACCGGGAAGAATGGTTTCCCGGGTCTCTTCAGCCAGGAAAACATCATCGATGCTCAGGATCCGTGAGCGCAGATAGAGGCTGGTTCCGGCCTCTATCCTGCCTGTGGCAGCCATCAAACTCATACTGGCTGAATGACGGCGCCGGTACTTCAGCATGACTCCCGTGGATTTCCAGGTGACGGGGTTGATCTCTTCAGGTACCATAAATACGTAACCGCCAGTAGCAGAGTAACGAAGCCGACCTGATGTTTTTGCCAGCATATATTCCAGTTCGAATCCATAAACGCGGGAGGCTTCCCGGTTGGTAGCCTTGAAGCCGTAACCGAACTGACCATCAACCGGATCGGCATGAATGCCGAAAAGAAATTCGATCATGTCTTTATTCTGGGAGAGGAAGAGGGCCGCATCCAGCTGTCCCTGCAAAGCTCCGGCCCTGAGCCCCTGCTTAATTCCGATTTCCGAGTTCCATCCTGATTCGGGTTGTATCTGCTGACTTGGAAAAATTTTTACGGAACCGAGGGTTGTGGCAGCAAATTTCTCTGCTACCGAAGGGTAACGATACCCCTGGCCAAAGGAGGCCCTCAAAAAAGTATAACCAGATACCCGGTAGTTGAGGCCGGCACGAAACAAAGGCACCAACTGATCTCCTGCACCGTCCAGCACATTGTACTCCAGGCGCAGGCCTGCAACCAGTTTGAGACCCTCGGCAGGAAGTATCTCAGCCTGGGTATACACTCCCGAATTCATGCCGTCATGATTTCCGTAAAACCGGGAAACAACCCGGGTGAAATTTCCGGAAAAACCAGAAATAAGGTTCACCCACTCTGTAAGTTGGTTAACATACTGGTATTCACCGTATAAATTCAATCCACGGCTGTTATTCTGGCTCGATTCAGGATAATAATTGTCTGAGAACTGTATCCGGGTCTTCAGGTCATGCCTCTGTTTCTCCCCTTTCCGGAAACTCATGAAGGGATCAAGGGTCAGGAAAGAGCCCCTGATTTTGATAGCTGTACTCTCATCCTGCCTGAGGGCTCCGGTGGCAGCATTTTCCCAGATTACAAAATCGGTTTTACCCGAGGCTCCGGCATTGAGGGCGAGCCCGTACACGAGCCCCTCCCTGCTGGGATCCCTGTGTTTTAACTTCAGGTTTACCCGGCCCAGATTTTCATCATTCAGCCTGCGGTAACTATTGTCGAGCATAAGATGGGATCCGAATGCCAAATCGGTATTTTTGAACTTTTGAAGATGAGAAAACGATGCGGTATGTAAAAACCTCGGTGAATTCCACCATTTCCATTCTCTGGTAGCAGGAGTGCCATATAGGGACGATCCGGCATAAAATCTGGTTACAGGCTTTGGTGCAGGATCAGCCGTTCTGAAATTGATGATTCCGTTGAGAGCGGAAGAGCCATAGGCCACCGAGGAAGCTCCCTTAATGATTTCGACCTGGGAAATATTATCGAGTGGCAGGTAATTCCACTTGACATTCCCCGCGTCGGCCGAAAGAACCGGAAGGCCGTCGATCAGGGCTAATACCCTGCTGCCGGCTCCGTAACTGAAACCACTGCCTCCCCGGATCGAAGCCTGTCCATCGAGCACTTCAATGCCCGGAGACTTGTTAATAAGTTCTTGTGCGTCTGTTATATGACTGGCAGATACCACCTCCGGTTTCAGGATGCTCATGGATACCGTCAGCTCCGAAACACGCTGCTCTATCCGGTTGGCGCTAACCACAACCTGCTCAATTTCAGAAACTTCAGGAACAAGAGCAAAATCAGCTTGTACCGTATCCCCCGGATTAACCCGGACCACCCTGGTTCCGGAGTGGTATCCCAAGAAATGACATTTCAGTGTAAAGTGCCCTGATGAAACTACCAAACTGTACATCCCGTCGTCCCCGGAAACGGTACCCTGATCCTTTGCCGCAAGGATAGCCGCACCCGGCAGCCCTTCCCCGGTAGTGCTATCGTATACCCGTCCCCTGACGATTTCGCCGGATACGACAGGAATACCGCACAAAAGCAGCATGAATACAGGAAATAACCTTTTCATTTGGCTTTGAACGTCATCCTTATTTTGAGAACGTTGTTAAAATTGGTCAGGTCGGGTACCTGGGTATTTATTTTAAGCGATTGTTCAGAAAGCTCTCCGATTACTGTTGTCAGGGGCATAGCCAGTGAATCTGAAGAAATGACTATCTGGGTCTGAGATTCGGTAAACCACCAGGTCCCGTTGAACTTTCCGAAGGTTCCCGTACCGTCTTTGTTAAATTTAGCGTCCCCCCGGAATTTATACAGGAGTTGCCCCGGACCCCCGGCATCAGCCCCATTGACCAGCAGGCTGTCGGAGGACCAGGTGACAGCAGTTAACAGATCAAACCGGCTGGTTTCTTCTTCTTTCCCGCAACGGAGCAGGCTTAACAAAGTCAGGATTATCAGTATGGAGACTATTTGCTTCATGATATGGTATTTTGAAATCTTTCTTTAACCTACAGGAAATCATTCGGTCGGGCGAACCTTACACTGACGATTCAGAAAATGTAATTCACAGTTTCAAATATAAATATTCTGACTAAATAATACCATCACCTGCACCAACAGGCAAAATCCTTTCATTTGCCGGAATTGTCAGCCTGATGAGGTATTTTCATCGGAGTATCTGCTGCGGATCAGACTCTGGTATTGAACGGTTAGGTGAAGGAAGATCAGGGTACGGCCGGTCTCCTGATGGTACTTCTCTGTCATCCGGTCCCTCCACAACGAGTCGACCAGATCCTGCACCTGACAATTTGGTTAACACCATTGAAGTTCCTGGCGGCAAAGCCACCGAAGAGTGCATGCTCAGGGATTCAACAAACTTCCCAATCTAAGGCATTCAGCTTCAGCACGAAAGTTCTGATGGCATCAACCATTTCCTCATAAGTCGGAGAGTCCCCATAGATCATCTGCTCCTTCATCCTTAAGAAATCCTGCTTCCATAATTCACTTGTACCGGAAGAAGGAAGAGGATTTATTGTCTTTGGATTATGCAGCTTATAATTGACGCCGCCCAGGCGGGTGTATTTCTGCCTGTGATGCACAATTTCAGCATATAGTTCTTTGTTTTTCAAAGCTTCCCGTGCGAATGAAGTACCTATAAGCACATAAATATCATACAGGTGCCGGCTCATTCTGTCAACGCGGATTTTTCAACAGGTCTTTGGAACTCTTCATGCAGGAGAAATATCTTTTCCAGGAATGTTCTTTCAGGATTCACTGTAAGAATAGAAACCGGCGAGGCTGCATAGGCAGAATCCGGAAAACTATCATCCACAAAAGAAGAGATCGATTGAAATGAAAAAGGTTCCCGCAGTGACCTGCATCCGATTTCCAATTGAATTTTCTGCTGGATGTATCCAGTTGACTCGATAACATTCGGATAAGAAATCTCAATAATCCTTGGATCCTGATCTGAATCAACCGGTTTCACGAGTGTAAACTTGACATCCGTAAAACCATTGACCAGAAATGTGGAAACCAAATCCGGAAAGAAAACGGAATTGATGTATTCATTGAACCGGATTCTCATTCTGGTTATTTCTTTCTTTGACAATTCTCCCGGGAAACCAAGAAAAGTGCGGTCCA
>CAZYUA010000012.1:0-110117 GCA_964650525.1 uncultured Prolixibacteraceae bacterium
ATGTTGATTATCAACAAATTAAAAAGGCTGCCCTTTTGAGACAGCCTCTTTTTTTTTATGCATCATTCCATACAAGACCCAGCCTGTGCGGCTTAATCTATTCCCTCCTCTGACCTTGAAGCCATTCACCACCTTGCAACCAATCCGAATCCGTTGGCGCTCACTGTCGGGGCGATGGTAACATGTGGTTTACCCTTCCAGTCCGGAATTCGTTTCAGGGGAGCTGCCTGGTAAACGAGGTTGGTTACCAGAATGCCGATCCCGGCACCAGCCATCACATCCGGCAGCCAGTGAGCATCGTTGGTCATTCTCAGGCAAGCAGTAGCTGTTGCCACGGCAAAGCCACTGTATGCCAACAGGGGTGCAGAATCGCGGAATTCGTTGTACAAAAGGGAAGCTCCTACAAAAGCGGTGGCGGTATGTGCCGACGGGAATGTATGGCTTCCTCCGGAAGGCCTGCTGAAGGAGGTTGTCTGCTTCACCACACTTACAACAAAGGCTGTGGCAGCTCTGGCCACAAGGAAGTTCTTTGCCTGTACAAAACAGGAACTCCGGTGTTTCACCCCTGCGAGGTCAAAGGCAACCAGCATACCGGAAGGCCCATGCTGGAGATAATCATCCACCCGGGTGTGGGTGTCGGGCAACAGGTCCTGGAACCGGTTTTTCATTTCCCCCGTATTCAAAATCAGGCTTCCTGTAATCAACCCGGCAGCAAAGATCTGATCTCTTACAAATTTTTTTTCGTCTGTTGGCCTGGTACGAAGTGTGTCACCGGAAGAAAATGCGTGGCAACACAAAACGGACAGTAACAGGAAGATAGAAAGTCGTTTCATAAAGTTCCTAATTATGGGTTAAAATTGAAGTGAAAATTCCATATTTCCCTGATAATGCTGCTAAATTATTTACCGGACAAATAGCATGATTCAATTTGTTAATGGCTTGTTGCTTACTTGAAGAAAAAGACATAAACGCCGGCTTTCCTGCCAATTATTGTAATTTGATTATGGTATAGGAACTTGTTTGTGCAAAAGCACGTTCTGCCATCACCGAGCAGGAGACAGGCGACCTTATCTGTTAACACGATGAAGTCGGAACCCCCAAGCAGGGTCCAACCGGATACCAATTTGTTCCGGACTGGAGATTTATAGAATAGAAGCGACTTTTACAAGCTGATTCCCTGCGGGAGTAGCAATTGCAAATGCAAAACCGGGTTGCAAACTGAAAGCACCGGTTTGGCCAAAAGTGTTGACAGCAATGAATCCTATCTGATGCTTATGGTAGCCGGGTATTTTTTTTGTGATGCGGATAACGGCTTCGCGGCATGCGTCGCCCGGGCTGAAGCCATTTTTCATAAGTTCCACGACCAGAAAGGAACCCAGGGTTTTCATCACCAGTTCTCCGGTTCCGGTGGCTGTTGCAGCGCCAGTTTCTCCGTCAACATAAAGGCCGGCTCCTATGATGGGGGAATCCCCCACCCTTCCGCTCATTTTAAAAGCCATACCACTCGTGGTACAGGCACCACACAGGCGTCCTGCCTGATCGATAGCCAGCATCCCGATGGTATCATGGTTTTCATGAAGTTCATTTTCAATATTGATAACAGGCTGAAAATCCTTTCCTGATTTTTTCCATTCTTGCCAGGCTTTTTTTGCATATGGGGTCAGAAGATTCTCCTTTACAAAGCCATTTTGCAGAGCGAAGGAGAGTGCTCCCTGACCTGTCAGGAGGACATAGGGTGTTTTCTCCATCACCAGGCGTGCCACGGAAACGGGGTGTTTGATGTGTTCAAGGCATGCCACCGATCCGGCATTTCCCTTTTCGTCCATGATGCTTGCATCCAGGGTGACTTTTCCGTTTCTGTCGGGCAGGCCTCCATAGCCTACTGAGGTCACTTCAGGATCTGCTTCGGTAACCCTGACACCTGTTTCCACAGCATCGAGGGCATAACCGCCTTGCGATAAAACAGTCCATGCAGCTTTGTTGGCTGCCAGCCCATGATCCCAGGTGGAGATCACAAGGGGGTTGCCATGTGCCGGTTCGGGGGAAGAGGCTACCCGATCGGTGAACAGAACCCCAAGACAGGCCGCAACGGAACCTCCGATAAACTTTCTGCGAGTAGCCATCTTTCCTAATGCTCTTACAAACAAATTACAATAAAAACTCCTCACTGCAGAGCGAACGAAGAATCTGGTTTAGTTGAGGACTTTTCTGGTGTCTTGCCCGCTTACCACCCCACCGAGCCGACAGGGAATGGGATCGTCGGGATTCAATTTGCAGTACTCCTGCAATCTGAGTCTCATGAATTACCGGCGGAGCAAAAAAAAGTCTGTCTACAACCTTATTTTTCTCCACTCTTCCTTCATTCGTTCCAGGTCACCGATCCAGGCTTCAATATCATCCTCGTGTTCCAGCTCTTCGTTCAGGATCTGAACTGCCATCTGATGGGTAGAATGGTCTTTCCCGGCTGTGAAATCAGCAATCTCCTGGTATCTTTGGATCGCGCACCTTTCGCCTTTCAGGTTTTGCTCCAGGATTACCTGGATGTAGGGATCTGAGGGTTCATCATAAGAGCAGCGTGCCAGCCGGGTCCAGTTTTGAGGGTTGATTACCGGTGTGCCTCCCAGTTGGATGATCCGGGTTACTACCAAAACTGCGTGATTGAGTTCCTGGTTGGCATGCAGCAACAATTCAGGCTCAACTTCGCTGCGCATCGGGCCCTCCATCAAACGGGCGCCTATCCAGTACTGGTAATAGGCCAGCCATTCCTCCGACAGGGCACCATTTAGCATCGACAACAGTTTTTCATTATCAACCGTTGATACCTTAATCGCTTCTTTTCCCATAAATCTTCAATTATTAGGATCGTTGTTACTTCTCACAAATTTATCATTCAAAACCGTTGACCCTACAATATGCCATAAAAAAAAAGATTTCGACTCGCACAGGAAACGGCTATTAAACAACTTTATCACTAAGAGGGCGGAAACACACCAAGCACCGGGAGGCCGTTACATCTTAAATTTTACGTTTACACCCAGGAAGTTATTCTCCGGGTTAATCAGAAAGGATCCCAGCATGAGGGTGAAATCGTACCACATATGAGCAGCTACGGCAGGTCCGATTTTGTATCCCCTTTTCTGGACGTCGCGGCCAAGAAAATACCCTAAGAGGGTAGCTTCGCCAACCTGGAGAAGGGCCTGTTTATAGTCGGGCTTGTCAGCAAAGAAAACATTGGCAAAATGAAGCCCGCCGAAGACAACACTTGAAATAACCAATCCTTTTTGAGGGCCGTATTGGTGGTCCAGAACCGGCATCAGGTAGTTTCTGCACAGGTACTCTTCGCCCACGCCGGCGCTCCAGCTCATGGCCAGGGATGTTGTCCCGAAAAGAGCCAGTCCCTGGTCCCTGCCTACATAACGATCCAGGAAATACATCCTTTCGATCTCGCTATAGCCCCTCAACTCATTATGCTTTTCAATTCCCAGGAACAGTGCCGCCAGAAGGACCATGCTCCCGGTAATCGGCGTGAAGATATTTTCAGGTTGAAAGGGTGCAAGAAATAAATCTTTCTCTGACAAATTATCGTATCTAAACTCCGGCTTATGATATTTCAACAGCTCCAGCCGATTTCTGAATAGCGTAAGCTTTTCAGTCTGGAACGTCTGCAAAGACAGTAATAAAGGATAATTATAATAAGGAGAGGAACTATTGTTTCTCAGATTTCTGTCGTATTTCACTCCGAGGTAGGCCCCTCCCACCTCCAGAAAGGTAAAAAGGGAACCTTCCAGGATCTTGCCCTGCCAAAAATAGGACGCACCCGGAACCCACACGGTCCAGGCCGGTATTTCCTTTGGTTTCTGAAGCACAGAGTCCCCGGGCTGCTCCTGTGCACTCAGACAAAGGCCAACCGGAATCAGCAATACGAATATCAGAACCTTGTGCATGTTTGTTCAATACTTGAAGGGAATTATTATGCATGACTGAATAGGGTTTTGACCCAACAGATCCGCACAACTAATTGCATGGTGCCGGGCACTTTTAGGTTTTCCGGAATCCGGCAAGCCACAATTATAGTCCTAGGCATTTCCGTCCTTGCAAGGTACAAATAATCCGCAAATAATGGAATACGTTCCGGGGTCACAGAAGGTTATCCGGAATCAATTCTTTTTTCATGGGGGAAGAACACTGTTTGCACGGGAGGAAATTGCCATTTGCTGAACAATCTGATTGTATGAATCAGGGATTTTCCCGTAATTAGCTCCCGGAAAGAGAGCACCTGCTTAGCTGAAATGATGACCAGAGGATTGCTGCATGACCGTAGGATGTATATGGTATTTACCGTCACTTTGATGGCGGTGATGGGCGTTGCCAGTCTGACTCCGGCTTTTCCGGGGGTTATCAGTCACTTTGGCATTTTACCGCCGCAAGTAGGATGGCTCATTGCTGCCTTCACCCTGCCGGGGATTCTTCTTACACCCGTTACCGGGATATTAGCCGATCGATACGGAAGAAGATCGGTTTTGGTCCCTTCGCTCATTCTTTTCGGAATAGCCGGATTTGCCTGCTTTTTTGCGGTCTCCTTCCGGGTTTTGATACTTCTGCGTTTTATCCAGGGAATGGGAGCCTCCGCCTTAGGAACGCTTAACATCACCCTGATCGGCGATTATTACCAGGACCAAAACCGCCAGTCTGCCATGGGCTACAATGCCAGCATTCTAAGTCTTGGTACAGCTGTTTATCCTTTGCTGGGGGGGCTTCTGGCCACAGCAGGCTGGAACTACCCGTTTTTACTTCCACTCCTCGCGATCCCTGCAGGTTTGTGGCTGCTTGTCAAACTGGAACATATTCCCATACAAGGGAGGCAAAACCTGAAAAATTACTTTGGCAGCGTATGGAAGAGAATCAACAGTCCTGCTGTTTGGGCTTTGTTCTCTGTCACATTCCTCGTTTTTGTTGTTCTCTACGGATCACTGCTGACGTATGTGCCGCTTATGCTGAAAGAAAGGCTGAATGCTGCTCCGGGCAGCATTGGGCTGGTTATGTCGCTGATGTCGCTGGTTACAGCCCTGGTAGCCTCCCAATCGGGAAAGAGCGGCAGGTGGCTGAAACCACACACGCAGATTCTTATCAGCCTGGTGATCTACTTTTTAGCGTTGCTGTTGTATTGGAGAACCCAAACCTGGGGTTTTATCCTTCTTCCAACGCTGCTCTTTGGCCTTGCCCATGGTATGATGCTGCCCTGTGTTCAGACCCTCCTGGTGGGATTGGCACCTACCAGAGAACGGGCTGCCTTTATGTCGGCCAACAGTGTTTTGACCCGCACCGGTCAAACCCTCGGCCCTCTTTTCGCGGGTCTCTTTTATACCTTTTACGGCTATACCGGAGCGTTTCTATCATCCGCCGGCATTATCCTGTTGATGATAGGAATTGTTTCCCCTGTCGTAATCAAGGAATACCGAAAAGAAACACAAGTGAACCATCCCGCAGAGAAGCCATTTCCATCCTGAACACGAATCCATTATTGAACATGAAACGAGCATGGCGAACTTTCACAACAAAAGGAGATGTAAATAATCTCCCATGCGAGTTCCATACTGAGCAGTTTGTTCATGAAAAGAGCGATTTTATGTAACGCAATGATATATAAACTGTTAAGACCATTATTTACGTATGAAATATCCATGGATCATTTATGCACCAACCAGCATGATTAACCACATGGATAAACCATCTGTTTCACGGAATTTACCACAGAAACTAAATATTTTAAGCAGATGAATCGAACATGGCGAGCCCTCCACACTTGTGTGCAGAAGCACTTCGGTGCGCAGGTACAAAAGTTGATGAATCTATTTCCCATGCGAGTTACACGGAAATGAAAAGCTGAATGAATCACCCAGCTACATATAATAGAATATCAGAATATTAACGTAAATATAAACGAGTGAAAAAGCTGGCAGTTACGGCACTTGGGGGTAATGCACTGCTCCGGGAAAATGAAAGGGGAACCATTGAGGAACAGGAGCAAAATGCTTCGGAAACCATTGAAAATCTGATTTTCCTGATAAAAGAGGGCTATGACCTGGTCATTACCCACGGAAACGGGCCACAGGTTGGAAACATTCTGATGCGCAACGATGCCGGGGAACACCTGTACGGCATCGCTCCCATGCCCCTCGACATCTGTGTGGCGGATTCGCAGGGAGGCATCGGATATATGATTGAACGGATGCTCCGTAATGTCTTACACAAACACGGAATTTCCAAAAATGTCATTACCCTGGTGAATATGGTTATCGTTGACCCTCATGATCCGGCTTTTGAAAATCCTGAAAAACGTATTGGCAAAATCTATACCTACGAAGATGCATGTAAACTGGAAGCCGAGAAAAAATGGATCTTTAAGCCCTCAGGGAAACGTTCCGGAGGATTCCGCCGGGTGGTTCCTTCACCGGTTCCTGTAGATGTCATGAACAGCGTTGGCATCCGGTCTATGGCACGTGCCGGAAATATCGTCATTGCTGCCGGAGGTGGCGGCATTCCTGTTTATTACGACGAAGCTGGAATGGTGCGAACCGTTGATGCTGTAATTGACAAGGATATGGCTTCCTCACTCCTGGCATCTCGTATCGGGGCTGAAGAACTTTACATTCTTACCGACGTTCCCTTCATTTTCAAAGATTTCGGAAAACCCACCCAGGAAAAGCTGGAATTCCTTGACTATGCAGATGCCTCCCGGTACCTGGCTGATGGAACTTTTGGTGAAGGCTCCATGGCTCCCAAAATCAGAGCCTGCCTTCAATTTGTCCGTAACGGCGGACAAAAAAGCGTGATCACCGAAGCCAGGAAACTCGAAGATAAACGCTACGGTTCTAAGATAACCCTGCACTATGACTAATTCCAGTTTCTGACTTGGGGAATAAATAGAGTTACGGATTCCCTTTATTCTTCCTTAAACTCCATGATCGGAATTCCCCGGACACCACGTTCCTTGTGTGGATCCCGGGATCATCACGCGGGCAGAATTGAAGAAAGAGTTTCCAAATAACAAGAGAATACAGCGAAAAACATTTACCGGATAATCTTTTAAGGTACCTTTGAGGATTATCCCAGAGAAGAAAAAATTTAACAATTCAATTTTTATGAATAGAATAACGAATCTTAAAGGCCGTCATTTCCTGAAGTTACTGGATTTTACCCCGGAGGAGATTGTGAGTTTGCTTACATTTTCGGGTGAACTGAAAAGGGCGAAATCTGCAGGCAGGGAAGTACCCATGCTCAAGGGTAAGAATATTGCATTGATTTTCGAGAAGACCTCCACGCGAACACGTTGTGCCTTTGAAGTAGCAGCATACGATCAGGGTGCGGGCGTTACCTATCTCGGTCCTACAGGCTCCCAGATCGGACAGAAAGAGTCGATGAAAGACACCGCAAGGGTTTTGGGCCGCATGTACGACGGGATCGAATACCGGGGTTTCGGGCAGAATATCGTCGAGGAACTTGCTGCTTTTGCCGGGGTTCCTGTATGGAACGGGCTGACCGACGAATTTCATCCCACGCAGGTGCTTGCAGACCTGTTGACCATTCAGGAACACAGCACAAAACCACTGAGTCAGATCAAATTATGCTACCTTGGGGATGCCCGGAACAATATGGGTAACTCCCTGATGGTAGGTTCTGCCAAGATGGGTATGGATTTCAGAGCCGCTGCTCCGGAAGAATGCCAGCCCTCAACCGGACTGCAGGAAATCTGCCGGTCTGTAGCCCGTGAGACCGGAGCAAAAATCCTGGTTACTGATGAGGTAAGCGAAGCAGTCAAGGATTGCGATTTTCTGTATACTGATGTGTGGGTATCTATGGGAGAACCCGATTTTGTGTGGGAACAGCGTATCAACTTGCTGAGGCCATACCAGGTAAATGCAAGAATCATGGAACTCACCGGTAACCCATCCTGCAAATTCCTTCACTGCCTGCCTGCGAACCACAACCGGGAAACCAGGATCGGGGAGGAAATATTCCGTAAGTTCGGACTGGAGGCCATGGAGGTTACCGAGGAGGTTTTTGAGAGTTCTGCCTCCATTGTGTGGGACCAGGCAGAAAACCGGATGCACACCATCAAAGCCGTTATGGTTGCCACCCTGGGTTAGTCGCGGACCACAGATCCCAGGCCTTCCACAATACGGTTTACCTTGGGAGTACCTTTATAAGTGACTTTCCCTGCTCCCTCGATTTGCACATCCAGCAGGTCGGTAGCATAAACCGCCCCGAAACCTACCCCTTCCACCTTGAAAAGAACCTCCCTGGCGGTGAGTTCCCTGGCATTTACATGACCTGCGCCGGCAACCCTCACCGACAGCCGGTCTGCTACACCCGCAAGTTCAAACAGAGCGCCTCCGGCACTGTGAATAGCTAGAGTACGGGCCTTCATTTTCATGTCTACGCTGACTCCCCCTTCCACATAAATTTCCAGGTCTGAAACCTCAATATAACCGTTGGTTTTCATAGTAATCCCCCCCTTAACCCGGAGATCCTCCAAAGCAGAAAAACCGATGTGCAACTCTATTTTGCTGAGGTTTAACCCCTTTTTTCTGACCGACAATTCCAGGGTTCTGCCATTGGAATCAACTTCAAGCTCATCAAATAAATTTTTGTGAGGAGCATAAATCCTAAGGTAGGGAACTGGAACCTGGTGCAGATATACCCTATAGTTGCCTTCGATTTCGACCTTTGAAAAATCGGAGACGGGATATTCTCTCATTTCCAGGTTCCCGGATTCCTGTGCTGTAATTTCCGCAACAGCGAACAGCGAAATCACAAATAGCAGCCTTAAAGTCTTCATAATGTTCATATAATCTTAAAACACTTCAATCATGTATTTCATACTGTTCCTGCCCAAAGGAACTGCAACTGTTGCACCCGCGGAAGCATCAATCAGTATGCCAGAATCCAGCCTGACCTTATGTGCGGATAAAATGACCTGATGAATTTTCACTATAACCAGCGGCAGGTGTAAAAGTAGGTGAAAGAGGCCTGCTGAAACAGGAAAAACCGGTAAACAGCCTGTTTTTGCAGGCAGATGTTATGTAATTACAGGCAGTACCTGATCCATTACTTCCCGCTTCAGGCAGGCGCACCGATCAGCAAGAAAGACTCCTTCAGGCAGGCGTATCCAATTTCTTTAGGAGCACCCGGGCGTAAAGCATCAGGTAAAGAAGTGCTGAGTACAAGACCAGCACCACCAGAAGGTCAATCCAGTTGACAATTTGAAAGTGGGAAAAGATCCGGATGACGTAGAGGAGAGAAAGCAAAGCAAGCCCTGAAAGTATCCAGAAAAACCGATTGTCTCTTTTTTCCATTAAGCCCCAGGCTATCCCGATCCAGATCATTCCGAGACTTATTAAGCCGGTTCCCTCGGCATATTTTGCCAGGGTAAACTTAAGCACCCCAAAAGCAACGGGAATGACACCCGGTATCATCAGGCTACGGGTAATACTGCTGAATAGTTTTGCCCGCACATCCATTTTGTCTGAAAAAGGGAAAAGAGTGAATTTTCCCTGTAATTCTTCGAACTTTTGATCAGTCAGATCCTCTTCTGTCCGGATGATACCGCGTAGCAATGCTTCCCGGATCGCCTCCGAGACAGCAACAGGTTGATAATGGGCTCTTTTACGGAGCACATTTACCAAATCGGCATCTGTTAAACCGTGAATTTTCTCAGAAATGGGCTGAGGAAAATCAGGATCAGAATCCGGTTTGCTCTTTTTCATTAACAGATTAATCTGAAAGCGAAACTACTGAAAAATTGAACATTTTTTAACTTTGTCTGTTAATAGACAATACAAATACTGAGAAATGTACAATTTCGAATACACGAATCCTGTTCACATTATTTTCGGGAAGGGACAGATTGAAAGGATAAAAAAAGAAGTTCCACTGAATGAGAAAGTTATGATCACCTATGGTGGTGGCAGTATTTTCAGGAATGGGATTTACGATCAGGTAGTCAGGGCGCTCGGGGGATACCGTTTTGTAGAGTTTGGGGGGATAGAGGCCAATCCGACCTTTGAGACCCTGATGAAGGCAGTAGAAGTGGTCCGGAAGGAGGAAGTTGGCTTTTTGCTGGCAGTGGGAGGTGGCAGTGTCCTTGACGGCACCAAGTTTATTGCAGCGGCGGCTTTGTATGAGGGCGCTGATCCCTGGGAAATCCTGAGCAGAAGCAACGGGCCTGCCATCACAAATGCTATCCCATTAGGTACGGTGCTGACCCTTCCGGCCACCGGTTCAGAAATGAATGGTACAGCAGTCATTTCGCGGAAATCGACACAGGAAAAGCTTGCGTTTGCATCGCCTGCAGTGATGCCCAGGTTTTCTGTCCTGGACCCGGAATCCGTCTTTTCTCTGCCCGAATTCCAGATTGCCTATGGTATCGCCGATGCATTTGTCCACGTGATGGAACAGTATCTCACTTTCCCGGTGAATGCGCCACTTCAGGACAGACAAGCGGAAGGAATTCTGCTGACCTTGATGGAAGTTGGTCCTGAGGTCCTGAAGAACAGGACTGATTACGATGCTGCAGCCAGTTTCATGTGGTGTGCCACCATGGCCCTGAACGGACTGATCGGATCAGGGGTTCCGCAGGACTGGGCAACCCACGGAATCGGCCATGAACTGACCGCCTTCCATGGTCTGGATCATGCCCGCACATTAGCCATTGTCCTCCCGGGAGTGATGAATATCCGCCGTAGACAAAAAGAAGCCAAGATTCTGCAATACGCTGAACGGATCTGGGGAATCACAGAAGGTTCATCCGACGAAAAAATTGACAAGGCTATCGCCCGTACTGTCCGGTTTTTCGAAGGATTGGGGATACCCACCCGACTATCTTACTATGGTATCACTTCTTCTACCATTTCGAAAATTGAAAACCGGTTTGCTGTCAGGAATACATTACTGGGAGAAACCAGGGATATTGACAGCCGGGTGACCCGCGCTATCCTTGAAGACCGCCTGTGAACTGCCTCGTAGCATTCCGATCCTGAATACAGTTTTCTTGTTAATTTTACTGAAAAACCCTCACAAATAAAGGGGAAAAGAGTACAAGCTATCACAATTATCGTTAATTTGTAACTGATTTTTAAATCAGCTTTCTCTTAACTAATCGGTAACAAAAATTTTATCCAATATGAAAACAAAATTTTTCTTGCTTCTGACACTGATCCTGTGGCTGCCTTTTGGTCTTAAGGCCCAATTAAGTTATGATTACAAATCGCTTCTTATGGAAGATTGGGTTAACAACACCTGGAGGAACAGCAGCAGGATAATCAACGATTATGATACCAGGGGCAACCTGACAACATCAACCCAGGAAGATTGGGATACCATTAAAGGAGTCTGGAGTTTTTACGGCAAAACAACCAACCAGTACAACAGCAACGACCAATTGATCCAGGTTACCAGCGCAGAGTGGAGTACGCTGGCCAACACATGGAAAGACTATTCCATATCTTCCTACACGTTGAATGCGGATGGGACCACCAAAGAGAGTTTGTCAAAATATTGGGATGACGACGAAAAGGCCTGGATAGACGGAAGTAAGACCACTTTCACTTACAATGCTGCTAAAAAAGTTCTGACAGAGACCTACCAGATGAATATGGGGATGGGCTGGATGGATTTTTCAAAAACTATCTGCACCTACAATTCAAACAACGTTTTGACAAAAGAGATTTACCAGGGGATCAACTGGATGACACAAAAACTGGAGGACCAGAGACAGGTGCTATATGAATACCATGCCGACGGAACCGAACTCAGGAATACCACCCAGAAAAAAGATGAATTGTCGGGAAACTGGGTGGACGATCACCGGTCTTCCTATACATATATAACCGTCAATAACACCCGCGTGGTTGGAACCATGCTGGATGAGAATTTCAATAATACTCTCTGGGTTCCTGAAGAAAGGTCAACATTAAGCTATAATAGCGACGGTACGATAAAGGAAGAACTCTTCGAATTGTGGAACCCGGATCTTAATGCCTGGGAAAATTACTGGAAACATATGGCATCCTACATGCGTGGTAAAATACATCAGATTATAGCCCAGGAATGGAATAAAGACTCGAGATCGTGGGTCAATTATACCAGGTCAACGTTTGGGTATTTAAGCACCGGACTGGACCGTTTATCGATGGAGGATGCCTTTCTTGGTAATGTCTATCCCAATCCTTTTACTGGAAAGGTACTGATTGAAATTCAGGCAGGAGGGACTGTCAACTATATGGTTTTCAACAGCTCGGGTCAACTGGTTCACAGCGCGGTTTCCACCGGTCACCGTGCCACACTCAACCTGCAGTCCTTAGGTAAAGGAACCTACTATCTGAAGGCCACCTCTGGAAATAAGGAACAGATCGTTAAACTTGTAAAGATCAGGTAATCAGCCATGATCCTCTAAAACAGCCGGCAGTTTGCTGAAAAGCTACCGGCTGTTTTTAATATATTGCTCAATCAAATCATCGTAGGCTGTCATCAGCTGTCTGATGGCGGGGTGTCCGACGGTGAAAACCAAATTATCAATTTTACTGACAGGCAGAACTTTGGGAGAGGTACCTGTCAGAAAAACACCATCCATATCAGGAAGAGATTCTACCGGCAGGCTCAGCATCTGAACAGGAAATCCCATTGAGAAAAGGATGTCCAGTACTTTCTGCCGGGTTATACCGGGTAAAACCTCCCCGTCGGGAGCAGTGAAAAACCTGCCCTCTTTCAGGAAAAAAACATTCGACCGGCTACCTTCCGTAACAGTACCCTGCTGGTTTACAAGGAGAATCTCATAGGATCCTTTTTCATCCTTCAGCCGGTTTGCCTGTTCCCGCAATCCAGGCTGTGTGACTTTGGCGTTGGGGTCGTGGCGTTCAGCCTTCAGTAAATTGCACGATACTCCCCTATTGATCATCTCGTGGTCCGGATAGGCATGAGGGATAAAGCAGGCGGTCAATTTCCCTGACGGATTGGAGCACCACGACAAACGGATATTCCCCAGGAAAACCCCATTCACGTCCATCAGTTTTTTGAGCATCCTGCGGATAACAGCACCACCGGGTGGATTTTCCAGACGGCAGAGCCAGGCGGAGTGGGCAAACCGGGTCAGATGATCCTCCAGAAAGAGAGGAACACCATCCACTATACGAACCACTTCATAAATCTCGATGCCGGACTGGTGACGGAATTCCCCGACTTCCAACACCGCATCGTCTGCCATAAAAAACCGGTGTATCAGCATACGAACTTGAAAAGAACAAAGATAGGGAAGATAAATCAGAAGTCCCGGCAGTAACCGTTCAAAGCAGCCGGTAGCGGGAATTCTGAAAATTAGTACCTTTGAAAACGACAGCCCGGCAGTATTTACCCATGAGACAAAGGAGATTACCAGTCAGACTCAATGCACTGAAACACCACTTTCTTCATTTGATATCCCGGATAGAGGAGTGGAAAGGGCGTAACCCGGGTGATGTGGCGGGGTATCTGGCGGAACTGGGCGGTAATCAGTTCGATCTGTACACAGGCTCCTTAAGTGTTGAGGAGATCCGTGAAGCCATAACCTGCATGATCAGAGCCCTCGGGATTACCACAAGGGAGGACTATATACGCTGGCTTGGGAAGCAGGGGTATAAAACGGTTACCCTGTCAGACCAGTCGCGGTGGATTCTTCGGAAAAGTGAAACAGGGAAGGATTTTGTTCATGCACATCCTGGCCGCAATCAACCTTTGGTGATAAGAGTCAAAGCCAACCACATAAAAACGGCTGTAGCTTTTTTAACCGTTGATCCGGGCAGGGATTACTGCGTTGGGGAACTATCCACCGGCATGATCAATAAGCTGCGACACGAAATTTTGGGGCTCTCCCCTGTCCGATCGCTGCAGGAGAGCATGCGCATTGTGGATACCGTTGCTTTGATCCTGTCAACCATCCATATTTGCAAGCAAAGAGAAGGCCAGGAGAAATAAATCGATAACTGAATGGAGTACACTTGGAAGGTATGGGTACTATTGGTGCTTGCGCAGACGGTGATGCTGCTGCCGGAAAAAGGTTCTGCACAAGGAAACACCTTTCGTTTTGAATATTACAGCCAGGAAGATGGGTTGTCAAACAACCAGGTCCATTGTTCATTCCAGGATAAAAGAGGGTTTATGTGGTTTGGCACAAGCCAGGGGATCAGCCGTTTTGATGGATATCGTTTTACCCGCTTTGTCAACCAGCCCGGAGATACGTCCAGTCTGAAGGGAAACCTGGTCCGCGTAATCTTTGAAAATTCTCAGGGAGAATTGTTCGTCGGTACAGAAAACGGAGGGTTGAACCTGTTTGACAGAGACAAGGAACTTTTCAGAAGAATTTTCGACCGTTTTCCAGACCTCGGAGCTGACGTACTTTCGGTCAATGACATTCTGGAAGATAAATCCGGCAGATTATGGATAGGGACAGACCGGGGTCTGCTTTTGTCAGAGGAAGGGAAAATACCGGAATGGGTTAATCCCTCTGATTTTGGCGGTGACCGGAAGTTCGCGGGAAATTTCATCCGGGTAATGACTTTCGACACATCGGGAAACCTGTGGATGGGAACCAACCACGGGGTCTTTGTTCTTGATACCGCGAACAACAGGGTATCTCCATTACCGCTTCCTGATCCCTTTCCTTGGGATGAAGAAGTCTGGGAACTCGCCCTGGATCCGGAAGGGAAAATTTGGATAGGGACCTACGAGAATGGAATTTTTATCATATCTCCCGAAGGCATCTGGCAGCATATCCTGCCTGATCCGGAAAATCCACGGAGCAGAACCGTACGTTCGATTGCCAGGGACAAAAAGGGAGATTACTGGATCGGCACCCGGGGTGGGCTCTACATTTACAATCCGGAAATTGGAATCATTGCCACCTATCAACATGATGAAAGAGAAGCAAAAAGTCTCTCGGGAAATTCGATCCTTGATATATTTCACGACATCCGGGGAGATACCTGGATCGGGACCCGGACGGGCATCAACTACCTGGTCCACAGCAAGCAGGTATTTCACAATTTCAGGGCTATGCCGAATGATTCCCTCTATCTGAACAGTAACGAAGTCTGGGCTTTCTGGACTGATACTTCCGGAAAAATATGGGTAGGCACTGAAGACGGAGGGGTTAACATATTTGATCCGATCAAGGAGACTTTCCGGTATTTGAGAAATGATCCGGATAATCCCGGCAGCCTCTCTTCGAACTGCATCAAGTCGTTCCTTGATGACGGGGACGGGAACCTTTGGATAGCCACTTATCTGGGGGGGATTAATGTGTTAAACCTTCAATCCGGAAAAATCAGCCATCACCGGAACAATCCCGGTGATCCCCGCACCATTTCCGATGATCGAGTCTGGTGCCTCTATCGCGACAGCCGGAAAACCATATGGGCTGCTTCTTCTTCAGGAGTCGATTGGTACGATCCGGCAACAAAAACCTTTCACAATCTGAAAATAATACCTTCCGGTACTCAGGTAAACTGGATCAACGAAGACAATGCCGGGAATCTCTGGATTGGCGGAAGGGAAGAATTGTATATCTATACCCCGGAAAGCGGAAAATTGATCACAAAAAAAGAACAAAGCAGGGCCTTCTGGGAGGACAAAAAGGGTAGAATATGGATTGCCACAATCGACAAAGGGTTGGCGCTATATTCAGCAGCCGGGCAATCAATCCGTTATTATACAGAAAAAGAGGGACTTGCAAACAACCAATCCATCAGTATTCTGGAAGACAACAACGGTTTTCTGTGGATAGGAACCACCAATGGTTTATCGCGGATGAATCCTGAGACAGGGTTTATCCAGACCTTTTCCGGAAAAGACGGGTTACAGAACAGCCAGTTTAATTATGGGGCAGCTCTGAAATGTCCGTCCGGTGAACTTCTGTTCGGTGGCATTTCAGGTTTTAACCTCTTTGACCCGCTCAGGGTAACCGGTAATGAATTTATACCTCCCATGGTTTTCACCGACTTGCGTATATTCAACAAGTCAGCAGAAATCGGAGAAGGAAAGAAAAAAATCTTGCACAAGAGTATCACAGAAACCCGGGAAATCGTCCTGCCCTTCCGGCAGAAAGTGATCACGTTTGAATTTGCAGCACTCAATTATGTCAATCCTCAAACCAACCTCTATTCCTATTTCCTCGAAGGGTTTGATCAGTCGTGGAACGACCCCTCCCCTTTCAGAACGGCAACCTACACCAACCTGAATCCGGGAGAATACACCTTGTGGGTAAAGAGTGTAATTCCGGGTATTCCCGATGCCGGGAATGAAATCGCCCTGAAAATGAAAGTTCTCCCCCCGTTCTGGAGAACCTGGATATTTAAGATCATCCTGTTTCTGTTCATCGCCTCCCTGCTGTATGGGTTACTGGCATTCGTTCTTTACCGTGAGAAACTCAGGAATGAAGTGGCCTTTGAACGAATAAAAGCAGGCAAGCTGCACGACCTTGACATGCTCAAACTCAAATTTTTCACAAATATCTCCCATGAAATAAAAACACCTCTGACCCTAATTCTGGGGCCGATGGAGCAACTCAGAAGCGGGAAGGTATCGCCGGAACAAGGGAAGCAGTTGCTGGACATCATGCATAGGAATGCCCGCCATCTTCATCAGTTAATCAACCAGATCCTGGATTTCCGCAAGTTGGAAGAGGGCAATCTAAAACTGGAACTTACCGACGGAGATCTGGTTGGTTTTATCCGCGGGATTGCTGCCCAGTTCGACCACCTTGCCCGGGAGAAAGAGATCCGCTACCGCTTACATACCCTCGTAAGTGAGCTTTCCTGTCGGTTTGACCCGGAAAAAGTCGAAAAAATCGTTTGCAACCTTTTATCCAATGCCTTTAAGTTTACCGATAAAGGAGGAAGGATCACCCTGTCGCTGGCTGTAGCCTTCGATTCAAAAGAGCTCAGGACAGATGGCTTCGATGAAGTCCAACGCACCATTGAATTAACGGTAAAAGACAGTGGTAAAGGTATTTCTGACGCTTACATCGATAAAATATTTAACCGTTTTTTTAGAAGTGGGGATAGTACCGATGTCCCCGGAACCGGTATAGGTCTTGCTTTGGTAAAGGAGTTGGTAAAATTGCACGAAGGGGAGATTGTCGTTACCAGCAAGCCGGGGTTGGGTTCCCGGTTTAAAGTAATCCTTCCCTTATGGGAACCGGGAAGCAAGAGTCCGGAAAACTCCCCTGACATAGAAAGCCAGCCGGCCGAAAAAATTGTGGAAAGTAATCCGAATGCTGCCGAAAGGAACTGTTCAGGCCTGATGTTGATTGTTGAAGACAACCCGGATGTACGGCTTTTCATCTGTACCCACTTTGAACAGTCCTTTAGGGTTATGGAGGCTTCTGACGGCACGGAAGGCTGGGAGGTTGCCATAAAAACCTTACCGGACATCGTATTATGTGATGTACTGATGCCGCGCACCGACGGGAACGAACTTCTGAAAAGACTTAAAAACGATGCCAGAACTTCCCATATTCCGGTTATCCTCCTCACAGCACTGGGGTCTAAAGAACATGAAATGGCAGGATTGCTTGCAGGAGCAGATGATTATATCACCAAGCCGTTTGATATCTCCCTGCTGGAAAAAAAAGTGAATAATTTGTTGTCCATCAGGAGGTCGCTAAAAGAAAAGTATTCCGAAGAGATCTTCCTGCAACCTGAAAATGTACAGATTCAACCACCCGATGAAAAATTCCTGAAGAAAGCCATAGAAACTGTAGAAAGAAATATCGGCAATCCGGATCTGGACATTAAGCGGTTTGCTGCAGAAATAGGGGTCAGCAGGATGCAGTTATACAGGAAACTTGATTCACTGACTCATATGACCGTGGGTGAATTTATCCGGGATATCCGGCTGAAACGTTCTGCTCAACTTCTGCTGCAAAAAAAGCAGACTATTTCTGAAATTACCTTTGCGGTCGGTTTCAGAGATGTATCCCATTTCAGAAAATGCTTCAAACGGAAATTCGGGATGAGCGCCTCGGATTACTGTAATCAACATGAGGCCAATCCTTCGTAACTCAAAAACCTCCGGAATGGGTGAGGAAATCCTCTTGGGAACCCTATACCCGCATTCTGAGAATATTTTCCCCTGCCGGAAACAAAAATTCCTTCCATTGGGAATTTTCTATTAACCTTCGTGAATGGTTTTGGCGTAACTTTACATGATTGGCTAAACCGGAACCGGATGGATAATAATCCCAAAAAGATGCAACGGCTCTCTGTGGCAATTTTGTTGATTGCTGCCGGACTTCTAACCGTTTTGCTCATCCTGATATTTATCGCCCTGTGACGTCCTCTTTGTGAACTGTTTGAAAAAAGGATATGAATCTTAAACACAAGACTACCGGGATCTGGGTGATCTCGTTGCTGTTGCTATCCCCGGCTTATACTGCCACAGCAGGGGGTTCTCCAGGGAAAAAGGGTTTGATAACGGCTGTGCGGATGGCTGATTCAGAGATGAAGTTTTTTCCGGACCCCTGGGGTGTCGATTTCAATACCCGACCCAACTGGAGTTATACCCAGGGGTTGATTGCCCAGGCCATGCTTCAGGTTTGGGAAGTAACCGGCAACATTGCCTGCTTCGATTATGCCAAAGCCTATGCCGAAAAGATGATTGACGAAGAGGGAAAAATCAGCACTTACAGGATTGAAGAGTACAACATCGACCGTGTAAACTCCGGAAAATTTCTTTTTGATCTCTATCTTGAGACGGGAGACGAGCGTTACGAAACAGCGATTTTCACCATTCGTGAACAGTTAAAAACCCATCCCCGCACTTCCGAGGGAGGCTTTTGGCATAAGAATGTCTACCCTCACCAGATGTGGCTGGATGGGTTGTACATGGGAACGCCCTTTTATGCCCGTTTTGCCCGTGATTTTGGGGAGACTGAAGCATTCAATGACATCATCGATCAGTTTGTGATTGTTAACAGACATACCTACGATCCGGTTTCCGGACTTAATTATCATGGGTGGGATGAGAGTAAAGAGCAAAAATGGGCTGATCCGGAAACCGGTTGTTCCCCTCATTTCTGGGGACGAGCCATGGGCTGGTATTCCATGGCCCTGGTCGATGTACTGGACTATATTCCTTCTGACCACCCGCGGCGCGGAGAGGTTTTGGCCATCCTGAACCAGGTGGCGGCAGGGGTAAAAAAACACCAGGATAAAAAAACGGGGCTCTGGTACCAGGTGATGGATCTGGGAAGCCGCGAAGGCAACTACCTGGAAGCTACAGCTTCCTCTATGTTTTCTTACTCTCTGCTCAAAGCTGTAAGAAAAGGATACATCCCTAAAAAATACAGGAAAGTGGCCGTAAAAGGCTATCAGGGAATAGTGAAAAACCTGGTCAAAGAGAATGACGACGGAACCATCAGCCTGACGAAATGCTGTTCGGTTGCCGGACTTGGCGGAAATCCTTACCGCGACGGGTCGTACAAGTATTATATCAGTGAGCTGGTGCGCGACAACGACCCGAAGGGGGTAGGTCCCTTCATCATGGCCGGACTGGAAATCAATCTGCTTAAATAAACACTTAATCATCAGTAGTATGACTAAACAATTTAATTCAATTTGCTAACTAATCTTTAAAAACTGCCTATGAAGAAAAACAGGAAGCATAGTTAAACAAAGCGCAGGATTAATAAATTCTGTACCCGGTTTTTAGTAATTTTAACCAATATCGCTTTCTTCAGGAGAAACATTGTGATGTCAAACTTTAAAACATTTTAAAATATGAAAAAAAAGCCTCAGCTCCTTATTCCTCATTCATTCCCAGGAATAAAAAAACTCCTGCTGACCATGAAACTAACTCTAATCCTGGTCTTTATCACCGTCCTGCAGGTTGGTGCAAATGATTACTCACAGATCACTTATAAATCTTATGAGAACAACAAGACTGTAATTGTGCCCACGAACCTTCCTCAGCAAAAAGCAATAACCGGTACAGTTACGGACAAATCCGGGGCTCCCCTTCCTGGTGTTACCATAGTTGCTTCCGGCACGACAGTAGGCGTTATCACAGGTCTCGACGGGCGATACAGCATTGATGTTCCGCCCGACACAAAAAGCCTTAGATTTTCATTTATCGGAATGGATACCCAGGAAATTGCAATCGGTACCCTGTCTTCTATTAATGTGTCGATGCTTGAATCAGCGATCGGCATTGAAGAGGTGGTCGTGGTAGGATACGGAACCCAGAAAAAGAGCGATATTACCGGTTCTGTTGTTTCCGTGTCAAACGAAGATCTGACTTCCCGCCCTGTAAACAACGTATTCCAGGCCCTCCAGGGTAAAGCGGCAGGTGTTGACATTACCACCGCACTGCGCCCTGGTGAATTAGGGAGAATTTATATCAGGGGTACACGTTCACTCACTGCATCCAATTCGCCTCTTTATGTTGTTGATGGTATTCCCATTATGTCGGGTTCCGGGATTGAAACCCTGAACGAACAGGATATAGAATCCATTGAGATCCTGAAAGACGCCTCGGCAACCGCTATTTACGGTTCGAGAGGGGCTAACGGAGTTGTGCTTGTAACAACAAAGCGAGGTACTGAAGGGCAGTTTAAGCTGGACTATTCGGGTTCGCTTACAAACGAACAAATGGTCTGGCGTTCCGGGTACATGGACGTTGCTGAATTCATGGATTTTTCTCGCTGGGGTGCATATTATGCATCTTATGATGCAAAAACCGGAACATATTCAAGATTGCCGGGCAATACACCTACTCTGGCCAACGATGCCACAATTAATTATTTTACAGCTGAACCCACTGCATGGGGGAACATCCAGAAAGGCTGGGCAGGCGGCAAATGGGACCCCTCCAAGGTCGAAACATTCGACTGGCTGGGAGTAGTTACACAGCCTGCGTATACCCAGGAGCATTCCCTGAGCGCCAGCGGCGGTACCAAAATAATGAAAGCGTACGGTTCATTAGGGTACCTTGATAACCAGGGTACTACAAAGGGACAGGAGTACCAGCGGTACACCCTCAGGACCAATGTTGAGCTGACCCCAAAAGACTGGATTACATTCGGTGCAGGGGTCAACGGGTCATGGCAGTACCAGGATTACGGGCAGAGCAGAACAGGAGGAAGCTCCAACGTGACAGCCGATCTTATCGCGGCAGCCGCAAGGATTGAGCCTTATTCCCTTCCTAATGATGCAAATGGAAACCTTATCGTACATCCCGGTGGGAAGGCACGTGTGTGGAACGTTATTGACGAATGGAAGTATTCGACCAACCAGCGTGAGACGCTCCGTTTACTCGGCTCTCTGTTTACTGAAATTAAGCTGCCTTTGGGAATCAGGTACCGGATGAACTTCGGCCCCGACTTCCGCTTCTACAGGAACGGTTATTATAATGACGCCAAGTCAATCGTAAGGGAACTCAGCGCTTCCAACGCAAGTGTCTCCAATACGAAAGATTTCTCATACACGATCGATAACCTCCTTTATTACGACAACACATTCGGTGCCCATACAATAGGGGCAACACTGCTCCAGACAGCATCAAAATGGACCAGCGAATCGTCGGCAATTGCAGGACAGGGTGTCCAGGTGCCGAGCCAGATGTGGTACGCCTTAGGTACCCTTACCAGTTCCCAGCTTACATCCTGGAACTCCGGACTTACCGAACGCCAGCTGGAATCTTATATGGCACGCTTGAATTATAATTATGCCAACAAATACCTGCTTACTTTATCAGGCCGCTATGACGGAGCCTCACAGCTTGCAGAAGGAAATAAATGGGCATTCTTCCCCAGTGCTGCAATAGGATGGCGCATTGACCAGGAGAACTTCCTGAAGAGTGTAAAATGGATAGACCAGTTAAAGCTTCGTTTAGGTGTAGGTACTGTGGGTAACTCTGCCGTAGATCTCTACTCAACAAAGGGCGCAATCACCCAGCTTACCGTACCTTTTGGCACCGGAACGGAATCAGGTTATACACTTTCAAGTACTGTTGCAAATCCTGACCTTGGATGGGAAAAGACAACCCAGTACAACCTTGGTGTCGATTTCTCTTTCCTGAAAGGGAGAGTTAACGGAACCATCGAAGCTTACAGATCATCTACAAAGGATCTTCTTTTAACTGTGGCCCTTCCGAGCGTTACGGGCTCTACCTCGACAATTGCAAATATCGGTGAAACAAGCAACAGGGGTTTCGATATCACCATTAATGCTGGTGTTCTCGAACTCAGCGATTTCTCATGGAATATAGGTGCAAATGCCGCATGGCAGAGGGACCAGATCGAATCACTGATGAACGGCAAGGAGGATATGGTTGCAGATACCTGGTTCATTGGCGAATCAATAGGAGTTATTTATGATTACGAAAAGATCGGTATCTGGCAGGATACTTCTGAAGACCAAGCAGAAATGGCAAAATTCAATGCTAACGGATCCCAGTTTGCTCCCGGTAAAATAAAAATCAAAGACCAGAATGGCGACTATCGTATCGACGGCAACTACGACAGGGTTGTTATAGGTAACACAAACCCGCGCTGGACAATGGGGCTTACGAATACTTTCCGTTATAAAGGGGTCGAGCTGTCGGCATTTCTTACCGGGCGCCTCAAATATAAGGCAGGTGTGGGTGAAGGCCTGACAGGCATGTATGGCGACCAGCGCAAACTCGATTACTGGACGCCCGACAATACCGGTGCAGAATACCAGAGGCCTTATATGAGCGAGGCTGGCGGCGACACCTATGCTTTTACCTATTATAAAGATGATTCATGGATCAAGATCAGGAACATATCTCTGGGATATCGTTTGCCAAATAGCCTGTTAAGCAAGGTTAATATAAGCAGCCTGAAGGTCTTTGCACAGATACAAAATGCCGGCATGCTCTGGTCGGAGAATAACTTCCGGGATTCCGAATTTAACTCACTCTATTTTAACCGCGGGTATGTTTTCGGTATCAACGTGGGATTCTGAGATTGTACTGAATTAATTTTGTAACAATAAAGAAAATGAGCGATATGAATAAGTATAATAAACCCATTTTAGCGCTTTGTACAATGATCCTCCTTGTATCAGGGACCATCTCATGCAAACAGGATTTCCTCGACGAAGAGCTGAAGACCCAGAGAAGCACTGATTATTTTAAAACTGCCGAAGGTATTGCTGACCTCTCCGATGCACTGTACAACCACTACAGAAATTTCTTTATGGGCAGGGAGCAGTCAGTGTCCACTAACCAGTGCGGTACTGACGAATTCATTGTAGGGGGCGACCAGGCTCAGCAAACATGGAACGATTATAACTCTAACCTGGGTTCCATAGTTCCTAATGTTCCAACCGCTAATGTTACAAAAACCTATGAGATTTGGGACATGATGTACAAGGCCATTGCCGATGCCAACATGCTTCTGGCAAATGTCGATACAGTTATTACGGATGCCGGTAAAAGAAGTCTTTATAAAGCCGAGGCATCGTTCCTTCGCGCCTTCTCATATTTCAGGCTCGTTCAGCAATACGGACCTGTTGTGCTGAAACTGAAGCCAACATCAGGCGTTGAAAGATTCTTTGTCCGTGCATCGAAAGAGGATTGTGTTAACCAGATCATTGCCGATTTCAGGACAGCATATGCAGGACTTCCTGATGCTGAAGCCTTGGAGGGAAAACTCTATAAGGATGTGGCAGCCCACTTCCTGGCAAAGGCTCTCCTTTACAGGTGTTCTGAAATTAACGACAACTGGAACTCCTCGTTCAAAAAAGCAGACCTTGCAGAGGTAATAACACTTGCCGACAAGGTTATCGGAAATCATGCCCTTGCAGCCGATTTCTCTGACATTTTCGCTTACACGGGACCTGATGGTGCAAACGAGAAACTCCCTGAGGTTATTTTTGCCGCACAGTTCTCCAGCTCAACTACCGTAGCCAATGATGGGAACGGAAACTACAACCACCTTCTTTTTCTTTCGGTATATCAAACACTTACAGGTTTTGTGCGTGATATAGCAGGTGGACGCGAGTACCAGAGATGCAGAACCAATGAATACGCATACAGCGTATTCGACCTGGAGAACGATTCACGCTTCTGGAAAAGCTTTAAAACAAAGGCAAACCTTAACAATATTTCAAACCTTGCCACTCTCAACGGAAAAGATCCTAATACAAGTACAGATGTAACTTATGCACAGGGCGAACTGGGATTGATTTACATTATAAATAAGCTTGGCGACACCAGGTTTTCAGATCCTACTGCCGGTGGAACCCCGAAGGTAAAAAGTACACATAACGGGGTCTATTTTAATAATCCTGTGACTGGTAAGCCCACACCTCATACCTTTGTACGCTACCTTGCCAACGGAAGCGGTTTCCTGAGCTTACCGGGAAATGTCAGCAGGTACCCGTCGCTCAGCAAATGGCTTGACGGATCCCGCACAGCAGTTGCCGCAACTGCCGGCCGCCGCGATGGGATATATGCCAGGGTAGCCGAAACATATCTCATTAAAGCTGAAGCTCTTATCCGACAGGGCAATTATTCTGATGCTATCTCAGTCATGAATATTGTCCGTGCACGTGCTCAGTTCAAGGCTGGTGAAGACAGGGCTGCATACAGGGATGGCGGCGCTGCTGTTCTTACCAATTCAGCTGCTCCGCTGAATACAGCCGGTAAATTGATAAATTCGTATTGCAACAGGAACTCATACTATGAATCGCTCAATATTCCTGTAACAACAGAGGCCACGGACATTACCACCGGGATCACCCCGGCAAGCCTTCCGGCTGTAGACGAGGCCATAATAGCAACCCTGGGCCTCTCAAGCACATACGACAGGATGATGTGCTTCCTGCTCAATGAGCGTTCACGCGAACTTTACGGCGAACTTTACCGCTGGGAAGATCTTGCACGCACGAAAACACTTGTAAGCCGCGCCAAGACCTATAACGCGGGTTCTGTTGCAGCACTCCAGGATAAGCATTACCTGCGCCCGCTGCCGCAAACTTTCCTCGATGCAATTTATAATGCTGAGGGACGCGCACTTACTGCAGATGAAAAAGCAGCTATGCAAAATCCCGGTTACTAGGATTTAAAGATTCATACGATGTTTTAATAAATATGGAAGCTCATTCTGCCTCCATATTTATTTTTATCACAATCGCATGCACTATGATTCGAAGATATCTATCATCACTTTTCCTGTGGAACCTGCCCGGAAAAAACCGTTGCACCGACCGGCGACCGGAAACTACCCTGATCCATTTGCATGCCGTCCGTGCCAAAACCGGGAAGGACAATTCACTTTCAGGAACGGTCGATATCAATACCATTCTGGATGAAAGGGCTATTGAACTCTGCGGGGAACAACAGCGCTGGTTCGACCTGAAAAGGACGCGCACGCTGGTCAGCCGGGTGAAGGCCTATAATGCCCAGGGCGGTGGCAACGTGAAGGATTTCCACTATTACCGGCCCATTCCACAAGCCGAGCTGGATGCCATCACAAACCCGGGAGAATTCAAACAAAACGATGGGTACAATTAACTATTAGCCTTTTAACTGAATAAGAATACATTGAGGTCGAAAAGACCGGCCAACAGGTTTTAATTGACCTGCCAAGGGTAAGATTCAGATCATCTGCCTTTATTGATTGGATCTTACCCTTACTTTTATTAATTTTGAGACGATATTAACCTAATCAACAGAACATGATGCTACAACGTATGAGATTCTTTCAAAAGAGACTGCAGGAAAGCAAACGCATTGCAGGACTCTTTTTGGCTGCGGGATTCATGCTGATTTCTGCACCAGCGATTTCTCAGCCGCTGACGGTCAGGGGTAAAGTGACCGATGCAGAAAGCGGGGAAGGGATTCCGGGAGCCAATGTAGTCGTGAAAGCAACCACCACGGGTACCATAACCAATGCGGATGGAAATTTCACCCTCAATGTGCCCTCCGGCGGGGTGACACTTCAGGTTTCATTCATCGGGTATACCACGCAGGAGGTTTCTGTTTCCGGGAGGAGCACGATTGATGTAGCCCTGGTTTCGGAGACGACCCAGTTGGACGAGATTATCGCTGTGGGGTATGGCCAGGCCAAACGGGCTGATTTCACAGGGTCAATTGCCACCATTTCCGGAAGGGAATTGCAAAAGATTCCCGTGGCCAGTGCTGCCGATGCACTGAAAGGAAGGATGCCCGGGGTAAATGTGCAGACCACCGACGGGTCTCCCGATGCCGAAATCGTCATCCGGGTGCGAGGGGGCGGTTCGGTCACACAGGATAATTCCCCCCTTTACGTGGTAGATGGCTTCATCGTCAGCAGCATTTCATCGATTCCTCCCACCGACATCACCAGCATTAACGTTCTGAAAGATGCTGCTGCCACGGCGATTTACGGAGCCCAGGCGGCAAACGGGGTTGTCTTGATTACCACGCGACAGCCTACAGCAGGTAAAGTCATGGTCTCTTACAACGGCTATGCTCAGTTGAAAACCCTTCCCGCTAACCGGAAGTACGAGGTCCTCTCCCCCTATGAGTATGTCATGGCCCAATACGAATACGCCCGGTTGAGGTCGGATGCCGATCTGCGGAATTTTGAAAAGTATTTCGGTAAATATGACGATCTTGAATTATATAAGAATAAAAAGGCCACCGACTGGCAGGAAGAGCTCTTCGGCAAGACGACGCTATCCCAACTTCACAATATAACCATCAGCGGAGGCAGTGAGAAGACGAAAATGAGTCTCAGCTTCACCAATAACAACGATGAAGGGCTCCTCGTCGGATCAGGATACAAACGGAATGTCATTAACCTCAAGTTAAACCAGGAACTGGCTAAAACCGTGCAGTTTGAAGCGTATGCCAGGATCACCGATATCGTGGTCGACGGTGCCGGAACAGCCGGCGGTTCTCAACTGCGCGTCAAGGACGGAATCACAACCCGTCCGGTAAACGGAATAGCCGATGAATTGGACATAGACCTGACCACCATCGATTCGAGCGACGATTACCAGTCTTTCCTGCTTAGCCTTGTCAACCCGCTGGAACTGGCAAAAGACGACTGGAGGAAAAGAAACGATAAAAGTTATGTTCTGAATGCGGGATTATCATGGGAAATCATTAAAAACCTGGTAGCCAAAACCACTTTTACCCACAGCTCCGGATTCAGGGAAACCCTGAGGTATTACGGACCTCTGACCAGCACTTCCCGGCAACAGTACAACAGCCTGCCCCTGGGAACGGTTGGCGAGAGTCAGAGTATGAATTACCGCTGGCTTAACACAGTGAATTATGCTTTTCAGAATCTCGGAGCCCACGAATTGGATCTGATGCTGGGGCATGAAATCTATTCCGACGGCGGCAAATCGAATTCTGTCACCGTCTACAATTTCAGGGAATCCATGCAACCGGAAGAGTTGTTCGCCAACATGGCTTTAGGGACCACAACAGGGTATTCTGCCACCGAGGATACGGAACAAAACAGGCTCTCCTTTTTCGGCCGTGCCAATTACCAGTTTAGAAATAAATACCTGCTTACCGCCACCTTGAGGTCTGACGCCTCCAGTAAATTTTCCAAGGAAAACAGGCTGGGCCTGTTCCCGGCATTTGCAGTGGGGTGGAAAATTTCCGAAGAAGGATTCATGAAAGGATTTCGGTGGATCGATGAACTCAAACTCAGGGCCAGCTACGGAGAAACCGGAAATGACCGCATTCCTGCCAATGCCACTAAGTTCTTGTTCGAGGCTGAATATGAAAACGGGCCGGGGATGGGCACCAACCAGGAAAACGCCTTTTACGAACCCAGCGGGTCTACCCTATTCAACCCCGACATTGTCTGGGAAACAACCATCAACCGAAATGCAGGTCTCGACTTTATCTTGTTTAAGGGGGGGGTCCGCGGAAATTTCGACCTTTATAAGAACTCAACCAAAAACCTGCTGCTCCAGTCTGCAATTTCCCCGATCTCCGGATTTAATACCCAATGGAACAACATCGGAAGTACCTCCAACCGTGGGATAGAACTGGCCCTGACAGCCATCCTGGTTGAAAGAGGGGACTTTTCGCTGTCGGCGAATTTCAACTTCGGCATCAACCGGTCACGGATCGACGAACTCGATGAGACGGACCAGCGCTTTTATCAATCCAACTGGGCCAGCACCGACCTGAAAGACCGCGACGACTATTATCTTGCAGTAGGCAGGACCATCGGTCTCATTTACGGATATGAAACCGACGGCTATTATACGGTTGATGATTTCAGCAGCTACGATGACTATGGCGACGACGACCCTACTACCGGCAAGTATATTCTGAAGGAGGGCGTTCCTGACAACAAAAATGTGTTGGGCGTCAGCGCTTTGAGACCCGGATACCTGAAACTCAAAGACCTTGCCGGGGGTGGTGACAACAAGGATGAACCCGACGGTCAAATCAACAGTGCCGACCGTCATGTCATCGGAAGTACCCTTCCGGATGCCCTGGGCGGATTCGGATTGGATGCTTCGTACAAAGGCTTTGATGTGTCGGCCCTCTTTAACTGGTCGATAGGCAACGATATGTACAACACCGGCAAGATAGAGTTTAACCAGTACTACCGGACCACCTACGGAAATATGCTGAACACCATGAACTCTTCCAACCGCTTCACCTATATTGATCCGGCCACGGGGGGCATCGTTACGAATCTCGAGGAATTGCGCACATTAAACGAAGGAAAGACCCTGTGGAGCGGCAACAACAGCTTCGGCACCGCCACAGCTGTGATTCACTCCTGGGCAGTGGAAGACGGATCCTTCCTGCGGCTCAATTCCCTGACCCTTGGTTACAGTTTTCCGCAAAACAAGATAAAAACCATTGGGATGGCGAATCTGCGGCTTTATGTTACAGGCTATAACCTATGGCTGTGGACCAACTATTCCGGCTACGATCCGGAGGCGAGCACCACCCGGAACAGCGGTTATTCTGCTTTGACTCCCGGCATTGACTATTCAGCCTATCCGCGGAGCCGCTCGGTCACCTTTGGTGTCAACGTTACTTTTTAATGAATCATGACTAAAATACGACAGATATGAAGACAAAATATTTTATGTCGATACTTGCAGCCCTGATGGTCAGTGCCTGCCAGGATTTTCTGGATCCGGACTCCCTATCTACCTTCGACAGGGATTATATTTACTCGAATGCCGAGGATGCCAGGAAGGCTGTGAATGCCATGTATGCCCATTTCAGTCATGACGGTTTCAGGTCGCGGTTGTCGAACAACATGACCGGCAACACCGACATAGAGCACAGCAGCGGATGGAACAGCGACGGAGCCCGTTACCAGATCTGGAACCTCAAAGCCCAGCCCAACAACGGGGACCTGGGATATGTCTGGGATATAGCCTACAAGGCCATCCGCGATGCCAATATTTCCATTGAGGGGATCCTGGCCAGCCCTGCCTATCAATCGGAAGATGTGGAACTAACGCGCAAAATGAAACATCTTCTGGGGGAGGCCTACACGATGCGGGCTTACTGGTATAGTATGCTGGTATTCTATTTCGGCGATGTGCCTTTCTCCACGGAAGCCCCCAAAGTGGGAGTGGAATTCAACCTTCCCAAAGAAGACCGGAACAAGATCCTTTCCCATGTGATCCAGGACATGATAGACTGCGAAGAAAATATGATGTGGGCCGATCAGTGTGCCTATGGCATCGAGCAGATCAACCGGGAATACACCATCGGGATGATTGCCAGACTGGCCTTGCAACGGGGAGGGTATTACCTGAAACCCGACCTGACTATGGCCAGGGAAGGCGATTATCTGGATTATTACTCCATTGCCAATAAGTACGCTCAGAAACTGATACAGCTCAAAGACAGGCAACTGCCGAAAGACTTCAGGCAGATTTTTATGAATCAGTGCAAATTCCTGTCACCTGTCAACAGCGATATCCTGTTTGAAGTACCCTTCGGACAAGGCGAAGGGGATGTCGGCTGGAACATAGGTATAAAGGTTGACGGGGGAACTTCCGCCAAACACGACTACGGCTCAGGCAGCAATTATATGGCCATGCCGCCGACCTATCTCTATTCGTTCGACACACTCGACCTTCGCCGGGAGGTAACCTGCGGTCTTTATACCATCAATGCCGACAACGAGAAAGTTCTGATTGCAACAGGGAATATGAATATTTCCCAGGGAAAATGGAGCCGTCATTTCATGCCCAGCCCCATGGGAAAATCCACTGACAAGGGCACCGGCATCAACTGGCCGATGCTGCGTTATGCCGATGTGATCCTGATGCATGCTGAAGCAGAAAACGAACTATTCGGGCCAACCGAAAAAGCAAAAGCTGCTTTGAAAAGAGTACGGCAAAGAGCTTTTGATGAATCGGTATGGCCTACCAGGGTAGACCAGTATGTGGCTGAAGTTTCCGCCGGCAAGGAATCCTTTTTCAATGCTCTGGTGAACGAGCGGGCATGGGAATTCGGCGGAGAGATGATCCGCAAATACGAACTCATCCGTTGGGGCAATTATCATCAGAAAGTCACCCAAATGGTGGCTGACCTGAAGAAGATGGCCAATGATGCCAACAGCGGAACCGGCACACTGCCCGATTACCTGTATGTAAAAAATGCCGACAACGGCGATCTCCTGATTTACAACCTTGACCATAAGGTACTGAGCGCTCCCGACGAAACCTGGCAACAGACCAACTGGCTGATCGCCATGTGGGATGCTACCCAGGGAAACTACCGAGAATGGATTACCAAGGATTGGGCCAATTACATCACCGGATCGAACATCGGGGTTCCCGATGGAGTAGTCCGGTACATCTTCCCCATTCCGACCATCGGGATAGACAACAGCAAAGGTGTACTGAAAAACGACGGCTATGGATTCTGATTTGTTTAACCTGAAATATCTGATCATTATGAAAAAGAAAATATTTCCATTCATTGCAGGCATGCTGGTGATCCTTTCCGGACTGGTCTTCATCGTTTCGTGTGAGGAGGAGGAGGTCTACCCCCGCACCAGGCTGTTTATGCCTGTGCTGAATGAGGATCTGGTGTCGCAACAGAACACGATCATTGTCAATATGGCCAGGATGAGGGAAGCTCTGTCCTACACGCTGGAGATCAGTCGCGACACCTTTAAAACTATCGACTACGCGGTTACCATCGACACCAATTATGTGGTAATCAACAAAGACCTGATCGGGGAAGATCTGTTATGGTTTACCATGTACCAGATTCGTGCCACAGCCTTTGCCGATGATTCGCAGTACAACAGCAAAACATCTGTTCTGGGAAGTGTTCGCACCCAGAAATTTCCTTCTAATATGGGGGCACCTACTGCATTCGACGTTCTCGACAACCAGGCCCGGGTTTTCTGGACTCCCTCCGGGGCACCCATTACCCGGATTAAGGTATTCGCCCTGTCGGATGTCAGGCTGACCACGCCCCTGTTAAGTTTTGAGGTGACACCCGAAGAACAGGGAACAGGAGAGGCTTATATTATCGGGCTCTCTCCGTCAAGTTCCTATTATGTTGCCATTTTCAGCGATGAGACCATCAGGGGCTGGGAAGCTTACAAAACCCGGGTTCCGCTGGTTTCGGGCGATAATGTGATCAACCTGACAGGCATAGACAGTCAATCCATCCTTGCCGATACACTCGCCGATGTCGCTTCCGGAAGTATCATATTGCTGGAGGGTGGCCGTACCTATTCAACTGGAGGATATAAATTCGACAAATCGGTAACCCTCATGAGCGGCTACAGCTTTGTACAGGCGTTGCCCAAAATTGATTGTGCCTCCAATTTCGGATTTTTGGGAGGGATTACGGTAGATTCAGTGGTTTTCAAAAATCTCTCTTTCTCGGGGAACTTTGACGCGAATTATGTCTTCAACCCGAATGAGGCAACAGTATTGTCGGTCGGTGAGATCAGGTTCGACGGCTGCCGCATCAGCCATCTCCGGGGAGTGGCCCGTTTCCGCGGACCTGCACCGGGGATCATCCAGAAATTCACCTTGCACAATTGTGTGGTTGACAGCATCAGGGATTATGCCGTATTTTGCACCGACACCGATAATGGTATTGCAGTAGGAGATATCATCCTAAATAATTCCACTTTTTCCCGTTGCCGCAGTTTTCTGATCTCCCGTATGCAATCCAACTCCATTTTGATCGAGAACTGTACCATCAGTGAAGCACCTGCTACCGGAGGCATTATGTTCCGGTGGAGAGGTTCTGCCGGGAATGCCGATGTTACCAACGGACTGACCATAAAAAACAGCATCTGGGGACATGCCTGGGATGAAGCAGGTGGTGGCACTTTTGCAGTGAACGCCACCAATGGCGGGATCAGCCTGGCAGCCACAACCATCAGTATCCTTAACGTCTACAGTACCTCCCAATTTGCATTTGCTACCGGAAGGGAGCTGACCGGTTTCCCTGTTGGTAATTATACGGGCAAAGCGTCTGATTTATGGATCAGCCCTTACAGTGGCCTGAATTTCAATTTCAAGGATGCCGCATTCTCCGGAAGAAACGATTCCGGCGATCCGAGGTGGAGACCCTGATCTGAGAGAACTCTTGCTGCAGATGAGCAGCAGGATTCAATACCCCAGGACAGGGAAGGGTACCTCCTTCCATATCCTTTTATATGATTAGCTGAATCCGGGGTGCCAGTTTTACAGGTTTGCGAATACCAAAGATGGTGTTATGGTGAATAGATTGATTATCCTGTTGATTTTCATTTTTCAGAGTACAGGTTCCGGTGGACAGCATTTGGCTTTTCCCGGCGCTGAAGGCGGCGGCAAATACTCCACCGGAGGGCGGGGAGGGAAAGTGCTTTTTGTGGAAAACCTGAACGACAAAGGCCCCGGCAGCCTGCGTAAAGCCATCGAGACCCGGGGGCCCCGCACCATAATCTTCAGGGTCTCCGGAACCATCGAACTGTCAAAACCCATCACCATAAAGAACGACAGCCTGACCATTGCCGGACAAACTGCTCCGGGCGGCGGAATCTGCCTGAAAAACTATGGGATCGTGGTGGAAACCGGTAACGTGATTATCCGGTACATCCGGGTCAGGCCGGGAGACAGCTCCGGTGAACAGATGGATGCTATTTCCGGGACCTGGCAGAAAAACATCATCATCGACCATTGCAGTTTCAGCTGGTCGAACGATGAAACCGCCACATTCTACAATAATACCGATTTTACCCTTCAGTGGTGCATTATCAGCGAGAGCCTCAACAAATCGACGCATATCAAAGGAGAACATGGCTACGGAGGAATTTGGGGAGGTAACAATGCCTCATTCCACCACAACCTCCTCTCTGACCACACCAGCAGAAACCCGAGGTTCTGCGGTTCCCGGTACTCCAATAAACCCGACGAAGAGAAAGTAGATTTCAGAAACAACGTGGTTTATAACTGGGGGTCCAATAGTACTTACGGCGGTGAAGAGGGTTACTACAATATGGTAAATAACTATTACAAGCCAGGCCCGGCAACAGGGAAAAGCGCAGTGCGACGGATTCTCGACCTGACTCAGAAATTTTACGACCCGCATTACAATACGGATACGTTGGGATCAGGCTGGTTTTACCTGAAAGGAAACGTGATGGAAGGCTCAGTTGAAGTAACCAGGAACAACTGGAAATATGGGGTTCAGGGTGATGGAGTGACAGAGGCTGCCAAAGTAAAAGCCTGCCTGAAAAAGCCCTTAACCCATACCCGCCTTAAAACCTCTTCGGCTGCGGCTGCCTGCCGGGATGTTCTCCTGTTTGCCGGGGCAAACCATCCCCGCGATGCCGCCGACAAGAGGATCGTGGAAGAAGCCCGGAGCGGAAAAGAACAGTTTGGAGAATCTTTCAGGGGTGGGAAAAAAGGAATCATCGACTCGCCTGCTGAAGTCGGCGGCTGGCCGATATTGCTTTCAGAACCAGCTCCACCGGATGCCGACAATGACGGTATGCCTGATGAATGGGAAGATAAAAACAGGCTCGACCGGAATAATCCGGACGACAATACACTATGCTCACTTTCAAAAAAGTATACAAATCTGGAAGTGTATTTGAACGGACTGGTTGGAAGAAAATAGCAGTTGTTATGATTTAGTGGTTTGGGATAGTATGGACAGTTACTACCTCCCTCCAACACTATTGCCGGGGTCTTCGTCTTTATCAAGATGGAGAAATTATAAATTTGACAATCAATAATTCCCCCCCTGATTCAGGTGGAGTGTCCCGGCCGCCTGCACGATGATTGGGAAGGGATGTCAAAAAGAAATTTTGATAGGGTCTCGTGCCATGCAAGATACCGATAAGAAATATTTTAAACGATGAACAAAATTCACTGGATTTTATATACAGTTCTTACGGGTCTGTTGAATAGTCATTGTTTTGCCACCACCCCTGATATAATGGTGGCTTCTGATGGCAGCGGGGATTTCACCTCCCTTCAGGCCGCCATCAACGCCGTGCCTGCGAACAGTGACCGGCAAACCGTCATCTTCATCAAAAGAGGACTGTACAATGCGGAGAAACTGATTATCCCCGCGGACAAGAAGAATGTCACCTTTCTGGGAGAGAGCCGTGAAGAGACCATCATCAGCTACCATACCTACAATTGTTCCGAGGGAATCTGTCCTGTGGCGGATGCAGCCAAATGGACAGGCGACAATATCCGGACCTCAGCCACCCTGACCATCATGGGGGATGGTTTTCGGGCAGAAAACCTGACCATTCAGAACACTGCCGGCCCCACAGGACAAGCGCAGGCCATTACAGTACAGGCAGATAAAGTGGTTTTTGTGAATTGTGACGTAAAAGGTTATCAGGATACCATCTACCTGTGGAGCAGTGGCAAGCGTATTTATTTTGCAAATTGCCTGATTGCAGGCCGCACCGATTATATCTATGGCGGGGGTATTGCCTTTTTCAACCGCTGTGAAATCAGAAGCTGGGGTGGTGGGTGGATCACGGCGCCGTCCACCTCACAAAGCCAGGCTTACGGGTTTGTTTTCAACGAATGCAAGGTGACCTATGCTTCGAACAGTCCCCGTGCCGGAGACGATGGTGTTACATTGCGATTCGGACGGCCATGGCATGAGTACCCAAAGGTGGCCTGGCTCTATTGCGAAATCACCGGGATGCTGAACCCCCAGGGATGGGGAGACACCTGGGATATGAGTTATGCAGCCACAAGCACAGACCTTCACCTGTATGAATACAAGAATTCCGGGCCCGGTGCAGATATGTCGGGAAGGGCAGGCTGGGCCGGACTCAGGGCGCTCACCGATGGGGAAGCCCTGAATTACACCGTTCAGAAGGTGCTGGCAGGCTCCGACAACTGGGATCCTACCGCCCAGGCACCAATGGTTCAGCAGTATACCTGGACCGGCAATGGGGCTGACAACAGCTGGAAAACTCCGGGGAACTGGTCCCCTGCGGCCAACCCAGCTTCCGGGGAAGCAGCCACAGTGAAAGGAAATTTCTCCGTCAAGGCATCAGGGAACTTCCCGGCAGATCTTACCCTGCTCGACACAGCCCGGCTTGAGATCAGCGGAGCAGCATCTGTGCCCTATCTCTCAGCCAAAGGAATCCAAATAATGGCTACAGGAAGCGACACCCTCTCGGGGAAGATCGCTGTCAAAGACAGCCTGAACTTCAGTATCGACGGGAACCTGGCTCTGAAAGCATCGCTCTCAGGGATCCACCCGCTGATAAAAAGCGGATCAGGTCAGTTGATTCTATGGGGAAATAACAGCAATTTTTCCGGAAAGGTCGAAATAAGGACCGGATCGTTGGAAGCGGCTGTTGCCAACTCCCTGGGCAAAGGCCCTGTGGAAGTAAAAAGCAAGGCTAAACTGATTATAGGTGACAACTCTGCCATGTATGCCAAGGCACGCCTGATCGTTGCATCCGATGCCATCCTTGAACTGAAAAGGGATATCACTACCAGCGAATTTTATACTGGTACTACTCTTCAGCCGGTCGGGGAATACAACGCATCGACGCATCCCGGACTCATTACCGGCGTGGGTAAGGTGATTGTCGGGCGGCCTCCGGTATTTGCTTTTACCGGCGCCACCAATAATAACTGGGACGTTGCCACCAACTTCTCCCCTGCCCTGCTGCCCGAAGCCGGGGAAACCGTGATCTGCGAAAAAGAAATAGAGACCACATCCACAGTCTTTGCCGCTGATCTGATCTTACGGGGGGCAGGGCGTCTGAGGCTTCGGGGAAATCATAAGGCTAACGGAACCATCATTATGGAGCCGGGGACCGCTTTTTCGTACAATACCAGCGGAGCCGGAATGGCTCTGAATGCCCCGGTCAGAGTGGAAGGGAATGTGGAAATGGTCATGGAAAGTGCCAGCACCACAGGGAGTTCCATGAATCTGGAAGGGGCTGTTTCAGGTAATTCCGTAATAACACCGCTCAACAACGGACGAGGGACTGTCAATACGGGGACCCTGGTATTGACTGGGTTCAACAGCAACTTCACAGGAATGTGGAACCTCACAAAATACAGCACCAAATACCCCACAGTGCCGGGGTACCTTACCCGGCTGGAGGGTGCTTCCGAGTCGGCATTCGGGCCTTCTACCATCGATGCCGGACTGAAAAACAGGGTCATTATCAGCCATGCCAAAGCGGCTTGGCCTAAACTGACCCTTAACCTGAAAGACTCAGCAAAGCTTGTCCTGAGTGCCGCTGCTGTGGTCTCCACCTACATCCTGAACGGACAACCTGTACCGGAAGGTGTTTACAGCGCGTCCACCCATCCCCGTCTCTATGAAGGGACCGGCACCCTGACCGTCGGAGCAGGCACCGGAATGAATACCCTTCCGGAGATAAACCCTGCAGCCATTCACGGTACTGACTTTACGATTTCAGGCAGGAATTCGCGTGTGACCATTTATAACATCATGGGCATCATGCAAGAATCTTACTGCAACGTAAGCTCCGTTCCCCTGCACCATCTTTCGCCGGGCATCTATTTTATTGCTTATGAGGTGGAACAATACAAAGGTATCGTGAAGTTCGCCAGATGATATGTATTGATTTGTCAGACAAAAATGAATTTAAAAGAAAGCATTAAAATATTGAAATGTTGGTCCCTACTTCTGGCTCTGACCATCCCGGCCGGAACCTGCACGGGACAGGAAAATCTTCCGGCATTTCCGGGGGCCGAGGGACACGGGCGTTTTACCACAGGAGGCCGCGGAGGAAGAGTAATTTATGTGACCAACCTCAACGACGACAACAGTCCCGGATCGCTGCGTTATGCCATCCAGCAGAGCGGACCGCGTCTCGTTCTGTTTAAAATTTCAGGAACCATACGCCTCACCAGCCGGCTGAACATCAAAAACAGAGATATCACCATCGCCGGGCAAACCGCCCCGGGCGATGGCATCACCCTTCGCGACTATCCCGTAATTGTGGAGGCCGACAACGTCATTATTCGCTTTCTGCGATTCCGCATGGGTGATGTCACAAACCAGGAAGCAGATGCCCTTGGAGGCAGATTCCGTAAGAATGTCATCGTTGACCACTGCTCCATGAGCTGGTCGGTTGATGAATGTGTCTCTTTTTATGTAAATGAGAACTTTACCCTTCAATGGTGCGTAATTTCCGAAAGTCTCAGAATTTCGGTCCACGACAAGGGCGCCCACGGCTATGGGGGCATCTGGGGCGGTAAAAATGCCTCTTTCCACCACAACCTGCTGGCACACCACGACAGCCGTAATCCCAGACTGGGAGAGAGTGCAGGCGATGTATTCGCACTGTCCGATCTGGTCGACCTCCGCAACAATGTAATTTATAACTGGCAGGGAAACAGCTGTTACGGGGGCGAAGCCATGAATGTCAACATCGTCAATTGTTACTACAAACCGGGGCCTGCAACTTCCGGAACCTCCAAACGGGAACGCATCATTTCAATAGATAAATCGAAAGATACCTCATCGCCAGTATACAATATCTGGGGTAAATTCTTTATTGATGGCAATTATATGGCAGGATCAACAAGAGCAACGAACGATAACTGGACCTATGGTGTTTACAGCCAGTTTCATTCAAGCTATGGAACAGTCCCGGAAGCTGACAAGGTCGCTATGCGGCTATCGGTTCCCCATAATCCAGGAACAGTAACGACCCATACTGCAGTAAAAGCCTACGAAAAAATACTCCTTTATGGCGGGGCCAGCCTGGTCAGGGACACCATAGACAAGAGGATCATCAAAGATGTGAAAACAGGAACCGCTACCTATGCAACCGGTGGAAACGGAAGTGTAAACGGAATTATCGATACCCAGGCTGCGGTGGGCGGTTGGCCTGAACTGGTTTCCCTTCCCGCACCTGCTGACAGCGACAGCGACGGGATGCCCGACGACTGGGAGGATGCTAAAGGGCTTGAGAAAAACAACCCTTCAGATGCCCAGCTGACCACCGTCGACGGGGAATACCCGAATGTTGAAGTTTATCTTAACAGCCTCGTAGCAGGAATCACCGAAAACCAACTGAAAGAAGGCACCACCACGGCTGCGAACAGAGCCATCCGGAAAATGAATAACCCGCTACGGTTGTATGTGGATCCCATTTCAGACGTGCTGAGGATTAACCATTCCTGCACCATAGGAAGGATCACCATCTATTCGGTCACAGGGTCCGTCATGTCATCTGTAGAATGCTACGACGCCAGGGCAGAACTTTCCACAAATGGTTTTAAGCCCGGTCTATACCTGGTTAGGCTAATAGACGAAAACCAGGAATTCTATGGGGGAAAGTTTTTAAAAATGTAATGGGGAATTTTTGAATTTATTTTATGAACATTTGTGCGTAAAAAATATTTGCTGACGATCTGGCGGTATCAGTTTGGGAAACACAAAACCTTATAAACAATTACAAAATTGAAAAATGAAGCAATATTGGATTATTGTATCTCTTCTGCTTTCAGCCCAATGGACCCTCCAGGGTCAGTCCGGCGACCATCCATCAAGGGTATGGGTAGCCGACCATGGTGACGGGACCTATAAAAATCCGGTTCTTCACGCAGATTATTCTGATCCTGATATTGTGCGGGTTGGCGATCATTATTACATGGTAGCATCGTCGTTTAATTGTGTTCCTGGTTTGCCCGTACTCCACTCCAGGGACCTTATAAACTGGCAGTTGATAGGTCACGCCCTTCATCAGATGCAACCGGCAGATGTTTTCAACAAGCCTCAGCATGGTAAAGGAGTATGGGCTCCCTGCATTCGCTATCACAACAATGAATTCTACATCTTTTACCCCGATCCGGATTTTGGAATTTTTATGATAAAGGCAACCCATCCGGGAGGCCCCTGGAGTGAGCCCCATTTGGTTGCCGGGGGTAAAGGGTTTATCGATCCCTCGCCCTTGTGGGATGAAGATGGTAAAGCATACCTTGTCTATGCCTTTGCAGGAAGCCGTGCGGGCGTCAAAAGCGTTCTGATGGTCGACGGTATGGCACCTGACGGATCCCGTCTGTTCGGACAGCCCGTGATGGTTTTCGATGGATCTGATGAGCATCCGACGGTAGAGGGACCCAAATTCTACAAGAGGAATGGCTGGTATTATCTATTCGCCCCTGCCGGAGGAGTCTCAGCCGGATGGCAGCTGGTATTACGTTCCAGAAACGTCTACGGTCCTTATGCATGCAAAACGGTCATGCATCAGGGAAACTCGGTCATCAACGGTCCCCACCAGGGGGGTTGGGTCAGTACCCCGTCTGGGGAATACTGGTTTCTTCACTTCCAGGAAAAGGGAGCCTACGGACGCGTGGTGCATCTGAACCCCATGCAATGGATCGGCGATTGGCCGGTCATCGGAGAAGACCGTGACGGTGATGGATGCGGAGAACCGGTGACAAACTGGAGGAAACCAAATGTCGGAAGGAACTTCCCGGTAATGACCCCTCCGGAAAGCGATGAATTCAATGGTACTTCTCCCGGAAAACAATGGCAATGGCACGCCAATCCACAGATTTATTGGGGTTTCCCCTCCGGAAATCTGGGCTTCTACCGGTTAAACTGTGTACCAAAACCCGCCGGAATCAAAAACCTGTGGGAGGTTCCCAACCTGTTTTTGCAAAAATTACCTGCTGAAGAATTTACAGCAACGGTAAAAATTGTCTTTAAAGCACATGCTGATGGTGAAGAGACGGGCCTGCTGATGATGGGAACTGATTACCAGTATATTTCCCTGAAACAGGAAAACAAGGAGCTCCTGGTCAGGGTCGTGCGATGCAGGAATGCAGAAAAAGGGAGCGGCGAGGAAATCCTGCATACTTCGAAGTACAACCAGCCGGAAATCTGGCTCCGGGTAACTGTCTTAAAGGGAGCTGTTTGCCAGTTTGCTTTCAGGGAAGAGTCCGGTATTTTTAACCCTGTTGGTCCTTCGTTTGCAGCCAAACCCGGGAAATGGATAGGGGCCAAAGTGGGGCTCTTTGCGCTTCGCGACGGGTTTACCAATGATGCAGGCACTGTCGACGTGGATTGGTTCAGAATTGAAAAAGCGGGATTGTCCGACTGAATACCACGACACTCGATGATGCATCGGGGTTTTCTGCCCGTATGATCACTGAAGCTGAATTCACCAAGTATGAAACAATGTTAAAGATACTAGAATGATCAGAGGACCCTTATCAAAACCTCAAACCGGGCAGGACGGATTTCCGGCCATGAAGCTCTGGATTTGGTTATTGAATCACGGTCATGATTATCAACCGATTAAATTTTGCAACTATGAAGAAAAGTAAACCCGTTTTAAAGACGATTGTTTGTGCCGGTTTGGCCTGGTTCTGGTTTTCCTGCTCGATGCCAGCGCCCACAGTCCAGACAGTCCATGATATTTATGGAGGTATTGAATTTGACATGCCCAGGGTACACGAACCCATAATCCCTTCGTTTACAGTATCAATTACTGATTTCGGTGCTGTTGACGGCGGGCAGGTATTGAACAGCCAGGCATTTGCTGACGCCATTGAGGCTGTATCTGCCAAAGGGGGAGGTAAAGTGATCATCCCTCCGGGTATTTGGCTTACCGGCCCCATACGGTTGAAAAGCAACCTGGAACTATGTGCCGAAGCCGGAGCCCTGATCATCTTCAGCACCAATAAAGATCTTTACCCTTTGATCGAGACCAGTTTCGAAGGACTGAACACCTGGAGGTGCCACTCCCCCATTTATGGCAAGGATCTGGAAAATATAGCCTTTACAGGGAAGGGCGTGTGGGACGGATCGGGAGATGCCTGGCGTTTTGTGAAAAAGAGCAAACTCAGCGAAGGAGAGTGGAAAAAACTGGTTGCAAGCGGGGGAGTAACCAACGACAAAAAAACAGAATGGTATCCTTCGGAACAGTTCCGCCTGGCCTATGCCAACGCTGATATGAATGTGCCCTCAGGATTCACCGGGAAAGAGGATTTCGAAAAGATCCGCGATTTTCTCAGACCGGTGATGGTCAGCATTGTAAACAGCAAACGGGTTTTACTGGATGGGCCTACCTTTCAGAATTCACCTGCCTGGTGTCTTCATCCATTGATGGTTGAAGATCTGACCGTTCGGAACATCACGGTGCGAAATCCCTGGTATTCGCAAAACGGAGACGGCATTGACATCGAATCCTGTAAAAATGCAGTCCTTTACAACTCCTCGTTCGATGTAGGAGATGACGCCATTTGCATCAAGTCGGGGAAAGACAAAACGGGTCGTGACCGTGGCATACCCAGTGAAAACATCATTATCCGGAACTGTGTGGTCTACCATGGCCATGGAGGCGTAACCGTGGGCAGTGAAATGTCGGGAGGTGTCCGGAATATGCATGTTTCCAACTGTACCTTTATCGGCACCGACGTCGGACTCCGTTTTAAAAGCAACCGCGGCAGGGGGGGTGTTGTGGAAAACATCTTCATGTCAGACATCCGGATGACCGATATTCCCACACAGGCGATCTCTTTTGATTTGTACTACGGTGGCAAATCGGTAAGTGAAATGCTGGAATCCGGGGGACAAACAGGCACTGGTGACCTATTGCCCGTTACAGAGGAGACACCCAGTTTCAGGAATATTTTCATTCGTAATATCTCGTGCAAGGGAGCGGTCCAGGCCGTCTTCCTGCAAGGCCTGCCTGAGATGAACCTGGACAACATCCTCCTTGAGAATCTGCAAATGGAAACAGACAAGGGGCTTACCTGCATCGATGCCAGCAGGGTAAGAATTAACGGATTGAAACTGATTACCAAAGAATTGCCGGCAATGGAGTTTATCAACAGCAGGGAGGTGGAGGCCGGGAACATCAGCTTACCGAAGCACCAGGGAACACTGGTCACCATCAAGGGAAACCGGACCCAGTCAATAGGGCTGAAAGGAAGCGGCGGGGTGACCTTTGAAAAAGTTACTGCACTCGGAACCGAAGTTGATCCCAGGCAGGTCAGCTTCTGACCCGCAGAGATCTTTTTCTCTCTTTGCCCCGGCTGACCCCGCCGCAATAAGCGGTGGATCCTGATGCCGAATTTATGTATGTGTCGCCTCAGCGCGGCGGGAAGAAAGCCCTTAGCATCTGAGAAAAAAATGACGTTATGATCAGAATTCAACAGGTTATTTCAGGTCTGATTTTTGTCTGCCTGGCGGCAGGATGCGGAAGTACCCGCCCTCTTGTAACGGTCTGGAGTATAGGCGATTCAACCATGGCGGATAAAAAGCCTCAGGTGAATCCGGAAACTGGTTGGGGCCAGGTTTTTTACCTGTTTCTGAAGGGGAAAGCACAAATGAAAAACCGTGCTGTCAACGGCAGAAGCAGCAAGAGTTTCCTTAGCGAAGGACGATGGCAAAATGTTCTGGATAGTTTGCAAAAGGATGATTATGTGCTGATTCAGTTTGGGCACAACGACCAGAAAAGTAAGGATTCGACCCGCTATTCAGAACCTCATACCACCTACAGAAAAAACCTGGAGCGGTTTGTGAGGGAAACGAGGGAAAAAGGAGCTACTCCTGTGCTTTTCACCTCAATCATCAGGCGGAAATTTGATGAACAGGGTAAACTGGTCGACACTCATGGAGAGTATCCGGGTGTGGTTCGCCAGGTAGCCCGTGAGATGCAGGTGTATCTTGTGGATTTGCACACGATGACAGCCGGTTTTATGGAAACTGCCGGTCCGGATGAATCGAAGAAGTATTTTCTTTGGACTCCACCCGACCTCCAATATCCGGAGGGGAGAAAAGATGACACGCATCTGAACCGGGATGGAGCCATGCTAATTGCCGGTATGGCGGCAAATGCCATGAAACGATTAGGGATTCCGGTGGTTCGCAAGAAAAAGTAAACTGCTCGCCGGCGATGGACTGCACAGGATTTTTCCTATACTTTCAGCCATGTCAGGCACACGGCGGACTTACAGCCATTTACCGAGGTTTTCAAACCGGTTATGGTAGTCGTTTATAGAATATCGGATAACCTCCAGGGCTTCCTCTTTTCCGTAGGTATGGGTAATTTCCGTTTTTCGCTCCTTACCCGGCATATCCTTATAGGTAAGGAAGTAATGCTCAAGTCGTTGGATGACAATTTCAGGTACTTCAGAAATATCACCGAAATGACTGTAAAGGGTATCATTGCAAAGAATTGCGATAATTTTGTCATCTGCCTGGTTACCGTCGATCATCCGGAAGCCCCCAATCGGGATGGCGCTGACGAGGAGATCGCCGTGGGTGAGGTCTTTTTCGGTGAGAACGCAAATGTCGCATGGGTCACCATCTCCGATGATATCTGACCTGCCGGTTTTGATGCCACAGAATGAGCCCACTTCCTGACCACAATACGTTTGGGGAATAAAGCCATAAAGCGCCGGAATCACGTTCGAATATTTCTGAGGCCTGTCCAGCCGCAGGTAGCCGCTCTCCTTATCGATTTCATACTTGACAGTATCGGTTGGGACCACCTCTATAAAAGCGGTGACAATTCCCGGTGCATCCTTGCCAATGAAAACCCCATGCCAGGGATGGGATTTGTATCTGAGGCCCATCAGCCGGCCAATCGGATCTGAAAATTTATCTGCCATAACCGTAGTCATTTACTATTTTGGTTACCCCTCCTCATCGTCTGATCCGGGGGGATCACCGGAATCAGGTTCCTCATCTGTACCGGTTTCCTGGAGGACAGATATAGTAAACCAGGAACCAATTTATCCGGGCGGTCATTTTAGAAAACGGAGGCCCAGTTCCTCTATTCCTGTTCCTGTTTCGCTCCTGACCTCTTCGAAGAATTTCTTTTGAAGAAACCGGGTGAGCGGACCAGGATATCCGTTGCCAACAGCGATATCGTTCACCCTGATCACGGGTGTCACCTCCCCACCCGTTCCGCAAACCAGTAATTCATCCACGTTGGCCAGTTCCCCGGCAGAAATGGGATTCTCAAAGACCGGGATACCCTCTCTCAGGCAGATCTCAAGGAGTACTTTCCGGGTTATCCCGGGTAAAATAAGGTTCGACAGTGGGTGGGTGAAAACCTGTTTATTCACGACGGCAAACACAGAAGAGTGGGTGGCCTCGGTAACCCAACCCTCTCTTACCAGAAGAGTCTCCCCTGCCCCTTGTGCAACTGCTTTCTGGTAAAGCATGGAATTGGCAAGAAGGGCAACCGATTTAATATCACACCGGAGCCAACGGATATCTTCAGCGGTTATAACAGAAATGCCGTTTTCGAGGTTATTATGGAAAGAAGGAAAAGGATAGGAGAAAATGTAGACGGTAGGATCCTGTATGTCAGGGAAGTGGTGAACACGGAAGTGGGCTCCCCGGGAGATCTGCAGGTAGATGGCCGCATCGGCCTTTTCCATTCCATTTTCCTGTAATAACCGGGTAAATAAACCGGGCAGGATATCGATGCGGGGAAAAGGAATTGTAAGGGCTGCCAGGCTATGTCGAAGTCTTTCCAGGTGGTCACTCAGTCTGAAAGGGACGCCCCTGTAAAATTTCACCACTTCATAAACCCCATCCGCAAAATGAAATCCCCTGTCGTCAGCAGAAATCCGGGCATCATGCCGTGGGATAAAAGAGCCATTGAGGTATACAATATCGTTCATCGGATCAATGATTTCAATAGTTGAATTTCTGAAGGCCAGCGTGATTCATCGGGCGTTTCCAGGATTAAGGGTATCCCATCAAAGCGGGGATCGTTCATGATTTGAGCGAAGATCTCCATACCCAGGAATCCCTCTCCCAGACTATCGTGACGGTCAACACGCGAAGCCAGCTCCTTTTTTGAGTCATTAAGGTGCATCCCTTTCAGATACGAAAACCCCACAATCCGGTCAAATTCACTGAAAACCTCTTTGAACCCTGCAGGTGTGCTAATATTGTATCCGGCTGTGAAAGTGTGACAGGTATCCAGGCAAACACCAACCCTATCCTTATCTTCGACAAGGTCGATGATTTGTTTCAGATGTTCGAAACGATAACCCAGATTACTTCCCTGACCGGCAGTATTCTCAATGACTGCTATGACCCCGCGGGATGCGCAGAGGGCCATGTTGATCGATTCAGCAATCAGGGCGATGCATTCCTCTTCCGAAATTTTGTTAAGGTGAGCTCCCGGGTGGAAATTTAGCCGGTCAAGTCCGAGTTGTTCACATCTTTGCATCTCGTCGAGGAAAGCATCGCGTGATTTCCGGAGCATTTCGGGTTCCGGGTTTCCCAGGTTGATCAGGTAACTGTCGTGCGCCAGAATCTGGAATGGCTGATAACCCAGTTTTTCACAATTATCCCGGAAAGTGCGGATGCCATGTGGGGTCAGGGGTTTTGAAATCCATTGCCTCTGATTTTTGGTAAAAAGTCCAAAAGCTGTTGCACCCAGGGCGTGGGCATTCAGGGGAGCATTTTCAACTCCCCCCTCGGCACTTACGTGCGGTCCGAAATACTTCATAGGACAGTATGTTATGATTCAATATAATTCCAGAATCAAGGAAGATCGGTTCAATCAGAAGGGAAAACGATGCCAGTATCCGGCGAAACAGCATACTGCCGGGACCATTGGTGGATGGTCTCCGGTGATGGCAATCCGGTGATAACCAGCAGACGGTAACGGAAAGTAGCCGATTCTCCTTCCTGTAAAGCAAAGCCAAGGAGTTCCTTTCCTTCCGAGAATATGCTCCGGCCCAGGGGATTGGCAGCAAAAAGGCCATATCCTCTAGCATGCCAGTAAGTCGGATACCCCGGATTCCGGGGATGATCGAGGATAATGAGGGAGACTTCTTCTCCCTTTATGTTTCCGGAAAGACGCAACCATTTGCCACAGGTACCCCAGACGGCATCGCCTGAAATGCCTTCACTGCTCAGGTAGTTCCCTGTGGTGATCGTTCTGACACTTCCGTCGACACCAACAACATTTCCCTGGTTATCTGTAAGCTGAACAAGACCGGCGGCAGGCAGTTCCAGTTCTGATGAGACCCGGACAGCAAATAACCCCTCCTTGTTATCCTGAAACCGGATCTCTCCCCCCACGGCGGTAAGGGTTGTGGTACGGTCGATGATTCTCAGATTATTACTGGCTCTGAAGGTAAAAAGGCTCTTTTCTTCAAGAAGCCCGTGCAGTTCTGAATCCACCCAGGAAGCGGAAATGACCAAATCAGCTTTATTTCTCCTGTTACGGATTTTTTCGACCTCCCGGTGAAGAATCGTACCGTAGCGCGAACCATTTTCCGGTAATACTGCATCGGAGTTATTCCAGAAATCCAGGCCATTTACATTGCCGTAATTGAGCCATACGCCAGCATGATGAGGGTGGTCCACCCTTTCACCGGGGATTTTCTGCAGGGGAAAGCTTCTGGTCACCGCATTCCCGGAAGCAGAGTACACAGGCCACAAAACGGGTTTTTTTAATGATTCAGGCCAGATATAAGCGGTAAACAACCGTCCGCCGGCAAAGACCTCGACTTTCCGTCCCTGGCCGTCGTATACCAGTTTCACCGGAAGCCATTTCTGCCCCGAAGAAACGAGGGAAATACAGCAGCTCAGCAGATAAAAGATCCATTTTTGCATGAGGCCCGTTTTGGTGCGGAAATTAAGGAAAAAATATGAAAATATTGTTTTCTCTCAGCGTCAATTGGCCGGGTAAAGAAAAATTCCCATTTTTACCCGGCAAACAATAAAAGTGAACCTTTGAAGACATTTCTGACCATCTTGATTTCAGTGTTGATTACCCTGGCTGCGATAATATACCAGAGGTCAACTGGCCCCACTTATCCTATCCGGACAACTCTGGCGACCGATCAGGGGCTGTACGCCCTGGAGTTACCCCGGAGTCATGGGGGTGACAGTGATTGCGGGTTGGTTTTCCAGGTCCCGGATACCGCGATTTCCGGAGTGCTGGTTTTCAGAAAGTATCCCGCAAAGGATGAATGGCAGGAGTTTCCTTTGGTCAGGGAAGGGAATGCTCTCAAAGGAGTTTTGCCGCACCAGCCGCCTGCCGGAAAGCTGGAATACAAGGTTGACTTCACCAGGGAAGGAAAGGTGTACCCCTTGCACGAAGCCCGCACAACAGTGATCCGTTTTAAGGGCGATGTACCGTTTGCCATTCTTATACCCCATATAATCCTGATGTTTGTGGCTATGTTCTTCGGGAATCTGGCAGGCGTCATGGCCATTTTCAGACATCGCAAATTCCGGTTTTACGGGCTTCTGACCCTGGTCTTACTGGGAATCGGGGGAATGGTCTTCGGGCCCTGGGTTCAGTACCATGCTTTCGGAGAAGCATGGGCAGGCATCCCGTTTGCATGGGATCTTACGGATAATAAAACCCTGCTTTCATTTGTTTTCTGGATTCTTGCGGTTATCATGAACCGTAAAAAAGAGAGACCCGGATACGTCATCCTTGCTTCCCTGGTGATGCTGGCCGTTTATTCCATACCACACAGCTTATTTGGATCCCAGCTTGATCCTGCAACCGGCGAAATCATCCAGGGTTTTATCCTTGCTCCGTCGGTGTTTCTCTGCGCTGATTAAAGTTCCCTTTTGAACTTCAATAGCAGTGCCTGGATCTTTTTTAGCACCTCTTGCTGGCTACAGGGGAAATTATTAACCAGGACAGCAAAATCAACGCTCCTGCCTGAATCGCATGTCAGATAACCTGCATACCCCCTGACCCGCTCCATAGAACCACTTTTGCACCGTAGTGATTCTCCCGGAAAATGGCTGACGGGGAAAGAAGCAAGGGTTCCCTTTCCTGCTATTGGCAGAGATTGTTGGAAGTAACCGGCCACCGGGGAACTCCTCATTCTGTTCAATACAAAGGTAAGCAGGCGCGCAGGTATGGCATTGTAGCGTGAAAGACCGCTACCATCTTCCAGGAAAAAGGGTTGAGACCATCCATGGCTTTGCCAGAAATCCTCCATGGCCTTCAGTCCGGTCCTGACAGATCCTTTACCGACGGTTTCCAGGCCTGTCTGCATCACCAGTTGTTCGGCAAACAAGTTGACACTTTCGTGGTTCACCCGCTGGATGATCGCTGCCAGGTCCGGTGAAACCAGAGTGTCTAAGGAAACAAAACCGGATGGTGTTGCTGAAATGGTAATGTCACCGGAGAGGATTATCCCGTTTCCAGCCAGAGCTGATTTCAGGCATCGTCCGAAGTTCAGGGGAGGATCCGGCATGGCAGCTTTCACTTCGAAGTTTTTCCGGTTTGCAGGAATGGTACCCCTGATATACCTGGTTTCACCCCATGGACTTCCATACACATAGGCCAAATCGCGGTTGACCACCGAGGTAAGAACCTCATTTTTCCAGTTTATCCCGGGAATATAAGGCCAGGAAGATACTAACCGGGCCAAGAGTCCCGGATCGCGGGGTGAATCCAAAAAGAGCCGGACCATGTTGTCATACAATGAAACCGCCGCAGGAGCAGCACCATAATAATTCCCGACATCTTCCCAGGCCCAGCTGCCCGGAAGGTCGAATTCCTCATAACCACTAATATCGATTTCCAGGTTTCCCTCCACCTTTTGAATCCCGGCAGCTTTAAGCTTTGCAGCCCACCGGGTGAATACAGAATCTGCTGATGGCCGGTCAGGAAACCAAACAGATCCCAGGGTAGGATCTCCACCTCCTTTGACAATAATAGTACCTTTCAGTCTTCCTTTCAGGATGTCTCCCCGGTAACCCAAAACTGTACTGAAACAATAGGCGGGTCCCAGGATCTCCAGGGCTGAAGCAGTGGTGAATACCTTCAGTGTGGAGGCTGGGGCCAGTAACAGGTCAGCATTGAAATCGACCAATGTATTACCAGATAATCCATCGACAACATGGATCGCAATTCCAGCACCGCGTAATTGCGGTTCGGAAACAAATTCGTCTATCCAATGAAAGTTATCCCCCTGCCCGGCAACAGGCACCGAAAGGGTACCGAATAACAAGGTGACTGCCAGTAGGGACTTCATGGCTCCCCTAAAAAACTTCTCATTTCGCATGATCTTTCTCCCAATGAAATCACCATCTCCTTTCCCGGGAGGATGAGCTGCCGGCGATTCAATTACTGCCAGCTTATTCACTGCTGTTGGTCTTCAACCGGGAAAGAGAGATCAACAGGATGGCATGAACTCACCCAATCAAAAGAGAAATGGTAAATGACAATCAAAAAAAATTATGGCTTAAAATAACGGATTTTGACTGGGAAAAAAAATGAAGTAGAGGTAAATTATTATCTTTGATGTGTATAACTTACCGGGTAAAAAGATGGAATACCAGGGTTATATGCTGAAATTTTTAAACATAATGCTATGATAATCAACAAGGTATTTGCGAGGGAGATACTGGATTCAAGAGGTACGCCAACGGTTGAGGTCGAGGTTACTCTGGAATGCGGGGCCGTTGGAAGGGCAGCTATTCCTTCAGGTGCATCAACGGGCGAAAATGAAGCGATAGAACTGCGCGACAACGACAAAGGCCGTTATCTGGGCAAAGGAGTACTTCGGGCTGTTGAAAACGTTAACACTGCTATAGCCAAGGAAATATGCGGCATGGATGCCATGAATCAGATAAGCATAGACCAAAAGATGATTGGATTAGACGGCACCAAAAACAAATCGAATCTTGGTGCCAATGCCATTCTGGGAGTTTCTTTGGCTGTAGCCAAAGCAGCTGCGGAGTGTCTGGGGATGCCCTTGTACCGTTATATCGGAGGAACCAATGCCAAAGTATTACCCGTTCCTATGATGAACATCATCAACGGCGGCAGCCATTCGGATGCTCCCATTGCTTTTCAGGAGTTTATGATAAGGCCTGTCGGTGCACCTACCTTCAGGGAAGGATTAAGGATGGGGGCAGAAGTATTCCAGCATCTGAAAAAGGTGCTCCATAACCGAGGATTGAGTACTGCAGTCGGCGACGAAGGCGGATTTGCCCCGGCCTTGAAAGGGACCGAAGATGCTTTAAACTGCATTATTGAAGCGATAAAAAATGCAGGGTATAAACCGGGACGTGCTGATGAAGGCGGGGATGTTTCCATCGCTCTTGATTGTGCCGCTTCTGAATTTTTTATGGATGGTATTTATGACTATTCCAAATTTGAGGGTGCTACCGGAGTGAGGAGGACTACTGCTCAGCAAATCGATTTTATTGCGGACCTGGTTACACGGTTCCCCATCGACTCAGTTGAAGATGGCATGGCTGAAAGCGACTGGGAAGGTTGGGTAAATCTTACCAAGCGGCTAGGACACAGTTGCCAGCTGGTCGGCGACGACAACTTCGTTACCAATATTGAGTACCTCAGAAAGGGAATAGAAATGGGTGCCTGTAATTCCATTTTGATAAAGCTTAACCAAATCGGGACCCTTACCGAAACGATGGATGCCATTGAAATGGCCCACAGGGCAGGGTACACTACGGTCACTTCACACCGTTCGGGCGAGACAGAGGATTCTACCATTGCCGACATTGCTGTTGCTGCCAACTGTGGCCAGATAAAAACCGGCTCTCTCAGCCGGTCAGACCGTATGGCCAAATACAACCAGTTGCTGCGCATCGAGGAAGAACTGGGGAGTGCCGCCATTTACGGAACCAAACCAGTCGCCCGGAAATAACTACTTCCGGGCGACCGGTATCGGTCATCACTCTTTTTTCTTTTCCAGTTTGCCTTTCACAAGGTAGGCAATTACCAGTGCGACTCCTCCAAAAACCAGTACCATGGCGAAATACATGGTTATCGTGTCCAGTGTGGAATACTGCGCAAACAATGCACCAAGTAATAAACCCAGGGCAATGCCAATCAGGAAAAGTCCCCATTTAAACGTCGAATAACCTGAAATTTTTATTCCGGATTTAAACAGGGCCGGATCTGCTCCTTTCTCTATCAATGCCATCCTCTCCTTGTTGCGGGTTGTGAGCCAGATGTAAATAATGGCAAAAAGAGCCAGAAAAAATGAAAGCGGAACTACAATTTCTTCCATAGCAATTTTTTTAGTTTATAATTGTTTCTGGCGTTTTGACGCAAAGTCTGCTCTCTGGTTACAGATCCCGAAAAATATATCACTTCGATCGCCTGATTATTAATGAATGGTTTGCTATGTTCCTAATCCGGTGAACGAAGCTTCCCGCTTTTCTACTAAAAAGATTAATTTGCTGAACTTTACGAAAATCCCATTGCCAGATTGTAACCCAAGCCAGGTAATTGCGTCAAAGAACAATAATGAAAGATCGGGAAGAAAGTACAATTGTTGAAAATGCCAGGCAGGGGGATGTCAATGCCTTCTCGGTCCTGGTAACCCAACACCAGGAGATTGTATTTTCCATAGCCCTTAGGATGGTGAGAAACAGGGAAGATGCCGAAGAAATCGCCCAGGAGACCTTCATCAGGGCGTTCCGTTCCATTCAGTCGTTTGAGAGGAAATGCCGGTTTTCAACCTGGTTATACAAAATTGCTTACAACACCTGCATTTCAGCAATCAGGAAAAAGAAGTTTACAGGAAGCAAAGTAGATCCGGGAATGATCGCCGAACGGGAACTCGTTCTGCAGGATGGGGAGGATGAAGATACGACCCGCCTGGAAAACCTCGAAAAGGTCCTCAGGAGTTTGCCTGAAGAGGATTACCTGATTGTTCTCCTCTATTATTACGAGGACCAGAATATTGCAGAAATCAGCCAGGTAACCGGACTCGGGCAGAGCAATGTGAAGGTAAAATTACACCGGATCAGGAAAAAAATCTATTTGGGCATGCAGGAAATGATGAACGAGCATTGTCTCGTCTGAATCAAAAGTATCAGAGAATGTTTTACCGGGGGGATGGGCAAATTACCGGCTCAAAAAGCCACTACAGGGAATCAACTATAAACAAAGGAAATGAGATCGGAACAGGATGAAATATTGAAAAAAACAATCCGGAAGATCCGGCTGGAATCGCCGGGATCCGGATTTTCCGAACGAGTGGTAAAAGCCATTTTAGCTGACTCCGGGAAGGTTTCGCCTGCAAGAACAGAACCGTTTTTGGGAAAAGCTTTTTGGATGGTTACAATCCTGTTTATTATGATGGCAGGGATGTTTCTGTTGATAAGGGGAAGCAGCCCCGTGGTTCAGGAAGCTGAGTCGGGAGGTACCTTTACCTCCCTGATGCGACCTGTGTTAACCCTGATGGCAGAATTGGTTTCCGGCATCCGGAAAGGGGCCCATCAACTGCCGGTTTTCCTGGCGGCGGTATCTACTGCCGTAGCTACCCTCTTAACGATTGACTGTTTATTTGCTACCCGGAGTTTACAAAACTCAAAAAGTGAAAATCAAAAGAATTCTTCACTGACGAGATAGTTGGACACATAATCGCTGACCCCGGATTCCAGTTCGGTGAAGGGTTTGGAATAGCCTATCTCTCTAAGTTTTTGAATGTCGGCCTCAGTGAAATATTGATACCGGCTTCTGAGATCGCAGGGAGTGTCTACAAATTGGATTTCCGGGTTTATTTTCAGAGTATCAAAAACCGCGTTGGTGAGTTCAACGTATGTCCTTGCCTTACCTGTTCCAACGTTGTATATTCCGGAGTTCTTCTGGTTTTCAAGGAAAAAAAGCATCACTTCGGCGATGTCATCCACATAAATAAAATCGCGTTTTTGTTCACCATCGGGAATATCTTCCCTATGGGAACGGAAGAGTTTCATGCCTCCTGTATCACGGATGGTCTGGAAGGCATGAAGTACGATGGAAGCCATACGGCCTTTATGGTATTCGTTGGGGCCATAGACATTAAAGAACTTGAGCCCGGCCCAGAATTGGGGTGTTTTTTTCTGAGTAAGCACCCATACGTCAAAATCGTGCTTGGACCAGGCGTACAGGTTCAGAGGTTTCAAATCGCGAATCCTGTGGTGGGCATCAGAAAAGCCCCACTCTCCATTGCCATAGGTAGCAGCAGAAGAAGCGTACACAATGGGGACATTGTACCCCGTACAAGCCTTCCATAGATTCTGCGAATAGCGGAGGTTCAGCTCCTCATAGCTTTCGGCTTCCTGACCCACGGTGTCGGTTCTGGCCCCGAGATGGAAAACCATTTCTACTTTTCTGCGGTTTTTGTCAAACCACTGAAAAAAATCGTCCCTGTCTACCTGATGAAGGAATTTCTTTGAATGCAGATTCTTTTCCTTGTTGTCATCATCGTACCGGTCAACCAGAACCAGATTATGAAATCCGGCAAGGTTGAGCTTTCCGACAAAATAACTTCCAATAAAACCTGCGGCTCCGGTAACAACAATCATATGATTCCAGTTTGGTTCAGCAATACGTTGTTTCTGTCTTCAGAAACCGGATCGTGTCAAAAAGTAAACTTCGCACCATGATTATTATTGCTTGAATGAACCTGTTTTTTTAAGTATTTTTTAACAAAAAATCCGGATGAATTTCATCAATAAGACCGGCCTTCATAGCCCCATCGAAAAGTTTCAACACCGCGTTTTTACCCTCCGTTCCCAAGTCAACAGTAAACTCATTGACAAACAGGTTAATATGTTTGCTGATGACCTCATCGTCCAGTTCCCTGGCGTATTGTTTTACAAAAAGGAGGGATTCATGGGGGTGATTGAGTGCAAAAAGCACACTTTTCCGCATCACCCGGTCCATGGTCTGGCGGACATCCAGGGGAAGGTTTTTGTCGATGGCAATTCCTCCAAGTGGAACTGGCAATCCTGTGCTGGACTCCCACATTTGTCCCAGGTCAGCCATTTGCTTCAGCCCTTTTTTTTCGAAAGTAAACCGGCTTTCATGGATGATGACTCCGGCATCTGTTTCACCGCGTAAAATGCTCTCTTCGATTTCAGAAAAGAGAACCTCTTTTTTGTTTTGAAGAGCAGGGAAGAAAATGGTGAACAGCAGGTTTGCCGTTGTAAACGGTCCGGGGACGGCTATCTTCATTAAAGGATCCGGAACCGGCGGGAGCAATTCCCGTCCGACCAGCAATGGTCCGTTTTCCCTGCCCAGGGCACTTCCTGCCTGTAAAAGCTGATAATGGTCGGATACCTTTGCGAAAGCATAATAACTTAACTTGGTCATGTTGATTTCACGCCGGAAAGCCCGGCGGTTAAGTTCTTCCACATCAGCCACCGTAACCTTGAAAGATAATCCTTCGGTATCGATCTTCCCGTTGATGATGGCATCGAAGATAAAGGTATCGTTAGGGCATGGTGAAATGCCCAAAGTAAGCAACATCGGAAAATTTTTGCGCAAAAATAACAAAATCAGGAAACAGAGTCCGGTAGCGAGGCAAAAACCATGATAAGGTTGTTTTTCAGGTTTTCGAGAGCCAGGGGAATGTCCCATCGGGATTGGCTGCGGGGTGCTACCCGGTTGGAGACGGACCTGATCTGCAGACAGGGCACTCCCAGCCACCGGCAAACATAAAAAACTGCGGCTCCTTCCATACTTTCCACACTGGCAGAAAAATTATTCTTTAGCTCAAGAATGGTATTGACTCTGCCGTGACTGATGTTAGAGGTAATTCCCTTAACTCTCGGAAGGAAGGCAGCAAAATGGGAACCCTCCGCCTTTAGCGTGCAATTTTCAAACGGAAACTCATCGGGTGCCATGTAGCCACTGTCAAAAAGGGTTAAAAACTCAAGTTCTTTTTCAATTCCCAGATCGGCAAACTCTTCCTCCACCACGTTTACTACATCCCCGATTTGTATCTGCTCCGACAAAGTTCCAGCAATCCCCGCATTGATAACCAGGTCATAAGACTGAGTCATCAGGACCTGTGTCAGGTAAAACGTAGTAAAGGTGGTGCCAATTCCGGTGAGAAGGAGGTCAAACTCCAGTCCGTCGAGGGAAAAGGTTCTGAGATTGTCGCTTTTTGAAACAACATACCTGCATTCCTCTGTCATCAGTTTGACTTCCATTGCCGTAGCTGCGACCAGTAAAACATTCATAGTTATAATGCTTGGATATAGGTTTATTTATCTTAAGCATACTGATTTTCTGAAAAAAGGTTAATCTTTGCACCTGATTTTTATCAGCACAGGTTATGGAAGTCTCCTTAAACAGTGATTCCGGCAACTATCGGAAGATAGAGAAGTACAATCCGGAGAAATTAGCAGAACTGGAGTTTCATTATGGGAAGATCCTGGAGTTGGTGGGAGAAGACATCAGCCGCGAAGGACTGATTAAAACACCTCACCGGGTTGCCAAGGCTATGCAGTTTTTGTTGCAGGGTTACGAAATGAATCCGGTAGAAATCCTGCAGTCCGCCATGTTCCGCGAAGAGTACCGTCAAATGGTCATTGTCAAGGATATCGAGATCTATTCGATGTGCGAGCATCATTTACTGCCGTTTATTGGTAAAGCGCATGTGGCTTACATCCCGAACGGGTATATTACGGGTTTAAGCAAAATAGCCAGAGTTGTGGATGTTTTTGCCCGCAGGCTGCAGGTTCAGGAAAGACTTACCTCACAGATTAAAGATTGTATCCAGAGTACCCTGAAACCCCTTGGGGTTGCCGTGGTGATTGAAGCACACCACCTGTGTATGCAGATGCGCGGTATTCAGAAACAACATTCCATTACCACCACTTCCGATTTTACCGGTGCTTTTGAACGAGTGGCCACGAGGGAGGAGTTTATCAAACTGATCGGGTCCAAATTATCCTGATCCTTTCCTTCCCGATCTTGCAGGATACCGGACATTGCGATCACAGGAACTCCAGGCAAACAGGAGCCGGTAGGTGGAGTTGATGACCGGTAAATTCAGGAATCCCATTGTTCAGCCGGAAGACAATAATATTATGGCTCCTTTGATTGGCCACAAGCATGAATTGTCCTGACGGATCGATTGTAAAATTTCTGGGCCAATCTCCTTCTGTGGATACATGCGTCCGGAATGTCAGTTTCCCATCCGGAGCACACTGGAAAACTGCAATGGAATTGTGCCCCCTGTTGGAGACATAAATCATATCTTTTCCTGGAGAGAGGTGGATGTCTGCGCAATAGCTTTTCTCGGAGAACCCTTCCGGAAGAGTTGAGAGGGTTTGGATTTCTTTAACGGCACCCTGGTTCCTTTCAAATACGGTTACTGTGGAGTTTAATTCGTTTGCGACGTAAATAAACCGGTAGTCGTCCGAGAATTCAAAATGGCGGGGTCCAGAGCCCGGGGGCAAAACGGCATAGCTGGCAGTATCGGGTAACAGCCGGCCATTGATCTTGTCGATCTGGTAGGCATAAAGTCGGTCGCTCCCCAGGTCTGCAGCCCACAACCGGTTTTCGGATGCTGCAAACCTGATAGAGTGGGCAAATGAACGTGACTGACGTGATTTCACAGGTCCGGAACCTTCGTGTTGCACCACAGAGAGCGCCGGTAAAAGCGCCCCCTCTTTTCCCCTCTCAAACAATACCACAGAACCTCCCCCGTAATTGGCAACTGCAACCAACTGGCCATCTTGTGAAACGTCGATATAACATGGATCTGCACCACAGGAACTCTGTTTCCCCAGAAATTCAAGGCGGCCTTTACCCAGAATACGATAGGTTGAAACAAAGCCTCCATCCGGATCGACAGAATGGGGGGCCCTACCAGCAACATACAAGAGCTTTTTGTCCGGGGAAATACGCAAGAAGCCCGGATTGTCTATCCCCTTGTAAACATCCAAAAGCAAAAGGTTGCCGGTATTCTTTTCCATTGCACAGATATAGACGCCTTCAGCGCCCTCTGAGGTAAAAGTCCCCACGTAAAACAGCTCCCTACCCGGTGTTTGTGCTTCGCAAAGAAACAGGCTTAACAACAGCAACGGTAACAGCAATCTTTTCATGGCTTCAACATCAGTAAAAATTCTATTCTTTCCATCGCAAAATAGCGAATTCGTTCGAAAAACCGACAATTTGCAGAGGGTTTGTGCATTTCAATAAAAAGATGCAATTTTATCGTTTGGAAGCTTAAGTCTTCTTTATGATTTCATCAAGTGGTATAATGGAGAAGATTTGATCATTACAGGTAAAACAGTTAAGTAAATTTATTTCAACATAATAATGAACATAAAATGACAAAACCTGAAGTCTTTGATAAAAAACCGGCAAAGGTCACCCTTCAGCCGGGGAGTTATTATTGGTGTGCATGTGGTCGCAGCGGTAAACAGCCATTTTGTGACGCCAGCCACCGGGGAACGGGAATCACTCCCCTTGCTTTTACCATCGAAGAAGAAAAGGATGTCTGGCTGTGCAATTGTAAGCATTCATCCAACAAGCCTTACTGCGATGGTACTCATCGCACCTTGTAAACCTGATTTTTCCAACAATCAGTCCATCGGTCTGAAATAGTCTTTCCCGGCATTGCAGACAGGACAGCGGTAACTGTCGGGAAGATCAGTGAAGGAGGTATCCGGGGGTATTCCGGCAGATTGGTCGCCATCATCAGGTCTGTATACATAGCCACAAATGTCGCAGATATAGGTTACCTTACTCTCGGGATCGTTTGCCGGCAGGGCTTCAGAAGTGGATATCCCGGATGGTCCGGAAGGTACCGGTTCGGGATTTTTAACATAGGTGGGAGCATTAGGAGGCGAGGCGGCTTTGAAGTGCTCACGGTACCAAGCATAGGTCAAAGGCTCGCTATCCGAAAGGGTTCCGCAGTCTTCGACCTCGCCGGTGATCAGAATATGGGTTCCCACGTCCAGGGTATCTTTTACGCGGCAATCGAGCCAGGCTGTTGATGAATCGACGACAACAGGTGCCCCTGTGGTTTTCACTTCCGTCTTAACCTTTGTGAATTTATCAGCATCGGAACTGGAAAAATAACCAAACTCTCCGATCAGTGTCGCTGCGGTATTTTTTTCCAGCACAGATACGGAAAACACCCCGCTTTCGAGGATGAAACGGAGAGTAGAGTTGTTTTTATGACAGCTTATCGCCACCAACGGAGGAGTAGATGAGATTTGGAAAACCGTGTTAGCGATGTATCCCGCTTTTTCCTCTCCCAATGCCGAAGCCACAATGTAGACACCATAGGAAAGCTTGTTCAAGGCTCTTTTATCCATCGTTCATTTTTACCCGAAAGTAAAAAAATTCCACATCGAAGGCCATGGAAAAGGAATATATTATACTTTCAACCATAAGCCTGATGCTTACGGGTGTTGTTTCCTTTAAGGATCTAATTGGTACCATAAAATACAAAATACTGTATTACATAAAGTTATGAATAAACATTTATTAAAAATCCACACAAGATTCCTGTTTATTGTCCTGGTTTCAGGACTTATGGTACTCACAGGGCAGCGTGTACAAGGGCAGAAAACGTGGGGTCTTGCCCTTCACGGAGGGGCAGGAGTAATGAACAGGGAGAATTACCCGGCTGAGAGACAACAAGAATACCTATATCATCTGGAAAAAGCCCTGATGCTGGGGGATTCTGTTCTGCGTAACGGCGGAACATCTGTCGAAGCGGTTCTTATAACAGTCAGCTACCTGGAATTATGTCCTCTTTTTAATGCCGGCAAAGGAGCGGTTTATACCTGGCAGGGCAGGAATGAACTGGATGCCTCGATCATGGAGGGGAAGACCCTTCAGGCAGGCGCCGTAGCTGGCTCCACCAGGGTAAAGCACCCCATTCTGGCAGCACATGCTGTCATGGTCCAATCTCCCCATGTATTGCTCAGCGGGAAAGGAGTGACCCAGTTTGCCCGCCTCTGCGGCTTGGAGATTGTTCCAAACCGCTATTTCCACACGCGGGAAAGACATGAAGCATTGGTAAAGATGAAAAAGCAATCCAAGGGCAAAGCGGCGGGTACTACAACCGGTACCGTGGGGTGTGTCGCCCTGGACCAGTTTGGTAACCTGTGTGCCGGAACCTCCACCGGCGGGATGACCGGTAAACGGTATGGACGCATCGGGGATACTCCCCTCATTGGAGCAGGCACTTTTGCCGATAACAGGACCTGCGCCGTCTCCTGCACCGGCCATGGAGAATACTTTATCCGGTTGGGAACAGCCAGGGATATCGCCGCACAAATGGAGTACCTCGGAATTGGACTGGCAGAGGCAGCAGCCACCGCGGTGAAAAAACTTACAGCAGCAGGAGGCACCGGCGGATTAATCGCTATTGACAACCGGGGAACGATCACTCTTCCCTTCAACACTCCAGGTATGTTCCGAGGGTTCATCAAATCAACGGGAGAAAAAGAAATTGCTATTTTTGAACCCTGATTGAAAAATGACTCATGAAACGAGCATGGCGAACTGTCACAACAAAAGGAGATGTAAATAATCTCCCATGCGAGTTCCATACTGAGCAGTTTGTTCCTGAAAAGAGCGAGTTTATGTAACGCAGTGAAATATAACTGTTAAGACCAATATTTACGTATGAAATTTTTATACCCCGGATTTCTGTTCGCCCTTTTCGCCATCCTTATACCTATTTTGATACATTTGTTCAGCTTCAGGAGGTTTAAAACCGTATATTTCAGCAATGTGGACTATCTGCTCCAAATCAAAAATGAAGCGGAGAAGAAATCAAGGCTTAAGAACCTGCTGATCCTGATAGCCAGGATCCTGGCCATAACAGCGATGGTTTTCGGATTTTCCCAGCCATTTATTCCTTCACGCAGCCAGGCACGCTTCCAACCCGATCCGGTCGTAGGGGTATATATTGATAATTCATTCAGTATGAATGCGTTGTCACCAAAAGGACAATTGCTTGAAGTTGCCCGGAATAAGGCATTGGAGATTTCTGATGCCTATCCTCCCGGAACCCGTTTCCGGATTATCACCAACGATCTGCTTGCACAGCACCAGCATATCTTCAACAAAGAACAATTCCTTCAGCAGGTCAGTGAAATAAAGATTTCCTCCAGAACACTTCCCCTCTCTGTCGTCCACAACCGGATGGCAACAGGACTAAGGGAAGGAGAATCATTCCCGAATACCACCCTATATTTCCTGAGCGATTTCCAATCGGGCATATGTGACTTTCAAAATTTCAGGACCGACAGTAACCTGGTGAGTTTTCTGATGCCGTTGACGGGAGGAATTACGAAGAACCTCACTATTGATTCCTGCTGGATGGAACTTCCTGCCCACAAAATCGACCAGGAAGAGATTGTTAAGGTACGGATCAGCAATTATTCAGACCAGTCTTACCAGAATCTTCCGCTGAAGTTTTACCTGGACGACAGTCTGAAAGCATTGGCCAATTTTAACATTGAAGCAGGAGCCTCTGAAACGGTTGAACTGAACTATCTGAACCTCAAGGGTGGATTCCACACCGGGCATGCAGAAATAAGCGATTACCCTTTTACCCATGACAATACCTATTACCTGAGTTATAAAGTCCGGCAGTACCTGAAAGTCCTGGCGATATCAGGTACCCGCCATAGCGGGGGGAGCGGGCTTCCATACCTGCGGGCTATGTTCAGAGATGACCGCTTTATTCAGTTTGAAGAATCACTGGCTGAGAATCTTCAGATTAGCAAAATCAGCGATTTTAACACCATTTTGCTGGTTAATCTTCGTGAATTGGGTTCCGGACTGGTGAATGAGCTGATGAAAGCTGCCAGCAACGGAGCAACGGTTGTTTTCTTCCCCGAGCTGGACGGGAAGACCGACAGTTATAACCATTTCCTGTTGCAAATGAAGGCTAACCGGATTGTAAGATCAGACACCGCAGCCAAACAGCTGGCAGGCATCGAATGGGAACACCCTGTGTTTGACAATGTATTCAAGAATAAAGCTGTTAATCCTGCGTTTCCAACCATATACGGAAGTACCATCTTTCTGGAAGAGACGAGGATACCGGAAGTCCGGTTGCTATGGTTCAGGGATAATACGAAAGCGGCATCAATTCAACAGACAGGTAAAGGAAATCTGGTGGTATTCAGTTTCCCTCTCTCACCCAGGAATGATGATTTTGCTAATGATATGCTGTTTGTTCCGGTGCTTTATGGTGTGGTGATCAATTGTCTGGAACTACAAAAAGTTGCCTATACCATTGGCAGGGAACCATCGGCTTATTTGGGGAGGCAGGTGATGCCCGATTTAACACGGCTTCTGGTCAGAAGGGAAGGTTCCGGTCAGGAGTTTATTCCGGAAGTGGTGGTTTCAGAAGAAAACCAGGTCAGGATCACCTTTACAGGACATTTCGATGTTGCCGGCCACTACAAAGTGTTTTATCAGGACAGTATTGCGGGTATCCTTTCCATGAATTATGACCGTGAGGAATCACAACTGGGAGGGTTGTCAGCGGAGGAAATCCGAGTATCGGCCGGGAATAATAACCTGGTGAACTGCCACGTGATTGAAAATCCAGAAGTCAGTTTCAGTGAAACATTATCGGGAGTACAAACAGGCAAGAGACTGTGGAAATGGTTTTTGGGATTTGCACTTATGTTTCTTTTAGCGGAAGCAATCCTAGTGAGATTCTGGAAGTAATCGGGCAATGCCGCATGGACAATTCCGGTTATTCCCGGTACCTGGCTTCAGGTCTATGCCGTTGTATCAGGAGCGAATATTTTTGTACTTTTACCCAAAATAACCATACAAAAACAGGAGATCATGAGGGAATCTAAAGACTTTATCGAGAGGGAAGAGCGGTTTGGGGCTCATAATTATCATCCGTTGCCGGTGGTGCTTCAACGAGGGAAAGGGGTGTTCGTCTGGGACGTTGAGGGGCGGCGGTATTATGATTTTCTGGCAGCATATTCAGCTGTAAACCAGGGCCATTGTCATCCCGACATTGTGAAGGCACTGGTTGATCAGGCAGGAACATTAACCCTTACTTCCAGGGCTTTTTATAACAATCTGCTGGGAGCATGGGAAGAATATATGACCCGGTTAATGGGGTACGACCGGATGCTGCCGATGAATTCGGGAGCAGAGGCAGATGAAACAGCACTTAAATTATGCCGGAAATGGGCATACAAGGTCAAGGGGATACCACCCGGAGAAGCCAAAATAGCAGTGTGCAACGGCAATTTTCATGGCCGTACGATTACCATTATTTCGATGTCGTCTGATCCGGATGCATACAACGACTACGGGCCTTACACACCCGGGTTTGTGAAAATCCCGTTTAATGATCCGGAGGCTTTGGAAAAGGTTTTTCAGGACAGACATGTGGCAGGATTCCTGGTGGAACCGATTCAGGCTGAAGCCGGGGTTTTTGTTCCTGATGAGGGGTATTTATCGAAGGCCGCTTCGCTCTGCAAAAAGTACAACGTACTGTTCATTGCCGATGAAGTCCAGACAGGTTTAGGAAGAACAGGAAAAATGCTTGCCTGCGATCACGAAAAGGTGAGGCCTGACATTCTGATTCTTGGTAAAGCCTTATCAGGTGGGACAATTCCGGTTTCATGCGTACTTGCCGATGATGAAATTATGCTGACCATTAAGCCGGGGGAACATGGCAGCACCTATGGGGGCAATCCGCTGGCAGCCGCAGTGGCCATGGCTGCCATGGAGGTTATCCGGAAGGAAAAACTCTGCGAAAATGCTGAACGGCTGGGGAAAGTTTTCCGGAAGGAAATGGCATCCATTCAATCAGGGATGATTGAAGCCGTCAGAGGGAAGGGGTTACTGAACGCCATCGCCATCAAACCCGGATTTTCAAAATCAGCCTGGGATGTATGCCTGAAAATGAAAGAAAATGGTATCCTCGCCAAACCTACCCACGAACACATCATCCGGTTTACTCCCCCGCTGGTAATCAGTGATTCAGAGATGGAAGATGCAATTATCAGAATTAAAAAGACGTTTTCTGCTATGGCAGGTTAGTCAGGCTTTTTTTACGGATAATCTGATAATCCCTGGTATATAAAACCACACTGAGCCCCTCATTGCTAAAGCCTCCCGAGGCAGTCTGCTGAAAGTAGTACTTACCCTGTACAAGCTGCTCCGAAAAGTGGGGTAAACAGTTCCGGAAATCCTTCCCATAGGTATCCAGGGCTTTGATGAAGTAAAAGGCAACATCATAACCCTGCATACTGAACTGATTGGGCTCAGCCCTGAAATAATGCCTGAATTTTTCATCAAAAGCGCGGGTTAGAGCAAGCGAGTAATCAGGCCAGAAAGGAGTAAGGTATTCCAACTGACCCTGATGGTAATAATCGGGATCAATACTTTCAAACTGCGGAAAACGGTTATTGCCCACCAGGGTAAGGTCGTAGGTATCTGCCAGTGCCTTAATATTAGAGACGACTACACTTACATCGGCTTCGTTGGTGGAGGGAATCAAAATGACATTCTTTCTGTCTTTCACCATCATCTCTTTTAAGGAAACATATCCTTCCTTTCTGAAATTGCATATCCGGACCTGAGAATGATTATCCGGACTGTTTGTCAGTTCTTCCTTCAACTGGCTGAAAGCCGACTCTGCCTGGGAATCCGAATTACCTGTCTGAATTACCAATAGGTTGCAATTGTTAAAAGAGGAAGCAACATAGAGTGCTGTTCTTCGTGCGATATATTCTCTTGAAGGGTTAACCTGGACAAAATAGGGATTGACGCTGGTTAGTTCCTCTGAAGCAGAAAGGGGCGAAATCACAGGAATTTTATTTTTAAGGCAGAAATCAGAAATCTCCTTTTGTTCTGAAGGAAAAACCGGTCCGATGATCAATCGGGCGTCGTTGAGATTCCCGGAGGCGACCAGGTTCCTGATCCTGGAAGGTTTTTGTTCCGTATCGTATATTTTCAGGTTTATCCTGATTCCCATTTGTTGCAGAGAGTCAACAGCCAGCAGGACACCTTCGTAGAAGTGGATAAAATTTTCACTGTTGCCATGAAATTGAACTTTTTCAGAGGATGAAGACAAGGTGCCTGATATGCCAGATTCTGATTCAGAGTCTTTACCTTCAGATCGGGAGATCTTATTGAGATTAAGGTTTTCATTTATCATAACCGGCAATAACAAGACCACAGTCAGAGGTTTCCCCTGGTTGTCAAAATCAGAAATTTCAGAACAGTCGCGAACCACCCGATCATCAGGAATTTGCTCGGACCTGTCGCTCTTCCCGGGAATTGAATCAGGCGGTGGGGGCAGGATCCAGGCAGTTTCCGGTTTGTAAACCTTAATCGTATCTCCCACCCTGGGCGAACGCTTCTCAAGATAGGGGTTGCTCCGGACCATTTCTGTCATGGGGGTTTTGTACCTTTGAGATATACCGTACAGTGTTTCTCCGCCTTTTACGATATGAAGGACAGGACCTTCTTGAGGATTCATTTCGGGGACTGCCGGTTTTTCAATTTTGGGAATCAGTAACCGGGCTCCGGCAGGCAGGTTCTTCGCAATCCCCGGATTCAGTTCAGCCAGCCGTTCCGGTGTTGTTCCATATTGTCTGGATATAGAATACAGTGTTTCTCCGGCATGAACGGTGTGATAACCATCACTTTCAGTGGATTCCGGAGTTACAGGCCCGGCATTCGGATGCATGGGTATGGTTATTCTCATCCCGGACTTCAGATCATTTGCTCCGGGATTGGCCTCCAGTATCCATGCTATCGGTTTTCCGTATTTCCGCGAAATAGAATACAGCGTTTCACCGGGTTGAACCCAGTGGGTAACCACAGAATCGGAGCGGACAGGTTCTGTTCCTTCCTCTATCTCCGAATTTCCGGATAAGGTCCACTGCGGAATCAGAAGGACCACTCCGCGTTTAAGTCTCGTTAACCCCGGATTTGCAGTAAAAATATTCTCCTGGGTAATTCCATACCTTCGTGAGATGGAGTACAGGGTCTCCTTTTTTCTGACTTCATGACGGATGTACCGCAAAGGTTTGTTGTGGTCAGGGAAAAGGGCAGAGATCTCTTTAAATTCCTGCGAAGAAATCTTCAAAATTTGTCCCGTTTTGAGAATCGAGGTCACCGTGGGGTTAGCATCCCTGATTTCCTGCAGGGGAACGTCAAATTTCTTGCTGATGGAGTAAAGTGTTTCTCCCGGTTTCACTTCATAAAGGAGAAATTCACGACCATTTTCAATAATTTTTTTCCGGTCAGTGATTTCCTGGGACCAACCGTACCCAAGAGATGAAACCCACAAAACAAATAACAACCGGTAACGCACAGCGAAAAGATTTATCAATTTCAGGGGCAAAAGTAATAATTCCATTCTTTTAATACTAACAGGTTGCGATTCCAATGGGGCACACAAAAGGCACCGCATACAACAAACCAAAAACCACGGCGATTCAGATCCGTTCAAACACCAGGGATTCATCCGGTTGTCCGGACTACCTTAGCGTTCAGGCGGAAAGAGCCGGCAACAATTTTTTGCAGTTCAATGCAGTTACGGTATATTTGCGCCGGAAATTCGCTAGTACATGCAGGAAAAAATACTGATCCTGGATTCCGGATCACAGTACACCCAATTGATCGGACGCCGCATCCGGGAATTGAACGTATTTTGTGAGATCCTGCCCTGGAATCATTCTCCCCGGCTTGATTCAACGGTAAAGGGAGTGATCCTTTCGGGCAGCCCCTATTCGGTAAGGGATGCGGAGGCACCTGCACCGGATTTGACAGCTATCCGGGGTAAAATCCCTCTGCTGGGCATTTGCTATGGAGCTCAATATCTGGTTCATACTTCCGGAGGCAAAGTAGAAAAATCGGAGAAGAGGGAGTATGGACGCGCCCATCTTGGCTACCTCGACCCTGCATGTACACTTTTACATGGGTTACACCAGGACTCACAGGTTTGGATGTCACATGGTGACACCATTGTTACATTACCTCCAGGCAGCAGGGTTTCTGCCTCCACCGGGGATATTGCCAATGCGGCCTTTTCCTTCGAAGGTGAGAATACCTGGGGCATTCAGTTCCATCCAGAGGTCTACCATACGGCCCAGGGAAAAGAAATTCTCCAGAATTTCGTTTACCTGGTATGCGGATGCAGCGGTGATTGGACACCCCGGTCGTTTGTTGAAACAACCGTCAAGGAATTACAGAAAAAGCTGGGAAATGATAAGGTTATTCTCGGGCTATCAGGTGGAGTAGACTCTTCGGTTACGGCGCTGCTCCTGCACAGGGCAATCGGCCAGAATCTCACCTGTCTGTTTGTCGACCATGGACTTTTACGAAAAAATGAGTACCAGGATGTCCTGGTCTTATATAAAGATATGGGTCTGAATGTAACCGGAATCGATGCTCGCCAGAAGTTCATGGATGACCTCAAAGGCATTCCTGACCCGGAAATGAAAAGAAAAATCATCGGAAAAGACTTTATCGAAGTTTTCGACCAGGAAGCTCATCGTATCGAAGAGGTTAAATGGTTGGCTCAGGGAACTATTTACCCGGATGTAATCGAATCCCAATCGGTAAACGGTCCGTCTGCAACCATCAAATCCCATCACAACGTGGGGGGCCTTCCCGAAAGGATGAAACTGAAGATCGTCGAGCCTTTGCGCTCCCTTTTCAAGGACGAAGTGAGGCGTGTCGGCAGGGAACTGGGATTAAAACCGGAATTACTGCAAAGACATCCCTTCCCCGGTCCGGGATTGGGTATCCGCATCCTGGGAGAAATAACTCCGGAGAAGACATCTATGCTGCAGGAAGCTGATAGTATATTTATTAATGGACTGAAGGAGTGGAACTTATACGACAAGGTCTGGCAGGCCGGGGCTATTCTGCTTCCCGTCCAATCGGTCGGTGTTATGGGAGATGAGCGAACATACGAAAAATGCATTGTGCTCAGAGCTGTCACATCTACCGATGCTATGACAGCCGACTGGGCTCACCTACCTTTTGACTTTCTCTCTAAAATTTCAAATGAGATCATCAATAAAGTAAGAGGGATCAATCGGGTTGTTTATGACATTAGTTCAAAACCTCCCGCAACAATCGAATGGGAATAGGGCTGCAGAAAAAGGCTACAACAATTGGCACACAATATGCAGTTGTAAAACAGCACTAAAATCCGGCTACGATGAAAGGTTCCTGAGCATCTGGAAACTCTGAAGATACAGGAGACAGGGAACAGTCGGACACAGGATTTTCCCGGGCAAAGCCGGGATGGAATTAAGTTGAATAAACAGGATGTAATGACATCCATTTGAAAGGAGAAAACCAATGAACAGGACAAAAGCAGGTCTATTAGGGATAATTGTTTTTTTTGTGGGACTGGGAACCTCAAGCGGACAGAAATCTCAGGAAAACACGGTTAAGTTTGGCAGAATGTTACGATTGGTAGAGTCGTACTATGTGGATACAACCAATCTGGAAAAACTGACAGAAAAAGCGATCGTAGCCCTTTTGGAGGAATTGGATCCGCACTCGGTTTATATACCCAGGGAAGAAGTGGAAAAAATGAATGAACCTCTGAAGGGGAACTTTGAAGGTATCGGCATCACATTTAACATTTTTAAGGATACTCTGCTGGTATTATCGACAGTCCCCGGTGGGCCTTCTGAAAAAACGGGTGTTCTGGCAGGCGACCGGATCCTGTTCATCGACGGTAAGAATATCGCAGGTACAGGGCTAACCAATAACGATGTTTTTTTAAAACTCAGGGGTGAAAAAGGGTCACAGGTAGAGCTGAAAATCAAACGAAAAAATGTAAAAGAACTGCTTGATTTCAAGATAATCCGCGATAAAATCCCTATCAACAGTCTGGATGCATCTTATATGCTGAACGACGAAACCGGGTACATAAAGCTTAACAAGTTCTCAGCGACCACCATAGATGAATTCCGGTCTGCGTTTACGGAACTACAGAAGAAGAACCTCCGTAACCTGGTACTGGACCTGAGAAACAATACCGGGGGTTATTTGAAAGCAGCCACCGATCTTGCAGAGGAATTTTTGCCGGAAAACAAGCTGATTGTATACACCGAAGGGCTCAATAACCCAAAGAAAGAGTATAAAGCAACCAGTTATGGTTCATTTGAGAAAGGAAGGCTGATCATTCTGATCAACGAGGCTTCAGCCTCGGCCAGTGAGATTGTTGCCGGAGCGGTACAGGACTGGGACCGCGGACTCATTATCGGCCGGCGCTCTTACGGCAAAGGGTTGGTTCAGCAACCCTATTACCTGACCGACGGGTCTATGGTCAGGCTCACGACCGCTCATTACTACACTCCCAGTGGCAGATGCATCCAGATACCCTACGACAAGGGAGTTGAAAACTATCAGTCCGATTACCAAAAACGAATGGAAAAGGGAGAGTTATTTCATGCCGACAGTATTTCTTTTCCGGACTCCCTGAAATATAAAACCCTTGCAAACGGCCGCACCGTATATGGTGGAGGCGGAATTATGCCTGATATTTTCATTCCGATGGACACATCCTTACTGTTCCGTTACTACAACCGGCTGCAGCGGAATAATATTGTTTACAACTATATCCTTGATTATCTTGACGGTAACAGGAACAGACTCCTCAGCAAATATCCCGATTTTAACCGGTTCAAGACGGGATTCCAGGTAACTGAAGAGCTGATTGAGGGGATTGTGGCAGCAGGAGAGAAGGAAGAGATTCCCCGCGACCAGGAAAGCATCCAGTTTGTCCTGCCTATTCTTCGCAGAGAGGTCAAAGCACTGATTGCCAGGAGTATTTATCCGGGAGATGTATTTTATCAGATTTACAATGAAGGGGATAAGACCATCGAAAAGGCAGTGGAAATAATCAAGAATGCCCAAGTCTTCGACAATTTGCTTGTAAGCTCTGAACTTCCAGGTTTATGAGTGTAGCACCGGGAGCCTGGATGACGGAACACTGGGCGGAGCTTAGCGGAATGCTTCTGGGAATCGGATATGTAGTTCTTTCCGTTCGCCAGAAAATTCTGGCATGGCCCCTGGGGTTGCTTTCCTCTCTAGTATATGTCCTTGTATTCAGTCAATCCGGGTTTTATGCGGGCATGGGCTTACAGGGATATTATGTGTTTATCAGCATCTACGGTTGGGTTACATGGAAAAAAGGGAGTGATAATCCGTCGGGGATGCTGGAGGTAAGCCGGATGGGTAAAACCCTGGCTTTAAAGACTTTATTAGCCACGGCCCTGTTTTGTACGGCCATTTTTTTCGTTCTGAAATACTGGACAGATTCACCAGTGCCTTTTGGAGATGCCTTTACCACCTCCCTGGGAATTGTGGCGACCTGGATGATGGCGCGAAAGATCCTCGAAAACTGGCTGGTTTGGATCGTCTCTGATACAGTAGCCATCTGCCTTTACCTTTTCCGGGGTTTGGAACTCACTGCTATTCTATACCTGGCCTATGCTTCCTTGGCTGTTACCGGATACCTGCAGTGGAAGAAATCAATCCAAAACCGGGCTTTATGAAGCAAAACATCCTAAAACCCCGGATAATCGTAATTACAGGTGCCGAGTCGACTGGAAAATCGCAGTTGACCAAGGAGTTAAGCCAATATTTCTCCTCCCCTTTCTTTCCTGAATATGCCCGCGAATACCTTGAGAAAAAGGGACCCCGTTATTCTCGTGAGGATGTGGAGGAAATAGCCCGCATGCAATACTTTCAATTAAACCAGGCACTTACGATGCAAGCTCCGTTTGTTTTTTTCGACACCTGGCTGATCATCACCAAAACCTGGTTGCATGTGGTTTACCATTCTGTTCCGGAGTGGATTAACGAAGCCATAAGGGTTGCTCCCATCGACCTGTTTTTGATTTGCGACACCGACATCTCCTGGGAGCCGGATCCACTCAGGGAGAACGGGGGAGCACAGAGGGAATACCTCTACCGGGTGTACCTTGCTGATCTCATGAATTTCGGGTTTCCCTACCGGATTGTCAAAGGGCAGGGAAAGGAAAGGAGTGAATATGCCATCAAAATGATAAAAGAGATTTTTTATGAATGAAGGTTTTTTTCAGATCACGGTGAAAACCCTAGAAGGGCTGGAGGAAATACTGGCTGATGAGATCCGGCAAATCGGAGGAAGAGAAATTTCCCCGGGAAAGAGAGCAGTTCATTTTACAGGGGATAACGCCATGCTCTACCGGGCAAATTTCCGGCTGCGCACGGCACTAAGGGTTCTCCGGGGAATCCAAACCTTTGGGTTCAGGGATGTTGACGATTTTTTTCTGAAATGTCTCCGGATCAGATGGGAGCAATATATGGGCCCGGATGACACTTTTGCTGTTAACAGCACCGTTATACAGTCGGAGCTATTCCGGAATTCCATGTTTGCATCCTTGAAAGTGAAAGACGCCATTGCAGATCATTTCAGACAAAAATCGGGTCGCAGGCCCAATGTTGATACATCCAATCCTGATCTCCTGTTCCATGTGCATATCAGTGGTACTACCTGTACCCTGAGTGTTGACAGCAGCGGAGAATCGCTGCATAAAAGAGGATACCGGGTGGCAACCGGAGAAGCTCCATTGAATGAAGTATTGGCGGCAGGGATGATCCTGCTCACCGGATGGAAAGGAAATTCTGATTTTCTGGATCCCATGTGCGGTTCCGGTACCCTGCCCATCGAGGCAGCCCTGATTGCCAGGAACATACCCCCCGGAAAATTCAGAAAAACCTTTGCATTTATGAAATGGAAAGAGTACGACCCCGAGCTTTTCCGGAATATAAGGGAAGAAACAATTCCGGTTGAGTTTAACCATACCATCTTTGCTGCCGATCTGAATCCTGGTAATTTAGGTCTGGCGCGGACCAATGCAAGGAACGCCAGAATTTTTAACAACATCGATTTTATCGCTGCAGATTTCCGGGATCTCAACCTGGAGATTCACGACGCAGTAATTATCATTAATCCTCCCTACGGAGAGAGGATGCAGGGTGACGATCTGCCCAGTCTCTATCAGACGATCGGGGAAAGGCTAAAACATCATTATCCAGGCAATAGGGCCTGGATACTTTCATCATCACCTGAACTGCTTACAAAAATAGGATTGAAACCCAGGAAAAAAATAACACTCTTCAATGGAGGGATTGAATCGGCCTTCCAGCATTTTGATCTTTTTGAAGGTAAAAGAAAAACAGCCTTCCTCAAGAAAAACGGCACAACAAAACCGGGCCCATCACTTGACACACCCGGCAGCAAAAAGAAATTAAGGAAGACTAATCTTCCCTGATATCGTAGACATCAATTTCCTTAGTTTTTATCTTTTCGTCATTCCCTCCTCCACGGATGGTAAACATTTCATGGATACTCAGTAATTCCAAGCCTTTTATTTCCGGTAAGCTTTTACCTCTGTAGATGCGTTCTGCCGTTCTCATAAATCGTATTGTAAATTATTGTACCACTTTCAGAATGACCATTTACTATAATATTCTCGAAAAGGGGAAAAGGTAACCCATGATTGCATCTTTTTTTTAAATATTTTTATGGAAAATCATTTTCAGGCAGATGGGCTGGTTAAAAAATGGTTGGATATGGGGCCTTTTGGTCTTATACCCGCCATGCATATCCGGATCTGAAAATTCCATGCAGGTAAAGACAGACAGCGTAAAGGCGGTTGAGTTTTTCCGGGCAGCGGTTGAATATGGCATGAAAGGAGAGCCTGAAGAAGCACTTTCCCTGTTTGAACAGAGCCTTCACTACAGGAAAAAGGTATACGGTGCGGCCCATTACAGACTGGGAAGCACCTATTTGGGCATGGCTGTCCAGTATAAAAACCTGCACCAACTGGACAACGCCTATACCTATCTAAAGACCGCAGAAGAGATGTATTTAACCAACGCTCCTGCGAACGATTCCCGTTTAGGAGATGTGTACACCAATCTGGGGAATTATTTCCGAATAAAGGGGAACCTGGAAGAAGCCATCCGGTATCATGAAAAAAGTTTGGCTATTTATGAAAAATCGCAGGGAAAAACACCACTGGAGAATTTTCTTTCAGTAAAATACAATCTTGCAGATGCTTACCATCAGGCAAACCGGGAAGATGAAGCTCTCCGGATGGTGGAGAGCATTCAGGAAGCCGGTTCTTTTTTAAACCGGATCAGGGTAATGAATCTGATGGCCAGCATATACGCTTCCATGGGTCATTCCCATAAAGCTGATTCACTGTATCAAGAGATTATAAACCAGTTAATTGCCAACGAAGGTTCCGGCAGTTACATTCTGGCTGATCAGTATTCCAGCTATGCCCAATTTCTCAACCAGGAATCCAGACAGGAGTCTTCTATCGTATTCCTTCAAAAAGCAGAGGAAATATACCTGAATTACAGCACCAGTATCGCAGACCTAGCTGATTTATACCGTTTTATGGGAGATGCCTTTGCCTCAAAAAATATCACCGCCTCAGCTTTTGGCAGTTTTCAGTCCCATAAAGCGAGCAACCTTTCAACTGCCATTTCATGGTACGAAAAAGCGCTATGGCTGCTGACCGGAGAGAAGGGGCAAAATATAACAAGAGGGAACAACTTTCCTGTTCCGACCCTGAGAGTATTGCGCGATCTCGGAATTACGTACAGACAACTGGCCATATCACGGTCAGAACCAGGTAATGGTCAGAAAACCAAGGATCTTTCAAAGGCTATGGATTACCTGATGAAAGGGAGCGACCTGGTGGAATTCATGAGAACCGGTTTTATAACTGAAGAAAGCAAGATTCAATTTACCACTTTGCAACAGGACATCCTTCAGAATGCTACAGCAACTGCTTTTGACCTGTATCAACTTACAGGCAAAACTGAATGGGCAGAATTGGCTTTCAGTAATTCGGAAAGGAACAAAGCGGCCAGCCTGTTCGATCAGATTTCTGAAGAAAAGGCGCAAACTCTTTCCCTTATTCCCGATTCTCTTCAAAAGCTTGAAAACATACTTCAAACAAGTCTCGTGTATTACAGGGAAAAATTATCTGATGAACAAATCCGGGAAGAGCCTGATGAGACAAGGATTGCAGAGATGAAGAACCGCATTTTTAATCTTGAAGAAAAGTTTAACAGCCTAATTGCCTATCTGGAGCAGAATTACAGAGATTATTACGAGATGAAATACGACCCCGGGCAGGTGACCTTCCATGGGCTTCAATCGAAAATCAGAAGGAACGAAATAATCCTTTCGTATACCCTGCTTGATTCGGCGAATGTGAAAAAGGAGAGTCTGATTTTATTTGCAATTTCAAAACACAGGATCCGGGCCTTCCAGACTGATTTTACTTGGCGGATGAAGGAAGAGATCGGGACCCTGTTCCGTCTTCTGTCAGATCCCGGCTTTATGAATATGGATCTGGAAGCTTTTTCTGCTTACACCCGATCCTCATGGTCGTTGTATTGCACTTTAATAGCCCCTTTTAAGGAAGAGATCAAAGGAAAACGGATTACCGTGATACCTGACGGAATAATCCATTACCTCCCCTTTGAGGCTTTGTTAACCAGAGAAGTGGCTTCGCGCACGATTCGATTTCACGATTTGCCCTACCTGATTCTTGATAATCCGGTTCACTACATATTTTCAGCCGCACTTCACAGAAACCATAAAGAACTTCCTTTCGGGAAAAAGAACCGGGCATTGGCCTTTTCTCCCGATTACAGCACTGCAAGGACATTCCGGGGAGATACCCTTCAATTGGCTGAACTGTCAGGGATAAGGGAAGAAGTATCCTTTCTTGCAGACAACATTGGAACCACCTGGTTTGACGGTGCAAAAGCCACAGAAAAAAATTTCAGGCAAGAAGCTGAAAGGTACCGGATCATTCATTTAGCCACTCATACCCTGATTAACGATTCCATGCCGATGCTTTCCCGGTTTGCATTTTACCCTGACCAGTCCGATTCTCTTGGAAACGACGGATGGTTGACGACCTCCGATATATATACCATGGATCTCTCGTCGCGACTGACTGTGCTGAGCGGTTGCCACACCGGAAGCGGTATTCTGAAAAAAGGAGAAGGGATGATCAGTATGGCGCGGGGTTTTCTGTATGCCGGATGCCCTTCGGTAATCATGACCCTATGGGAAATTGAAGATAGAACGGGAGCTGGCATCATTACGTCTTTTTACAAAAACCTCGCCCACGGGAAACCGAAAGATGTGGCCTTGCAGAATGCAAAGGTTGCCCATATATTAGCCGCTGATCCGCTTTCTGCTCATCCTCACTTTTGGTTGGGTTACATCCTCGTGGGAGATCCCTCTCCCCTGTTTTACAGTGATGAAATATACCTCTTCCTGGCGATCCTTGTAGCCCTTTCGGGAGTGGTAACTGACCTGTGGCTTCGCAGGCGAAAACGGAACACCCGGATTGCAGGGGAGCCTTAGCCGGAAAATCAGCTTCTCCTTTTCAGCTTTTTCTCCAAATCCTTTGCCTGACTGCTGTAATAACCTTCTTCACTGATAATGGCTTCCAGTTCAGCCAGGGCCAGTGTATGGTCTCCAAGCGCTACAAAGCAGAGTGTTTTGTACCACCGTGCCTGTTCCATGAAAAGATTTTCCCGTGAATTTAGTAGATGCTCATACTGTTCCACAGCCTTGTGATACTCTTCCAATCCCTGGTAACTGGCTCCTGCATAAAACGTTGCAGACGGATTACCATTCCCGGTTTCCTCAATCTTCAAAAAACATCCAAGGGCTTTGGAATACTCTGCTTGCTGAAAATATTTCAAACCCTCACGAAGGTTGGTTTCCGGAAGTGAACCGGTACTTCGGAAGGTTGTCATAACGGAGGGAGGTGCATAAAAGCGGTGATACAGATCCCTGTCACCACTGCCAATAAAACGGAATACGAACGACAAGCCCAGGGCAAAGACCAGCACTGCAGCTACCATTCCTGCCTTGCGGGGATTGGAAGCACTACGTTCAACCGGGACAAACGATCTTTTTTCATTATTTACAATCTCTCGCGAGAGGGATTTTAATTTTTCCCTGAGCCTGAAGATCGCAGTTTCCCTGAGGGCATCGTCAATTTCCTGAACCATTCTGACTTCAGCCTTCAACCCTTTATTATCCATCCATTCTTCAGTAAATTCTTCAAGAGAAACCCCCTCCAACTCCCCGTTGAGAAATTTATCGATCTCCTGGATGCTCCTCGAAGTTGAATTGTAACGAGTACTAATCCTGCCTAACACCTCCCTTAAAGCCATCACATCCGTCTCAGCCTGGGAATTCCTGATGTCCCGGTGGAGTGATAATTCATCTGCTAAACGCGGATCTTCACTCATGGCTTTCTCAAAATCCCCCATTTCAGCAGGCTTCATCTCGCCCTCAAGATACCGGTCGGGAGCATCAACGAACGAGAGGTTAATGGCAGAAGATTCCGTAATTTGTTTCAACTTGTCCCGGAATTCCATGATGTCCCTTTCCAGAATTGCTTCTTCAACCTCATTCCATGCAAAGCCTGATTCGGATTCCCCATCATCCACGACAGTCGATGTCACAATGTTTTCGCATTCTTCAAAGCAACGATGAATGGTCTCCCTGGAAGCTCGCCGGTGATGATGTGTGTGAATTTTCGGAAGTGGCTCGGGTGGTAAGTCTTCTGCTGAAAGTGTGGAAGTTCCTGCTTCCACAAATTTTCCGATATCAATAATCTCAGCAAGACTAAAGGGGTTGTCGGGCTGGATTGTTTCCCTCAAGAAGGGGGTTGCTGCTTCTTTCAGCTTTTGACGGATGCGTAGGATATCTTTTTCGCCCAATGCATCCCGGATATCCTTCCAGATATCAAAACCATTGTGTGAAGGGGAAGAAATTAAACCAGCACCACCCTTTTCCTGGTCCTGGTGATTGACTGGCAGATCCCGGGGATTTTCCTCAAAGGCATCTGCATTTCTGTGTTCATGAGTCATCTTCAAACGTCTTTTTATAATGAATATCCTGTTTAATCCTCTCAATTAACAATTCCTTGCACTTGTATTTCCGCGTCTTTACGTATTTCTCACTTTTAAAACCCATTACCTGAGCAATCTGCTTAACCGGCACTTTATTAAAAAACATTTGCAGGATCTTCTGGCAATCGGTACTTATACTTTTAAAATGCTTCTGGTAAAGGAGGTATCTTTCATTTTTCTCCACCAGAGTGCTTAAATCTTCGTCGTAAATCTCATCATTAAACGGAAGAGATTCATTGATTTTTTCCTTTTCCTTCCGTCTGTCCTTCAAGCTTTTCAGCCATAAATAACGACAGACAGAAAACAAATAGACTTCAAAAGAACGGTTCTCGAACAATAAATCATTTTCTTTCAGCTTCCTGTAAATAATAACAATCGCTTCCTGGAAGATATCACCGGCATCTTCCTCTTTTCCAGTATTTTTAAGAATAAATGCATTTATTTTATAGTAGTAATTCTTATAAATGTAGGTCAAAACTACATTGTCGTGGCGCAAAATCCCTTTTTGTATCTGCTCATCCGAATAGGTTTTCATGTCCTACTATATTATTCTTGTTTTTAACAAAAGGTAACCCAGGATTTGCCTAAATAATATCATTTTTCTTAATGGCAACCGTCCAGGTCCCGGGTGGATAAGGTTATTCACTGAATGACTCTTTGCTATCAATCGGGCGAATTGAACAAACGAAATTATAAAATATTCATGGTTAATTCGGGTGGCAAGGAAAAAAAAGGAGGGACCCCGTTATCCGGATAATTGAAGACTTTACTTTAAGGCGCCGTCCAGTCAATTTCAGGTTGATAAAACGGGCAAATTAAAAGAGCAGGTGTGAGCTGTCGATATCCTTAATGAAGAGTTTCTAAGCGATGATTTACTGAGAAACAAAAGTATAGCGGATATAACCATTTTGCAATGCCGGTGCAGCCTCATCGGCATTGAACAGGGTCCTGTCAGCTGCAACCTGGGCATAATAGTAGATCAATTCATCATAAATTGAACTGTTTTTTCTGGGTTTGGAGGCTACCACCCTACCCTCCCGGTTCACAGAGATATCGACCGTTACGATCCCTCCTCCCCGGGCCAGATAAACCGGAATAGGAAGCCTCCGGTGAAACCGTTCTCCCAGGTTATATTCAATATTGCTTTCACCCGAGTACACTTTGTTACTGATTTCCTCTTTGGTCTTGCCCTCTGGAATGTCTTCAGGCATTTTAACATCTCCTGGCGAAGGGATTTCTTTGGAAAGCTGCCTGTCAACTTCCTTAACCAGATTTTTGGCTGCATCAATTTCAGCCTGGTAATTCTCATCAAAGAATGGATCTCTTGTCGTTTTTCCTGCTCTGATCGCGGGATCCGAAATCCTCGATGGGGTGTTGGTTGCAGGCATAAGGCCAGACGACATTTCCTTTTCTGAGATTGTTTCTTCGGCCATAATCATATCCAGGGGAATTTCAATAATCAACTCCTTTTCCCTGAATGACTTCTTCAGATTCATTTCTGAAAGCAGGAAAGAACCGACCAGTATCACGTGAAATAGCAAGGTGCCAATGATACTGTAGATATTATACTTGTATATTTGAATTAGTGGCCTCACAGAAATACAAAAGTAAGAATAAACCGGATTTGCAAATACTCGTTTTCGTTTCGCACTGCCTTCAGAAAAATCACGGGCAAAAACCTGAGGCCGGCAACGGGGAATTTCAGCTTCCTGCGCAGCAGGTGTTATTTGACTGGCAGATTACTAACCTCCATGCTCTTGATAGTTGAGTCTCCCGAGTTCATCCCAGACCTGATCATTTAGACTACCGCAAAACCCGACCATTTAACACATTTTAACATACTGAAACACAATATTATATGCGCATTGCCTAAATTGGTCGGTTTTACATCGGCTTGAACAGATTGATTAAAATAGCATGTACGGTTTTGTGGATTGCTTTTGGAATGCCCTTAACGCTGGCTTCGCAGATTACGGAGCCGGATACGGTCAGCATCATGGAGGAGCAAACCGGAAGGTATAATAGTTTTTATGATTCACTGAGGGCGAGGGCTCAGCAGAAAAAAATCACAAAATGGATGCATGGTATGCTATTCCGTAATCCCAAATCCGGAATAACCCAAAAAGATACCATCGACCCTCTGTTACCGTTTGGGGGGAAAGTTATTAACCAGGTTCGCATCAAGAGGTTGGACGTTTTTGGTCCCAGTTTAAGGGATACCTCCAGGAAAGCAACCATCTGGTACGAGAAAGCCGGTAATCTGATCCACACCCGGTCAGATCTTCACAATCTCAGGAAAAATCTTCTGTTTAAGACGGGAGAACCGCTGGAGACTAATGAAATCTATGAAAATGAGCGGATTCTTAGGGCCTTACCGTACATCCGTGATGCAAGGTTCTATGTTGAAATTGACAGTCTTGACAGCGAAAAGGTAAACATCACCCTGCTGACTCAGGACCGGTTTTCAATTGGGATTACAGGGGATGTACAAGGAATAAATTCTGCAGCTCTGGAGGTATATAACAGGAACATTTTTGGTGTGGGTCACGAGTTTTCCACGCGTTTGGTCGGGCACCTGATCAAAGAACCCTATATGGGGATCGAAGCTTTTTACAAGGTCAACAACCTGAACGGGAAATTTATTTCTTTATCGGCGGGATACATGAACACCTATCTCAACGAAGGGGTGTCGGCCCTGATGGATAAACCATTTCTGAGGGTATCTGATAAATGGGGATACGGTATCAGTGGTTATTACTTTAAGCGTTCTTACCAGCTGCCGGGAGAACAGTTTAATAAACGAAATGTACAAACCGGATTTCGCCAGGCAGGAGGATGGGCAGGCAGGAATTTCCAGATCAAGGGAGACAAGGGAGCTTCACAGGTCACCTTTTCCGGGCAATACACCTACCGAACTTTCACCAGCCGGCCTGAACCCGCACCAGGAAAAGAGCAGTTCTATTATAACCATTCGACTCTTCTTGCCGGCATTACCTGGTCGCAGAGGACCTTTCATCCCGATGAGTTAATCTTCGGATACGGGATTACAGAGGATATTCCCAAAGGGTTCAAAAATGAAATGGTTTTCGGATACGACATTAGAGAATCGGGAAACCGGTGGTACGGGCATTTATTCTTTGCAAATGGCAACCTGCTCAGAGAAAAACAGGGTTACCTATATGCTTCCGCCGGGGCAGATGGATTTTACAACTCCGGGGGTCTCAGCCAGGGAATGGTGGAATTTTGTTCCCGGTACATTTCCGCACTATCCGGATCAGGGAAAGCCCGGTTCAGGCATTTCTTCAACCTGGATTACAAATTGGGCATCAACCGGTTTGAGGAAGAAATCCTGATGTTTGAAAAGAACAACCTGATTCGCGGATTCGGGAGCAGGGTGGTGACAGGGCAACAAAGGCTGAGCCTTAACCTGGAATCGGTGTATTTCCATTACCGCGATTTTTACCGGTTCAATCTGGCGTTTTTTGCCTTTGCCGATCTCGGCCTCATCGGCCCTGAAGATTCAAATATTTTCAAAGGAGATTATTACAGCGGATTTGGCATTGGGTTGCGAGTCCATAACGAATCGCTCGTTTTTAAAACGCTTCAGATCAGAATTTCCTTTTACCCGAACCATCCCAGAGATGTAGGCTTGGCAGGTTTTTTACTGAATGAACACACCCGGCAGGGATTCTACAGTTTTCAACCCCAACCTCCGGCCCCGTTCCGGTTTGAGTAGTCTGGTGTTTATTCTGCTTACCCAAATATGTCAGATCAGATCCACACCCAATTTCTGTCGTTTTCCCCCACTTCTCATGTTAAGAAACGGGTTATTTTTCGGTAGCAGAGCGGATTTCCAATTGAATCAGAAAAAATAGCGTAGCTTTGCGCCCTTATTTTACTTATTTATTTATAATGATTCTATTTAATGAGATGGGCCTCAAACCCGATCTTCTAACCGCAATCGAAAGTCTTGGCTTCGAAGCTCCGACTCCTATTCAGGAAAAAGTAATTCCTTTGTTACTGGACCAGAACCGGGACATCATAGCCCTGGCGCAGACAGGAACCGGGAAAACGGCAGCCTTCGGCCTGCCAGTTATTCATCTGATAAACCGTTCGGTATATGCCGTCCAGGCGTTGATCCTGGCACCTACCAGGGAGTTGTGCCTTCAGATAACAAAAGACCTTAACAGCTTTGCAAAAGATTCACCGGAAACCGGGATTATTCCGGTTTACGGTGGGGCATCCGTGCAAGAACAAATCAGGAAACTTAAGCAAGGGGCCCGTATCGTTGTGGCTACTCCTGGTCGGGCCGTGGACCTGATAAACCGTAAAATGCTTGATCTCAAATCTGTTAAATGGCTCATTCTGGATGAGGCTGACGAAATGTTGTCAATGGGATTCAAAGATGACCTGGACTTCATACTGGATCAAACCCCGGGCACACGTCAGACCCTTCTCTTCTCTGCTACTATGCCTTCGGTAATCATGTCCATAACCAACCGCTACATGCACGATCCGGTAGAAATCAGCATTGGCAGGAAAAATCAGGCGGCAGATAATGTAGCCCATGAATATTTCCTTGTCCATGCTAAAGACCGGTATGAGGTGCTTAAACGCATCGCCGATATGAATCCCCGGATTTATGGGATAGTGTTTTGCCGGACAAGGGCAGAAGCCAGGGAAATTGCTGACAACCTGATTCGTGACGGGTATAATGCCGATGCACTTCACGGGGATCTTTCGCAGGAACAGCGCGACATAGTCATGAACCGTTTCAGGATCCACCATCTTCAGTTACTGGTGGCCACAGATGTGGCAGCAAGGGGTTTGGATGTCAACGATCTCACCCATATTATCAATTATAATCTCCCCGATGATCCTGAAATTTACATCCACCGCAGTGGAAGAACAGGAAGAGCGGGAAAAAAGGGTACTTCTATTTCCATTCTTCATCTGAAAGAAAAAGGAAAACTCAAAATCATTGAAAAGCTGATTGGACTCCGGTTCGAACATAAACCGGTACCGGGAGGGAAAGAGATTTGCGAAAAGCAGCTGTTCAACCTAATCGATAAGGTTGAAAAAGTGGAAGTTAACAACCTCCAGATAGATCAATACATGAAGGTGATCTATAAGAAACTTGAATGGCTTGACCGTGAAGATCTCATCAATCATTTTGTCTCTTTGGAATTCAACCGGTTCCTCTCAACATACCAGGATGCGCCTGATTTGAATGCAGACAACAAAACCGGAACCAGGGAGGGTGCTTTCAGGGAACCAGGAAATACCGGCGGGATGAGAAAGCAAAGAGGTTACCCGATGGAAAAAGGGAGCAGCAGCCGGGCCTTCAATCCAAATCATCAAAAAATACAAACCTCCTATTCCAGGTTTTTTCTGAACCTTGGAAGGAGTGATCAGGTAGACAAGCGGGCCATACTCCAGCTTATTAACCGGCAACTGCCCGGGAAACCTGTTGACATCGGTGAGATTGAGGTACTTAAGGACTTCTCTTTTTTTGAAATTGACAATCGTTACGGATGGGAAGTACAAAAGGCTTTTGATAAAGCACTTTTCAATGGTAAACGGATCGGTCTGGAAGCAGCAAGGCCCAAATGGCAGTAAAAACAGCCTTCATGTGCTAAAGTTTACTGCGGATTAACACCGATGAGAAAGGCCTGATGGCTCTTTCCCTCTACTTAGGTGTTTTATACCCCTGGCTTTGGTGGATTGTACCACCGGCCAGTTCCCATTTGCCGGATTTTAAAAATTCGATTGTCACAAAACCCCGGGAAAGAGAGTCTCCGCCACCTTCCGGAATCTGTTTTTCGCAAACAGGTATCAATGGCAACCGGTGATCCTGGCAAATGCAGAATACATTGCTACAATTCCCTGATCCAGATATTCCGGTAGCTGACAGGGTTTCCGTGATCCTGGAGTCGGATAGAGCCAGGACCATGGGGTTTTATCCCATATTCCGGAATGCCGATGTAACGGGTAGGCCCGCGAAGTGACACCCCTAGTTGCACGACAATTCCATTGTGTAACACGGTCACCTGAGGCGCGACCCTGCATACTCCATCATCCTCAAAGACGGGTGCCTTGTACAGAATGTCGTACGATTGCCATTCGCCTGGTTTTCTGCATGCGTTCACTAAAGGGGGAAATTGTTTGTAAATACTGGCAGCCTGGCCATTCCGGTATGTAGGATTGTCGTAGCTGTCGAGAACCTGAACCTCATACAAATCCTGGAGAAAAATTCCGCTGTTCCCCCTTCCCTGGCTGGAACCTGAAACCTCTTCCGGTGTCCGCCACTCGATATGCAGTTGGAAATCGCTGAATTTTCTTTTTGATTTGATATCGCCAGCTCCCTTAACTACCGTCATGACATTCTGAGTCACTATCCACCCCGGCACTCCCCCTTGGGTGTTTGTCCACTCCTGCTGCAGGTTGCTGCCATCAAACAAGATAAGCGCATCTGAAGGGGCATCTCCGCAACCTGTGCCTGGCTCTACACCAGGGATTACCGGTTCCCAGATTTCTGTCATTTCAGGCTTCATCTCCAAAGTCGGAATTTGCTGCCCGGAAGCAGCCAGATCTGCAAAAACAAAGCCCGCAAGGAGCATGGATACTTTCGCAGTCAGGCTCTTCCCCTTAAGGACAAGAGGGAACAAGCCCGGTCGAAAGACGTGCATACTGCAACAAGAAATCAGCATATCAGAAAATTTAGGGTACATGGATGGTAAGTTTTACCTTTTCAGGACCGGCAATGATACCGTCAGATTAAGCCAGTCCCAATTCCGCCATCATTTGTTCAATTAACTCATCGGCTTGACTGTCAGCAGCATCATAATGCGCGGATGAATTCATTTGCCGTTTCACTTCAAAATAGAACTTAATTTTGGGTTCCGTTCCGGAAGGTCTGACCGACATTTTCGTGCCGGCCCGGGTGAAAAACTGCAGTACATCAGAGGTTGCTTTCTGGTTAATGGGTACAACTTCACCGGTTAACAGGTTTTTGCTGGTCAAAGTGAGGTAATCTTTGACCCACTCCAGCGGAGATCCGCCCAGGCTGCGGGGAGGTGTTTCGCGTAAATCCTGCATGATTTGCCTGATTTCTTCAGCGCCTGCCTGGCCTCTCCGGACAACATATTTCATTTTCTCTTTCGAGAATCCGTATTCCAGGTAAATATCCAAAAGCAAACGGAAAAGCGACTTTCCCTTACTCATTGCCCATGCGGCTATTTCAGCCATCAGAGCGCAGGAAGATACGGCATCTTTATCGCGAACAAAGTCGGCGGGCATAAAGCCAAAACTCTCCTCACCCCCTCCGATATACTGTTTGATGCCTTCATTTTCACGAATTACTTCAGCAATAAATTTGAAACCCGTATAAACGTCGTAGTACTCTACCTGGTTTTTGCGGGCAATTTCTGCTATCAGTTCGGTAGATACGATGGTCTTTACAATAAACTCCTTGCCTTTCATCCTGCCATCTTCTTTCATCCGCGTGATGATGTAGTAGATGAATAAAAGAGCCGTTTGGTTCCCATTGAGGATTACATAGTCTCCGTGATGGTTTTTTACAACCACCCCCAGCCGGTCTCCGTCCGGATCGGTAGCCAGGACAAGATCAGCATCAACCAGCCGGGCTTTTGCAATGGCCATTTCCATGGCTGCGGGTTCTTCCGGATTGGGTGACACCACCGTAGGGAAATCGCCACTGACCTGATCTTGCTCCGGCACATTAAGGAGATTGGTAAATCCAAAAGCTCTTAGGGCAGCGGGTACCATTTTCACACCCGTACCATGAATCGGTGTGTAAATGATTTTCATATCGCTGTATTTCTTAACTATACCGGGGGAGAGGGAGACTGACAACACCTTTTCCAGAAATTTGCGATCGGTTTCTTCGCCCAGCGGAGTTATCAGATGATCAGGTCCGTTAAAGCGAATATCTTCAGGACGGATACGCTGTACTTCGGTGATAATGTTTACATCATGGGGTTCCACAACCTGTGAGCCATCATCCCAGTATGCTTTGTAACCGTTATATTCTTTGGGATTATGTGATGCTGTAATGATGATTCCACTCTGACATTTGTATTCCCGGATGGCAAAAGACAATTCGGGTGTTGGCCGCAGGTCCTCAAACAGCAAGGTTCTGATGCCATTGGCTGCAAAAATGCCTGCACAGGTTTCAGCAAAAAACCGGCTGTTATTACGGCAGTCATGACCAACAGCCACTTTGATTTCCTCCAAATCCTTAAAGTATATTTTCAGATAATTACTGAGACCCTGCGTGGCCGCTCCTACCGTATAAACATTCATCCGGTTGGTACCTGTCCCCATGATTCCCCTCAGTCCCCCGGTACCGAATTCCAAATCCTTGTAAAATGAATCGATTAACTCGGTCTTATCGGGATTGGATAACATCCTCTCCACTTCTTTCCTTGTTGTTTCGTCGTAAGCGGGCAAAAGCCACCTTCCGGCCTTTTCAACTACCATTTCCAGCAAATCATTCGTATCCATAAGTATATGTTTTAATGTGTTTCCCAATCCTTCCTGAAAATCAGGCTTCGCTTTGTACATCAGCAGATCTATACGACCGGTTTCTGGCTTTTTATGACTCTGATGCATATCTCAAGGCTATCCATCCAATAGGTCAAAGGAATATTATAAACGGATCTGATTTTCGATTTATCGAGAACTGAATAAAAAGGTCGTTTGGCAAAGGTTGGGTACTCTTCTGACCGGATAGCATTGACTTTGGTGTGAAGGCCAGATAAGCGGCAAACAGCCATGGCCAGGTCGTACCAGGTGCAAGCACCCTGGTTTGAAAAATGGAAAATGCCAGGAGACCAGTATTCAGGCTGAGTATCAGCCCGATGAATAATCCCAAGAATTGCTTCAGCCAAGTCCCGGGCATAGGTCGGAGTTCCTACCTGATCACTGATCACGTTGAGACTATCTTTTTCCCTTCCTAATTTAAGGATGGTTTTAACAAAATTACTCCCGAAAGAGGAATAGAGCCAGGAGGTCCGGAGGATGACCGGCGAGGAAAGGTCCATGCATCTGATTTCACCCTCCCGTTTTGTAGACCCGTACACGCCCAGCGGACAGGTTTCGTCCTCTTCCCTGTATGGTTTGTGGTTCGTGCCATCAAACACATAATCAGTCGAGATATGGATAAGCCGGGAGTGGTATTTTGTGCAAGCACCGGCCAGAATACCCGGAGAAACAGCATTTAACAAAAAAGCAGCTTCCCTATCCTGTTCCGCTTTATCTACCGCGGTATAAGCTGCACAATTAACGGTAAAAGCCGGATGGTGCGTTGAGAAAAAGGTATCAACAGCTGCAGCATCGGTAATATTCAAGTTATCAATATCCGTGAAAAAGAAAGTAAAATCTTTCAATTGGGCGGATAATACCCTGATTTCGCTTCCAAGCTGGCCATTTGCTCCGGTGATAAGGATGCTTTTCATTCCAAAATAATGGTCTTATTAGTTTATATCCATTTGTTACAAAAACACGCTCTATTCATGAGAAACAACTCATACTGGAACCCGCCTGCCTACCGCACAACTGCCCTGCCTGCCGGCAGACAGGCGATAGACAGGGAAGACAGGCATGGTGGTACATTTTCATTTCCTTTGTCCCGACTCAGTCGGTGCTCGGTTCACCCGTCAATAAGTAACTTAATGTTAAGCTGTTGAATTATTATTCCTGAATGATTCAAATTACTTTTCATTTTCGTGGAGCTTTTCGCGATAATCGGGGACTGGTTTCATACAGCTAAAAATTAAAATTCATTTCAGCATCGGTAAATCCGGGAGCCATTCTATCTTTTTCAGATACTATGTATTCGACCTCCGGAAGTTTCCAGTCGATTGAAAGAAAAGGATCATCAAAACGGATGGTTCTTTCATCAGCTCTGTTGTAGAAGTTGTCGCATTTGTAGACGAAGAATGCATTATCGGAAAGGACTGAAAATCCATGAGCAAATCCTCTTGGAATAAGCATTTGTCTTTTATTCAGACCTGAAATCTCCAAACCGAACCATTTTCCGAAGGTAGGCGATTCCTTCCGGAGATCAACGGCAACATCAAATACGATTCCGGACACAACCCTGACGAGTTTGGCCTGAGCATGAGGATTCAGTTGATAATGCAAACCACGAATGACACCCCTGGATGACAATGACTCATTATCTTGGACAAATCCGGCTTCCAGGTTCAGCATTCTGAAGGTTTCCTGATTATAACTTTCGAAGAAATAGCCCCGGAAATCGGTAAAGAGGTCGGGTTCAATAATCTTGAGTCCGGCCAGAGGGGTATCCAGGAGGTTCATTTCAGAAAGGGTTAATTTGGTTCCCGGCCAGTTTCAGCAGGTACTGGCCATACTGGTTTTTTTTCAGGGGTTCAGCCAGTTTCAACAACTGGTCGCGCGAGATGAATCCTTTTTTCCAGGCAATCTCCTCAATGCAGGAAACCTTCAATCCCTGGCGTTGTTCGATGGTAGCGATAAAGTTCGAGGCCTGAAGCAGGCTTTCATGGGTTCCGGTATCGAGCCAGGCAAAGCCACGGCCCAGCAACTTCACTTTCAAACGGTTTTCGTTCAGATAAAGCCGGTTCAGATCGGTAATTTCCAACTCCCCCCTGGGAGAAGGTTTCAGCGATTTTGCCTTTTCCACCACATCATTCGAATAAAAATAGAGTCCGGTAACGGCATAATTGGACCGGGGAGCAGCAGGTTTTTCCTCCATGCTGATAACCTTTCCGGCCTCATTGAATTCTACAACCCCATACCGTTCCGGGTCATTCACGTAATAGCCAAAAACTACAGCACCATCCTGAAGCGATGCCGCATCTTCAAGTAATGACCGGAAGTTGTATCCGTAAAAAATATTATCACCCAGGATCATGCAAACAGAATCGGTACCAATAAATTCCTCACCCAGAATAAATGCTTGTGAAAGACCATCGGGCGAAGGCTGAATCTTATAGGAGATCTTCAGACCTAACTGGCTGCCGTCTCCAAACAATTCCTCGTATAAATGGATATCGGCAGGGGTTGAAATGATCAGAATCTCCCGGAGACCAGCCAGCATTAAAACAGAAAGGGGGTAATAGATCATGGGTTTGTCATAAACAGGGATTATCTGTTTAGAAATACTCCTTGTTACCGGATACAATCTGGTACCAGCCCCGCCAGCCAAAATAATTCCTTTCATAAGCAGTAACCTTCGTTTCAGAATCATCAAAAATAATATTTTTAGGAACAGCGCCTAGGGTTCCGGACTTCTGATTTGACGATGTCGGAAAAGAGAATTTGCATGGCCCCAAATATTTGTTTCATCAGTCAAAAAAAAATAGGGATAGCTTTGATTTCCGGATCAATAATTATACTTTTGCGCCCGGTTTGAGATGAGATAATAATGTCTAACTTATTAATTTAATTACAATTACATGACTGAGATCACAAATGAGAACCTGGAAATCCAGGAAGGTGCCGAAGAGGCGACAAATGAGTTTTTGCAATCGGAGAAAGTGGAAGAAATTGTTTCTGAAGCACTTGAATCTACTGACAGGCAAAATCCTGAAGTGGAAGCATCGGGTACAAAAGCTGAAATTACCTCTATCGGCTCCGACAGCGTAACCCCCGAAAAACCGGAAGAATCTCCCGAATTTGACTGGGATAGCCTGGAGACAGGGTTTGATAACTATTCAGCAGGGCGTCGTGGAGAGCTGGAAAACCTGTACGACAAGACTCTGAACACCGTTCAGGAGAAAGAGGTACAAGAAGGGACCGTGATTTCCATGAACAAAAGGGAGGTCGTCATTGATATCGGGTACAAGTCAGACGGGATTGTGAGTCTGAATGAATTCCGGTATAATCCGGAGTTGAAACCAGGAGATAAAGTAGATGTCTACGTCGAGAACCTGGAAGATCCGAAAGGACAAATGGTACTTTCGCACAAGAAAGCACGGGCGATGCGCTCGTGGGAGAGAATCAACCAGGCCCATGAAAACGATGAAATCATCAAAGGGTTTATCAAGTGCCGCACCAAAGGTGGCATGATTGTCGATGCACTGGGCATTGAAGCATTTCTTCCCGGTTCCCAGATCGATGTCAAACCAATCCGTGACTATGATATTTTCGTTGGGAAAACTATGGAATTCAAAGTTGTAAAGATCAACCATGAATTCCGCAATGTTGTGGTTTCCCATAAAGCTTTGATTGAAGAGGAGCTTGAGCTGCAGAAAAAAGAGATCATTTCAAAACTGGAAAAGGGACAAGTGCTGGAAGGGACCGTTAAAAACATCACTTCTTACGGTGTATTCATAGACCTTGGAGGTGTTGACGGCTTAATCCACATCACGGATCTTTCCTGGGGTCGGATTACCCATCCAAACGAGATTGTCGAGCTGGACCAGAAATTAAATGTTGTTATTCTCGATTTCGACGACGACAAGAAGCGTATTGCCTTAGGTCTCAAGCAACTGACACCCCATCCGTGGGATAAGCTCAGTGAAGGTCTCAAAGTCGGGGATTCTGTTAAGGGGAAAGTTGTTGTACTTGCCGATTATGGTGCCTTTGTAGAAATTGCCCCTGGAGTTGAAGGATTAATCCATGTTTCGGAGATGTCGTGGAGCCAGCATTTGCGCAGTGCGCAGGATTTCCTTAAAGTGGGAGATGAAGTGGACGCTCAGATTCTGACCCTCGACCGCGATGAACGGAAAATGTCTCTTGGTATCAAACAACTCAAAAGTGATCCTTGGAATAGCATTGAATCGCGTTTCGGATTGGGTACCATTCACAAAGCCACTGTCCGCAATTTTACCAATTTTGGCGTTTTTGTCGAAATTGAAGAGGGCGTTGACGGCTTGATCCATATCAGTGATCTGAGCTGGACGAAAAAAATAAAGCATCCCTCTGAATTTACCGGTCTTAATGAGGAAATTGAAGTGGTTGTTCTGGACATAGATAAGGAAAACCGAAGATTAAGTCTGGGACATAAACAGCTGGAAGAGAATCCCTGGGATGTTTTCGAAACAATTTTCCTCCCTGATTCCATCCACGATGGAACCATTGTTGAACTGATGGATAAAGGAGCAGTGGTTGCTCTGCCTTATGGAGTTGAAGGTTTTGCCACTCCCCGACATCTGGTCAAGGAAGATGGAGTCCCTGTTAAACTCGACGAGAAACTTCCTTTCAAGGTCATTGAATTCAACAAATCAGCCAAGCGGATTATTCTTTCCCATTCAAGGGTCTACGAAGACAGCAAAAAAGTTGACGAAAACACAAAGAAAAGATCGGAAAACCGTCAGGCTAAAAAAGCAATGAAGATCGTTACTGAAAACGTTGAAAAAACAACCCTTGGCGATATCTCTGAATTGGCAGCTTTAAAGACCCAAATGGAAGCCGACGAAAAAAAGGACAATAAATGACGCTTGCATTGGAATTATTCTTAACTTGTAACCATGTCTTTTGAGATTGTCAAAAAAGAGAATTTCACGCTGGTTTCTGTCCTTTCCGATAAGCTGAATTCACTGAATGCACCAGATCTTAAATCGGAACTGGTAGTAGTCAGTGGTCAGGGAGAACGGAATATAATTCTGGATCTATCCCGTTGCAAGTACTGCGATTCTTCTGGTTTACGTGCCATCCTGGTGGCAAATCGCCTTTGTGATGAAGCTATCGGAACGCTGATTATTTCAGGACTCCAGTCGGAAGTGGAGAACATTTTCCGAATCTCCATGCTGGACTCTGTACTGCTCATTACCCAAAGTGTAGAAGAAGCAGCTGATTTATTAAAAAAAAAGAAAATCTGAAACCAGCCGGGCAGAACCATGACCTTTGAATTAACCATTCTTGGCAGCAGTTCTGCAATTCCGACATCTGAAAAATACCCTACCGCTCAGGTACTCAATGTACATGAGCGGTTTTTTTTGATCGATTGCGGAGAAGGAACTCAAATCAGGCTGCGGCAAATGAAATTTAGTTTTGCCAGAATCCAGCACATTTTCGTTTCTCACCTCCATGGTGACCATTTTTTCGGATTGCCCGGACTAATTTCCACCAGAAACCTGATGGGTATTACCAGCGACTTTCATATTTTTTCCCATGCAATTCTCCGCGACCTATTAAGACCCCTCATGGAACACATGAAAGGGGAAATGGGTTTTAAGATTTTCTTTCACCCGCTGAACAGCAAAGATCCCGAACTAATTTTCAGCGATAAGCATGTCGAGATTACTTCCTTTCCACTGCGACATAGCATTCCCTGCTGTGGATTTCTATTCAGGGAGAAGTCTTTTCTGCCAAATATGAGAAAGGATAAAATTGAGGAATATAAGATTCCGTTGAAACAAATTCCAAAAATCAAACAGGGAGAGGATTATGAGATTTCAGAGGGAGTGACGATTCCCAACAGAGAATTGGTTATTCCCCCACCCCAACCCCGCAGTTATGCCTTTTGTACAGATACAGCCTATTATGAACCGGCCGCTGAAATTATTGAGGGAGCAGATCTCCTATATCATGAAGCGACTTTTCATAGTTCCCTGGAACAATGGGCTCAACGGACCTTTCATTCCACTGCGGGACAGGCTGCGTCATTGGCCAAGCTTGCCCAGGTGAAAAAACTCATCATCGGGCACCTCTCATCGAGGTATAAGGATGAAAACGCCCTGCTCCTTGAGGCTCAAGCTATTTTCCCCCAGACAGAACTTGCATTTGACGGGGGCAAATTCGCTGTTTCCCAAACCAGGACTACTTCACCCAACTTTTCTATCGCCAGCAATCACAAATGAAAGGCAGGAGGAAGAACCGGAGGGAGCAAATCAAAACCTGGTCAGTTCGCAATACTTGAGTCCAATTTGGAAGCTGGACCCGATAAAATCAGTATTCTGTTCCGTTGTCAAAAAAACGGTTGTCGAAATTTACGAGGTACAACACCCTGGCAGGTCGGGTAAAAGCTGTGTACAACCATCGCAGATACTCCCTGTCTATCATTTCCTCGGTAATGTAACCTGTGTCGATAAAGACTGCTTGCCATTGGCCTCCCTGTGCTTTATGGCACGTTACCGCATAGGCAAATTTGACTTGCAGTGCATTATAGTAAGGATCCAGTTTTATTTTTTTCCACCGTTCCCTTTTATTTTTTGTTTCAGAATAGTCTTCCGAAACTGCGTTGAAAAGTCTTAGAGACTCGTCTCTCGACAGGGACGCTGTATCGCTTTCGAGAGCATCCAGAACAATTTTGCACTCAACTTCAGCATCATAATCGGTCAACCGAAGGCTTATATTGGCAAAACGAAACCCATGCATTTCCTCAAATCCATAGATATGAGTAATTTCACCAACATCACCATTAGCGATGAAATCAATCCCGGTGTCTTCTTCTGTCCAGTGATAGTTGTTCCTGACCACCATCAGGAGATCTCCTCTGGCGATTTCAGCATCGCGGTAGAGTATGGAACCCCTGATTCCCTTGTTATATAGGTTGGCTCTCTTATTGGAACGGGTAAGTACCGTTGTTTCGGTAATCCCGAAAGTATCATAACAGGTAGCAATCTTTTCAATAAGTTCATTTCCTTTGATTCTCTGCAGTTCAGAGCTTTGGGTCAGGATGATGGGGAAAAAGCCTGCCGGCTGTTGTTCTTCAGCAATCCGTTGTCGAATCCTGGTGGCATTCAGCAGGATAGCTGAATCTTGTTCCTGCCGGACAACATCGTTCAACTCAGCGCTGGTTATTGTAAAGCCATGACTAGTAAGAAAATCCGGACTAAGTGCCGGACTTAGGGATAAACCGACTGGCGGCAATTGGGCTGTATCTCCCACCAACACCAGGCGACAACCCAATCCGGAGAACACATATTCCAACAAATCGTCCAGGAGTTTGCCAGACCCAAAAATGATATTTTCGCCGCTCTCATTGGGAACCATGGAAGATTCGTCAACGATAAAATAGGTATTTCTATGTAGGTTCTTATCAAGCGAAAAGGTCCCCAATCCATCCACAGAAGTTCTCTGACGGTATATTTTTTTATGTATGGTGTAGGCAACGTTCCCGGTATAGGAGGTTAGAACCTTGGCTGCCCTGCCTGTCGGAGCCAGCAATACTGAGTTTATGTTCAAAGTTTCCAATACTTTGACTAATTGGTTGATCATGGTCGTTTTTCCGGTACCGGCATACCCTCTGATCAAAAATATCGAGTCTTGGATTCCTGAAACAATGAATGCTGCCAGTTTTTCTATAAGTACCTGCTGACTTTCCGTTAATTCAAAAGTCAGATTAAGGGTAAGGAGATGGACAATGTGATTTTTGAGCATACATTTATAAATATATTATTCAACGGAAGGTAAATGAATTTTTTTTATAATTTTGCCTCCAAACGAAAATAAACCAACAAAAATTATAACGATGAAAACAGTGTTTCAAGTTGTCTTGCTTCTTTTGGCTATTGCTTTAGGATACCTGATTTATAAAAGTATCCAGAGGCCCATCGTTTTTGAAAAGGAAAAATCGGAGAGGTATGCTGCAACGATCCAGAGACTGAAAGACATCCGCAAAGCCCAGATAGCCTTTAAAGAGACTCACGGACGATATACGGGAAGTTGGGATACCCTGATCAATTTTATCAAATACGATCAGGTTAAGTTGGTTAGAAAGATCGGGAACATTACGGACAGTATGCTGGAAGCCGGGATCACAGAGCGGAAAGCTCTTCAGATGAAACTTATCACGCGGGACACCATCAAGGTCAGTGCCCTGGAATCTATTTTTGGAAAAGACTATAATGCCGACCAACTTCGGTATATCCCTGTGAAAGATACGGTTGCCGAATTCCAGTTGGGATCTACTGTGATTGCTACTGGCTCAGGAATCAAGGTGCCTGTTTTTGAAGCGAAGGCGCACAATAATATCGTTCTCCGTGGTCTGGACCCCCAGCTTCGGATCAACCTGAACGATCAACGCCGTGTCCAGGAAAAATATCCCGGGCTGAAAGTCGGGTCGCTGACCGAAACCAACAACAATGCAGGGAACTGGGAATAAACCCGATGCAGCAACAAGTAGTCCGGAAAGCGGATTTTCCATCCAACGAATGTTCACATTGCAACTTATCCATCCAGGCCGGCCCGGATGGATTTTCTTTTGTTATCCACCATCCAGGAACAGGTGAGGTTATGTTTTTCGATCGGATGATCCACCCCTTCGCAGGAGATCGTTCCTTATTCGACAAAATCAGTGAGACAATTAACGAGGAGCATCTGCTTAATCAAACATTCAACGATGTTTCTCTGATAATTGCCGACCGCAAATTTTCTCTCATTCCGAATATCTCTCAAGCAGAAAGACTCGTCAACTATATGCAGCCGGGAAGACAACTGGCAGTTGCATCCCGAGAGACGCATACCATGCAACTTGACCCCCCCGGTTTAATCATTGCATACTCAGCTTATCGACCTCTTGTTCATTTTCTGGAAATGCGTTTCAACAGACTCAAAGTGGATCACGAAGCATCCAACCTTATACATAACCTGCTTTCCTCTGGAATAACAAACCTGGTTTTTCATCTTCATCCATCCTGGCTTTACGCACTTTGCATCCGCAACTCCAGCCTTCATTTTTTTAATACTTTTGAAACCAGGAGTAATTCCGATCGCATATATTTCATCCGATTGATTACAGAACATCTTAGAATGTTTGATAAACAGGTTTTTCTCACCGGAGAAGAAAATGATAAACCCATACTGCAGGAGATCCTCAGGGAATCCATTCCCGGGGTTACCATCCCGGTCGACGAGCAACTTCCGCTTTTAACAAATCAGCGTAACAAGACATTGAACCATCAGTTATTTGGAATCTTAACTAACTCAATATGAGAATTGTAGGGGGCATGTTCAAGGGACGTCCCCTTCATCCCGGGAAAAACTTCAGATCCCGTCCTACTACTGGTTTAGCCAGGGAAAGTCTCTTTAACATTCTGGAGAACCGGGTTATATGGGAGGAGACCGATGCTCTGGATCTCTTTTCAGGAACAGGAAGTATTGCAATCGAAATGGTAAGCCGTGGATGCCGATGGGTGACCTCAGTAGAAAAAGACCCAATTCATGCCAAAAAAATTGCTGAAGTGTCTGACAGGTTTGGAATTTCAAACTTGACAGTACTCAGAGAGGACGTTTTCAGGTTCTTACGGTTCAATAAGTATACCTACTCTCTGGTCTTTGCCGATCCGCCCTATGACATGAAAGACTTTAACTTGTTTGCTGCCAGGGTACTTAATTCCGGATTGCTCAAGGAAAAAGGCTTATTCGTGTTAGAGCATCCCGGAATATTTTGTTTTAAACAAATGGAAGGTTTTATTGAAACCAAGAAATACAGTCAGGTACATTTTAGTTTTTTTTCGCAATGATTTCCGGGAGGGAAATGGAACCCCACCGTTACAACCTTCTTTTTTTTCATTCTTATTGTAACGAACGAAAAAAAACATATCTTTGCAGCGCTTTACAGTTTTTACTGTTTCCTCTGTTAAGCAGTGTTTCCAAGGAAAAGCGGTAGTTCAGTTGGTTAGAATAACGGCCTGTCATCCCGACTCAGTCGGGACGGGTTCGCAAACCTCACACTGCCATTGTTCTGTAAAATATTGGTGCGGTAGTTCAGTTGGTTAGAATAACGGCCTGTCATCCCGACTCAGTCGGGACGGGTTCGCAAACCTCACACTGCCATTGTTCTGTAAAATATTGGTGCGGTAGTTCAGTTGGTTAGAATAACGGCCTGTCACGCCGTGGGTCGCGGGTTCGAGTCCCGTCCGCACCGCCAGAGGGAGCAGTTTGCTCCCTTTTTTTGTGCTTTTTTCCTTGGTAACGCGGCTCTCCTGTAGTTCTTAAGCGCTTGATATCAAATGATTTCAGGCGTTTTGTGTTTCAGGGGGAGACTCTGCCGGTTTTGCCTGTGGACCCTCCCAAAACGGCAAAAATGACCTGTATCTAACATAGAAAAAGTGTCTAAATCGACACCTATTGGGTTCAGAGAACCGCCAGGTGTCGCTGACCTTTGTAACGTGCAGTCATTTCGAAGTTTACGTTTGACCAACTCTTGAAAACAGGTGTCGATCAGGGCTCTTTTGAGGCTATTTACTAACCCAAAAAAAGAGCTAAAATGATGACAAAAGTGTCCTGTTTGTTTTACCTGGTAAGGGCAAAGGAGAGAAGTGACAAAAAGTGCCCGCTGTATCTCAGGGTAACGGTTAACTTCGAGCGAAGTGGAATGAGCCTGGGGAAATTCATTGATCCCCTCATGTGGGATGATATGTCCCAGACAGTCAAGGGAAAGTCTGACGAAGCCAGGGAGCTGAACGGTTTTTTGACTTCCCTTAGGGCAACCATCCAGCGGATCCAGCTGCTCTATATGGAGCGACACGAAGTACTGACCGCCGAACTTCTCAAGGAGGAGCTTACCGGCAAACCTGAGGAGGCGAAGACTTTTCTGGTCGTGTTTGAGGAGAATAACCGGTATGTGGATGATAACATCGGAGAGATGTTTTCCGAACTGACGGCGAGCCAGTACAAGCGGACAAAGCAGCGACTGGAGACTTTTCTCAAAGAGAAGTACAACCTTCATGACATTCCGCTGACTTCCCTGGACCGGAAGTTTATCGTGCAGTTTGACAGCTTCCTGCGCGTCAAATTTGGGTTAACCCACAACACGGTAATGAAACACCTCAAGCAGGTGAAGCGTGTCATCCATATGGCGATCTCCTTTGGCTACCTGGAGAGGGATCCGTTTGACGGTCACAAGACCACCTACAAAGAGACCAACAGGGGGTTCCTGACGATGGATGATCTGGACCGGCTTGTCTCCCATGAATTCAATATCAAGCGGCTCGACGTGGTCCGGGACATTTTTGTCTTCGCATGCTATACCGGCTTGTCTTATTCCGACCTGCCAGCACTGACCCGGAAGAATATCATGAAGGGGGATGACGGGAAGGAGTGGATTGTCTATGAGCGCAAAAAAACCGGAGTTAAGGCAAGCATCCCATTGCTCCCACCTGCCAAGGCGATCATGGATAAATACAGGGATGACAGGGAGTGTTTAAAGACCGGCACCTTGTTACCTGTCCGCAGTGATCAGAAGTTGAATGCCTACCTTCAGGAGATTGCCGATGTCTGCGGTTTGAGCAGACGACCCACTATGCACGTAGCAAGGCATACCTTTGCAACGACCGTGACGTTATCGAACGGTGTGCATATGGAGACCGTCCAGAAGATGCTGGGGCATGCAATGATCAAAACCACCCAGATTTATTCGAAGGTGCTGCTGAACAAGATTTCGGAGGAGATGGAAAACGTCCGGCAGCGGCTCCAGAAGCAAGAGGAGGAACGCACGGAGAAGAAGAAGGCGATCGAGTCGATGCCATTCAAGCTATCTCTGAACTGACATGCATGAAACAAATCGAAAAAGAATATATAGCTTTCTGATCCCTTGTCAGGGGCTGGTAGAGGAGTTAACACCTAAATTTGGAGCTTCCGATCCTTAACCACCCCATCAGAGGTAGGAAACACCTGCTGCCCGACAATCCTTTCATCTGCGTGTTGATTTAGCGGCAAGATGCCAGTAGTTAATACCAGTACCCATTGGATTACTGGTGTTTTTGATATGACCTACCGGCAGATTAAGTGGAATCCGGGAAAAATGGACATCACAAATCTTTCATTCAGCCCCTTAAACATATATAGAAACGTATATATATTTATATCATGTGTCATAACCTGGTAGGAGAAGAAAGGTTATTTGCGGGGTGGAGTGGCTCCTTCTCATTCTCGCTTTTCCCAATTTCCCTGACCTCATATGGGAGAACATTGTATCAGAACTGTGTAGTGTGACCCGGAAGTGTATACAAAAGCTGATGAATATGTATTTTAAGCTCTGGTATTTTTGGACAAAGGTCTTTCCTTCATCGAAAAAAAGAATATTCGATCAATGAAAATGTGAAATGAAGAGGCATGAATCCAATCTACATATTTTGCCTCTTGAAACTAATGTAAGGTGGTGAATAAAATGTAAGGTGCCTGGTCAAAGCCGTGGCAAGAGCGTCATTTTTGCTGTGTTTCCCATCCTTGTCCTTGGCATGCTTCAGAGCGGATTTCCAAACCTGGGTAGGTGCACAGCCGTGTTTTCCATGGAGGGAGTCACCAAAGAAATACATTTCCCATCCTACCAGCCGTTGGTCGTCAGTTCCCTTATGAAATATTTGGAAGTACATTCTTTGGCTCAAGCCGCCAAGAACAACGACCTGACACCAAAAAAGAGCTTCTTTGCCTACCAGCTAATCACTTGCGGGCGAATGTTATTAAAGTCTTCAAACGGATGCAAATACCAGACTAAACGGAAAGTCATACTGTTTTTAAGTGGACGCCCATCCCGGACTAAACGGACGAATAAGGACATGATTGTAATGTATTTAATATAGGGAATCGTGTCCATATGTAATTTACATATATTTTACTCAAAGACGTTATGCGGACTGATATATTTGACGATCTTATAATATTTATCATCACTTCCGTGAACACTGGTCCTTTTAACAACACAAAGGCTTTTCAGAACTGAGACTGCCTTTGCTTCATTGGATAAGTCAGAAGATCTGATAATCTTGTTTGGATGGTCAAGGGCGAAGATCCGTACCATTTTACTTCGGATTTCTTTTGGGGTCAGCTTATCATTAACGACCAGTTCTCGGTAAAGATCGTTACGAAGGTCTGAGTTTCCGGCAATCATTTGAAAGTATTCAATCTTCGTAATGTATTTGTTCAATGCTTTTCTCCTTGCCTTATTTATGATAATCGGCTTTATTTGGTTTATTACTTCCGTTGAGGACATGTAATGAGTAGTTGCGAAGTTTGCAATCACCTCTACTTTTTTTCCCAGCGAAGTTTTTGGATTAATATTAGCCAATGGATCACTTATTTTATCCATAACCAGTAATGCTTCATCAATCTCTTTATCTTCTATTCTGATTATTTGGTCCGCAATCTCTTTCCTGTCTTTAGTAGTCAGCAAGTGATGAAAAACACGATGGACAACATCATACATGGTGCAGAATTTAGACTCAGTCAGTACAGAATTATTATAAAGGGTATTCAACGTCACCTGATGATATAAGAGATAATCAAGAGCCAAACGGGTTTTAATAATGCCACCGTTCTTTACACGCAGTATCGACACATCATTAATTTTTGTGCTATTGCAGTAAGTATCGATTAAATTTTTTCTGACATTCTTGTCTATTTGGATTGAGGAAGATGACTTCTTTAGTTCGACGTATGCGTTATAACTATCATTCAGTTTATCGAGTAAATATTTATTGTATTCTTTACCATCTCTATAATACTGCGGTCTGCACTCATATATCATCGTGGCTGAAAGGAGTTTGCGCCTACATCTTCCGAATATTTGCTGGATTTTCGCTTTTGTAAGAACGGCATATGATCTGCTTAGGTCTGAAACAACCACCATATGGCAGTCCTCTTCAAAGTCGATGCCGACAAAGTAAGCAGATGTGATGAAGGTAATTTTCTTCTCGAGCTTGCCACCAATTACATTAGTTTTAAAAGGTTTATCTACCTTATGATCACTCCCTTCACCGGCAAGGATTGATATTTCATGATCAGGCACTGTACCTTGTATTAGGTGTATGACAGAAAGAATATCAATTATACTATTGTACCCGACAACAATCTTGTCCTCATCGACAAGTTTTGAATAAGTGGCTTTAATTTCTTCTGCAACCGCAAGCTTCATATCCCCGGTGCAATGGATTAAATTCAACTGGGACTTTACGTATCCCTCTAATCGAATTGCATGATATGGTTCATCTTCGATCTGATCATCCAAAGAATATTGCCAAGTGGCAGTAACCATGCTTCTTCTTTCAGGTGGGAACTGGAAATAAATTTCGAGACAATCTTCCAACGAATCACGATAATATGACTCAGATTGAAAAGAGTCAATCTCATCTAACATAAGGAAAAAATTAGCCGCCAGAACATCGCCCATCTGTTCGTAGAGAACTGCAAAACTGTCAGCAACTGCAGCAATTTTAGTAGCTCCATTTTCTTTGAGATTATTTTTTATGTCTTCTACGGAACTTCTTTGGACACCGGGATACTTTCCGCCGACATACAAAATACTTTCTTTGATCGCTTTTGTGGCAGCTAATGCTCTTGTCGGAAATACAATAATAGAGTTACGACGTTGATTTCTAATTTCATGGGTGGTAGCACCGATGCCGGAATATCTTTTATTTAATCTTCCAGCTGGTATATCTTTGATGACTTCCGAGAGGAACTGCCCTTTTTTCATTATAATCGTTGAATCCTCCATAAATTTTCCCATTTGAGCTGCAAAGCTAAAAATATGATCTTAAATGTTAATAGAACTTGCCTCTGATGAATATTAATGGTATAAGGATTACTTTCATAAAGTTAAACTGTGAGTCCGCATTCAAGTTATACTATGTTTATAACCTTGAGTCGAACTCACAGTATTCATATTATCCCATTATCTGCCATCGAGAAATACCCCTCCGGCAGCAAGATCAGATGATCCAGCACGGTTATCTCCAGAATCTTCCCGGCTTCTTTCAGCTTCCTGGTAAGCTGGATATCGGCATCACTGGGTTGAATATTTCCTGAGGGGTGGTTATGGGCGAAGATCACCGAGCAGGCATTGGCTTTAAGCGCAGCCTGGAAGACTGTGCGGACATCCACGACGGTCCCGGTCAGACCACCGACGGATACCAGGTAATACCCCAGCACCTTGTTCGCCCGGTTCAGGAACAACGCATAGAAGCACTCACGAAGCTCAAGCGGCTGGCTCCAGATTCTCCGGAATACTTTTTCAGCATCAGCAGAACCACTGACTGTAAATCGCTCTGAAGGCTTTATTGCTGGTTGGTACGAAATGTCAATCTCAGAGACACGCATCATAGGTTCTCGCTCTTCCTTTATCTTCGTGACCCCGGAATCGAAAGTTTGGCTTGTGCCAAACGGTAATTTAACATGCCTTGGTCTCATGGCATCCAGTTTAGGTGTGAATTGACCAGCCAGGCACTCTTTCCTGATCCAGACACACGGAGAAAGTAGGGGCACTGCCGGTTCCAAAACCATCGTGAGGACCATGGTAAATGAATCCACCATTCAGGACGAACTGTCCGTCACGGGTAACCTCAAAATAGAGGGAGAGAGGAGCAAAATCGGTGTAAAGGTTTACTTCACAGCCTTTCGCTAAGTAGTTTTCAAGTCTGGCGAAACTCCGGTTGAAGCTTTCGGTCAGACCATGTGTGTTGGCAAAGGTCTTGATCTGATCAAGCCTGCCGTGAGAGAAATCAGTAATCATATTCGGTTGCTTAATGGGTTATTTAAAAATTTGTGTATGCAGAATTTTATGTTTTACGGCAGCCTGCTTTGAGGTTGTCAGTGGTTGGCTGGAAAGATTGAGTATCTTAGAAGCCCAAATCAATCATGCATCCTAAGTAGATCAAATATGTCTGAAGAACAGAAGAGAATCCTCGAACAGCAGCTCTGGAATATTGCCAATACCCTTCGCGGAAAGATGAATGCCGATGAATTTCGGGACTATATCCTGGGCTTCATCTTTTATAAATACCTGTCAGAGAAGATGCATCTCTTTGCAAATCGAATTCTGGCTGTAGACGGACTGGATTATTCCTCGTTAAGCGAGGAGACTCCGGAAGGACGGGAAATGCTGGAGGCGGTGAAAGAAGAAGCCCTCGACTCCCTGGGATATTTCCTCAAACCTGACGAATTGTTCCATGAAGTTGCCCAAAGGGGTAACTCCAACGGAAAGAGCGGCGAGAGCACCTTTATCCTGGCTGAACTTTCCCGGATACTTACCCACATTGAGCAAAGCACCCTTGGAACCGAAAGCGAGGACGATTTCAACAAATTGTTTGAAGACCTGGACCTGACCTCCACCAAACTCGGGCGCACAGAGAAGGACAAGAACGAGCTGATCTCCAAAGTTCTCGCTCATCTCGATAAGATCGACTTCAACCTGGAAGATGCAAAGGCTGATGTGTTGGGCGACGCTTATGAATACCTGATCGGCATGTTTGCCAGCGGTGCCGGCAAGAAAGCCGGAGAATTCTACACGCCCCAGCAGGCATCCAAAATCCTGGCGAAGATCGTCACAACCGGAAAAACAAAGCTGCGCACGGTCTATGACCCTGCATGCGGGTCGGGCTCTCTGTTGCTTCGTGTGGCACGGGAAGCAGAGGTAGGAACCTTTTACGGACAGGAGCTGAACCGGACCACCTACAACCTCTGCCGGATGAACATGATCCTGCACGGCGTCTCCTACCACGAATTCGATATCCGGCAGGAGGACACCCTGGAGCGCCCTCAGCACATCGATATGCGGTTTGAAGCCGTGGTTGCCAATCCACCTTTTTCCGCCAACTGGAGCGCCAATCCCCTGTTCATGAACGACGACCGCTTCAGCCCCTACGGGCGGCTTGCCCCGGCTTCCAAGGCAGATTTCGCCTTTATTCAGCATATGGTCCACCAGACCGATGACAACGGGGTAACGGCAGTGATTATGCCCCATGGCGTGCTGTTCAGGGGAGCTGCGGAAGGACATATCCGGAAATACCTGATCGAGGACAGGAATTACCTGGATACGGTGATAGGCTTACCAGCCAATATCTTTTACGGAACAAGCATCCCTACATGCATTCTTGTTTTCAAGAAGTGCAGGGAGCAACCAGAGAATATTTTGTTTATTGATGCCAGCCAATATTTCGAGAAGGTCAAGACCCAGAATTACCTCCGGGATGACGATGTAGACCGGATTGTCGACACCTTCCGGAAGAGGGTGACCATTGATAAGTACAGCTATGTTGCATCGTTGGATGAAGTAAGGGAGAACGAATACAACCTGAACATTCCCCGGTATGTGGACACCTTTGAAGCGGAGGAAGCCATAGATCTGGATGCCATCGCCGAAGAGCTGAAATCACTCGATGTGCAGATGAAGGAGACAGATGCCACCATTGCCGGATACTGTGAAGAACTGGGAATAGCCAAACCTTTTTAGAATATCTTAATGGAAGGGAACAATTATCTATCGGTAAAATCAGATGCTGAAACCAGAATTTTCTTCATCAGGGGTGTACAGGTAATCCTTGACAAGGACCTGGCAGAGTTTTATCAGGTCAAGCCGATACGTTTGAGGGAGCAGATAAAGCGGAACATCAATCGATTCCCGGGAGATTTTATGTTTCAACTTACTGAAGAAGAAGTTGAGATGTTGGTATCGCAAAATGCGATACCTTCCAGACGCTCACTGGGGGGGTATATGCCTTATGTTTTTACGGAACAGGGAGTAACTGCGAGCTCCGCTATTTTGAAAAGCGAAAGGGCAGTGCTGGTCAGTATCCAGATAGTGAGGGCGTTTGTAGCGATGAGAAGGTTTCTTGTTAATAATGCCCGTATTTTTGAGCGCCTTGAATCGGTCGAATTAAAACAACTTGACACCGACAAAAAAATAAACCAGATTTTGAATTCCCTTCAGGATAAAAACCTTCAGCCTGAAAAAGGGATCTTTTTTGACGGACAGGTATTTGATGCATGGAAGTTTGTTTCTGATCTAATCCGGTCTGCACAAAATTCATTGATCTTACTGGATAATTATGTGGACGATTCTGTTTTGCAGCTTTTTAGTAAGCGAAGAAGTGGAGTGGCAGTGACAATTTATACCAAAAGCATACCGCCACAATTAGCTCTTGATCTAAGAAAATTTAACCAGCAGTATGATCCTGTATTGATAAAAGAATTTCATGCAGCGCATGACCGTTTTCTCATCATCGACCGATGCAGTGTATTCCATATCGGAGCTTCTTTGAAAGATTTGGGCAAGAAGCTGTTTGCTTTCAGCCAAATGGATGAGGGCGTTATTGCTCTTCTTAAACTTTTACCCGAATAAGCACCATGCACAACGAACCCAAAATACCTGCTTTGAGATTCCCCGGATTTGATGGGATTTGGACTGAAAAGAAATTTGGAGAGGTATTTTCTTTTCAATCAACTAATTCTTTTTCAAGGGAAAATTTAAACTATGAGACAGGGGTGTACAGAAATATCCATTATGGTGACATTCATAAAAAGTTCTATTCGCTCTTTGACATTACAAAGGAAGAGGTGCCTTACATAAATGAAAATATTGCATTAAAGAATGTTACAGAGAATTTCCTATGCAAAGAAGGAGATTTGTTATTTGCAGATGCATCGGAAGATTATGACGATATTGGGAAGTGTATTGAAATTGTCAATACAAACCGTGAGCAAATCGTTGCTGGTTTGCATACGATCCATGCTCGTCCAGAATCATTTGTCTTGGTTATAGGATTTAGTGCTCATTTGTTTAAATCGGAGAAAATAAAGAGTCAAATAAAGTTGTTTGCTCAAGGTATTAAGGTTTTAAGTATTTCAACTGGCAGGTTAAGCGAAATTATTTTAAGTCTGCCCTCACTGACTGAGCAAACCAAGATCGCCTCCTTCCTAACTGCCGTGGACGACAAGATTCATCAGCTTACCCGGAATAAGGAGCTGCTGGAGCAGTACAAGAAAGGGGTCATGCAGAAGATCTTCAGCCGGGAGATTAGGTTTAAGGATGAAGAGGGGAAGGATTTTCCGGATTGGGAAGAGAAGAGGTTGGGAGAAATTGCAGAGGTGTATACTGGGAAAAAAGACACTCAGGATAAGAAGGATAACGGTCTGTATCCATTTTATGTTAGATCTGACAAAGTCGAACAAATAGATACATATAGTTTTGACGGTGAAGCAATACTTACCTCAGGCGATGGCGTGGGTGTAGGTAAGAACTTTCATTACGTAAATGGGAAGTTTGATTTTCATCAAAGAGTTTATTGCATATGCAATTTTTATTATACCACCTATGGGAAGTACCTGTTTTATTATTTTTCAAATTTCTTTTATCAGAGAGTCAATAAATTAAGTGCAAAGAATTCAGTCGATTCCGTAAGACGAGACATGATTATTAAAATGGTAATTTCAATTCCTAAATATAGAGAGCAACAGAAAATCGCCTCCTACCTATCTGCTATTGATCAGAAAATCAACTTGGTAACTGTCAAGCTTGAAAACATGCAAACCTGGAAGAAAGGACTTCTTCAGCAGCTTTTCGTATAATAATTGGATTGCAATAATTTCTTAACTTTGTGAAAACTTGATAGAATGAAACCACGCATTTGTATAGATACTTCTGTAGTGGGTGGATATTTTGATGATAAATTGAGGAAGACACAAAACTCTTTTTTGAAAGAATCTGTAACAGAGACTTTCTGGTTTATTTTTTCGATATCAGTGAAACGGAGCTTGTTCTTACACCGGTTGGGTATTGTTTGATAGAAATACGATCACCTAAAGACTTTGTCTGTCATGAATAGAATGAAGAAGAAGAAATTTGATACTGCCAAATATTTCCGCGATATCAAACAAAAATTAGCAGAGAGGATGGAGAAAATGTCTCTGGCTGAACAACAGGAATTTCTTAAAAAGGTCAGGGAAAAAGAGATTGTGCTTTAAGTTGTTTATGTTCTCATGAGTATTCAACCGGAAAAAGCACTCGAAGAAAACCTCCTAAAACAGCTAATGACGCTGGGATATGAGCCGGTGGAGATCAGCGATGAAGCCGGTCTGCTTGCCAACCTGAAGCGGCAACTGGAGCGGCATAACAAGTTGGAGCTAACCGATGGCGAATTCTCCCGGGTTCTGATTCATCTCAACAAGGGCAATGTCTTTGACCGCTCAAAGATTCTCCGTGACCGGATGCAGCTTACCCGGGACAACGGGGAAAGCATCTACCTGGAATTTCTCCAACTGGACCACTGGTGCCAGAACCTCTTCCAGGTAACCCATCAGGTAACCATGGAAGGGACTTGGAAGAACCGGTATGACGTGACCATCCTGATTAACGGCTTTCCCCTGGTCCAGATTGAGCTAAAACGACGGGGATTGGAACTCAAGGAAGCCTTCAACCAGGTGAACCGATATCAACGCCACTCCTTTTGGGCATCCTACGGATTGTTTCAGTACGTGCAGCTATTTGTCATCTCCAACGGGGTGAATACGAAATACTACGCCAACAACCGGCACCAAAGCTTCAAACAGACCTTTTTTTGGACCGACAAGGCAAATCACCAGATCACCCAGTTGGATCAATTTGCCATGATATTCCTGGATCCCTGTCATCTTAGCCGCATGATCACCCAATACATCGTGCTCAACGAATCCAGCCAGTCGCTCATGGTTCTCAGACCCTACCAGTTTTATGCCACGGAAGCCATCATCGACCGGGTGCTTAACTCAAACAGGAATGGCTACATCTGGCACACGACAGGTTCGGGGAAGACACTCACCTCATTCAAGACAAGCCAGATCCTGGTACGACTTCCGGAAGTGCACAAGGTGGTATTTGTGGTTGACCGCAAAGACCTCGACTACCAGACCATTCGGGAGTTTAACAGCTTCTCGAAGGGCAGCATCGATGGTACCAACAACACCAGTGCCCTGGTAGGGCAATTTTCGGGTGAAACCCGGCTTATCGTCACCACCATCCAGAAGTTGAACAATGCCATTACCAGCACCTGGTTCCTGCAAAAGATGGATAAGCAGAAGAAGGAGCGCATTATTTTCATATTTGACGAATGCCACAGGAGCCAGTTCGGGGAGACCCATGCCAAAATTCGCAAGTTTTTTCCCAAAGCGCAGATGTTCGGATTCACCGGTACTCCCATCTTTGCCGAGAATGCCGTAGGAAACCGCACTACCGCGGACCTGTTTGAAGAGTGCCTCCATAAGTATGTCATTACAGATGCCATCCGGGATGACAATGTACTAAAATTCCTGGTGGAGTACGTTGGTCGGTACAAGGAAAGGGAAGGAAGCCCCACCCATGTTGATTTCGATGTTGATAACTTTGAGACGCCGGAATTGATGGAAGCCCATGAGAGATTGGAGAAGATTGTCCGCTACATCATTGATGACTTCCCACGGAAAACCCATCAGCGCTCATACAATGCCATGTTCTGCGTCAACAGCGTGGAAATGCTCAAGAAGTATTACGACCAATTTAAAAGGCTGGAAAAAGAGGGAAAGCATAACCTGAAGATCGGTACCATCTTCAGCTACATCGCCAATGAGGAAGACCAGGAAGCCAATGGGGATCTGCCTGATGAATCGATTACCCTAACCGGGGAACTTCCTGTGGCAGCAGACCATCAGGAAGGAAAGGTGGTTTATATGCACAGTCGGGACAAACTGGAAGAGTACATCGGCGATTACAATGCCATGTTTAACACGAAGTTCACCACGAGGGATAATCAGTCATTCTACAACTACTATAACGACATTTCCCGGAGGATGAAGAACCGGGAGCTGGACCTGCTTCTGGTGGTCAACATCTTCCTGACCGGCTTTGACAGTCCGCGCACCAACACCCTGTATGTGGACAAGAATCTAAGGTATCACGGCATCATTCAGGCGTTTTCTCGCACCAACCGGATACTGAACGAACAAAAGTCACAGGGCAATATTGTCTGTTTCCGTAACCTGAAAAAGCGTACCGATGAAGCGGTGGCGCTTTTCTCGAACAAGGATGCCAATGAGATCATCTTCAGGGAGCCTTATGAGGAGTACCGGAAAAATCTCAACGAAGCCATTGCGGAACTGTATAAAGTCACTCCCACGGTGGATTCCGTGAATGAGTTGCCTTCAGAAACCGAGAAGCTCAGATTTATCCTGGCTTTCCGCACCATCATGCGGATATTGAATGTAGCAAAAAGCTTCCGGGACTTTGAATGGGGGCATTACTGCATGACAGAGCAAACGTTTAATGACTTCAAGAGCAAATACCTTGATTTGTCTGCCGGTTCAATAAGTGGGGGAGGTGATGATGGAGCCGCTCCGGTTTCACTGACTGATGTTGATTTTGAACTGGAACTCATTCATCGGGATGAGATCAATGTGGCTTACATTCTGGCGTTATTGGCGAAGCTGGTGGAATCGGATCCGGAAGCCCGGGAGAGAAGGAAACAGGAGATTGTCAGCCTCCTTGCCGGAGAAGTCAACCTGAGACCAAAGCGGGAGTTGCTGCATAAATTCATAGAGGAACAGCTTCCGACAGTTGCCGATGTGGATGAAATACCGCTGCGGTTTGAAACCTTCTGGAACGAAGAGCAGAACAGGGCATTCGATCAGATCGTCGGGGAGGAAGGATTGCAGCCGGCAAAGTTGGATGATGTGATCCAGGAGTATCTCTTCACCAACCGCAAGCCTCGACGTGACCAGATCATTGACCTCTTAATAGAGCCACCGCGCATTTTGGAGCGCCGGTCTATCATTGAGCGGATTATGAGCCGGCTGACGACTTATGTGGAGACATTCGTGAACAACCTTTGATAGAAGAAATCTTCGGATTTCATACCTATTTTATTTACCTTTAATAAAAAATTCACCATGTCAGGCAATCTTAAATCTAAACTACGGAGACCCGAGTATATTATTTTGTTGATTTATACTCCTTTAATAGTCGCTATCACCCTAATCTCCTTTTTCCAGGGGGAATTCGATAAGATAACTCCGGGAATAACCGGATATTTAACCTTATTCTTTTTATTCCTGATAAGTACTGTTTTATCCCTAAGTACATGACAAAAATTTACAACACTCTTTAAATTTATCTATATCATTGCTAAATAACATATTAGCAATATAATTCAGACCGTATTTAAACAAACTCTTGGCTCTTCTCCCATGCTGTTTAATTTTAATAGGGTTCAAACTGTTGAGATGTATTCCGGCCTTATAAACCCAGGCAAATGCCACCAGTACCAGTGCGAATAATTTCCTTAAACGGTCAAGATCAGTCAGGTGAGTCTTTTCAATATTAAATCCACTGGATTTTAAGGCTTTAAAGGCACATTCCAGCTGCCAACGCTCTTTATACAAAGAATTTGCTTTTTCTGGTTTACTGTAAGAAACGATTATCTGAAACTCAGCCTCTCCTTTTTTGTTTCTGACTTTTGAGGCTGACAAATAACACAGCTGACCTTTGAGGCTAACGATTTGTCTGTTAAATGCATGCTGATTATTACTCAACCGAGTGAAAAACCATAATGCTTTTACCCGGTGTCCGTTACGGGGGATATCGACCCAGAAGTTTTCTCTGATTCGGATATGATAAGAAATGCCCAAATGATTGAGATATGCCAACCAATGTTGACCGATAAACTCCCTGTCAGCCAACAGGCACTCGATGCTTTCAACTCCGAACAGCCGGATAAAATGATCCATCACATCAATGCGTTCCTGGGTGGAAGAGTTACCAAATTTAGGCATCATTCTAAAGAGCAAAGGAAACGCAACACCTTTATACACAATCGCTAACACCAGAATGTTGATATCTGTAGCTCCGAACTTCCAGTTTGTTCTGTCCATTGCCAACCGGTATGGTGGTTTGTGGGGAAGTAAGGAAAAAACGAATCGTGCAATAAGGTCCGTGTCAAGGACATATTCTGAAATAAACCGCTGGATCCTTCGCAAAGAAGAATCCACTTTTGCATTAGAATCAAATCCAGCAGCAAGTCTCTCAAAACAAACGGTTTGAACTTTGCATAAAGCACTGATAAATAAGCCAAAGAACTTGATTCGGGCTAAGTTCATCGATTCTCCGAAGAACCCAGCTAATGTTAGTGATAAAACGTTAATTTTGCTATTGTCCTTGATGTTCATGGTCGGAAATTGTATTGGTAACACAATTCTAACCTATTGAACGTCAAGGACTTATCCAAATATTTGGACGCATTGTTATTAACAAATTACATGTAAGTTACTAACAATCAAACAGTTATGTATTTTTTGTCATGTACTAAGGTTTTATCCTTTAAAAGGAATTTACTTTCCGGTATCCTGTTTCTGATATGGGTAGCCGGGGTAATTTTTGTTGATTTAACTCTGGTGGAGGAAGAAAAAGGAGCGGCGACAATCCTTTCAATCCCTATATTGGCTGTTGGTCTCTTACTGATTCAAAGAGCGACGGAAATAAAAAAAAGAAAAAAGTCAAAAGGCTCAATTTGAATAATCCGGGACTTTCTCCATTAGAAATAAATCTTCAACCAAGAAAATCCATCTGCCATTTCAGGCAAATAAAATCTAAAATATTCTGAAAGACAGAAAAACCAGATAGTTGCAAATTCCGGACTAAAACGGACAGGCATTCCGTTTTAATGCGGACACCCATTCCGGGCTAAAGCGGACACCTGTTCCGGGGCAAAGCGGACAGTCATTCCGTTTCAAAACGGACACCCGTTCCGGAGCAAAGCGGACAATTTTCGGTTTAGATATCCATTAAAACCCCCACAAGATGCCTATATTGAATCTTTCAAAAGTGCCAAAACCAAATTTTAAGTTTACATTATCGGAAATTCTTGTCATTAAAATACCTCCAAGGTTTGGATGAGTTCTATCATTCCTGGTAAAGTACGTATCCCATCCAATAGGATCTTGATAAATATTGCTTGTTAGCCCTACGCCAACAATTGGAGTTAACGAAAAGACCTTCCATACGGGTATAATATATCCAGCATTAAAAACTACCACATTAACCTTATTGGCAGAATATGTTTCATCGGAACTGAATTCCAAGTACTCACCTTCCCCAGAGCTAAAATTCCCACCAAAATCAAGATAAAACCTATTGTATGAAATTGCCAGACTTAATCCAATATCGGAAGATTCTTTTGTATCAATTGCATACTTTGCTATACCAGCACCAACCCCAATACCAATCTGCGCTGAAGCTGATGTT
>CAZYUA010000013.1:0-24667 GCA_964650525.1 uncultured Prolixibacteraceae bacterium
TCAGGGCTTCACTTTAGTAAATCAGGGCTTCACTGTGCTGCTTGCTCTCCCAAAAGAGTGAAACCCTGACTAAAAAGTCAGGGCTTCACTTTACTATTAAACCTGACCTATAACTTTGTAAATTCTACTCTGCGATTCTGTGCTTTTCCCCCGGCTGTTGCGTTTGAGCCGATTGGCTCAGTTTCACCTTTACCATCGGTTTCCATCCTGGATACTTCGATTCCAAAAGTCTTGAACAATTCATTTTTTACAGAAGCTGCACGACGTTTGGACAAATCCAGATTCGTGTCATCAATCCCGTCGCTGTCGGTATGTCCGGTAATCTTTATCCTGACTTCAGGATTATCCTTCAGAACTTTAGCAATGTCGCCCAATGCGCCATATGATTCAGCTTTAACCAACTCTTTTCCGGAGTCAAAGTATATACCATAGGAAATAAGTTTCCCTTCGGTGATCAGTTTATTTCTTGTATCCGGAGCGGCCGAAGTAAACCGCAGATTGCTAATATAGGGGAACGCACCGCAGCCTTGGAGGCTGAATTGAAGCCTGTTGAGTTTTTGCCCCGCATAGATCACTGTCGGCAGGTCAACAACCTTTTGTCCCAGGTGATAAATACGGACCCTTCTTTTCTGAATCCACAGGATCACATGATTCAGTTTATCATTCTGAACAGGCGCCAGTTCCGTTGAACCCTCATTAATGTTGTTTGCCCCTTCATCGTATCCAATGACTTTCCACGAGTTTTCCGTGCAGGTCACCTTAAAGCCTCCCGCTCCCGGAAAGAGTTCATCAGTTACTTGTTCATCCTCGGACCAGAAAAAGAACAATTCAAATGATGCTTCTTCTGACTCCGGTTGCCTCACAGGTACGACATCAAATTCAAATATAAAATTTTCAGGCAGATTTAAAGATTGCGCGGGCTGGCACCTCATATCGGCAGCAAGCAAATGAAGCCATTTACCGGCATACAGGTTAAGAGTTTTCACCTCACCGCTCCCGTTTGTCGTCCAAAGCGCAGGGAAATCACCCAAAGCATCAGATGAAAAGTCTTCAAAAAGAAGTATTCTATCTCCCGGAACGAAATCATATTTGCTGAAAGACTGCAGTTTCTCCTGAACTTCTGTCTGAGCAAACAATGGTAAAACCGAATAAAAAATAAGAACCAGAGTGAGTGAATGAAGTTTTTTCATAAGGCTTTCATTTAAATTTTTTTCCGTATTTATCATTCCTTTACAATATTATAAAAAAATGATGAAACAGACAAGTAAATAGCCAATACCCCTGACCGATCCTTGCCTGAACAAATCGGATATTCAGGACAGGAGGTAAACCTATGATCTTTGAACAGATATCTGATCCCGCAATTCAGCTGGTCAGTAAAAGCCCAGGCCCGGAATCCGAAAAAGATATATGCCATAGATACCGGATTCATCAGCGAAGCAGCCACCCTGTTTACTGACAACTTCGGTGCGCGTTTTGAAAATCTTGTTTTTCTGCATCTCAGAAGGAAATACAGCAATATCTATCATTTCAGGGAAAAGCAGGAGTGTGATTTTGTCGCATTCAGCAAAAACCAACCGGCAGAAATTCTCCAGGCTTGCTATCAAGTTGACGATTTGAATTCTGACAGAGAATTCCAGGGTATAGCGTATGCATTAAAATACTTTAAAATGGAATCGGGCACGATTGTGACCTTAAACCAGAAAGAGACATTCCATAAAGACAAGCTGAATATCAAGATGGTTCCGGCTCATGAATATTTGGTTTAACTTGTTCAGGACATCATTTATGATGCCCGGATAACGGGGTACGGGGAAATCGGTCCTGCCCACATCCCTATCGCTGCCGGTATAACCGGTTAACCTACCTTTGAGTCCGGGATGGGTTTCGTGATGTATCAGGGATCAAAAGTGGGAGTATGGGAATGAGTTCTAAGGAAAAAGAAGTGAGTGTGCTCGCTTTCACTCACACACTCGTTCTTTTTCAATACCCCCAACGGACAAAAGTTGCAATCTGATTAACAATCCATTAATCTTGATTGTTATCTACTAACCAATTGGATTTAGTCGATCCTGATTACAGGAACACAGACCCTAACGCTTCCTATGCGGGTTCTGGAACAGGATTGGTAACAACCAGAGTATAATTCTACAGTCAGCCCTATACATAGTTACCGGAGAAACGTTAGTACATCCCCACTTCAGCCAGGGCAGCAAACTGCAATCCGTCCCAGGCAGACCTGGCAATCACTTTATAATACCTGAAGCTCATTGCTGAACTGAAGTCGAAATACTGAGGACCGTTAGCCTCTGCAAATACGAACGATCCTGCAGATGTAAAATTTATTCCATCGCTGCTGGTCAAAAGCTCTGCGTTCTTGATGGCACGTGCGAGACCGCCTCTTTGAACAATGGATAACCCCTTTAATGTACGTGCGTCACCCATATCGATTACAAGCTGATGCGGGTATATCGTCGCATCACTCGTCCACCTGGAATGCCAGAATGTAGAGACGTTTCCATCAATTAAAGCCGTGGCTCTTCCATTGATATCTCCTTCACCACTGGTTTCTTCAGAGCTAAAAGAAACAATCCGCCATCCTTGCTTGCTTGTTTCATCTCTTGTATCAATGTTTAATACCGGCACCCCTGCCAAAAAAGTATAAGAATAATAGATTTCAATGATGTTCCCTCTATCCTGCACCAATTTAACTTTTAACTCATACGGGACATAATCCGCTTTATACTCCAGATCAGCAATTGGCATTTCAATAAAAAAGCTATCCGGGTTGATTGGTTTTGATGCCCATGCAATAGCGTTATAATCTTTGTTGATGCCATAGCCTTCATTTGCTACGTTGGGATCATTGAAACAGACTATATCCGTAACCGGTACCGAACTGACGAATTTCCCATTTACGATAATGGCAGCCTTTTCTGCATCATAGCTGGCATGAATGGTTTGAAGAGAAGCATTTGACGTTCCGTAATAGGTATTGATGCCAGTATTGAAAATTTGATTTGTATTCAGGACGGCACAATCGGCTTCGGTTAAGAATGTCGGCGATTTTCCCCATGTATAATTGCCTGCCCACATTAAAGCCATGCCTAATGCGCCCTCCGAAGTAAACTTCTGCCGGTTATGTGACAGGTTCAATCCGTGACCCAATTCGTGAAGCATGCCCCCGATCCATATTGTAGCCCTTTCGCCCAGGGTGCTGCCGGTTCCTAAATGCTTTATGTCCTGGTCTGCATAATCCAGAGCAAAACAAAATTTACCCAGACCATAAAAAGGTACACCCCCCGGTGACCCGCTGCCATCATATGAACTTGCAGGCAAGATCACAAGGTAATGTTCGCTGGTAAAATCTGAGGCATGTGTCGCTCTATAATTGTTAATTTCCGCAATTATTGCATCGTGGCTGCCCGAAGGGTATGCTACCTTTCCATTGGTTCCTGTAATCTCAATGAGCTTTACTCTTTTTTTGGCATCATCTTTTAGCAATCCAAGTGTTTTATAACCATACCCGTTGCGCTCCATTTCATTTCCGAAATAATCCTGGAAACTTAAAAGAATTTCGCTTAACCTTCGATGATAATCTGCTGGCTTGTCTGCGTCCGCGGGAACAAAATATACAATGTTCAGGTTATGAGCCTTTTCACTTTTATAATCGTAAACCACTCCGGGTGGAGGAGGTGGTGGCGTAGGCGGAGGGTCCTGTCCTTCCTCACATGATTGAATGAAGGCAATGTTGCAGATAAGTAAAAGCAAAACAAAATAGTGGTTCTTCTTGTACGATTTTTTTAATTTTTGTTTTGAAACATGGAGGCTTCCGGAACTTCTTGTTCCCCGGTATCCAGGAGAACCCGGTTGGATCCGTCTGCATGGACATAATGTACTATCCCTCCCCACGCTCTTATTCTTTTTCAGCCCTCCTTCGCCAAGGCTTCGGAGGGCACAGTACCCGGAGCGGGACTTGAACCCGCACAGCCTCAATGGCCACAGGATTTTAAGTCCTGCGTGTCTACCGATTCCACCATCCGGGCATAAACAAAAAAAACCAACATCACTTGGTTTTTAACGATTTCTGCAAAGGTAACGCTACATCAACAAATCAATACAATTGAAGATCAGCAAATGTAATGAGCGGGAAACGAGACTCGAACTCGCGACCCCGACCTTGGCAAGGTCGTGCTCTACCAACTGAGCTATTCCCGCTTTTAATAGGTAAAGAACGTCATTTCCTAATAGTGCGGAATTACCTTGGTGTCCCGGGTCAGGAGGCCTTTGACCGGCCGGTTCCGCTTCTTTTCAGGCGATGCAAATATAAATCATTTTTCATTTCCTGCAAATAATCAGGCAGAAATCACAGGGGTTCATTCCCAGGTGCAGATAGATTCGATGAAGGAGGCTGAGCCGTCTTTCAGCCATCCGTCGAGCTGGGCCATTTCCTTCAGTTGTTGTCCCCGGCTCCTGGACACTTCAGTAAATCCGGTTTTGAATCCCGGGAAGGAGGTCATGTCGCCCCAGAGTTTTTCGAACTGTGCAACGGGAAAAATATCCTCCTGTCCTTTTCCCCATCTCTTTTTTACCTCTTTGATGGTTATATAGCTGGGCATAGCTTTGGCAGTTTCCAGGATCCTTTCCTCTACTTTGGATTTATTGCTCAGGTCAGATGCCGACAGGCCGAAAGCATCCAGCAAACCGCCGATGGTGATCCAGAAGGTATTGGTATTGTAATAACTCAGTGTAAATTCCTCCTTTTCATCCGGTAAGGCCAGTCCTTCAATCAGCCGGAGCTGGCCATTCACTTTTGCAAGTCCCCCACCCCTGTCGTCCAGCCAGCGGGGAATAATCTCCACGGTCATGGCATTCTCCAGCAGAATATGGAGTCCCAGGAGGCCAGGATCGGCGTTTGCTCCCAGGGTATCGATATTGTGCACCAGGAGGTATTTTAACCGGGGATTTTGGTTTAGCATCTTGCAAAGGGTGCCATTCATAAGCAGGTTGGGGATCTCAAACCAGTGGCCTGCCGGATGGATACACTGTTCCGGGGAGTTGTCGGTGTAATCTTCGCCTTCGCCGGCCTGCCTGGCCCAGTGAATGAGGGTATTCCGGAGGTTTTCCCTGATTTTCTGGGATTGTTCATCCAGCACCTGGCGGGGCATTTCATCCCAGTAGAAGCGCAGATCCCGCTCTGTAGGGTAAAGACGCAACCCGATGAAGTTCCCGGGCGAAACAAAAATTCCCTCTTTTTCGGAACTTTTCCGGTTTTCAAGGAAATCGCACACGGGCTTATGGGTAAGGTGACTGGTGGTAAAAACATGAAGGAGGTGGGTATCGAAGAGCCTGCAGGTTTGCCTGTCTTTCGCGAGGTGGACTTCAATGAAATTGCGGTGTTTTCCGGCAAACCTTGCAAAAGGATGGAGAGCCTTGACGATGCCGGCTCCCTGGCTCCAGCGGCTGCCAATGCCGCCCGCCAGGGTGACAAGGGCTACCTCGCCGTTACGGATGGAGGCAGAGCCCGCCGCAATGGCTTCTGCCTGCAGCTGAGGGGTGATTTTCTGAACTTCCTCCTGTGTGGGATCAGAAATCAGGGTATTCAGGGGAAGCCGGTTACGGGAGAGACCGATTCTGCCACTTTTAAGCCCGGATTGGATCTCTTCATGGATGGTCCGGTTAAACCCTGTTTCGCGCAGGAGCCCGAAAAGTGATTGGCGGTTCAGCTGGCCGGCATCCCGGGCGGGGATCATACGGTCGAAGAGGTCGGTCATGAAACTTCGGTAGAAGCCCTGTTCTTTGTTGACTTTTCCCAGAAGCTCCAGCTCGCGGAGCTGGCATCCTGTCAGGTGGATCCGTTCCTTTTTCAGCAGGGAGGGGACCATCAGGGTATAGTATTTCACCGGCATGAAAGCGTTTGCGGCCGTTTCGAAGGTCGCCAGGGAACCGTTTTCGTTGATTCTGAAATCATACACTACGGGGTCCATGGCAAAAGGGACCGACTTTTCCATTTCGGTTTTGCCTTTTCGCAGGGTTGCCAGGAGCCACCCGCGGGCTTCCTCCCTGATTTCAGGATCGAAGATAAATCCCATGCCTCCACCCGACATGCCACCCATCATCCAGAAACCCCAGAAACGGCTGCCGTACCGGTCGCGGGTGGCATGGATCATATTTTCGGTATAGGCATTCGTCACAGCCGGGATAATATCCTGAATGGGGCCATCGAAATTCTGCTGGGTGAGTTCTCCCAATTTCCTGATATTTCCGGCTTTCAGCTGACTTACGATTTCGTCGAAGAGGGTCATAGCTTGTTTACGGGCTTCCCACTCTCTGTGTGAGCGGAGCAGGTATTTTTCGGTCACCATTTCGAGGATCGGGCCTACATTCTGGGCCATGCCTCCATGGACCATCACCAGGGATTGCTGGAGTTTCAAACGGGTTTCGGCAGAAACCTCTTCATTGGTAAGGATTTGGTGTGCGGGGAGCAACCTGCCCTTGCTGATTCCATATTCAGGATCTCCGGGTCGGGCTTTCACCCCGGTAATCAGTTTGATGCCTGGCCAGATGCCTCCTGAATCCTGCCACCCTCCTCCCGAACCGCCCAGCCATTCACCCAGGATGGCCTTGGAAGCCACCAGCCTTCGCTCTTCCTCTGTCAGGGTCCCGGTTATTTCCCGGGTCTGGCCTGTAGCCCGCATGCAAACGGAGATCAGTGAAGCCAGCAGCGTCGTCGAGACAGCCAGGCGCGATCCCTTTGGAATGTTATTCACCTGACTTACCAGTTCCAGGCCTAAGCCAGGTCCCAGCATCCTTTCCAGCAGGAAGGATACAGGCATGTCCAGGCCTTCCATTCCCGGAGGGATGATCCCTGATGCGATGACCGCGGCTTTCAGAAGACCCAGGTAGTCTTCAGCAAAATGAAAGACTTCAGCAAGTTGGCGGATCACAGAAACAGACTCCAGATCTGTACTCACCAGGCGGATCACCGGATCGTCGGTAACGCGGAGAAATGCCTCTACAGGTGGCACCGGTGTTTCCCCGTTTCCGGCCATGCACAGGTCGACGGAAATGTTGAGTACCCGGGCACCTTCCGGGAAATCCATGCCGAGGAAAAAAATATCGCTCCAGCAGCTGTGCGACAAATCCATCCTCACCGGGGTTTTTTCGTGCAAAATCGGAAAGAGGCCGGAGGCTTCATCGCGGGTCATCATCTCTTTACGGAACCGGAGGGGGTGATCCAGCGGATGCCCTGTCCGGAACATCCAGCTGTTCCCGACCGTGCTCTTGACGCTGAGTTTCACCTGGCCGGTAAGGGTCTGGAATCCCAGCTTCCGGCAGGCATCGGCCAACGCACTGCAGAGGCCCTGGTTAACGCCGTTTTCCTGCTGAACCTTCAGCAACAGGTCTATGGCTTCCTCAAACCGGCGGTTCAGAATATGCTCATAGGCTATGTAGGGCGTGATAGCCCTGGTTCCGGCACCGGGCCGGCAAGGCAGGTAAAACCGGTAAATGACATACAGTAAGAACAGGGCTCTCACCTTTTCGTACAGATTTGCACTCTGGTTCCGGAAAAGCTCCAGCGAAACGGCTTCCTCTAAAAGCTCTTCCATGGTCATGGATGAACAGAATTCCTCGACCGACCGGTTTCTGGTATCAGCATCCTGAGAAAGAATAAGTTCCGTTAGCTTGCCCATCGTTTCAAACGGTATTCTGGCGTTCCTTCTCGATAAAAAACTGCAGCAGTTCCGACAGGATCATCTCCCGGTCCATGCCGGTCAGGGAAAGGGCGATCTGGGCTTTGAGCAACCCGTAATCCCTGCCGATGTCGAAGCGCAGGTCATTTCTTTCAAGGGCCAGGTATTTGCTGATCCGGCTGAGTTCGTTCAGCGATTCGCTCAACCCGAGGGTTTGGTCCGGACCGGCCTCCATCCGCTTCCGGAGGAGGTCTATGATCACCGGGGAGAAGACATGCATTCCGAAGAAGCATAGGTAATAACCGGTGCGGAGGCCGGGAACCAGGAGATGCTGTTCGGCAAATGAGGGTACCGGTTTTTCAGCTACCCGGGCAATGCGGAATAGATGATCCTGCCCCCGGACCCTTTCTGCTCCGATGGTTCCGTAGTTGCTGATCTGGGTTTCGCGGGTCTGCTGGACAACCGACACAGAACATCCGTTTTGCCGGGCAACGGCGATCAGTTCACGGGCAACATTATTGCCCGACTGGTTAACATACAGATGGTCGCCAACGAGGTGAAGGAAAGGTTCCCCTCCGAGAAACCGGTCGGCACAAAGCACGGCATGGCCATATCCCCGGGGTTCCGGCTGGGGAATAAATTCAACGATACGGGCATATTCCGCGAGGTTTTGCCTGAATACCGGCTCGTCACCCGGGTGGATGACAATCCCGATACGGGAGATCCCGGCAGCGGTAATTTCGTCGATCAGAATCTCCAGTACGGTCTTCTTTATCCGGTTGCGGTCGATGAGGGTTTGCAGGGGAAGTTTCCGCTGGTCAGGACCGGCAGCAGTAATCAGCGCTTTGGTAACATTCATGGTTGTCAGGTGATTTTTTCAGGTACCGGTCCCTGAATAGATTTCCGGGGAGAAGACCTATTTCAGTCCGGTAAGTTTTTTGATATCGTTAAGTTTATTCAGGGCTTCCAGGGGCGTGAGGTTGTTGATGTTCAGATTTTTGATCTCATCGCGGATCTGTTTAAGCACGGGGTCGTCGAGCTGGAAGAAACTGAGCTGGATTCCCTCCCTGCTGGCACCGATGGTTTCGAGGGGTTTGGAAAGTGACTCCTGCTGCAGGTTGTTTTCCATCTGTTTAAGTATTTCTTCCGCCCGTTGTATGACGCTGCGGGGCATTCCTGCCATGGCCGCCACATGGATGCCAAAGCTGTGGTTGCTTCCGCCCTTCACCAGCTTGCGCATGAACACCACTTTGTTGCCCAGTTCTTTTACCGAAACGTTGTAATTTTTGATCCGGGAAAATGAGGATTCCATTTCGTTGAGTTCGTGGTAGTGGGTTGCGAAAAGGGTTTTTGCCCGCGCCCGGGGATGTTCGTGGAGGTATTCCACGATCGACCAGGCAATGGAGATCCCATCGTAGGTAGAGGTACCCCGCCCCAGTTCATCCAGCAGGATCAGGCTCCTGTCTGACACATTGTTGAGGATGCTGGCGGCCTCGTTCATCTCAACCATGAAGGTTGATTCGCCCAGGGAAAGGTTATCAGAGGCTCCCACCCGGGTGAAGATCTTATCAACCAGACCTATTTTTGCCGATGCAGCGGGAACAAAACTGCCCATCTGCGCCAGCAGTACGATCAGGGCTGTTTGTCGGAGCAGGGCGGACTTTCCGGCCATATTGGGCCCGGTGATGATCATAATCTGCTGATCCTCCTGATCGAGGTAAACATCGTTGGCGATGTAAGGCTCACCCGGTGGTAGTTGCCGCTCGATAACCGGATGACGGCCTTCCCGGATATCCAGGATGGTGGTTTCGTTGATTTCGGGGCGGGTATAGCCATACCCGATGGCACAGGACGCAAACGACAGCAGGCAGTCGATCCGGGCAATAAGAGATGCATTCCGCTGTATGGCAGAGATATTTCCGGCAAGGGCAGTCACAAGTGCGTTGAACAGACAGGTTTCCAGCTCCAGGATCTTCTCTTCCGCACCCAGGATTTTATTTTCATAGTCCTTCAGTTCCTCGGTAATATAGCGTTCTGCACTAACCAGGGTCTGTTTCCGGATCCATTCAGGGGGAACCTTATCCTTATGGGTATTCCGCACCTCGATATAGTATCCGAAGACATTGTTGAAGCTGATTTTCAGGGAGGTGATGCCGGTTTGTTCGCTCAGGGTCTTCTGCAGGGTTGCCAGGTAGTCTTTTCCGGAGTATGCCAGTTCACGCAACTCATCCAGTTCCCGGGAGACTTCCCTGGCAATTACCCGGCCCCGCCCCAGTTGGGATGGAGGATCGTCAGTCAGTTCCCGTTGGATCCGTTCCCTGGCAACATCGCAGGGATCGAGCTGTCCGGCTATCCGGCGCAGCACCTCGTTATTACTCTCTCCACAAGCCTTTTTTACCGGTATGATGGCGTTAAGGGCGAACTTCAATTGCTGAACTTCACGCGGGTTAATGCGCCCTACCGCCACTTTGGAGACCAGTCTCTCCAGGTCACCGATGAGTCGCAGGTGATCGTGCAGGTTCTCCCGCAGCGACTGGTCCCGTACAAAGTTCTCCACTACATCGAGCCGTTCGTTGACCGGCAGGACTTCCTTCAGCGGGAGCGTCATCCACCGTTTCAGCATCCGCGATCCCATGGGCGAAATCGTTTTGTCAATCACCTGCAACAAGGAACGGGCCCCATCGTACAGGGTTGAAAAAAGTTCCAGATTACGGATGGTGAAGCGGTCAAGCCACATAAAATGTTCTTCCTGGATACGGCTGATATGGCTGATATGTTTAACCTCCCGGTGCTGGGTAATGTCGAGGTAATACAGGATGGCTCCTGCCGCAATGATCCCCAGGGTAAGATCTTCAATTCCGAATCCTTTCAGGGAGTTTGTGCCGAAATGCCTTGTCAGCCTGTCAAAGGCAGCATCCTGGGTGTAGACCCAATCATCCAGATGAAAGGTATAATATTTTGTGCCGAAGATCTCATTGAAATCCTGGGTCCTGCCCCGTTGGAACAGTACCTCCTTGGGCAGGAACGAACTGATCAGTTTGTCGACATATTCCAGGGATCCCTGGGCCGTCATGAATTCCCCGGTGGATATGTCGAGGAAGGCAATTCCGGCCTGTTTGCGGTCGAAATGCACGGAAGCCAGGAAGTTGTTTTCCTTGTGGTCCAGGACATTATCGTTTAGGGTAACACCAGGGGTCACCAGTTCGGTGATGCCCCTTTTAACGATGTTCCTGGTCAGCTTGGGATCTTCGAGTTGTTCACAAATGGCGACTCTTTGTCCGGCCCTGACCAGTCGGGGGAGGTAGGTATCGAGGGCGTGGTAAGGGAACCCGGCAAGTTCGACGAAGCTGGCAGCTCCGTTGGCCCTGCGGGTGAGCGTGATACCCAGGATATCAGCAGCACGGATGGCATCATCACCGAAGGTTTCATAAAAATCACCTACCCGGAAGAGCAAAACCGCATCGGGATGCTTGGCCTTGATGGCATAATACTGCTTCATCAGGGGCGTCTCCACATATTTATTGTCACCTGCCATATAGATGAACAAATATACCGAAATATTTAAACGGCAGAAGAAGAAGTTGAAGTTCAGCGGTTCAAGTACCTGCCGGACCTATTTCCCGGCATAGGGACAAGGGTTTATTCTCTCCGGCAGCGAATTGCCTTCTGGTGCTTTTCTGATGAAGGGTCACTGGTATACCAGGGTCGAAATTCTGGCAGGATCGAGGATTTCATTGGCTACCTCCCGGATTTGCTCCGGAGTAATCTCACGGATCTTATTACAGACTAAGCTGAACGGATCGACCTTACCGTAAAAGAGGAAGGTCTTGCCGATGGTAAGCATGAGGTCTTCATGGTTTTCTCCGGCGATGGCCAGTTGTCCGGTAAGCTGTTTCTGGGCCCGCATCAGCTGAAGAGTTCCCAGCTTCTTTTCCCTGACCATCCGGAATTCCTTGTAAACCACGTCGAGTGCTTTTTCGAAATTGTCGTTGTCGGTACCGAAGTAGACACTGAAGAGGCCTGCATCGGAGAAAGCAGTATAGGAGGATTCGATATTGTAGGCCATACCCTTTCGTTCGCGGAGTGCCAGGTTAAGGCGGGAGTTCATGCCCTGGCCGCCGAGGAGGTTATTCAGCAGGATCATCACTATCCTGAGTGGGTGGTTGCTGTCGTACGCCACATTACCTACGATGCAGTGGGTTTGGTAGGTCTCCCGTGCCACAGTCCGCTCACCGGGAATATAAGAGCTGAACCGTTCGCGGAAGGTGGTCCTGGGGCTTGCCGGGGTAGTGCCGAAATACCTGCCGCAGAAGGCGACCAGCTTTTTGAAGCTCCCTTTTCCCACAAAACTGATCACCATCTGGTCTGTGTGATAGTTATTGCGGATAAACCGGAAGATATCCTGCGGTCCGAAGCCGCGGACACTTTGAAACGTACCCAGGATATTCCTGGCCAGAGGATGGCCATCGAAAACCAGTTCATCAAAATCGTCAAATATCAGGTCAGAGGGGGAGTCGTTGAACGAGTTGATCTCTTCTACGATCACCTCTTTCTCCCGTCGGAGTTCTTTTTCCGGAAAGGTACTGTTGAAGAGGATGTCACTCAGCAAGCTGGCCGCACGGTCGATATAGCCGGCAACGAAGGTGGCATATAGGATGGTCTCTTCCTTGGTGGTGTAAGCATTCAGTTCTCCCCCCACATCTTCCATGCGGCTGAGGATGTGGTAGGCTTTGCGCCTTGTGGTTCCCTTGAAGATACAATGTTCGATGAAATGGGCGATTCCGTGTTCTTCAGGTTTTTCATCCCTGGAACCGGTGTTGAGCAGGATTCCCAAATGGGCCACCAGGGAATCGCTTTCCTGATGGATCAGACGGATCCCGTTGGGGAAGGTATGGATCTGGTATTCCGGATTCAGCATAATGTTTTCTAAAGGCCTGCAAAGGTAGTAAAAGGTTCAGAAGAAACAGGATCTTCATCACCAACGAACGGATTCCATTCACTCCTTTCACTCCCCGGGCTGAGTCCATCCTGTACCCTTCCCGGATCCGGGAGGACGTAAGGATCACCCGGTGAGAACGGCTTACAGAGAAGTCCATGTGGGGAGGAACCAGGTGGAACATAAAGGGTCCGGCAGATCCTGTACTTTCTTTTCGGGATAAAAAGGATCCCGAAATTTCGCACCCGCTTAACCTGATTGATGGCTTCCTGCAAAGCTGCAGAAACGTCCTCTTCTCCGCCGCACTGGAAAGAGAATTGGTCGGGGGTGAAATAAAAGGCCAGGATCAAACCAACACTGTCAATAAGCAAAGGATTTGTTTTCAGTTCCGGGGAGGAATGGTAGTACAGCCCGAGAGAAAAAAAAATAGCTCATCTATAACAGATTGGTTATAAAGGAGCTATTGGTGTGGTGCCACCGGGAATCGAACCAGGGACACACGGATTTTCAGTCCGTTGCTCTACCTACTGAGCTATGGCACCCCGTTTTGGCGTGACAAAAATAATATTTTTTCATTACCCGGACCAATTTTGCTGATAAAGGGGGACAGAAAAATTCTGTCCTTCATTTGGGTGCAGGGGTAAAAGGATGAAATGTCCGGATTAAAGGTCCAGGTCACAGTTGCGGTTCAAAGGGTCGCGCAGTGCGCCCAGCGCGTCGTAAAACCGGATGGCGGAATGATTCCAGTCGGCAACCTGCCAGCGCATTTTATGGCAGCCCGATGCTTTTGCGAGCCTGATAACTTCCCGGATCAGGCGGGTTCCGATTCCCCGGCCCCTCCAGGCAGGCCGGATATAAAGATCATCCATATAGAGGGCTTTACCACTCCAGGTAAAATAGCCAAAAAACCAGGTGGCATACCCGATGATATCTCCATCGGAGGTTTCAGCTACGAAACATTGAAAGTATTCTTTTTCTTCCTGCAACCGATCAAGGGTATTAACCATACTCCCGGGCAGATTTTCGAACTCAGCGAATTCCCTGAAGAGCCCGACTATCCTTGGAAAATCGCGTTCTTCGACAGGTCTTATCAGGACATCCATGGATTACCTTCTGGTAGTAAGGGCAAGCAAGGCAAAAGTAGCCAGCCAGTGTTCCCCCTCGTAGTTGCCATCAGTAACCGAAGGGAGGCTGGCCCGGATGTGGTTGAGGGCGACAGCTTCAAGATGGGAATAGCCGGGGAGGGTGGCGGCCATTCCTTTCAGGCACCGGGCCCGGCTGAAGTTGAGCCCATCGAGGTGCACCAGTTTACCATCGCTTCGGTCGGAGACCCTTCCGACTTCGAGGGTAAAGCCGGGGTTGGCAAGTTGGGGCAGGAACTGCTCCAGCCAGGCGCTGTATTCCGTGACCGGCAAAACGCGCCGCATGAGGTCAGCCTCCTCCAGACAGGGAGAGAAAAAGTCGTAGCCGCCGGGTTCCCAGACCAGGGGGCAGCCAGTGTCCCCGGCATAAAAGTCCCGTGTTCGTTTTTCGATCAGCATTCTCAGGGAATCATGGCCGGCAGCCCGGGCATAATCCCAGGCAAATGCCAAACCAAAAGCCGTGTTGGTGTGTTCTCCCACCCGCACAGGATAATTCAACCTAGGCAAAAAGTCCAGATAAAGAGACACAATTTTGGAGGTTAGCGGTTTCAGTGCAGCCTCAAGGATCCGGGCCTGCGGATCGTCCCATGTGTGGATTTCCTCCGCCAGTTTGAGAAGCCAGGCCCAGCCATAGGTTCTTTCAAACGACTTTTCGTGCGGCAGATTGAAATACTCTGTCTCCTTCAGAATGTTCTCAGGCGTCAGCGAAGAAGCCAGTTTTTCCCTTATTGCCGTTTCTGAAGCGATGTCCGGGAAGAGTTTGAGCAGTTTGACCAGCATCCAGTGTCCATGCACAGCGGAGTGCCAGTCGAAACAGCCAAAAAAGGCAGGATGGAGCACCTGCGGCTCCTGCAGTCCTTCCGGACCGGATAACGTCTGGCCCGGCTTGTTGGGATATTCAGTTTGCAGGCACTTCAAGGGCAGAGCAGCCAAACGGCTGGCTTCCTCAACCGTCAGCACCCTATCGACGGGGCTCCCTGTTCCCTGCCCGAGGGTACTTCCTGCCAGCGCTGCAAACAGCAACGAAAACAACAGCTTCATAAGGATATTTTATTGCGTAAACTTACAACTTAGTTATCTTCTCTGAAATACACTCCGGGAAAAATCATCAGGCCTCATTCTGTCCGGCCAACGGCTTCAAAATTTAAATAACCTTAAATTAACACAACAATCCCCCTTTCGCAGAAAACAAACCCTAGATTTGCCCGTTACATGGACGCTTGATTCAGCTATTGATGGTTTGGAAATTTGCCCAGGTGCTGTTGCTGGCATCTTTGAAATATTTTTTGTCAATCCCCTATGCCCTGCTCATTGGCATCCGGTTGGAACTGGCAATCCCGGCAATCATCGCCGGGGGTATCGGCGGCTTTCTCTTTTTCTTCTTTATGAGCAAAAAATTGATTCTGCTCTACGGAACAGCAAAGCCTCGCTTTTTCAAATTGTTTCCTCAGGGCATGAAAAGACTTTTCAGAACAAGAAGCGACGATTCCGCACCGCTGCCGCGAAAGACGATTTTTACCCGCAGGAACAGGCTTATTGTCAGGCTGAAAAGGAGCTACGGACTTTATGGCATTGTCATAGCTACACCGGTGTTGCTGTCGATCCCTGTTGGGGCCTATCTGGCCAATCACTACTATTCCCGAAACAGGATGATCATTCCGTATATGGTTATTTCCATCATACTGTGGGGGATTCTTCTTTCAGGGCTGTTGTTTCTGCTTCCCGGAGGATTCCATTAATCTCTCAAAATTGTGTTCTTCTGCCAGCATTTGGCGGTCGGCGGGCAGGATATCATAATCCAGAATCTCCCGCGGGTCGATCCATTTGGATTCTATGTGTTCATTCAATTGCAGTCCGGGTGAAATCAGCCGGCATAAAAAGGGGATCAGCCGGATGATCCGGGAGTCGTAAGCATGAACCACAGGAGCCAGCGGCTCCAGTACTTCGACAGTTGCTTCCAGTTCTTCCCTGATCTCCCTGCAAAGAGCATCCTCCTGCGTTTCACCGGGATTGATCTTTCCACCCGGGAACTCCCATTTCAAAGGATGGTATCCCCCCGGGCCATGCCTGACAATCAACAGTTTCCCTTTTTCGAGAATAAGGGCACAAACTACCTGTTTCAATATTCCTTCTTTTGATTCGATGTTTTGATTTTTATGCCGAGCCGGCGCCGGAAAAAATGCAGCGAATCCTCGGCAATGATCACTCTTACCGGGGATGCCGGCCTGAGGGTAAATATACAATTCTTGCAGGAACGGCCAACGATGAGTCTGCAATACACAGAGAATTACCGGAACGGACACCGGAATCCGGCTAAAAGCCATTTCTGATATTTTATCCTTTGAAATGTCTGATGGGAGAAATTCGCCATGCAACAACAGGGATTCTGAAATCCGGGAAAACAGATCCGGCTGTTAATATTAAACGTTTGCAGAAAAGGGGGATTTTTGTGGGATCATCGGCAACTGAAGTGTTATCTTTGTTTTATGGACAAGAAAAAACTCCTGGAACTTCTGGAGAACTGGGAGAATATGGAATTGATCTTACAACACCGCGAAATGATGCTCGCCTGTTTCCCCTTACTGATGGAGATTGCGCTGTACGACCGGAGCCGGTTCAGCTGGCGTGCAGCCTGGGCAGCGGACAAGATCCATGAAAAGAATCCGGGAATTGCTTCAACCTGGGTGGGCCGCATGGCAGAGGCATTGCCTGGACTGAAACACCACGGGAAAAAGAGACAGTTTCTCAAGCTTATCAGTTTGAGCCCGTTGCAGGAGGAACAAGAGAGTTTTCTGCTCGATTTCTGTATAGAGAAATTGTGTTCTTCAAAGGAAACCATAGCCGTTAAGGCTTATTCTATGCAGATTTTGTACAATATATCGGAAAAGGAACCGGATTTCAAGCCCGAACTGCTTGACATCATTGAGCAGGAGATGGAAATAAGACCAGACCCCGGAATTGTGGCCAAAGGGAAAAAGCTGGCTGCAAAACTGCGGTCAGAAATCGCATAAACAGAAATTTTCTTATTTTTGCGCGGTCTTTCAGAAAAAAGGCCTTAATGATTGACCTGTAGTGTAATTGGCAACACGTCTGATTTTGGTTCAGAAGAGTTCAGGTTCGAGCCCTGACAGGTCAACGAAGTTGAGATGGAAGGGCGAGAAGTGAAGCGAAGCGGCATCCCGATGAAAATCGGGAAGCCCTGACAGGTCAACGAAGTTGAGGTAGCAGGTTGAGAAGTGGAGTGAAGCGGCATCCCGATGAAAATCGGGAAGCCCCGGCAGGTTTACGAAGTTCTAATTTTAATGAATGGGTTATCAGTTCCGGGATTTTCGTCTATCTTTGAGCCCAATACTTCAAGCAGTAAGTAGTGAACAGTGATTGCCGAATAGCGGATAGCGAACAATGAACCGGGAACCTCGAGCTGTGAACTAAAAACTTTATACTTTACATTTTTATTCTGTCCTGTGGTGTAATTGGTAACACGTCTGACTCTGGATCAGAAAAGTTCAGGTTCGAGCCCTGACAGGACAACTGAAAATCAACCACTTACGAGTTATTCCGTGAGTGGTTTTTTGTCATAAGCAAAGTTTGAGCAAAGATTTGACTGGAAAAGTCAGTTTTTACCCATATAATTGGCAATCGATCATTTAGTTATGTGCAAAATCCCAGAAATCTTTTTCATCTAAGCCATTATCTTTACATGACAAGGAGCCAGAGATTGTTTGCTTTGAAGGTATAACACTGCCATTTTTCATTACTAATCCTTGTATTTTCTTTCCACAGACTTTACTGGAATCTACCCCAAAATTCATTTTCTCTTTATAATTCGCAATATCGCCAATAATTACAATTACCTTCTCAACGTCAACATCAGGATAACTAAAAGTTTGAATTTCTCCAAATTCACGGAGGAAATAGCATGGGGGAGTAAGTTCTAATTCATATTCAACTTGAGTCTTGTCTGACGTAATCCTTATCAGAGCTTGATCGTTTATTTGGACTAACTCAAAATAAAATTTTCCTATTTTAGCTGTATCTGTTACTGTTGAAGTCTGATGACAAGAACATAATAATACTACGATTATCAAAATGATAGTTGTTTTCATGATATCTAAATTAAACTCCAGAACCAAATTTCTTTTCCTTTTGAAAAGTATTCACTTGAACCACCTTTCATTATTGAACCATTCCATAAATCAATGTGGTCAGTAAGGCCCCAACCATCTCTAATAAATACAATTCCAGTTTTTCCACTAAAGTCAGAACTTGTCACATTTTTATAAACTTTCTTGGTTCCAAAGTTTACAATTTTGTCAATCCAGTCAGCTAATTCTTGTGCTCTTAAAATATGTTTAGGTTCATGATATTTATACCAACATTTTGCTCCCCTGAAGGAATTCATATTCACACCTGATTTCTGCAATGCGATTCCCATCCTTATTGCGCACTGATTGTCGAAATTGCAAGGTCTAACATTTCGACCAGGATGGTTGTTCCATAAATTGATAAAATTTACCATATGCTACTTTTTTAAGTTTAAAACCATGGCTAAAATAAGCGGGATTGAATTGCAAATCACGATGAAACCACAAGCCGTCAGATCCCCTGAACAAAAGGCTGAAAGCCATTTTCAATCCAGCCAAGGCAACGCCCTGGGCTGAAATGAGTTGTCCCTTGCGCTACCGCTAAAGCTATGGCGACACGCGGTCGGGATGCAAGAGAAGAGAAGAGCAGAAAGACCGACACCAGATTGTGTTCTGTGCAAAAATGCTAAAGGCGGATCTTTCTGCACCCCTCATCTCGTTTATACCAATGCATTATGAGGAGGAAGACAGAGGAGGAGCACTCTCCATCCTTCTGGTTAGATTATTGATATCCAGGATTCTGATAGACTTTTTTCTCATCAGCAGTCATCTCCAACCCATCAAGCTGCCCTTGCGGAATAGGCCTCAGATAGTGATAAGGCTGAATACTGCGGGTGGTAATAACAGGATTATGATCGCCTTTTGCACTGGAGGCAATTTTGTATGACGATGCCAGTTCAGTCCATTTCTGGGTACGAACCAGATCAAACCAGCGGAATCCTTCACCATAATACTCCCTTGACATCTCGGCCAATAAGTAGTCAATATCTATCGTAGCTGGTGTGGCGGCGATCATTGCAGCGCCATAGTCATCGGTTTTTGCAACATTATGGTACCTGTCGAATTTCCACTTACCTGCCCGCGCCCTGATCACGTTGACCAGTTCCCGTGCACTTTTTCCCGGTTTTGTGGTGGCTCCTTTGACTGCAGCTTCGGCAGCAACAAAGTAGAACTCAGAGAATTTGGCAATATTGAAAGGGCGGGTAATGGCAGCATTGGGTTGTCCGAGCCCGCTGGCATTGTCGGTACGGTAAGTGCTCATCTTCCAGGTTCCCGGATACACAATACGGCTTACACCACTCACAGCAATGACATAATCGGCTCTTCCGCTTAAAGTTCCTGCACCGACATTGCTGTTTCCTGCACCGGTTGAATAGGTAATAGGTGTCGGCGGTTCATCAGGCAGGAAAGAGAGGATCGGATCCCCGGGGTAAACTTTCATTCCGTTTGCGCCATAATAAAACGGGGTTTTATCGCCGCCTTTAGGCCAGTTACCTCTGTAAACTAAGGTAAAGGTCCCATCAAACCGGGAGTCGTTCGATTTGTCGGCAAAAGTGTTTTGGAATACGTTCAGAGTGGGGGCCATACGTGTCCATGGACGCCCCAGGTCCTGCGAAGCTTCTCTCAGGACACTGCTTGCCCCGCCAGTTCCGTCGGGATTTTTACCACTTCTGATTTCGGTGTAATTCCAGGTCATCATCCAGGAAGCAAAGTTATCCGCACCGCCTCCGCCGGCATAGGTCAGGCTTGCTCCGTTGTACTTTTCACTTGCTTCCGTATGGTCAGCGTACAACATCATTTCTTTGTTCCGTTCATTCCCGCCCACATGCAGCTCATAGAAGGTAGGCATCAAACCATACGTACCCGGATTATCGATGGCAGTGGTTGCAACATCATAAGCCTGCTGGAAATACCACTGGACATTCTTCCCGTCGGGATCCGTCCGGGATGCTTCAGGATACGTCGGTATGCTGTTCGGGTTTTGCAGCCACCATGCGTAGGTCAGATAAGCCTTTGCCAAAAACAGGCGTGCAACATTCTTAGTCGCGGTACCTGTCAGACGGGGGGTTTCCGGCAGATCGTTCACTGCCTGTAACAGGTCGGGAAATATGGCTTTAGTGTATACTTCAGGCACTGTGTTTCGCACCGAGGTTCTCACGGGAGCTGTATTAAACATCAGGAGCCCGGCACCAAGGTCCAGGGGAACTCCGCCATACGTCTGGACCAGCATAAAATAACTGAAGCCTCTGAAAAAGCGGGCTTCAGCAATCAGAGAAGCATCCAGTCCAACGGCAGTAGCATTTTCAATAATACCTGAGGCAGTGTTAATGGCAGGGAATGTGTTATCCCACAAGGTACCGGTACCTCCTGTTGCACTGGAAGTAATATTGCCCTGGCCGCTGATGTCCATCACTTTGAAGTTGGCATCCGCACTCTGGGCATAGGTTGCCTCATCCGTACCGGTGACCCCTGAGTTGTAGTAGTACGCATTCCCGTAGATATAACGCAGGTTGGCATACATAGAAGTCAGACCTCCATTGACGCCCTGTTTGGTTTTGAAAAATCCGGGTTCAAAAATGCTGCGCGGCTGTTCCTCCAGAATATCGGAACAAGCAACCAGGAACAACGTCATTACGGCTGTTCCCATCAAAGATTTTCTATTCATTCGTTTCATAATTTTCCTGGTTTAAAATGTCAAATTACATCCGATTACATAGTTCCGGGTTGTAGGCGCGTTAAAACCTATTGTCAGGATCCGGCTGTTGTAACCACCTGTTGCCACATTCTGGTTGCCGTATGAGTTGGTCTCAGGATCCAATCCCATTTCTTTATTGAACTCTGAGAACATGACAAAGGGATTCTGCACCGTGAAGAAAATGCGCATGTTAACCCCTGAATTTTTAAGCAACGACTGATTCAGGTCATAACCGAGTGCGATGTTGCGTATTTTGAGATAGGACCCGTCGAAATAAGACATCGTGCTGAGGTACTTCGGATTGTCATTGCTTAACACCCCTTTGGGTGCAGGATATTTGGCGCCGGTGTTCTGGGGAGTCCAGTAATCCACTTTGATCTGTCCTCTCCGACCTGTCATTAAATTGAGGTATCCGTTGGGCCCGTTCAGGTTACTGATAAGGATACCGCCGCTCTGGAAACTGCCGATAAGGCTCAGGTCAAAACCTTTGTATAAAACCCGCGTATTAAAACCTCCCTGAAAATCGGGATCCACATCAATGATTTGCCTGTCGTCGGGTCCGATTTGTCTCACCGGGGTGCCGTCCTCTTTAAAATCGCCGGCGTATTTCACCTTGATCATTCCCACATTACCACCCGGTTCCAGGACACTCAGGTAAGGATCACCCTCCTGCCATAACCCTATTCTCTCAAAATCGTAAATGGCATCGATGTTGTGACCGACGAACCAGTTATTGCCTTCGTCACGGGTTTGACCCGAGGCGAGGGAAACCAGTTCGTTGTGATTGGAATAGAGGTTGATGCCGGCCTCCCAGGTCCACCCGTTGACATTTTTCAGGATCGTGCCGGTGAGTGATAATTCAAGACCTTTGTTTTGCGTTTCCCCGATATTGGCTGTATAACTGCTCACGCCCGATGTCCGGGGTAAGCCGAGACCCAGCAGTATATCCCTGGTATTGGTTATATAGCCTTCAATGGTCCCGGAAAGGCGGTTCTTCAGTAAAGTAAAGTCCAATCCAAGGTTGTACGTTTCTGAATATTCCCAGCCCAGATTTTCATTGGGAAGTTGGGTTACATAATACCCTGTGGCGTATGTTGTGCCAAAGTTGTAATCCCTGGAACTCAAACGTCCAAGAGTACTATAAGCCGCAACAGACTGGTTGGAGGTTTGACCGTACCCTGCGCGGAGTTTCAACCGGTCAATGGCATTGATATTTTTCATAAACGATTCCTCGCCGATGTTCCATCCTGCTGATACAGCAGGATAGGTATGCCATTTGTGCCCTTCCGCCAGCCGGGAGGAACCGTCGGACCGGACCGTGGCTGTTAACATGTACCGGTTATTGAATTCGTACATCACACGCCCCATATAGGAGAGTAAACCGGTTTGCGAATACCCGCCAGCGCTGACTGTCATTTCACCCAGTGATTGCCCCAGACTGTAAAACTGAAATTGGGGGGAGGGTATACGCCTGGCTGAAGAGCCTGAGTTGAAGCCTGTACTTTGCTCGGCTGAGTATAGGGCAACCGCATTGACCCTGTGTTTTTCAGCAAAAACACGGTCGAAAGTCAGCAAATTATCAAAATTCCAATGGTAGGTATGGTAATTGCTGATGGAAGCCGTGGATTCAGTATCAGGATTGACACTCCCTATCCCCTCAGCAGTGTAATTCCCGTTGTTGTCCTGAATGAAATCCAATCCTAATGTGGTACGGAATTTTAAGCCCTCTACCCATGGAATCCTTACTTCTCCATAGATCGAGTTGAAAGTGGCATAACCCCTGTTCAGGCTTAAATAATCATCCTTAAATCCTTCCAGAATATCTCTTGTCCAGACAAACTGATCATCCGCTCCCATTCTCACAAATCTCTTTAGGGACCCATCATCGTTGTAAGGATTGGCAATCGGTGACATGCTCAGGATACCGTACAATCCCACCTGATTACCAGTCGTTGTATTGAAGTTGTTGTTTGATGTGAAACCAAAAAGGAAATGCTTCCCTATTTCCTGGTCAACAGCCGCACGTAAACTGGTCCGACTGAATTTGTTGGTCGGGACCACGCCCTGATTCTGATAATTGCCGATACCAAAATTATAACTGCCATTGACCGTACCTCCCGAGAGACCGATGTCGTGGCTGGTCTGGAAACCATCCCTGAAAAACAGGTCCTGCCAGTCGATATTTACATTATCCGCTTCATCAGGCCCGTTTGAGTATCTTTGCGCTGCTGCACGGATCGCAACAAATTCCGGCCCGTCCATCATGGGATACTTGGCAAAAATCTTATTTACACTGTAATTGCCATTGTAGGTAATTCTGCCCTTTTGGCCTTTTTGTCCCCTGTTGGTCGTGATCAGAATGACCCCGTTTGCTCCACGGGAACCGTAAACCGCCGTGGCCGATGCATCCTTCAGAATATCCATGCTCTTGATATCGTTGGTGTTGATTTCATTGATGGACCCGACAAACGGGATCCCATCGAGAACCACCAACGGATCGTTGCTGGCGGTCAGCGAACGTGTACCACGGACGCGGATCTGCATTGTCGCATCAGGCCGGCTGGAGGTTTGTGATAATTGAACACCCGGCAAGCGACCTTGAATGGAATTTGTGAAATTCGAAGACGGAATTTCCCGAATGGCATCTCCTCCTATGGAAACCACTGATCCCGTAACCGCTTCTTTCCGCTGTGTACCATACCCCACCACCACAACTTCTTCCAAACCCAGTACTTCAGACACCAGGATGGCATTGATCACCGTACGGCCACTCACGGGAACCTCCAGTGATTTCATCCCGACAAAAGAGAAAACCAATACAGCATTCGGACTTACATTTTGAAGGATAAAATTTCCGTCTGAACCGGTAGTGGTTCCTTGAGTAGTTCCTTTCAGAATCACAGTAGCGCCAGGAATTGACGAACCGTTTGCGTCTTTAACGCTACCCTGAACCTGAAGGGTCTGGCCAAAGCTCCAGACTGAAATCAGTAACAATGGTACGATCAAACTTACCACTTTCAGTAATCGTTTTCTTTTCATTTCATAGTTGATTTTAGTTTATAAATTATGATAAGCAAGTTGTTTCCGGAAATATTCATGACCTTATCTGAATGAAAATTGTTCCTGCCATTTTAGCAAATGCCAGGACCGATATGCCCTCAGGACAGGAATGGAGTGTAAAATTTTTCAAATCTGGCAAAGAATTTTGAGAAAGGAATCGTTTTCAATATTATGATAATTCAGGCTTTTTAGTGGATTCTATTGAGAACCATGTCCTCTGTCAGACCAATATTGCATAAAAGAATCAATCCTGGAAAAATCATAATTAGAGCCAGGATAGCTCAAATCCGCACTTAACACGTATAAAACCGGTTTTCTCATAAGTGATCAGGTTTGATTAAAACAGTCCAGATAAAGTTACCAACTAATTTTTACAGGTCAAACAATTCAGGGAAATATTTTCATACCCTGAAAATTCCGGGTTCGTGCTGATGCTGGTAAAGGGTAAGTTGTCAGTAAAGAGGGAAATCATCGCAAACCTGGCGGATAAGGATGCTCCCTCTTTCATCTCCCTAAATGAATTTCCCAATGGCCTTCAAAACAAACAGGCATTTGCTTCCGGTTCAGAAAGATATCTTCGGCAAATGGAAATGTGGTGTCTGTGTTTCAGCATCTTTCAGGTTGTATTTCAAAAAAAGTGAATATTTAATAAAGAAGGAACCAATTCAATGTAGGCGGCAATGTGCTCCTTGTCTTGCTTATCGAAATTCAGGCGCCTTTTATAACCAATTTTGGCAAAAATGTCAAATTTACTTTGTCATTTCACCTCAAATGTATGGATTCAAAAGATGTCGTACCTTTTAGTCCCTCCGAATCAGTAAAAATGGTAGAAGATGCCGTAATTTGTATACGGTTCCTTTTTGTAAAGTCGTTAGATTTGCACAATCAATTAATTTTTAATAATATGGGTATGAAAAAATTTCTCAGATGGGTACGGTTGGGCCGGTATGGCATTACCTCCGTGGGCTCCGTTACGGGAAGCAGTAATTCCGCCA